>NZ_JAELXR010000029.1:0-2435 GCF_016427455.1 Hymenobacter miniatus
GCCGTAACAGGCACTGGAGGACCGAACCAGTTTCCGTTGAAAAGGATTTGGATGACTTGAGGGTAGGGGTGAAAGGCCAATCAAACTGAGAAATAGCTCGTACTCCCCGAAATGTATTGAGGTACAGCGTCGGCGTCGAGGTCAGTGGAGGTAGAGCTACCAATAGGACTAGGGGGTGTCAGAGCCTACCGAATCCTGATGAACTCCGAATGCCACTGGCTATAGCCGGCAGTGAGGCCTGGGGTGCTAAGGTCCCCGGCCGAGAGGGAAAGAACCCAGACCAACCGCTAAGGTCCCCAAATCTAGATTAAGTTGAACAAAGGAGGTCCAGTTGCTTTGACAGCCAGGAGGTTGGCTTGGAAGCAGCCATTCCTTTAAAGAGTGCGTAACAGCTCACTGGTCGAGCGACCGGGCATCGATAATACGCGGGCATCAAATCTAGTACCGAAGCGTTGGATGTGATGTGCAAGACCATCACGTGGTAGGGGAGCATTCTCCTTGCGGTGAAGCCGCGTCGTCAGGCGCGGTGGAGCGTGGAGAAAAGCATATGTAGGCATGAGTAACGATAATGCGGGTGAGAAACCCGCACGCCGATAGACTAAGGTTTCCAGCTCAACGCTAATCGGAGCTGGGTTAGTCGGGACCTAAGGGGCAGCCGAAGGGTGAACTCGATGGACAGCAGGTTAATATTCCTGCACCGATGAATGCAAGTGATGCAGTGACGCAGAAGTGAAAGCACCGCGGGCGGACGGAAGTGCCCGTTGAAGGCCGTAGGTAGTGGGACCGTAGTTAAGTACGCGGACCTAGCCGAACGCTGATAGTACCGCACGACCTTCGGGTCACGCGGATAGTGTGCCTAATCCGACTGCCAAGAAAACCTGCTAAGCGTTTTAACGCATTTATCGCCCGTACCGCAAACCGACACAGGTAGTCAAGGAGAGCATCCTGAGGCGCTCGAGTGAATCACGGCCAAGGAACTCGGCAAAATGGACCTGTAACTTCGGGAGAAGGGTCGCTTCCTCTGCGCAAGCAGAGAAGCCGCAGTGAAAAGGCCCAGGCGACTGTTTAACAAAAACACATGGCTTTGCTAACGCGCAAGCGGACGTATAAGGCCTGACACCTGCCCGGTGCCGGAAGGTTAAGAGGGGACGTTAGCCGCAAGGCGAAGCGTTGAATCGAAGCCCCGGTAAACGGCGGCCGTAACTATAACGGTCCTAAGGTAGCGAAATTCCTTGTCGGGTAAGTTCCGACCTGCACGAATGGTGTAACGATCTGGGCGCTGTCTCAGCCGTGAGCTCGGTGAAATTGTAGTCTCGGTGAAGATGCCGAGTACCCGCCACGGGACGGAAAGACCCCGTGCACCTTTACTATAGGTTGCCATTGGTGGTGGGTTCAGTATGTGTAGCATAGGCGGGAGGCGCTGAGCCGGGGACGCTAGTTCTCGGGGAGCCGACGTTGAAATACCGCCCTTACTGTGCCTGCTGCCTAATCCCGGACGACCGGGAGACAGTGGCTGCTGGGTAGTTTGACTGGGGTGGTCGCCTCCAAAAGAGTATCGGAGGCTTTCAAAGGTCCGCTCAGTCCGCTTGGTAACCGGACGCAGAGCGCAATAGCAGAAGCGGGCTTGACTGTGAGGCCGACCAGCCGAGCAGGGTCGAAAGACGGATATAGTGATCCGGTGGTTCCGCATGGAAGGGCCATCGCTCAAAGGATAAAAGGTACGCCGGGGATAACAGGCTGATCTCCCCCAAGAGCTCATATCGACGGGGAGGTTTGGCACCTCGATGTCGGCTCGTCACGTCCTGGGGCTGGAGAAGGTCCCAAGGGTTCGGCTGTTCGCCGATTAAAGTGGCACGCGAGCTGGGTTCAGAACGTCGTGAGACAGTTCGGTCCCTATCTGTGGTGGGCGTTGGAAATTTGACAGGACCTGTCCTTAGTACGAGAGGACCGGGATGGACCAGCCGCTGGTGCGCCGGTTGTACCGCCAGGTGCAGCGCCGGGTAGCTACGCTGGGACGAGATAAGCGCTGAAAGCATCTAAGTGCGAAACTCCCCTGGAGATGAGATTTCCCAATATGAAGGCCCGTCGGAGATGACGACGTGGATAGGCGGCAGGTGAACCAGCAGAAATGCAATAGCTGAGCCGTACTAAGTGGCCGAGGGCTTCGCGTATTTTCGTCAAACGCGCAACCGGCGCTTCGTTTTTGTCCCCTTATGTCAACGTTATTGAGTTGGTTCACCGTTGAACACGAACCAACCCGCCAGCAATGGTGGCTTTAGCCCGGGTGTTCACCTCTTCCCATTCCGAACAGAGCCGTTAAGCCCCGGTGCGCCTATGGTACTGCCTTCACCGGTGGGAGAGTCGGTCGCCGCCAACCTTTTCCTTGCCCGTCCCCGCGCCGCTTTCCCCAGCGGCCCGGGGACGGTTGCGTTTCC
>NZ_JAELXR010000002.1:0-530351 GCF_016427455.1 Hymenobacter miniatus
GGACAATTTTGTGCAGACGGCGGGGCCGCTGGTGCTCGACGCGGCCAACAACCGCCTGCTCGTGGCCGACACCCGCCCGAGCCAGTCGACGACGAGCCTGACCAACACCAAGATTGTGGCCGTGAGCCTGGCCGCCGGCAACGCCGTGTCCACCCTCCTCACCGCCCCCTACATCGCCGGCTCCACCTCGACGGTGGTTAGTGGCCTGGCTTTGCTCGAAGCAGTGTCCCCCACCGTGACGACGGCGACGCCCGGCAGCCCGACAAATACCAGCGCGGCGCTGGGCGGCAACGTGACCGCCGACGGCGGCGCAAACGTGAGCAGCCGGGGCGTGGTGTACAGCAGCACCAACACCACGCCCACCATTGGCGGCAGCGGCGTGACGCAAGCGGCCAACGGCACGGGCACGGGCACGTTTTCGGCCACCATATCGGGGCTGGCGCCCGCCACCACCTACTACGTGCGCGCCTATGCCAGCAACAGCGCGGGAACCAGCTACGGCAGCGTGTTGAGCTTCAGCACCCTGCCCAACGCGCCGGTGATTACCAGCCCGACCAACGGACAGGCATTCGCCAGCAATACGCCCCTCTACACGGGCACGGCGCAGGCCGGCAGCACCGTCACGGTCTTTGTCGACCTCACGGCCATTGGCACCACCACGGCCACGGGCGGCAATTTCAGCCTGGCCCAACCCACGGCCCTGGCCGAGGGCAGCCACACGGTGTATGCCCGGGCCACTTTGAACGGCGCGACCAGCGCCAACAGCACCACTTTTAACTTTACGGTAGACACCAACGCGCCCAACACCACCCTCACCGCCACCCCGCCGGCGCTCAGTAACAGCGCCTCGGCCACGTTCACGTTCACCGGCACCGACACGGGCAGCGGCGTGGCGTCTTTTCAGGCCAGCCTCGACGGCGGGGCTTTTGCGACGGCCACCAGCCCGCGCACGTACACGGGCCTGGCCGACGGGTCGCACACCTTCCAGGTGCGGGCCATTGACAACGCCGGCAACGTGGACCCCACGCCGGCGACCTATAGCTGGACCGTGGACACCACTCCCCCGGCGGCGCCGGTGGTGCTGACGCCGGCCAACGGCAGCCAGTTGAGCACCACAACGCCCACTTACACGGGCACGGCCGACCCCGGTACCACCATCACCGTGCTGATAGACGGCAGTTCGGTGGGCACCACCACGGTTTCGGGCGCGGGCAACTGGACCTTCACGCAGCCCACGGCCCTGGCCCAGGGCAGCCACACGGTGAAAGCCCGGGCCAGCGATGCCGCTGGCAATAGCAGCGTCGACAGCAACACCAACACGTTCACGGTGGACACGGCCCGCCCCGCGGTGGCCATCACCTCGACGAGCGGCGCCAACGGCGGCACGACCGCCACCTCGCCCCTGCAGTTCACGGCCACGTTCTCGGAAGGCGTGGCAGGCTTCGTGCCGGCCGACGTGACGGTGGGCAACGGCACGCTCTCCGGCTTTGCCGGCAGCGGCTCGACCTACACCTTCAGCGTGACGCCGGCCACGCCCGGCACCCCGACCACGGTGAACGTGCCGGCCAACGTGGCCCAGGACGCGGCCGGCAACGGCAACACCGCCGCCGCGCAGTACAGCCTCACTTATACACCTCCCACGGCCTCGGTGGTATCGGTCACGCGCTTGACGCTCTCGCCCACGGCCACGGCCCAGGTGCGCTACCGGGTCGTCTTCTCGGGCACGGTAACGGGCCTGACCACGGCAAACTTCAACCTGACTACTTCGGTCCTGAGCGGCGCAGCTGTGGCCAGCGTGTCAGGGTCGGGCACTACCTACACGGTGGTGGTGAACACCGGCACCGGCGACGGCGCCCTGACGCTGAACGTGGCCAATTCCACGGGCGTTTCGCCCACCCTCAGCAACGTGCCCTACACGGCCGGCGAAACCTACAGCATCACCAAGAGCTTCGCCGCCGCGCCCACGCTGCGCATTCAGGCGGCGGGCAGCGCCAGCGGCAACAGCGACGTGACGGCCTTCGTGGACGTGGTGCAGGTGCTGCAAAGCGGTACGAGCACGGTGGTGCCCAACGGCTTGCAAAACGGCAGCTTTGAAACCAACAACGTGCCGGCTGCCGGCTTCAAGAAGACGGCCGACGGCGTGGTGGCCGCGCCCTGGAGCTTCACCAGCACGTCCGGCGTGGCGCGCTACGGCAGCGGCTTCGACTCCCAAGTCCCGGGCCAGCCCCAGCCCCTGCCGCCCAACGGCGACGCGGTGGCCCTGATACAGAGCGCCGGCGACAACAACGCCAGCCTCTCGCAGAACCTGGCCGTGCCCACGGGCAGCTACCAGGTGAACTTCCAGACGGCCCAGCGCTACTACACCGCGGTCGACCAGCGGTTGAACGTGTTCGTCAACGACGTGTTCGTGGGGGCCATCCAGCCCGGCCAAACCCCGGCGTACGAGCCCTTCACTTCGGCCACGTTCACCGTGTTTGCCCCGGCCCTGACGGCCACCGTGAGCACGACCGCAGCCAGCCCGACCAACACCTCGCCCATTCCCTTCGCGGTGAGCTTCTCGCAGAGCGTGGGCACGAGCTTTACGGCTGCGGACGTGACGGTGACGGGCGGCACGCTCACCAGCGGCAGCTTCTCGGGCAGCGGCGCGGGTCCCTACACCTTCACCGTGACGCCAGCCGGGTCGGGCACTGTATCGGTCAGCCTGGCCGCGGGCGTGGCCCTGGACGCCAACAATACGAGTAACTCCGCCAGCAACACGATGAGCGTGCAGTACGCACAGCTCGTGACGGCCGCTCCGGTGGTCCTCGCGCCGGCGAACGGCAGCTTGCTCAGCACCAGCACGCCGGCTTACAGCGGCACGGCCCCGGCCAACAGCACGGTGACCGTGTACGTGGACTTGACGTCCATCGGCACGACCCCGGCCGATGCCACGGGCAACTGGGCCATAACCCAGCCCGTGGCCCTGACCCAGGGCTCGCACACGGTGTACGCCACGGCGCAAACCAGCGGCAGCACGGTGAGCGCCAACTCCAACACCAATAATTTTGTCATCGACGCGGTGCGGCCCACGGTGGCAATCACGAGCTCGGCCGGCGCCAGCGGCGGCACGACGGGCACGTCGCCGATTCCCTTCACGGTGACCTTTTCCGAGAACGTGAGCGGCTTCGTGACCGGCGATATCACCGTGAACAACGGCACCATCTCGGGCTTCTCGGGCGCTTCGGGCAGCACTACCTACACGGTCACGGTGACGCCCGCCACGCCCGGCACCGCCACCACCGTGACCGTGCCCGCCAACGTGGCCCAGGACCCCGCCGGCAATGGCAACACCGCGGCGCCCGCGTCTTACTCGCTGACGTTTGTGGCCCCTACCATTACGGTGGCCCCGGCTACGCTGCCCAACGGCACCGTGGCCGTGGCCTACAGCCAGACGCTGACGGCCTCCGGCGGCTCAGGCTCCTACACTTATACTGTCACGAGCGGTGCCCTGCCCGCGGGCCTGACCTTGGCTGCCGGCGGCACACTGGCCGGCACGCCCACGGCCGGTGGCACGTTTAATTTTGCCGTGACTGCCACCGACGCCTCGGCGGCACCCGGTCCGTATAGCGGCACCCGCGCCTACACCCTGACCATTGCCGCCCCGACCATTGCCGTAGCGCCGGCCACCTTGCCCAATGCTACTGCGGGTTCGCCTTACAGCCAGGTCATCACGGCCTCGGACGGCACGGCGCCGTACACTTATACCGTCTCGGCCGGTGCCCTGCCCGCAGGCTTAGCTTTAGCTCCCGGCGGCACGCTGGCGGGCACGCCCACGGCCAGCGGCACGTTTAATTTCACGGTAAGGGCCACCGACGCCACCACCGGCGCGGGCCCCTACAACGGCTCGCGGGCCTACACGCTCGCGGTGGCGGCCCAGCCCGGAACGGCGGCGCCCACGGTGTTGGCTCCGGCCAACGGCGCCCTGACGAACAACTCTACCCCAACTTACTCGGGCACGGCCCCGGCCGGCAGCACGGTCACGGTATACGTCGACCTCACGGCCATTGGCACCACCACGGCTTCGGGCGCGGGCAGCTTTTCCCTGCCCCAGCCCACCTCGCTCGCCGACGGTAGCCACACGGTGTACGCCACGGCGCAGGCCGCCGGCGCAACCGTGAGCGGCAACAGCAACACCAACACGTTCACGGTGGAAACGGCCCGCCCCGCGGTGGCCATCACCTCGACGAGCGGCGCCAGCGGCGGCACGACCGCCACCTCGCCCCTGCAGTTCGCGGTGACGTTCTCGGAAAGCGTGACGGGCTTCGCGGCCGGGGGCGTGAGCGTGGGCAACGGCACGCTTACGGGCTTTGCCGGCAGCGGCTCGACCTACACCTTCAGCGTGACGCCGACCACGGCCGGCACCGCCACCACGGTGAACGTGGGCGCCAACGTGGCCCAGGACGGGGCCGGCAACGGCAACACCGCCGCCGCGCAGTACAGCCTCACCTACCTCGCCCCCATCACGGCGACCATCTGGACCGGCAACCTGAGCACCGACTGGTTCACGGCCGGCAACTGGACCGCCGGCGTGCCCACCCCCACCGTAGACGCCACCATTCCGACGGTTTCGACCCGGTCGCCGATATTAACCGCCGGCACGGCCACGGCCAAAAACCTGACCATCGGCGTCAGCGCGGGCGTTTTGCACACCGGCGGCACCTTATCGTTGACGGGTAATTTCATCAACAATGGCACTTACACGGGCTTTAACACGACCACCGGCGGCACCGTGGCCCTCACCGGCACCAGCGCTCAGACCCTGGGCGGCAGCAGCCCGCTCCGCTTCTGGAACCTGAGCGTGGGTGCCAGCGGGGCCACGCAGGCTGTGGCCGTCGACATCGCGCGGGTGCTGACCCTCACCGGCAACCTGAGCACCGGCGGGCAGCCGCTCACGCTGCTCTCGTCGGCGCAGGGCGACGCGCTGGTGAACAACGCCGGCGGCGTGGTGAATGGCACGGCCACGGTGCAGCGCTACATCGACCCGAGCCTGAACCCCGGCCTGGGCTACCGTCACTACTCGGCCCCGGTGAGCAACACCACCGTCAACGACCTGGCCACGGCCGGCTTCGCGCCGGTGGTGAACCCGGCCTACAACACCTCGCCCACCCCGAGCCAGGTCACGGGCTTTCCCACCGTGTTTGGCTATGACCAAAGCCGCCTAGCCCTGACCAATAACCTGAACCCCTTCGACAAGGGCTTCTTCTCGCCCGCCGCCCTGAGTGACCCGCTGGCTGTGGGCCGCGGCTACACCGTCAACATTGCGGCCTCGCAACTGGTGGACTTTGTGGGCACGCTCAACAACGGCGACGTGAACGTGCCGCTGGCCAGCAACCGAGCCAGCTTCCCCGACGGCGGCTGGCAGCTGCTGGGCAACCCCTACCCCGCCCCCATCGACTACTCCACGGTGCCGGCCAGCGACCGGGTGAATCTGGAAGGCGCCATCTACGTGTACAGCAGCACGGCCCAGTACGCGGGCCAGTACCGCAGCTACGTGAACGGCGTGGGCGGCAACCCCGTCATTCCCGCGGGCCAGGGCTTCTTTGCCCGCGTGGCGGCGGGGCAGTCGGCGGGCTCCATCACCTTCCGCAACGCCAACCGCCTCACGGCACCCAGCGGCACCACCTTCCAGCGCGGCACCTCGGAAACCCGTCCGCTGGTGCAGCTGACGCTGCGCGGGGCCACGGGCGCGGCGTCCGACGAGGCGTACGTGTACTTCGAGGCCGGCGCCACGGCCGGCATCGACCCACAATATGACGCCGTGAAGCTGCCCAACACCACGGGCCTGAACCTGGCTTCGGTGGCCGCCGGCACGCAACTCGCCATCAACGGCCTGCCCACCGGCAGCACCACCACCGTGACCGTGCCGCTCGCCGTGGCCGTGCCGGCCCCGGGCACCTACACGCTGCGCGCGGCGCAGGTGCTCAACTTCCCGGCCGGCGCCCAGCCCTTCCTGCGCGACCTGCAACTGGGCACGCTCACCGACCTGAGCCTGACGCCCGCCTACACCTTCACCCAGAACGCGGCCGCCACCCCCCCGCGCTTCGAGCTCGTCTTCGGGGCCCAGCAGGTGCTCGGCACGGCCTCGGCGTCCTTGGCCGCCCAGGTGGCCTTGTTCCCCAACCCGGCCACGCAACAGGTGTATGTTGAACTACCGTCGTCGCTCAGCCGTACAGTTGTAACGGCCGGACTGGTGGACGCCCTGGGCCGCACCGTGCTGACGCAGGCCCT
This sequence comes from Hymenobacter miniatus, assembly GCF_016427455.1. Lineage (NCBI taxonomy): Bacteria > Pseudomonadati > Bacteroidota > Cytophagia > Cytophagales > Hymenobacteraceae > Hymenobacter > Hymenobacter miniatus. The sequence goes on from NZ_JAELXR010000002.1 coordinate 6,268, forward strand.
GCCCGCCGGCCTGGCCCGGCATACCTTGCCGCTGACCAATCTGGCCACTGGCGTTTATTCGCTGCGCTTACTTACCGAAGCCGGCGTGGTTGTGAAAAGGCTGGTAGTGGAATAACAGCCTCTTTCAATGCATGATAAAAGCCCCGGCTGTGCCAGCAGCCGGGGCTTTTTTTATCTACTCAAGACCGGCAAAAGCAGGTGCCGGCCCAGCACCAACGGCCTCCTACCAGCCATTGCCTGCATCGGGCCAGGCTCACCAAACATCTTTGCCAAATGCTGTGCGGCAACCGTTTGGAAAACTTCCTTGTAGGACCGGGCTACCTCACTCCCACCAATAAAAAAGGGCCGCCCCAGTCGGGGCGGCCCTTTTTGGCCTTTATGCAGCCGAGGCTTATTCCAGCACTACTTTCTGGGTATAGACTTCGGCACCAGCCTGCACACGCAGCGTGTACACGCCGGCGGCCAGGCCGCGGGTGCTGAGCAAGTGCTCGGCCGTGCCCGAGGGCAGGGCTTGCGAACGCACCGCCTGGCCCAGGGCGTTGAGCAGCGTGGCCTGGCTGGCACCGGGAGCGCTCAGGCGCAGGGCCAATTGGCCGGTGTTGCTGGGGTTGGGGAACACCTGCAGGGCACTGCTGTTGGTTTGGGCGCGAGCGGCCAGCACGTTGGTGGCGGCAATGGTGAACGCACCGGGGGTATCGGAGCTGCCGTAGCCGCTCACGGCCACGTAGTAGCGCGTGCCCACCGAGAGGCCGCTTACCGCCACAGGGCCGCTGAAGGCCGTGTTGTTGGCGCCGCTGCCCTGGCAGAATACCTGCGTGAACGGCCCGGCCGAGCAGCTCGGCGACGAGTACACGCGCACCGCGCCGGCGGCCGTGCCCGTGATGGTGAAGGTCGAGGTGGTGGCGTTGGCCGTGAAGGCGAACCACACGTCTTTAGGCAGCGAGCCGCCCGCGCAGGCGGGCAGCTGAATGCTGGCCTGCGTACCGGTGGTGGCGCCCACCGTGGTGCCCGACACCGCCGTGCTGCCCAGGGCCAGGGCACCGCAGGGCTCGTCGTTGGCCGGCACGGTGAGGGGCGTGGTGAAGGGGAAAGGACCGGCCAGCGTGCTGCTGCCGTTGAAGCCGCCGCAAATCTGCTGCACGTAGAACTGATACGCCGTGGTGGCGCTCAGGCCGGTCAGCGTCGTGGTGTTGGCGGTGAGGCCCGAAACGGTGGTGCCGCCCGTGGCGGGCAAGAAGCCGTTGAGGCCGTAAATCACCGAGTAGGTGCTGCCGGCGGCCAGCGTGCCGCTCCAGTTCAGCACGGCCGTGCTGCTGGTGAGGGCACCCGTGCCGAGGCCCGTGGGCGCCGGGCAGTTGGGCACCGGCGAGGCGCAGATGGTGAAGTTGCCGAGCGTGCCCGACGTGCTGTACTCGTTCACGCGGATGTAGTAGGTCGTGCTGGGCGTGAGGTTGTTCAGGTCCAGTACTGGGGCAGCCGTGTTGGAGGCCGTGCCCACGCAGGAAATGTAGGTGAGCGGGCCGGTGCAGGCCGTGCCCGAGTAGGCCCGTACCACGCTGGCCGCGCCGCCCGTCACGGTGATGCGCACCTGCGTGCTGGCGGGGCCGGTGGCCGCCGTGGTGAACCGGAACCACACGTCGCGCGGGGCCGAAATGGAGCCGCAGCCCGTGCCCTGCGCGCCGCCGGCATACACCGTGCTGGGCGTTTGGGTGGCCCCCACCGTGGTGGTCGATATGGGCGTGCACACGTTGTTGACGGTCAGCACGGTGGCACCGCAGGGGTCGTCGTTGATTATCTGCGTCGTGAAAGCCACCGGCCCGGCCGTGCCCGAGTTGGCGCCGCCGGCGCAGTTCAGCGTCACGTAAAACTGGTAGGTGGTGCCCGGCGTCAGGCCCGTGATGGTAGTGGAGGGCCCGGTGAGGCCCGAAACCGTGGTGCCGCCCGTAGCGGGGTTGAAGCCGGTGGGGCCGTACACCACGGAGTAGGTGCCGGTGCCGCCCGTGAGCCAGGTCAGCGTGGCCGTGGTGGTGGTGGTGGTGGCCGTGAGGCCGGCCGGCGTGAGGCAGCCCGTGGCCGACTCCAGGATGATGTTATCCAAGCCAATGTCGTTGCTCAGAAAGTCGCCGCGGCCGCGGAAGCGAATCACGGCCGTGGCCGAGGTGCTGCTGATGGGCAGCACCTGCGTCACGAAGCCGGGGCCCGTTACGCCAAAACCCACCAGACGGCTGAAAGTGGCGCCGCCGTCGTTGGAAATCTGCACCACCAGCGAGTCGGAGCCCGCCGAGTTGTTGATATCAAAGCTCAGGCGCTTGGCGCCGGCCGCGCTCAGGTTCACATACAAATCGAGCAGGGCCATCACGCCGGCCTGCGTGTAGCCGCTATGAAAACGCGCCGAGCGCGAACCCTGGCTGGCCACGGGGGTGTAGAGGTAGGAGTTGGGCAGCGTCCAGGCCGCGGCGGCCGCGTCGTCGTCGCGGCGCCACGAGTTGTTGCCGGTCGCCGGCGAGTTGCGCCACGAGGCGTTGGGCACGTCGCGGGTGCTGCACACGTCCAGCCAAGTGCCTTCAAAGCTTTCGATGACGGGCAGCGTGGCGTAGGTGGGCGCCGTGGAGGAAATGGTGACCGGCGCGGAGTTGGCCGATTGCGCGGTGGCGCTACAGGTTACGCGGGCCCGGTAGAGCGTGGTGGTGGTTTGGCCGGCCACGGTGTAAGTGGCGTTGGTAGCGCCCGTGATGTCGGCGTAAGACGTGCCGCCGTTGGTGGAGGACTGCCATTGGTAGGCCAGGCCCCCGTCGGTGGACACGCCGGTGAGCGACACCACGATGCCGGCGGCCGCGCAGGTGTTGGTGGCGGTGGCTACGGCCGTGCCGGCCGTGGGCGCACTGTTGCACACGGGGTTTACCGATACGCCCATCACGTTGAGGACGCCCGCCGTGGAGGTTTTATTAAACGTCACGCTTTGCACCAGCTTGGCGAGGTTGGCCGGGGCCAGCGTGAACTTGTATTCGTAGAGGCGCGGGTCGGTGGTGTTGTTGGTGATGACGTTGTCGGCGGTGCTGACCCGGCCAATGCCGGCAATGGTTGCTCCCGAGCCGCCAAACCAGTCGCCTACCGAAATGGACGAGAAAATCTGGGTGGTGCCGTCGCTGAACGTGACCGTAACGCCCACCGTGCTCACGCCACTACCCGACGAGGCCAGCACGTAGAGGTCGCCGGCCGTGCGGGGCGTGGCCAGCGTGAGCGTGCCCGTGGCCGCCGTGGCAATGCGCAGCGAGTTGTTGGCGGTGTAGGAGGCCAGTTGGAAGCTCAGGCCCGGCGTAGCGGCGCTGTTGATGAGGCCCGAAGCCGGCAGGCCCACGGTGGCCGACGCGCCGGCGGGGTTGGTGTAGCCCAGCGCCATGAGGGCGTACGACACGCCATCAAAATCGGCGGTGGTGCGCGTCGCAGCGGCCCCGGTGCCATCGGCCACCACATCGGCGGTGTAGCCGGTCACGGCCACGGGCACGGGCGCCGCCTGGGCTGCCCCCGCTAAAAAAGCCCCCAGGCCAAGGGCCCGAAGCACTGGCTGGCACGTTCGCGTAAACAGGTTCTTCATAGGAAAAATGACTGGTTAGAATTTTTCCAAATGTAAACGCAAACCCTTCAGGCAATACCCTGATTCAGATGATTTTTAGCTGATAAGTGCTGAATGAATTTTAGGTGAAATTTTGCACTTTCAATGAAAAAAGCGCTATTTATTCATTGCAAAATCAACATGCTGTTCGTTATCAAGCAAAGTTGCTAATTGAGTCCACCAAAACTTGTCTTTTTGGCAATCAGAGAAGTGACTCAATTATGCGGAATGGCCCAATTATTTTAGGCTGATTGACCGCAGAACTAACTTTTTATTTGAAAGGCCCTTCTCTGACTAGGCACCTCATCCGGCTAGAGCCGGTATTCTGTCTAAAGCTCCATGAAAAATGAAGGGCCCTGGCTCTGCATTCGAAACAGGCCCCCGACCCTGGCTGAAATCCGACAGGCCCGCTTTCCCCCATGCTTATTTCCTGGTCATGCTGACGACCTTTTTATTCACGCCGGCCCCGAACTCCAGCGCCTGTTTGGCTTTGCTCGCGTCGGTGCGGGTCAGGGTGATTTTTTGGGCTTTTTCGGGGCCGGACACGCGCAGCAGCACCGCTGCGCCGGGCGCGTAGCCGATGCCGTCGAGGGTGATGTTGCGGCTGTTGTGCACTTCCATCACCGGGTCGGTCTTGGTGGGCAGCAGGGTCACGTTGGTGAGGTTGATGCGGTCGGCCTCGATGCACACCAGGCCCTGCTCGCTGCGCAGCACCGCGTTGCGGACGCTGATGTCCTGAATGGCCATTTCGGGCAGGCCGCGCACCAAAATGCCGGTTTTGGCGCCGTTGCAAGTCACGTCCGAGATGTAGATTTTGCGGAATTGGGGCGTGCCTTCGTCCACGGGCTTGGGCGGCGAGGCAGGGCGCTCCTTCGAGCCGGGCACCTGCGGGCTGGGGTCCTTTATCATGTAGTACATGTCAAAGAGCAGGGCTTCGTTGAGAATGTCTTTCATGGTGACGTGGTCGATGAAGATGTTTTCGACCACGCCGCCGCGGCCGCGCGTGGTTTTGAAGCGCAGCCCAATGTCGGTGCCAATGAAGGTGAGGTTGGAGGCGTAGATGTTGCGGGCCCCACCCGACATTTCGGAGCCGATGACGAAGCCGCCGTGGGCCCGGTACACCGTGGTGTTGCGGATGAGAAAGTTCTCAGTAGGCACGCCCCGGGCGCGCCCCTGCTCGTTGCGGCCGCTCTTGATGCAGATGCCGTCGTCGCCGGCCGTAAAGGTGCAGCCCTCCACAAGGCCGTTGCGGCACGACTCCAGGTCCAGGGCGTCGGTGTTGGGGCTGTAGGGCGGGTTGATGACCTGCACGTTGCGCACCACCACGTCGTCGCTCAGCAGCGGGTGCACCGTCCAGGCCGGCGAGTTCTGGAACGTGACGCCCTCAATGAGCAGGCGCTTGCAGCCGTCGAGCACCAGAAAATCGGGCCGCAGGTAATCCTTAATGTCCTCGAAGTCGGCAATGTTCTGCTTTTCGGACGTGAGCACACCGGCTTCTTTCACGGTGGTGCCTTTGAGGGCCTGAGCCGTGGGGTACCACCGGTCCTGCTTCTCGTTGAGGGCGCCGCCCGAGGCCACCAGCTTTTTCCATTCGCTTTCCAGGGTGCGGGCTTTCTGCACCATCCACCAGGCCTCGCCGGCCCCGTCGAGGATGCCGCGGCCGGTGATGGCCACGTTCTCGAGGTTCTTGCCGTAGATGAGCGGCTGGTTGCGCACAGCGGCCAGGCCCTCCCAGTTGGTTTTGATGAGCTTGTAGTCGGCCAGGCGCTCGCTGAACTGCACCAGCGCGCCGGTGGCCACGTGCAGGTTCACGTTGCTTTGCAGCTCGATGGGGCCGGTGCGCCACTGGCCGGGCGGCACCAGCACCACCCCGCCGCCCTTGGCCGCGCAGGCCGCAATGGCCTGCTGGAACGCGGCGGTATTGGTGGTTTGGCCGTCGCCCACGGCGCCGTATTGGGCAATGGAAAAGGTATCGGCGCGAAAGGCCGTGGTTTTGACGGGCGGCAAGGCCGCGCGGGTCTGGGCCGCGGCGGCATGCGTTAACAAAACGGCGAGGCTGAGGAGAAAGGATTTGGTCATCGTTGGCGGGGTGTGGCGTGGACTCAGCGAGTCCGCGCTTGGCGAGTGGAAAGGGCGCGAAGCCGACGCGGACTCGCTGAGTCCACGCCACAACACTACGGCATTTTCTGCAGGCCTTCCCACTTCACTTTCCAGTTTTTGGGAATGCCGGGGTTGGCTTCTTTGCAGCCGTCGTAGCCGGCGCACATGAGGGCCACGGCCGCGAGCAGGCCGCCGTTGCCGGGCAGGTAGAGCGGCAGGCGGCCTTCCTGGTAGTTGTGGCCGTTGGGCAGGTAGGTGTTCTTCTGCACCTTCATCAGCAGGGCATCCACGGCTTTTTCGGGCAGGCCGAGGCGGGTGGCCGTCATCGACGTCATCGGAAAGTCCCAGCCCCAGGTATCATTCCAGCTCCAGTCGCGCCACACCAGGTCGAAGGTGCGGCGCATGGTGGCGGCGTCCTGCTGGCCGGTGGCGGGCATCACGCCCAGCGCGGCCAGTACCGAGGGATGGTCGGTTTTGAATTCGGGGTTGGTGTAGGAATCGGGGGCGCTTTCGGTGGCCAGGTACACGCCGTTGGCCTCGGGCAGCTTCGAGAGCTTGGCCAGTACCTCATCCCATTTGGCGTTGCGCGGCTGGCCCTGGCGCTCGCGCCATTGCTGGGCAATGTCGAGGGCCCAATGCCAGTACACCAGCTCGAATGTGGGGTTGAAGGTTTCTTCGGCCTTGAACCGCTCCTGGGCCGGAATCACGCCCTTGCCGAGGATGTACCGGTCTTTTTCCTGCTCATAAAATGGAAACGAGGCCATGAACTCGGCCGTCTGCGCCACTCGCTCCTGGTAGAGCTTCAGGGTGGCGGCGTTGGGGTGGGCGCGGTAGGCTTCCTCGGCGAAATAGATAGTGTGCGGCTGCTGCCACAGCAGGAACGCGCCCACCGATGAGGGGCCTTCCTCGCCCCAGGGGTCGGTCATTTTCTGCCAGCGCCAGCCGGCGTAGCCCTGGCGCTGCGCAATGCCCCGGGCCACGGCCTGCACGTCGGGCCGGGCGTACCAGGTCAGGCTCTTTTCCAGGATTTCGGGGCGGCCCCAGAGGGCAAAGTGGGCCGCGTGCCACCAGTGCATTTCGAGGTGCGGGCGGCCGTACCAGCTGTTCAGCAGCAGGCCGGTTTCCTGGGGCGGCTGCGAGCCGGCGTTGTGCAGGCGCGTGAGGTATTGCGAGAGCACCACGCGGCGCTCCAGTTCCTGGGCGCGCGGGTCGGGCGTGCCGCCAAAATCGACGGCGCCGCCACTCCGCCAGAAGGCAGCCCACTGCTGGCGGCTGCTGGCCAACGTAGCGGCAAACGTGGGCGCCGCAGCGCTGGCTTTGAGCGGCGTAAACTGGCAGCTGAGCTCCAATGTGGCGCTTTGCCGGCCGGGGGTGAGCACGAATTCGTGGGGCTGCCCCGCGGCCAGCGTGGCCGGCTGGGCCCAGCTCAGGGCCACAAAGTAACGCGTGGTATCGAGTTGATGGGACACCAGCGCGCGGCCGGGCTTCTGCTCCGCAATGCCCGACTGGTGCTGTTCGGGGTGCGAGTAGTCGACCGCCATATCGGCCCACCCGGCCGTGGGAAAGGGAAAGCGCAGGGCCACTTTCAGCCGGCCTGCTTTCAGTAGTTCCGAGCTCACGCGCACCGCCACCGCGTCCTGCCCCTGGTGCCCCACGGTGAGCACGTCTACGGCCGCTCCCTCCACCGTGAAATGGCTCTTGATTTCGCCCGTCCACGGGTTCAGCTCCTGCTTGATGTTTTTGATGTCCCGAACGCCAGCCTTTTGGCCGTTTTTCTTCAGCATGACAAAGCCCAGGTTGCCCAGCTGCAGGCGGTGCGGGTTGGCCCGAAAGTAGTCCACGGCCTCTTTGTTGCCGGGCGTTTTCACCTGCACGGCGTAGCTCACGGGGCGGCCGTTGAGGGTGTAGGTGCGCAAGCTTTGGTCGAATTTATAGCCTTCCTTATTCGGAAAACGGTGCCAGCCCCACTCCGACTCGGTGCCCAGCGGCAGGCCCTTTTCGTAGTGCTGCGGGAAGGTCTGGAGGCCGGTAAAGTCGGTGGTAAAGGCAAACCGGCCGTTGCCGACTGACAGCGAGTTGAGCGAATCGGTAGTGGTGACAACGACCTTGTGGCGCTCCACCACGGCCTGGCGGTTGATGGGCGCCGACTGCGCGCCGGCCCGTCCCGGCGCTACAGCCGCCAACAACCCAATGAGGAACACGCTAAGCGAAATTTTCATGGAAACAGGAATTAATTGCGGGCCAGCGTCACGCTCATCAGCCCGATTACCACGTCGTTGGCCAGGGCCCGCACGGTGAGGCTTTTGAGCTTTTTGGCCGGGTTGAGGGGCAGTTCCAGCACGGTGGCCGCGCCGCCGTCGATGGCGCGGGTGCTGAAGCCTTTGATGCTGGTGTACTGCGAGAAGTTGCGGGTCATCAGGCCGGTTTTGAGGTGGACGCGCAACGGCTTGGGCGCGCCGGTCTGGAAAGCGAACCCGTCGTCGGCGTAGTCCTGCTCGATGGGCCACCAGGTATCGGGGTTGCGCAGCGGCAGCGTGGCGGTGCTGCCGTCGGCGTAGGTCACGAGCACCTCGCCGTTCACCAGCTGGCTTTGCATGGGGTTGGTGCTGCCGGCCATGAGCAGCACCGCACGGCTGGCGCGGCCCCGCAGCGGCAGCGTCACCTCGTCGGGGTAATTGTCCCACTGCGACACAAAAAGCACGTTCTTTTCCCCGACCGCGCCGGGGGTGCGCAGGGGCGCGCCACCGGGCAGCCTTATTTCGTTTTTCGGGCCGGCCAGCTGGCGCAGGCCGCCGTCGTCGATGGTGGCCTGCGTGAGCGGGTAGCACCAGTTGCCGATGCCCTGCGTGGGCAGTTCCAGTGTAGCTGTATGGGCGCGGGGCGTGAAGTATTGATTCTGAAAAATGCGCGTCACTTGGTCATTAAAGCTGCGGCTCAGGTCCACGGTTTCCCACTTGGTGGCAGTGGTTTCTGCAGCAGCATAAGCCGCTTTTGCAGGCTTGGCTATGTTCAGGTTCAATGGCTCCCACCACGTCAGGGCACCTTGCCGGAGCTGCACAAAGGCGGTGCGCGCCCCGGGCTCCCCTCCTACCTGGGCCGTCAGGCCGTGCTCGGTGGTTTTGGGCTGGCGCAGCGCTTGCTGTGGGTCGAACACCTTTACAACGGTGGCCTGAGGAAAATCAAGAGCCAGCGCCGCGCCAGCGACGTAAGAATCTTTAGTAGCAGCGCCATCGGGCGCCGCGCCCCGCCACTGAATTTCCACCACGTATTTCGCCGCCACCGCGCTGCTGATTTCAATCACGGGCCGGCCCACGGCCGCGTCCACGTTGCGCCAAGGCGCGGGCTGCCCATTCACCAGCACGGCCTGCACCTCGGCGGCGCGGGCCTGCACTTGCAGCTGCAGCTTCAGGGGCCTGGCGAAAGCGGGCGTGATGGTGTAGGTGTCGCGGGCGCCTTGCCGCTTAAATGCAAAGGCAACATCCGGCACGGTCAGGGCCGCCTCATTCCAGGCCGCGGGCAGGCCCGGGCGAATGCGCAGCGTCCCGTGCAGGGCGTCGGGCACTATGCCAAACAGGCCCTCTACCAACGAGCGACTAGCCACCCCGATGGGGTCGGCAAAGTCGCGGTACAGCTCGCCGCGGTTGGCGTCGTAAAAGGAAATCTGCTGGAAGTTGCCGGGGCTGCTGCCCAGGTACATGCTTTCGAGCAGGGCGCTTTTCCAAAGCAGGAAAGCTTCTTCGGAACGGCCGCCCTGCCAGTTGGCCAGCGTGGCGTGCAGGTTTTCGGCCAGCGCCACGTTGTTCAGGGACCAGTCGTAGGGCTGCCAGTTGGTGGTCGAAAGCAAGTAATAACCCGCGTCGGGCAGGCCCGCGGCGCGCACCGGAATGTGCGGCAATTCGGCATCGATATAGCGCAGGACTTGGTAGGCCTGAAACGCATCGGGCACCTCCGAATCGAGGGCGTGGTACACCGTCCAGAGCCCGGCGGCGGGGTGCAGCTGCTGCCGGCCCAGGGCGTCCTGGTACTCGGCGTACCAGCCCTTGTCCGGCATCCAGAGCCGGGCGTTCAGGGCCTGGTGAATTTTAGTGGCTTCCTGGTGGTAGGGCGCGGCGTCCTGGCCCAGCAGCTGGGCCAGCTCGGCGGCTTTCAGGTTGGCGAAGTAGTTGTAGGCCGAGCTGTGCGTGACCGCGCCGCCGCTGTACTGCAGCGCATCGGAAGCCCAAATGGCGGCGTAGGCGTCGTAGAGGCCGTCGTTGTCGGGGTCGAAGTTGCGCTTTTCCCAGGCCAGGTGGCGCTGCAGCACGGGCCACATCAGCCGGGCAAAAGCGAGGTCGCCGGTCCAGTTGAAATGGCGCAGCAGCTCGTCAATGAACACCAGGTTCATGTCGTAGTGGTGCGGCCGAAAATCCCCGCTCGGGTTGCGGCTGATGTAGCCTTCACTGAACACGGCGGTGCCCAGCTTCTCCAGCTGCCGGGCCAGGTGCAGGGCCGTGTCGGGCGTCACGGGCCCTTTGGGCGGCTTGGTGAGCTGCGACTTGGCGTAGCTGCCGAAGTGCAGCTGGGCGCGGTCGTGCCAGCCCAGCGGGTCGGCGGCGTAAGGGCCGCGCCAGCCGTTCAGCCGCATGCGCCAGGCAATGGCGCCGTGCATGTACGAGGGCGATTCCCAAATGGCATCGGCCGCCACGGCCAGCGCCCCGCCCAGGGTGTTGAGGTAGGGGTCGGGCGTGCTGATTTTCACGCGGCCCGCCAGGGCCACCCGGGCCGCTTCGGCGCGGGCAAAAGCGGCCAGGAGGGCCGCATAAGCCGGGGCCGGTTCCGCCGCGTCTTTTTGCACCGCGAAGTATAAATCCTCGCCCCCGCGCACCGGGACCGCTCCGGCCGCTGCCGGCGTGGCCGACGCCCGCGATGCGAAAAGCTGCTGCGGCGTCTCCTGCTGCGCGGCATCGGCCACGTGCGTCTCGGACGTGGGCGGCACCACCCCCAGCAGCGCCTGGGGCGGCGCGGGAACCGCCCCCGCTTTGACAGGCAGGCGGTAGCTGAGCGTAAACGTGTTTTTCTTCAGCGCAAACGTGTTGCCCTGGCAATATTCCGGCTTGAGGTAAAAGCTCGATTCCGGGTCGGCTCCAATGTCGCCGTCGCGGCTGAATTTCTTGCCCGTAGCGCCGCCAAACGCCCACAGCAGCCGCACCCGGCCGGCGGGCACGTTTTCAAACCGCGCCTTCACCACCGCGCCTTCGGCCTCGGCCAGCGCCAGCACTTCAAGGTGCAGCCGGCCGGCGCCCAGCAGCGGGTCGCTGATGTCGTAGAGCATCAGGCCCGGCCGGTAGCGGGCCGTGATATTTTCGGCCGCAATCAGCCACTTGCTCCGGCCGTTGGCCAGCAGCCCGAACTTCAAATTCCCGCCCATGCCGGGCAGGTAGAGGGCAAACTCGGGCAAGTCGCCGGCCTCCACGCGAAAGGCCGTGTTGGTGCCGTAGAGGGCGCGGGTGAAGCGATGCGTGCCGTTCGTGATGACGAAATCCTGGCCCTCGGGACGGTAGCGCAGGGTGCGCGGCTGGTTGTGCCAGAGGGCAGGCGGCGGGGCGGGCTGGGCGTGGGCGGCACAACTGAGCAGGAGCAACAACGTCACCAACACCGACCTCACCCCCTGACCCCCTCTCCAAAAAAGAGGGGGCACCGGTGCGTGAAAACGATTCTTCAACCAAACCTGGTTGGAGCAAGTCCGGTGCCCCCTCTTTTTTGGAGAGGGGGTCAGGGGGTGAGGTTTCCCAACCGCGCAAGTAGCATCGTTGAATTGCATAAATCCTATGGCGCAGGCGTTCCGGCCGGCGTTTCATACACCTCCACTTCCACCAGCCCCAGCGTGCCGGGCGGGCCAGCCTGGTCGGTCACGGCGGCGGCTTTGGGCGCTTCCAGCTCGGTGATGTTGAAGGCATCTTTGGCCTGCGTCTGGCCCGTTAGCTCGATGCGAACTTTCTGGCCGGTACGCGGCGGGAACACGGCTGTAAAATAACCCAGGCTGCGCTCGGTTTTTCCGCTGAACACCTCCTGTCCATCCACCAGAATGCGAATCGGGTAGGTGCTGCTGCGCCAGCCGGTCAGCTTCATGGCCACCTGGCTGATGCCGGCGGGGCGGGCCAGGGTGTATTCAATCCACGGCCCGGCCTGCTGGCGGTTTGAAACCCATTCCGACAGCTCGTTGTCGTCGAAGCTGAAAGCGGCGTTGGCCGCGTTGGAGCTGGCGGTAGTCGTTTTGATGGGCACCGTCACCCGCGAAACCGTGAAGGCTGGCCCGGCCGGCGTGGGCCCGCGCCCCAGCCGCACCGGCAAATCCGCGCCGGGCAGCTGCGGGCTCAGGCCATTTTCTACCAGCACCGGCTGCGATTTCAGGCTCACCGTAGCCGGTTTCAGGCCCTCCGAAGCGGCGGTGATGGTGACGGTGCCGGCCTGCGGGGTGCTGCGCACCAGCACGCGGTTCACGCCGCCTTCCACGGGCAGGCTTTTGGCCAGAATGTAGTTGCCGGGCCCCTGGGCCAGGCCGCCCCGCCACTCGGCCGGGCCGCTGAGGGCGAAGCGGACCAGGTTCAGGGCCGTGGGGCAGCGGCGGCCCTGGGCATCGACCACTTCCACCTCCACCAGGGCCAGGTCGGCGCCGTCGGCGTGCAGGCCGTGCGGGCCGGTGGTGGGCGTGAGGCGCAGGGCGGCCGGCGGGCCGACGGTCTGGTGCTCAGCCTCGCTCACTTTTTGGCCAGCGGCGTCGTAGCTCACGGCACGCAGGGTGCCGGGCTGCCAGGCCACGTTTGGGAAAGTGAACAGGAAGCGGTACTGCGGCTGCCCAAAGCCCAGCGACTTGCCGTTGAGAAACAGCTCCACTTTTTCGCCGCTGGATACCACATCCACGTTTTTCACCGTGCCGGCCGGGTAGTTCCAGTGGCCGATGAGGTGGGTGCGGGCGTGCTCGGGCTCCACCCAGCCGTCCCACATTACCTGGTGGGCATAGTAGCCGTCTTTGGCAATGCGCAGGGCATCCACCTCGCCGCTGCGGCGGTAGTTTTCCTCGCCGCGGTAGTGGGTGTTGGTGTCGCTGAACACGATGTTGACGCCGCCGGCGCTGCTGCGCGTGCCGGTGCCGGGCCGCTCGTGCCAGTAGTCGTACCAGCGAATTACGTCCTCGCGGGCCTGCGAGTCCTGGTTGCGGTTGTAGTCGGCGGCGTTGGCGCCCTTGTAGAGCGGGCCGGCGCCGTCCTTGTGAAAGGGTGGGCTCAACTCGTCCCAATACTTGCGCAGGGCCTCGTCGCGCGAGTATTCCATGGCCCACAGCGGCTTGGTGGCGCTTTTGTTGATGTAGAGCATCTCGCCGCCGTACTCGGCCTGCGGAATGTCGAGCATCTCGCGCGAGCCGATGGCGCGGCCGCCGTGCGGGTCGTACTGGTCCCGGATGGCCTTCAGCTCCTGCATGTGGGCGGCGCTGATGCTCTCGTTGCCGCCTTCGTAGAACAGGATGCTGGGGTTGTTGCGGTTGTAGATAATGGCGTCGCGCAGCAGCTCCAGGCGCTGGCCCCAGCGGCGGTCGGCCACGTCTTTTTCGGCGTCGCCGGCGGGCATGGCCTGGGGCAGGCCCACCCGGTCGCAGCTTTCGATGTCCTGCTTCCAGGGCGTGACGTGCATCCAGCGCACCAGGTTGGCGTTGCCGGCCACCATCAGGCCGTTGCTGTAGTCGCTCAGCCAAGCGGGCACGCCCAGGCCCACGGCGGGCCACTCGTTGCTGGTGCGCTGGGCGTAGCCGTGCACCTGCATCACCCGGTCGTTTAGCTTGATGTGGCCGTGGGCAAATTCGGTTTTGCGAAAGCCGGTGCGGGTTTTCACCTCGTCGACAACCTGGTTATTGACAAGTAATCGGGTCGAAACCGTGTACAAATACCCGTAGCCCCAGCTCCAGAAATGCAGCCCCGCCAGCCGGCCCTGAGCCTGCACCGTCTTCATCTCACCCGGCTGCATGGTGGTTTTGCCGCCTTTGAAAGTGCCCACGGTTTTGCCCGTGCCATCGGTGACCACGGTTTCAAAGGCAAAGGTGCGGGCGGCCGAAAACTCGTTTTTCACCTGCGCCTCGGCCACCACGGTGGCGCGGCCGGCGGCCACGTCGAAATCCTGCGCATACACGTACACGCCGGTGGTGCCCAGCGCCGAGAATAGCGGCAGCGTCTGGTGCAGCGGGCTCGTCACGTGCAGAAACACGTTTTTCGGGATGCCGCCGTAGTTGGCGTTGAAGTTGCGATTGCTCCACTGGAACGTGGTGCCGGTGGCGCGCTCCTTGTAGTCCCAGTCGTTGTCGGTGCGCACGGCCAGCACGTTGTCCTGGGGCGCGGGCTTCAGGTAGGGCGTCAGGTCGAAGCCCACGGCCATTACGCCGTTTTCGTGCAGGCCCAGGCGCTGGCCGTTCAGCCAGAACTCGCCGGCCATGCGCACGCCCTCGAACTCGACAAACACCTTCTGGCCCGCCGCGCCGGCCGGCAGCCGGAAGTGCTTGCGGTACCAGGCCACGCCCGTGCTCAGGTCCTTGATGTCTTTGCTGAAGGCCTCGTCCTCGTTCCAGGCGTGGGGCAGCGTCACGGTCTTCCAGGAGGCATCGTCGAAGGCGGCGGCTTCGGCACCGGGCGCCTCCCCCACCCGCACCTGCCAGCCGGGGTTGAGGCTGAGCCGGGCGCGCGGCGGGGCGCCGGCCGCGGGCTGCAAGCTGCCGCAGCCCAGCAGCACCAGTGCCAGCCGCCACCACAGGCACACAGAAACGGATGGCCGAAACGTCATAAGGGTGGGAAGGAAAAGTGGAGGAACGCAAATGAAGGCCGCGGGCCCGCGGGTACCCTCCTGTACTGTGGGGTATGCCGTCGGTCGCCGGCAAGGCCACACGCAACTGCGCCCGGCTTCGGCCCCGCAAAGGACCAAAACCGGGCGCAGGGCCGCCGCTAACGCAGCGGCTTAGTAGCCGTCGTTCTGGGTGTAGAGGCCGGGGGCCGAGCCCAGCTCTACCTGCGGCACGGGTAGCAGCAGCAGGTTGGCCGTGATGGGGCGCACAATCTTATTGTTCGGCGGCGGGGCGTCTTCGCGGGCGGCCCAGGCGTTCATCGTGGTCAGGGCAAGGCCCGAGCGCATGAGGTCGTTCCAGCGCAGGTTTTCGCCGGCAAACTCGCGGCGGCGCTCCTCCATGAGGGTTTCCAGCGTGAGGGTGGTGAGGGCGGGCAGGCCGGCGCGGGTGCGGATGGGCGTGAGGCGGGCCGCCGCCGTGGCGGGCGTGCCGCCAATGCCGCGCACTTCGCACTCGGCCTTCATCATCAGGATGTCGGTGTAGCGCAGCACGATGTAGTTGGTGCCCCAGTCGGTGCGGCTGGTGCCTTTGCCGGCCGTGTTCAGGTACTTCTTGTAGAAGGGGCGCGTGTCGGTGGTGCCGGCGTTGGTGTAGCCCTGCTGAATGGTGGCGGCGCGGCGGGTGTCGGTGGTGGTAAACGACACGTTGTTCAGGTCGTTCGACACGGGCTTGATTTCAACGGAGCCGGCCGAGAACGGCAGGGCCAGGTTGCCGGCGCTGGTCGAGGTGTAGAAGGCATCGGGCACCACCACGTTCATGAACGACGAACCCAGCGTGCCCAGGCCGTTGGAGATGTACTGAAGGTCGAACAGCACCTCCGAGTTGTTCTCGTTGGTGGGCGAGAAGATGTTGGCGTAGTTGGTTTGCAGCGAGTAGGCCGCCGACTGCGGCGTGCCCGTGCGGTTGATGAGCTCGTCGAGCAGCGCGCTGGCTTTGTCGTACTCGTTGCTGTTCAGGCCCGGGCCTTTGATGCCGTAGTCGGGGCCCGACTTGGTGAGGTACATCAGGGCCAGCAGGCCTTTGGCGGCGCCGTTGGTGACGCGGCCCACGCCCGAGGTGAGGCCGATGCCGCTGCCCGTGTAGGCGGCCGGCAGCACGCTGATGGCCGCCTTCAGGTCGGCCTCAATCTGGGCGTACACGGTGGCCACGTCGGCGCGCGGAATCTTGGCCACTTCCTGCGGAATGAGCGGCTTGTCAATCACCGGCACCCGGCCAAACTTGCGCACCAAATCCAGGTAGGCAAACGCCCGAATGAACTTGGCCTCGCCCTCGTAGCGGGCCCGCAGCGAGCCCGTCACGGCGCCGTTCTGGGCCAGTTGGTCGAGCATGGTGTTGGCCCGGAAAATGGTGGAAAAGTCCGATGCCCAGGCGTCGGCCACGTAGGGATTCACCACCAGCAGCGCGGCCGAGAAGTTGTTCACCGGGTCCCAGTCGCGCGAGCCGATGGAGCTCACGGCAAACATGTTGTCGGAGCGCAGCTCCGAGAGAATCACCTCGCGGTCGGGGAAGCCGCGCAGCGAGTTGTACACGGCCGACATGGCCTGGTCGAAATCGGCCGCCGTCTTGTAGAAGTCCGGCACCGAGCCGTTCGAAATCGGGGTTTGCTCCAGGTCTTTTTCGCAACCGCCCAGCGTCACCAGCGCGCAGGCCAGGGACAGGGAGAGAAATATCTTTTTCATGGGAATTTTAGTAGCTATGAGCAGCCAAGTACTCGCCAATTAGAAAGTGAGGTTGAGGCCGAGCACAAGGGTTTTGGCCAGCGGCAGTCCGCCGTAGTCCGAGCCCGAAATGAAGGTGCCGGTGTTGCCCGTGTTGAGGGCGTCGGGGTTGAGGCCGCCGTAGTACTTGTCCCAGCCAAACCAGTTCTCAGCCGTCACGTACACGCGGGCGCCCTGCGCCACGCGCTTGCTGATGAGCTGGCCCAGGTCGTAGCCCAGCGTGATGGTGCGCACCCGGTAGTAGTCGGACGAGTACAGCCAGTCGGTGTTGCGGATGAAACCGAAGTTGCCGGTAGCTTTGCCTTTCACGCCGGCGCCGGGGTTCTCGGCCGACATCCACCGGTCGCGGGCGCGGCCCAGCGCGTTCTCCTTGTAGCCCACGCTGGTGCGGTCGATGGCGCGGCCCAGGGTGGAGTAGATGGAGCCGCCGTACTGGCCCTGAACCAGGAAGCTCAGGTCGAAACCCTTATAGCGCAGCGTGTTGGTGAGGCCGAAGGTGTAGGTCGGGTTGGGGTTGCCCACCACCTGGCGGTCGTTCACGTCAATCTTGCCGTCCTTGTTGTAGTCTTCGTACTTGGGGTCGCCGGCCGTCTCGTTGCCGAATCGGGCCGCGCCGCCGTCGATGTCGGCCTGGCTCAGGATGCCAGTCTGCTTCACCACGAAGATGCTGTACACGGGCAGGCCCACCTGCAGAATGTTGCTCTCGGTGTCGAGGCCGTTGGGCACGTAGATGGTGGCATCGCCGGTGCCCAGGTGCACCACTTTGTTCTCATTGTGGCTCAGGTTGAAGGAGGTCGTCCACGAGAAGGCGCCTTCCAGGTTGCGGGTGTTCAGCTCCAGTTCCCAGCCGGTGTTGCGCACCTCGCCGATGTTCTCCAGGTTGGTGCCGAAGCCGGCGGCCGTGAGCACGGGCACGTTCAGGAGCAGGTCGAGGCTGTTCTTGGTGTAGTAGTCGAACGAGGCCGTGATGCGGTTTTTGAGCACGCCGAAGTCGGCGCCGAAGTCCACGGTGCGGTTGCGCTCCCATTTCAGGCGCGAGTTGCCCACCTTGTTGGGGGCCTGGCCGGGGGCGATGAGGCCGCCAAAGGTGTAATTGGTGATGCCCAGCGTGGCAATGCTGGAGTAGTCGCCGATGGAGTTGTTGCCGGAGTAGCCCAGGCTGGCGCGCAGCTTCAGGTCGCTCAGGAACCCAACCGACTGCAGGAAAGGCTCCTGCGAGATGCGCCAGCCCGCCGATACGGCCGGGAACACGCCGGCCCGGTCTTCCTGGCCGAAGCGCGACGACGCGTCGCGGCGCACGCTGGCCGAGAGCAGGTACTTGCCGTCGTAGGAATACTGCAGGCGGCCGAAGGTCGACAGCAGCACGTTTTGCGAGGCCGTGGGCCCCGAGGTGGTGATGGCCACCGCGCCGTTGAGGGTGCGCACCGTGTTGTTCACGAAGCCGCCCGACGACGAGGCGCTGTTGTTGTCGAGGCGGGAGAAGTTGTAGGAATAGCCGCCCAGCAGCGAGAAATCGTGCTTGCCCAGGGTCCGGCTGTAGGTGGCCGTGTTTTCGTTCACAAACGTCTGGCGGCGGTAGGTGCTGTACGAGCCGCTGGCCAGCGACGTGGACAGGTTGCGCGTGGGCGGGGCGTACGAGTTAGACGTCGACTCGTTGTTGTCGAAGTTCAGCGAGGAGCGCAGGCGCAGGCCGTTCACCGGCTGGTACTCGCCAAACACGGTGCCCAGCGTGCGGTAGTTGCGGGTGTCGCCCTCGTAGGCGTTAATCACGGCAATGGGGCTGGCCGTGCTCACGCCCCAGCGGTAGGCTTCGTTCTTGCCGTAGGCGGTGTTGATGCCGGCCGTGTCTTCCACAATGGGCGTTTCCGACAGCAGCTGGTGGAAGCGGTTGTCTTTGCCCTCGATGCCGGGGTCTTTCGAAATGGAATAGGTCGGGTTGATGGTGAGGCCGAACTTGAGCTTGTCGTTGGCCTTCACTTCCACGTTGGCGCGGGCCGTGAAGCGCTTGTAGCCCAGGCCCAGGGCAAAGCCCTGCTGGTCGTTGTAGTTGCCCGACACGAAGTAGTTCACGTTATCGGTGGCCCCGGAGGCGCTCACCTGGTAGTTCTGGCTCACGCCCGTGCGGTAGAGCTCGTCCTGCCAGTCGATGTATTTCAGGCCGGGGTGGCCGGGCAGGGCCCAGCGGTCGTCCAGCATCAGGTCGGGGTTCACGTTGTTGCCGGTGAGGCCCAGAATCTGGCGGCGCTGGGCCGTGGTCTGGTCAGCGGTGCGGCCCGTGCCCGATTTCACCCAGTTGTTGTTGATGATTTCGGTGGCGCGCGCGGCCCACTCCTCCCCGCTCAGCAGGTCGAGCTTCTTGGCCGCCCGCGAGCCGCCCACGTAGCTGTTCACGCTGATTTGGGGCTTGCCCGAGCGGCCGCGCTTGGTGGTGATGAGCACCACGCCGTTGGCGGCCCGCGAGCCGTAGATGGCGGCCGCGGCGGCGTCTTTCAGCACCTCAATCTTCTCGATGTCGTTGGGGTTGATGTTGTCGAGCGGGTTGCCGCTGCCGAAGCGGCCGTTGGCGCTGGCGCCCACGTTTTCGAGCGGAAAGCCGTCAATCACATACAGCGGCTCGTTGCCGGCCGAGATGGAGCCCGCGCCGCGCACCTGAATGCTGAACGGACGGCCGGGCACGCCCGAGGTCTGCTTCACCTGCACGCCGGCCAGCTGGCCCACCAGCGCCTGGTCGACGCGGGCAATGGGCCGCTCTTCCAGCTTGCGGGCGTCCATGGTGGCAATGGCGCCGGTCACGTCGGCCCGCTTCTGGGTGCCGTAGCCCACCACCACCACCTCGTCGAGGCTCTTGGTGTCGTCGGCCAGCTTCACGTTAAAATCTCCGGGGCCGCTATAGGCCCGCTCCTGCGTTTGAAAGCCGATGAAGCTAAACACCAGCGTGCCGGGCTTCTCGGGCACCGACAACGAGAACGAGCCGTCGGGGTTGCTGGTGGTGCCCAGGGTGGTGCCTTTCACCACCACCGTCACGCCGGGCAGTCCTTCGCCCTTGGGCGAGGTCACCTTGCCGGTGAGCTGCCAGTCGGCCACTAGGCGTCGCGTGGCGGCGGGGTGCGCTGGCGCAGCCGCCACCACCGGCCCCGTGAGCAGAAGCAGTGGCACGCAAGCCGCAAGCCGCAAACGTTGCCAAGAGTAAAAAGTATTCATGATGTGGGAATTGGGTGAGACTTTTAACTTAACTCGAGGGGTGGAGGGCGGAACCTGGACCAAACTTAGAAGTCGGGTGAGCCCTTACTCTCCTGTAGACTACTGGTTAGGCCCTTGTAGCTACCATATTGTCCGGTTTGTGTACTCGATTTTCCGAAGTGGCCTTTGGCCTGCGGCGCCGGGCAGCGGCCCAGCGGGCGGAGGCGGCTCGGTCCGGGGCCCGCAGTTGCAGCTACGGGCCCCGGCCAGTGCCTGGGGTTTGGGTAGAACCGCAGGGCCTCACTCTACCATTTATGCAAATATTTCTTCTTTCTGCCGCAGTGCCCTCCCGCACCCTCCTGCCCACTCGCCAGGTGTGGCGGGCGGCTTAGAATTTGCTCTGCAGCGCCAGCACGGGGCGCGCCGGGCTAGCTCACTCGAAACACGAAGGACGAAGCCGTCATGAATTTGCCACCTTGCGAGGCACAGAATAAATACTCGGGCTTGCCGTCGCGCAGCAGCAACTGCGGTCGTTCGAGCCGTCCGTAGCGCTTGAGCTTGGGCGGCGCCGGTGGCTCGGTCACGCCGTAGTCGCGGATGGGCAGGAAGGCAATTTTAGGAAACGTCCAGGCCTTGCCGTCTTCCGACTCGAGGAATAGCCCCACTTCCTGGCTGTACACGCCCATATCCCGGGCCAGCAGGCAGAACCGGCCGTGCTGCCGCCACACAAAGGCGTCCTCGAACTGCCGGTTGTGGCCCTGGCCGGAAAAGTCGATGACGGGGTTGCCGGCAAACTTCTCGTAGGGCCCCTGCAGCCGGTCGGCAATGGCGAGGCCGTATTTGCGGTTGCCGCGGATTTCCTGGCCTTTGGCGTCGTCGTACTCCTTGGTGTTCCAGGACTTGTAGTAGAGCCAATACTTGCCCTCGTGCTTCACAAAGGCGGGGTTGGTGGTGCAGTGGTCGTCCCAGGCGCCGGCGGGGCCGGGCAGCAGCAGGGGCTGGTCGGGGCGCGTCCAGGGGCCGTGGAGGGTGGGCGCGGTGGCCAGGCCGATGCGCTTGGTGTCGGTTTTGCCGTTGGCGTTGCCCATGAAAAACAGGCAGTACTGGCCGTCTACGAGCTGAATGCTGGGGTTGTGGCAGGTGGTGGCGTCCCAATGGCCAGGGCCGCGCGGGGCCAGCACCACGTCCAGAAAGGTGAACGGGCCCTCGGGCCGGTCGGCCACGGCGTGGCAGATTTCGGAGCCGTTTATCCAGCCGCTCATGCCCTTGCTGGCCACCCAGCGCGAGAAAAAGACGTGCACCTTGCCATCGGGCCCGTAAATGGGCGAGTTGCACCACACGTAGTAGTCGGGCAGCTCCAGGGCCCGGCCCACCGGCTTCAGGTGCCGGCTGAACTTGGAAAAAGCAGCTTTGGGGTAATCAGTTAGCCGGCCCGAAAAGCCGGCCAGCGCCCGCGCGAGCGGGGCCAGTACCAGACCGGTAAGAAAGGTGCGACGAGTTGGCATGGGTGGGCGGGGTTGGGAAGCGGTGCAAGAAGGCCGATGGCGCCGGCCACACCCTCCTGCACTCTGCCGGTTCACGTCGCCCCGGCCATGACAGTGCAGGTAAGCGCCCGCCCGCGGTGCCGGTACTTTTAACCCACCACTGCTTTCCCACCTCGTTCCCTGCATGAAACCATCCTTTTTTGCCGCGGCGGCGGGCGTTTTGCTGGCGGCCTCAGCGGCCGCTCAAACGCCCAAAACCACCTTCAAATTCGACTTCGGCCCCGGCAAAGCCGCCGCCGGCTACCAGCAGGTGCTGCCCACGGCCGCGTATTCGGAGGCTGCCGGCTACGGCTTCGATTTCGGCACGACGGTGACGGGCGTGGACCGCGGCGGCAAAGACGCGCTGAAAGGCGATTTCGTGACCAGCAAGCAGCCTTTTTACTTCTCGGTGAAGCTGCCCGAGGGCAACTACACCGTGACCGTGACGCTGGGCGACGCCAAAGGCCCCAGCAGCACCTTTCTCAAGGCCGAGTCGCGCCGGCTGCTGCTCGAAACCACGGCCACCAAGCCGGGCCAGTTCACCACCCAAACCTTCACGCTCAACGTCAAAAGCCGCCGCATCAACGACACCGAAACAGTGGCCCTCAAGCCGCGCGAGCTGCGCAAGCTGGACTGGGACGACCGCCTCACGCTGGAATTTGACGGGGCAACCCCCTGCCTGGCCGCGCTGGAAATAACGCCCGCGCCCACGGCAACCACTGTTTTCCTGGCCGGCAACTCCACCGTGGTGAACCAGGACGACGAGCCTTGGGCGGCCTGGGGCCAGATGCTGCCGCGCTTCCTCAAGCCTGGCGTGGCGGTGGCCAACCACGCCGAATCGGGCCTTACGCTGGGCTCCTTTCTGGGCTCGAAGCGCCTGGCCAAGGTGCTGAGCGTGATGAAGCCCGGCGACTACCTGTTTATTGAGTTTGGGCACAACGACCAGAAGGACAAGGGCGCAAACGACGGGGCGTGGAAATCATACTCTGAGCGGCTGCACCTCTTCGTGCAGGAGGCGAAGAAAAAGGGCGGCATCCCGGTCATCGTCACGTCCACCAGTCGCCGCACCTTTGGGGCCGACGGCAAGATTGAAAACAGCCTCGGCGACTTCCCCGCCGCCGCCCACAAGGTGGCCGAGGAAGAGAAAGTGGCCCTCATCGACCTCAACGCCATGACGGCCAAACTCTACGAAGCCCTGGGCGTGGAAGAATCGAAAAAAGCACTGGTGCACTACCCCGCCAACACCTACCCCGGCCAGACCGCGCCGCTGGCCGACAACACCCACTTTAACCCCTACGGCGCCTATGAGATTGCGAAGTGCGTGGTGGAAGGCATCAAAGCCAACAAGCTGAGCCTAGTGAAATTCCTGAAAAACGACACGCCGATGTTCGACCCGGCCAAGCCCGATGCGCTGGCGGGCTGGGTGTGGCTGGACAGCCCGCGCAGCGAGGTCACGAAGCCGGACGGAAATTAAGCGTAGAGACGCAACATCTTGCGTCTCGTCGTTGAACGACTGAAACCGCGCAAAGCCGCTCGAAATAAACAACATCAGCAACGACGAGACGCAACATCTTGCGTCTCTACCCCGGTTCTGCCAATTTCATGAAATCAATCTTGCTCATTCTTCTTGCCGCCCTCGGCGCCGGGGCGGCCCAGGCCCAGACGCCGCTCAAGAAAAACGAAGCCCTCGTCTTCTGCTACTTCAAAGGCAACGGGCGGGACGGCCTGCACCTGGCCAGCAGCCGCGACGGCTACACCTGGACCGCCCTGAAACACGACAGCACCTTTCTGCGCCCCACCGTGAGCAAGGACCGGCTGATGCGCGACCCCTGCATCCTGCGCGGAGCGGACGGACTGTTTCACATGGTCTGGACGGTGAGCTGGCAGGACAAGGGCATCGGCTACGCCACGTCGAAAGACCTCATCCACTGGAACGAGCAGCGCTTCTTGCCCGTGATGGTGCACGAGCCCGGCGCCCGCAACACCTGGGCCCCGGAAATCAGCTACGACGCCGGCAGCAAGACTTACCTCATCTACTGGGCCAGCACCATCTCCGGCCAGTTTCCGGCAACGCAGAGCACGATGGAGAACGGCTACAACCACCGCATCTACGCCACCAGCACGCAGGATTTCCAGACCTTCACCCCTACCCGTCTGCTCTACGAGCCTGGTTTCAACGTCATTGATGCCAGCATTCAGCCCGATGGCAAGCGCTTCGTGATGTTTTTGAAAGACGAAACCCGCGAGCCCGTGCAGAAGAACCTGCGCGTGGCCTTCGCCGACCAACTGGCCGGCCCCTACGGCCCGGCCTCGGCGCCCATCACCGGCAACTACTGGGCCGAGGGGCCCACCGCCGTGCAGTTGGGCCAGGAGTGGCTGGTGTATTTCGACAAGTACCGCGACCACAGGTACGGGGCCGTAAAGTCGACCGATTTGACGCACTGGACCGATGTATCCGACCAAATCAGGGTGCCGGCGGGCCTGCGCCACGGCACCATTTTCCGGGTTTCGGCCAAGGAGTTGAAGCGGCTGGAGCAACAATAGGAAGCCCATGAATCCGATGACGACTCTAGGCCGACTCCTTGCCGGAAGCCTGCTAGCAATGGCCCTGGCGGTGGCCGCCCCCGGCCAGACCATGGCGCAAAAAGCGGGGGCCAAACCTGCCGCCACGGCCAGGCCCGCCCCCAAACCCCTCTTCCGCGACCCGGTGTATGACGGCGCGGCCGACCCGGTCATAGTCTGGAACAAGCAGGCCAAGAAGTGGTGGATGTTCTACACCAACCGCCGCGCCACCGACACCACCGCCACCGGCGTGACCTGGGTGCACGGCACCCGCATCAGTATTGCCGAATCGGGCGACGGCGGCACCACCTGGACTTACCGCGACACGGCCAACATCAACTACCGGCCCGACCGCGGCTACACCCACTGGGCGCCCGACATCGTGGAGGACCGGGGCCGCTACCACATGTTCCTGACCTACGTACCGGGCACCTTCACCGACTGGCAGCACCCGCGCGTCATCGTGCAGCTCAGCAGCACCGATTTGCGCACCTGGCAGTATGTGCAAACCCTGCCGCTCGTCACCGACAAAGTCATCGACGCCAGCGTGCACCAACTGCCCGACGGCACCTGGCGGCTGTGGTACAACAACGAGCGGGACCACAAATCCATCTACTACGCCGACAGCCCCGACCTGCAGCACTGGACCGACCACGGCCAGGCCCTGAACGAGCGCGGCGAAGGCCCCAAAGTATTCCGCTGGCACGAGCAGTACTGGCTGATAATCGACCAGTGGAAAGGCCTGGCCGTGTACCACTCCATCGACCTGCTGCACTGGACGGCCCAGCCCGAGCGCATTCTCGAACAGCCCGGCCAGGGCCGCGACGACCAGGCCATTGGCGGGCACTGCGATGTGGTGGTGAGCAAGGGCCGGGCCTTCGTGTTCTACTTCACGCACCCCGGCCGCAGCACGGCCAGCCCCGCCCCCGCCAACAGCATTGCCGCCAAGCGCAGCGTGATTCAGGTGGCGGAACTGGAATTCAACAACGGCCGGCTGACCTGCGACCGGGACAAGCCCACGTTCGTGCAGCTGGTGCCGCCGCGCGGAAAATAGGTTCTTTTCAGGGGCAAAACGCCTACTTGGGCAGGGCGTCGGAGTCGGCGTTGAGGCGGTAGCTTAGGGTGAGGGCCAGGCTCCAGGGCTGGTAGTTGAGTTGGTAGAAATAATCGGGCTCGTAGACGCGGCCGTTGGCCATCAGGGTGAGGCGCTTCTGGCTGAAGCCGGCTTCGAGGTAGGGCAGCAGCGTGCCACGAAAGGGGTAGACGAAGTCGCTCACCCGGTCGCCGTACACGAATTCCGACGTCACGCCCCAGAAGCTGTTCACCTCGTAGCCCAGGCCCGCCACCGCCTGCCCCCGCGTGCCCACGGGCAGAAAGGCGCGCAGGCCGAAATGGGCCACCACGTTGGTGCCGCTCCACTGAAACGAGCTGGCCAGGGTGGTGCTGGTGGCGGCCACCTGCAGGGGCTGGGTGCTGCCAAAGCGCGAGGCCTGCACGTCGCCGTGCAGCGCAAACTGCCGCCCGCCGGCCACCACGTCGGCGTAGAGGCCGCCCAGCGCGTGCACGGCGCCGTCGGCGTTGTAGCCTTCGAGGGGGCCGCCGTTTCCCAGCGGGTCGTGCAGGCGCAGGGAGTTGTAGCGCAGGCCCGCCGTGACGCCCCAGCGCATGACGACGTGGGGCCGGGCCGCGGCCGCCGTGGGTTCCGGCAGCTCGGCCGGCTGCGGCACGCCCGAGCACGCGCGGTTGTAGGTGCGCACCACGCGGCGCAGGCCCTCGTCGGTGAAAGCGGTGCCGGGCAGCAGCGCCGTCACGGCCGGGCAGTCGCCGAAATACAGCAGCAGCTGGCCCCGGAAGTTGTTGGCGTCGGCAATGCGCTCGGTGCCGTCCTTGTAGAGCAGATAATTGTGCGCGGCCAGCTCCAGGCGGGGTTGGCCGGGCCGCTGCACGAAGTAGTGCCGGGTTTCATTGAGCACAATGCCCAACAGCGTGGCCGGGCCCTGTACCAGCACGTCGGCCATCACCGAGTCGGGCCGCGGGCGGTGCGTGATGCGGTGGCTGAGGTAGGGCAACCGGGTTTCGGCGTCCATGTCGATGGTCAGCAGCTCGTGGCGCAGCAGCCGGCCGCTGGCCAGGCCCACGCTCCGCAGCTGCTGGCTGGTGTAAGTGACGGGCCGCGCCGTGGCAGTGGGCCGGAAGCGTACGGTTTTAGCCGGCTCCTCCCAGAAGGCGTTTTCCACCTCACCGCGCAGCGTGTCGCCGCGCTGCAGCACCAGGTAGCCGGGCTCAAAGGTTTGGGAATAGGCCGGATGGGCCCCGCACACCAGCAACAGGGCCCCGAGTAGAAGTTTTCGCATGCAGCAACAAGAAAGGCTGCCCCAATGTAGCAGCCTTTCCTTTCACCTCACAAAAGCCGGTTTAGAACAAGTCGTCCTTCACGGGGGCCACGTAGGGCTGGGGCTTGCTGTCGGACGGCGCCAGGCCGAAGTAGAAGTACAGCGTGCGCCGGATGGGTGCGCCGCTGAAGTGGTTGGTTTCGGAATTGGGGCCCAGGTTTTTGGGGTTGTTGTCGATGTTGAGGCCGAGCTTGGTGCCGATGGGCGGAATGGCGTCGAGGAACGACAAGTCGCCGATGGGCAGGCCCGGCTGGGGCTTCACGCCCGAGAGGCCGTAGAAATTGAAGCGGCGGACGAACAGGTTTTTGTCCGGGCTGGCGATGAGGAACTTGCCTTCCACGGTGTTCATTTCCATCCAGGCAATGTCGGCAAAGTAGCCTTTGAACTCGGGGTAAATCCAGGGCGCGGCGGCGGTTTGGGTGTTGTTGTTGGCGTTTTCCCACACGTTGAGGGTGGTGCCGGCCAGGCGGTTTTTCCAGGCGCGGTACGGGCCCTGGCCCAGCCACTTGGCCCCGATGACGAAGTTTTCGGGGTAGGTGAAGCTGATGCCGGCGAAGGGGTGGTCGCCGGTGAGGGCGTACTCGTATTCCATTCGCAGCCAGCCGTTGGCGTGCATTTTCCAGCGCACGGTTTTCAGGTCGCCGGTGTAGCGGGCTTCCACCACTTCGCCGTCGGGCTCGGTGCGGTGCGTGAGGCCGGCGAATGCTGCCGTGCCGGCCACCAGCACGGGCCCGTTCGTGAAGGAGAGCTTGTCGCCGTTGTTGCCCTTCACGCCGGTGAGGCGGCCGTTGGTCTTGTTGAAGGTGACGGTGATGTTGCTGGCCTTTAGGGTGAGCGTGCTGTCGACGTCGGTGACTTCCACGGCGGCTTTGTCCTTGCTTTGGAGGCTGAGCACGCCGTCGAGCAGGCGGGCGTTGCCGCCGGTTTTCCAGGTCCATTTGTACACGAGGTTCTTCTGCGGGTCGAAGGCCGAGAGCACCAGCGCGTCGTAGCTCTGCCAGTCTTTGGGCAGCTCCAGCTTCAGCTTGCCGGTGGCCAACGGGGCCACGGCGGGGCTTTTGAGGCGGCTTTTCTTCCCGCCGATGCTGCCCGCAAACGGGTCGTTGGGCTTGCGGTAGTTCACCAGCTCCCACTGGAAAAAGCACTGGCTGAGGTTGGTGAAATGGTAGCGGTTTTCAACGTCCAACGAGCCGTTGAACTTGGCGGGCAGCTCCTTCAGGCCGATTTTGATGGGCGAGAAAATCTCGCGAATGGCGTAGAAGCTCCCCTCCTTCTCGCGGTGCGGGCCCATGAGGCCGTCGGGCGCGTTCACGCCGTTCACGTCGATGATGTTGTGCTGGTCGGTGCGAGCTATGCCCTCGTCCACCATGGCCCACAGAAAACCGCCACCCGAGCGCTGGGCCTTCCAGTGCAGCTCCCACATATCGGCCAGGCCGGCGCCGCCGCCGCCGTCGTCCTGGCTGTGCAGGAATTCGGTGGGCATGTAGATGAGCGAATCGGCCAGGATGTCGCGGGTGCTGTAGTAGTTCTCGTAGTGGTTGCAGTCGATGCCGCTGGCCGCGTTGCCGGGCCGGTGGTGCGGGTGAATGACGGGCCGCTTGGTGAGGTCGTACTGGTAGAAAACGGCGTCCAGCTCCTTGTTGGTGCCGCCCTCGTTGCCGTTGTCCCAGAAGATGATGCTGGGGTGATTCTGGTCCTTCTCCACCATGCTGCGCACCAGCGGCGTGCCAGCCCTAGTGCTGTAGAATTTCTGCCAGCCGGCCAGCTCGTCGAGCACGTACACGCCCAGCGAGTCACAGAGGTGCAGGAACTCGGCATCGGGCGGGTAGTGCGACATGCGCACGGCGTTCATGTTCATCTCCTTCAGCAGCTTCACGTCCATCAGGTGGATGCTGTCGTTGAGGGTGCGGCCGGTTTCAGGCCACCAGCTGTGGCGGTTGGTGCCCTTCATTTTCACCTGTGTGCCGTTCACGTAAATGCCCTTGCCGCGCCGCACCTCGATGGTGCGGAAGCCGAAGGGCTCGGTAGTCTGGTACTGCGTTTCCTGGCCGCTGCGCAGGGTGAGGCGGGCGCGGTAGAGGCTGGGGGTTTCGCTGGTCCACTGGCGCGGGGCTTTGACGGTGGTGTTCAGGCGGGCCACAGTGTCGCCGGCGGCTACGTTGGCGCTGGCGGTGCCCACGGTCTGGCCTTTCTGGTCGAGGATGTCGGCCTGCAGCTGGGCGGCCTGCTTCACGTTGCGCAGGTTGGCGCGGAGCGTGAAGCTGCCGTTGGCGCGGGCGTCGATGGCCACGTTTTCGGCGTACTGCTGCGGGTAAGACTGCAGGTACACCGGCCGGAAAATGCCGCCAAATACCCAGTAGTCGGCCAGGCGCTCGGCGTTGTTCACGCTGGGCTCGGCCGACATCTTGCTCACTTTCACTTCCAGCAGATTCGCTTCGCCGAACTTGAGCTTGTCGGTGAGGTCGTACTTGAAACGATAGAACGCGCCCTGGTGAATGGGCCCGGCCACTTGGCCGTTCACCTTCACCTCCGTGTCGGTCATCGAGCCTTCAAACACGATTTCGACGCGCCGCCCGCGCCAGGCGGCGGGCACCGTGAAGCTGTGCTTGTACAGGCCCTGCTCGTCGGCGAAGCGGAAGTTCTTGCCGTAGGTTTTGTAGTCGCGGCCGTAGTTGTAGAGGCCGAAGCCTTCCTGTTCCCAGCACGAGGGCACGGCAATGCGGGTCCAATAGCCGCTTTTGCGCCCGCCGGTGCAGTAGAAATCCCACTGCACGGTGCGGCGGTTGTCGCGGCCGGAGAGGTACTGGATTTGCTTTTGGTTGGCGGGCGTTTGGGCGCGGTTGGGCAGCGCGAACAGCAGGGTCAGGAGCAGGAAGCAGATGTATTTCATAGGTAGTATTTTGAACGTCATGCCGAGCGCAGCGAAGCACCTTGCTGGGGGCAGTAATTAGTTGAAGCACGCGAGATGCCTCGCTGCGCTCGGCATGACGCGCTGTTTCGCGGTGCTAGTAATGCGTGTGGTTGACCACGCTGTTTCTCAAATATTCCAGGTTCTTCTTTGAATCCTTGCCGCTGTGCGCGGCGCTCCGGCTGCCGAAGACGCTCAGGCGGCCCTGGTTCAGGGTGATGACTTCCTCGGCGCCCTGGCCGGTGAAATCGAACATGTGAAAGACCGTATCGGGGAAATACAGCTCGCCGGTGCCGGCGTCGTTGAGGCGGAACTTGTGCCAGAATAGCCAGGTAGCGCCGTCGCCGCGCCAGTTGCCGCGCACGAAGTCGGGGTTGCCGTTGATGGGGTTGCCGGGCCATTTCTTCACCAGGTTGCCACCGTTATCGAACCAGTAAAGCTGGCTGGACAGGCCGGGCTCGTCGGTGCCGCGGGTGCCGTAGGTGCGGCCGCCGATGACGACCTGCGGGCCGGCCACGCCCCGCAGGAAGTTGCCCACGGCCAGCTGCTGGCTGTGCTCGGCGGTGTTCTGCCAGATGATGGTGCCACTCATGCCGTCGTAGACGAACACGCCGGTTTCGCTGTTGGCGGTGGCGATGTCGAGCTTGCCGTCGCCGTTCAGGTCGTTGAATTTGTAGCTATCGGCGTGGTCGTGGTTGTCGGGCAGCAGGTCGAAGCGGTTCCAGATTTCCTTCCCGTTGGTGTCGAGCAGCAGCGAGCCCACCAGCACCTCATCGAGGCCGTCGGCATTGAGGTCGACGGGGTACACGTAGTGGCCCAGGTTGTCTTTTTTGCGATGCTCGGTGTGCTGCCAGAGCTGCTTGAGGTCGGCCGAGTAGGCCGTCACGTTCTGGGTGCCGCCCATGTCGGTGTAGGCCACCAGGTCGTTGGCCGGGCCGGCGTGCAGATGGGCAATGGCCAGCCGGAAATTGTTGTACACGTGCGGCAGCGGCTGGGTGGGCCAGGCCGTTTTACGCAGGATTTTACCGCTGCGGCCATCGGCCACCACCAGCCACTCCTTGCCCTCCAGGAAGCGCCAGTGCACCACCTCGGCGCGGCCGTTGTGGTCGAAGTCCCAGAGCACGCCGGGCGCTTCAAATTCCGACCGTTCTTTCACGTATTCGGTCGGCGCTTTGTAGGCCCATAGCTCCTTGCCCGCGTTGTTGAACACGTGAGCCGAAAAGTCGGGCTCCAGCACCAGAAAATCGGTTTTGCCATCGCCGTCCACGTCGCCGAATTTGACAGCGTTTGACTGAGGAATGGTGTATTGCTTCAGCAGCGCCACATCTTCGGGCAGCTGGTAGGGCCGCACGTCCTCTTCTTTCAAATTCGCGTTTTTGCTCAGCACCAGCACATCCACGGCCGCGCCCATTTCAATGCGCGTCAGCTTCACGTATGCCGGGCCGGCGGGCAGTTCAAACGTGCCGCCGGCCTGCCAGCTCAGCGGGCCGCGGCCGAAGCTCTCGCCCGTCACCTCGTCGTTGATGGCTACTTTGAAGCTGGTGCCTTTTTCGCCCTGGCTGCGCACGTACAGCGTGTAGCGGCCAGCTTCCGGCACTTGCACGCGCACCTGCATGTTGGTTTTCGACTTGAGCACCAAGGCGGTGTTGTTGAACATCCAGGGCGCCCGCAGCGCGTTGGCATCGGCAATAACGACGCCCTTGGGAATCTCCTGAATGAAATCCGATGCCGGAACGATAACGGTGGCCGGCAGCGGCACGGGCCGGGCAGCGGGGGCTTGCGCGCTGCAGAGGCTGCACAAGCTGCTAAGCACCGTGGCCACAACGGCAATTTTTCTCATGCAAAAAGGCTGTAGCGCAGACGCCAGGAGTCCGCGCAGGTGTTAGAATCGAGTGCAGACGACGCGCGGGACTCGCAGTGTCCGCGCTGCTTTATTTCTTCAAATACTTGCTCAACGCCAATCCCTTCGTGGCTTTGATGCCCTCGGCCACGGTGGCAGCATTTAGCTGCGCGCCGGCTTCGATGGTGTGGGTGTGGTCTTTGGAGGTGAAGTACACGGTGCCCACTTTGGCTTCGCCTTCGCGGTCGTATTTGTCGGCCACCAGCCGGTTGAGGTCGATGAAATAGGCGCCGCCTTGTTTGGCAGCTTCGGCGGCCCACTGGGTGTAGCCGGTGGTGGCGCGGTTCACTTTGCCGTCTTTCCAGCCGTTGCGCGGCACCAGCGAGCACACGATGGGCGTGGCGCCTTTGGCCTTGGTTTCGGCAATGACTTTCCGCAAATACCAGCCGTAGCTGTGCACCACTTCCGGCTGCTTGGTGAGGGGGTTGTAGATTTCCTGGCTTTCCTCGCCGTTGCTTTTGAGGGTGCCGCGGGCACGGGCGGTATCGGCCAGCGGGCCGTCGTCGTTGTGCCCAAACTGCATGACGACGAAGTCGCCGGGCTGCAGCTTGTTCTTCACCGCGTCCCAGAGGCCCTTGGTTTGGAACGTGCGGCTGCTGGTGCCGCCCAGCGCGTCGTTTTCGATGCGAATGCGGGTGGTGTCGAAGTGCGCGGGCAGGTAGTTGCCCCAGCCCCAGAGGCCGCCGTCGCCCTTGCCTTTGCCGTTTTTCACCGTCGAGTCGCCGATGAGGTAGAGCGTGGGCTTGCGCTTGGGCGGGCGGGCGGTGAAGGCGGCCAACACCAACGCAAGGACGAGCAGGCCGAAGGTGAAGGTGGTTTTGGTAAATTTCATGGATTGGTATTTCTTATCGTCTGTCATCCTTATCTGGCGGCCGAGCAGCGAAAGATGACACACGGTTTATTTCTTCAGGTACTTATTCAGCGCCAGCTTCCTGTTGGCCCGGATGCCATCTACCACCGATTCGGCGTTGAGGCGGGCGCCGGCTTCGTTGGTGTGGGTGTGGTCGCCGGGGAAGAATTTCTTCACCTCGTCCGGGCCCAGCTTCTCGTATTTCAGGGCCGTGATGTCGTTCAAATCGATGAACGCCACGCCCTCCTGCTGGGCCACTTCCTGGGCCCACTTGCCGAAGTCGTTGCTGGCCCGAATGACTTTGCCCTCCTTCCACTCGTTGCGCGGAATCATGGAGCACACGATGGGCGTGGCCCCTTTGACCTTGGCTTCGCGAATGAATTTGCGCAGGTAGAAGCCGTAGGTGTTCACGGTTTCGGGGTGGCCGTCGGGCCACACCAGGGCTTTGGTTTCCTCGCCGGTGCCGCGCAGCACGCCGCGCCGGCCGGCCTTGGTGGTGTCGGGCACGCTGCCTTCGTTGTGGCCGAACTGCATGACGAGGAAGTCGCCGGGCCGGATGGCGTCGATGGTGGTTTTCCAGCGGCCTTCGGTGATGAAGGTGCGGGTGCTGCGGCCGGCCTTGGCGTTGTTGCGCACCCGAATGCGCGTGGTGTCGAAATGCGCTGCGATGACGTTGCCCCAGCCCAGCTGCGGGGCGTTGGTGTTGTTCACCGTCGAGTCGCCGATGAGGAAAAGGGTGGGCCGCGGGCCGGGCTTGCCAAAGCTGGCCAGCACCAACAGCAGCGCCGCAACGCCGCTGAGCAGCAGGGCCGATGAGGTAGCGCGGCGGGCCACAGAAAGTCGTTTGTTCATAGGTGGGATTGGTGAGGTAGCGCGGGGAGGCCAGCGCAGTGCTTCCGTACTCAAAAGTTGGGCCTGTTGCCGCGGGGCGTGTCCTGCACACACCTGTGCTGGGCGCCTGGCGCTAGTTCAGGCCGGGCTTCTCCCCTTTCATGCCTTCGCCCAGGAAAAAGCCGGGGTGCGGGGGCTGGTTGTAGCCCACGTTTTCGCGGGCCACGCCGAGGCGGTAGGCGCGGTCCTGCATCAGGGTCACGAGGCGGTGCTGGGTGGGAATGGTGGTGCTGAAAATGAGCAGCGCCGAGTTGTCGGCGGTGCGCCACACCACTTCCTCGCGCCAGTCGCCCAGCAGGTCGGCCGAGAGGCAGGGCGTGGCTTTGCTGCCGTTGCACGAGGCGGCGCCGAAATCTTTGCCTTCGAGCAGCTTGGTAAGCTGGCCGGCCTGGTAATCCCACTTTTCCACGCGGGTGTCGTTCAGGAGCTCGCGCAGCAAGTCGCCGTCCCACCACAGGCCAAAGTTGACGGAGCGCGGCGAAGGGCCGATGCGCTCGCCCTGGCAAGTCAGCAGGCCTAGCTCGGGGTTGCTCACCCACAGCTCGGCGCCGGGGTGGCGCGGGTCGATGTCGGCGGCCATGCCGCGGCCCACGTCCTCGCCAGGCAGCTTCGCGATGAGGATTTTGCCGGTGCCGGCGGCGTAGAGGGCCGCACCGGGGCCGTTTTCGTGGCCGGGCACTTTTTCCTCGTTTTCGTGCACGCCCCAGGCTTCGAGGCCGGCCCGGGCGGGGTCGAAATCCGATACGTGCAGGGCATCGCCGTGGCGCAGGCCGGTGCTGAAGAGGCCGGTGCCGTTGTCGTCCACCACCATCGAGCCGTACACGATTTCGTCTTTGCCGTCGCCGTCCACGTCGTTCACGCTCAGGCCGTGGTTGCCCATGCCGGAGAAGGGGTTCTGGGCGTCTTTCGAGTCGAATACCCAGCGCGAGGTGAGCTTGCCGCTGCGCCAGTCCCAGGCCGCCAGCACGGTGCGGCCGTAGTAGCCGCGGCACATCACCACGCTGGGCTTGGCGCCGTCGAGGTAGGCCACGCAGGCCAGCATGCGGTCCACGCGGTTGCCGTAACTGTCGTTGCCGCCATTGCCCCCGATGCCGCCCCAGCCGCCCAGCTCACCCCGGGCGGGCAGGTAGGGCGTGCTGGCCAGGGCCGCGCCCGTGCGGCCGTCGAACACGGTGAAATACTCCGGCCCGGCCAGGACGCGGCCGTATTTGCTGTCGCGCGGGCCGGGCACGCCCGGGCCGCCGTCGGTGGGCACGGTGAGGGTGCGGTAGTCTTTGCCAGCGTCGCCCAGGGTTTTGCCCGTGCCGTCCACGGTGCCGTCGGCGGTTTTGCAGGCCACTTCGGTCCGGCCGTCGCCGTCGAGGTCGTAGGCCATGAACTGCGTGTAGTGCGCGCCGGCCCGGATGTTTTTGCCCAGGTTGATGCGCCACAGGCGGGTGCCATCCAGCTTGTAAGCATCCAGAATAACGGGGCCAGTGAGGCCGCTGGAGCCGTTGTCGCGGGCGTTGGTGGGCTCCCACTTCAGCACGATTTCGTACTGGCCGTCGCCGTCGAGGTCGGCGGGGCTGGCGTCGTTGGCGGTGTAGGTGTAGGGACTGGTTTCGGAGCCGCTGCTCACGGTGCCGCCGGGCGGCGGCTGCAGCGGCAGGCGCAGGTAGCCCTCATTCCACACTTTGGCGCTTTCGCTGAGCTTGGTCCCGCTTACCCGCACCGAGTACGTGTAGGTGGCCGCCTCGCCTTTTTTGGCCGTGGCATCGAGCCAGTTGGTGCCGGCCGTCAGGGGCTGCGCGTTGAGCTTGACCGGGCTGGCCGCGCCAGTCTGGCGGTACACATCGAAAGCGGTGGTAGCGGCGTCAGTTGTGAGCAGGCGCCAACTCACGAACACCCGGCCATCGGGCTGGGCAATGGCTACCACGCCCTGCCGCATGATTTCGGCGTGCACGATGGGGGCAGCCGGTGGAACCACTGACGGCCCCGCGCCCAGCAGCACCGTTGGTAGCAGCAAAGGCAAAAAGCGGGTTTTCATAGACGAAGGATGGAAGGGCGGCCTGTAGTAAAAATGAACGTCATGCCGGGCGTTGGCTCAGCATTTCACCACAAAAGCAACTGGTTACTATTGTGGGAGAGATGCTTCGACTTCGTTCAGCATGACGTTCGGGGTGCTACGCTTCAATCAAGCAAGCGGAAGGCTTAGTTGTAGCCGGGGTTCTGCTGCCAGAAGCCGGGGTTGATGCGCAGCTCCAGCAGCGGAATGGGAAAAATCAGGTCGTGGTCGTCGAGCTGGCGGAAGTTGGCGCCGGCGGCGGTGGTGCTGCGCTTGAAGGCGGTCATTACCGAAATGGCGTTGCCGGTGCGCACCAGGTCGTGCCAGCGCTGGCCTTCGGCCACAAATTCGTAGCGGCGCTCCTTGAGGATGGCGGCGCGAAAGTTGGCCTGCGACGCGGCCTCGGGCGAAGCAAGGGTGAAGGCCGTCAGGCCCGAGCGGGTCCGAATCTGGTTCACGAGCGGGATGGCCTGCGCGATGTTGCCTTCCTCGGTTAGCACCTCGGCGTACATCAGCACCACGTCCTCGAAGCGAATGATGGGGAAATTGTTGGGGTAGTCGGTGCGGTTTTGCACGCCGGCCACGCCTTTCTCCAAAAACTTGGTGAATTCCGGACGACCGGCCACGATGGCCCCGGAGGCGTTGCGGACCACCGAATCGAGCGTGGCGGCTTTGCGCTTGTCCGCTTTAGGCCAGTTGGCCCCGAACAGGGCGGGCGGCAGCGTGAAGTCGGCAGCAAAGCCGGTGAACGGCGACCAGTTGGTGGGAAACACCTGCCCTTGCTGCCACGGAATGGGGTTGCCCAGGCCCGTGCCGCCCGACTGGAACTGGATTTCGAACACGGCGTACTTGTTGTCGTTGGCCGATTTGAACAGGTCGGCAAAGTTCGCGGCTACCGAGAAAGTAGTGGGACTGGCCGCGGCGTACACGTCCATCAGCTGCTGCTTGGCCAGGGCCAGGGCGCTGGTCTGGCGCAGCGGGTAGCCGTACATGGTGAGGTACACCTTGCCCAGCAGGGCTTTGGCAGCCCACTTGGTGGCGCGGCCTTTGTCGGCGGCGGCGTAGGTGGCGGGCAAGTTGTCGGCCGCAAACAGCAGGTCGTCGACGATGAACTTGTACACGTCGGCCACGGGGGCGCGCGGAATCTGCTTCGACTCCTCAATGGTCAGCGTCTTGTTCACAATCGGCACGGCCCCGAAGAAGCGCACCAGGTCGAAATAGGCCAGCGCGCGCAGGAACCGGGCCTCGCCCTTGAACTGGGGCACGCGGGCAAAATTGAAGGGCTGAATGCGCTCCTGCAGCACGTTGGCGCGGTACACAATTTCGTAGAGGTCGGTCCAGGTGGCCTGCAGCTGCTGGGTTTGCGAGGTGGTGTTGAAGTTGCTCACGTCGCTGTAGTCGCGCTGCACCGTGGCGATGTCGGCGGCCACGTTGTCGGAGCGAAACTCGGCCAGAAACCAGTACGAGTTTTCGGGCAGGGACAGGGTGCCGTTGTAGATGGCCATCACGCCCTGGTTCACCTGGATTTCGTTTTGGTAAAACCCGTCCACCGTGTTGTTGGCCACGGGCTGGATTTGCAGAATGTCCTCCTTGCAGGAGGTGGCCAGCAGCCCGGCCGTGCCCAGGCCCACGGCGCAGGCCACTTGTTTCAGAAAAGAGATTTTCATCGGAATAAGTCGATTTGAAGGGGGTGGGAAGCCTTACAGCGTCAGGTTGAAGCCCAGGGTGTAAGTGCGGGCCTGCGGGTAGCTGCCGTTGTCGAAGCCGCCAAGTTGCAGGGCTTCGGGCGAGAAGCCGCCGGTGTAGCTGTGCCAGATGTAGGCGTTTTCGAGGGCCACGTAGAGGCGGGCGCCGTTGTAGAAGCGGGCCTTGGGCAGGGTGTAGCCCAAGGTGATGTTCTTGAGGCGGATGTAGTCGGACTTGTAGAGCCAGCGCGAGTCGAGCAACGAGCTGTTCTGGGCCGTGATGCTGGGCGTCTTGCCGTCGCCGGGCTCAGCCTCCGACTTCCAGCGGTTGTTCCAGTTGCTGGCGTGGTTGTAGAGGTAGCCCATGCCCGGACGGTCGATGCTGCGGCCGATGAGCGAGTAGAGGTAGGCGCCCTGCTGGGCGTTCACCAGCACGTTCAGGTCGAAGCCCTTGTAGCGGAAGGTGTTCGTGACGCCGAAGATGTACTTGGGCGTGGGGTTGCCCATGATGGTGCGGTCGGCGTCCGTGATTTTGCCGTCGCCGTTCACGTCGCGGTATTTGATGTCGCCCACGCGGGTGTTCGTCAGCTTGGGCTCGTTGTCCACCTCGGCCTGGGTCTGGTACACGCCGATGGCGTCGTAGAGGTAGTAGGAGTTGATGGGCAGGCCCACTTGCAGCAGGCTCACGAAGCCGCCGGGGCTGCTGCCGGTGGGCACCGGCGTGTCATCGTAATCGAGCTTGTCAACCCGGTTTTTGTTGTAGGAAGCGTTGAAGTTGGTGGTCCACTCAAACGCCCCCACCAGGTTGCGCGAGGTCAGGCCCAGTTCCACGCCCTGGTTGTACACCTGGCCGATGTTGACGTAGGTGCGGGTGAAGCCGGTGAGCGACGAAAGCGGCACTTGGTAGAGCAGGTCGGTGGTGTTTTTGGTGTAGTAGTCGGCCGACACCTGCAGGCGGTTGTCCAGCACGCTGAAGTCGAGGCCGTAGTTCCAGCTGGCCGTTTGTTCCCAGCCCAGGTCGCGGTTCTGGAAGCCGATGGGCGCGTAGCCGTTGATGCTGGCGCCGCCCAGCGAGTAGTTGCTCACGCCGAGCAGCGAAAACTGCGAGTCGTTCGGGATGCGGTTGTTGCCGGTCACGCCCCAGCTGGCGCGCGCCTTCAGGTCGGTGATGAAGGTGACGCCCTGCATGAAGCTTTCGCTGCTGATGCGCCAGCCCGCGCTCACGGCCGGGAAGTAGCCAAAGGGCCGGTTGGCCCCGAACTTGGAGGAACCGTCGCGCCGGATGCTGGCCGACAGCAGGTAGCGCTGCTTGTAGTCGTACTGCGCGCGGGCAAAATACGAGAGCAGGGCTTCCTTGCCGGCCGTGATGTAGCTGCGGTTCACGGTCGAGTTGGCGCGGTCGAAGAGGTACGTTTGGTCGTTGGGCAGCTGGCCGTTTTCCTGCTGCGAGAAGTCCACCTTGGTGCGCTCCACCGAGTAGCCCAGGATGGCGTTCAGGCTGTGGTCGCCAAACGAGCGGGTGTAGTTCAGCACGCTCTGAAACAGGTAGCGCGTGTTGAATGTCTGCGAGTAGCGCGAGGTGCTCAGCGAGCCCGGGGCGGCGCCCACCCAGTCGCGGCTGGCGTTGGTGGGCGTGTAAATCTGGTCCTGGAAGTAGCCGTTGTCCATGGCGCCGAGCAGCTGCAGCTGGAAGCCTTTGTAGAGGTCCAGGTTCAGGCCCATGTTGGCGTTGAGGCGGGTGCGGGTGCCGTTGGCGTCGGTGCGCTCCATCACGGCCACGGGGCTGATGTAGCGGCCCGAGTAGTTGTAGGTAAAGTACGGGTCGGCGCCGGCGTAAATGCCCGCGCCTTTCGGCGACACGGGCGGCATCTGGGCCGCGTTCAGGGCCTGGCCGCCGGTGCCGTCCACGCGGCCCAGGCTGCTCCACTCCATGCTGGGGGCCAGCGTCATAAACAGCTTGATGCCCTTGCGAATCTGCGCGTCGATGTTGGCGCGCAGGGTAGCGCGCTGCAGGTCGCTGCCGAGGATGATGCCGTTCTGGTTCAGAAACGAGCCGTTCACGTTATACGTCACGTTGTCGGTGCCGCCCGACACGCCCACCGTGTACTGCTGCATGATGGCCCGGCGAAAAATAGCTTTTTGCCAGTCGACGTAGTCCAGGCTGTCCTGGCCGTACTGCCACTTGGGGTCGTAGGTATAGCGGATGACGTTGGTCTGGCTCGGGGGCGTGCCGTTCACGGTGAGGCGCTGCAGGCGGGTGGCGCGCGAGTCCTCGGGCCGGTTCAGGGCGGGGTTCTGGTTCACCCAATCAATGTCAATGCCTTCCTTGCGCATCTGAATCCACTCTTCGGCCGACTGCACCTTCAGCCGGCTTTCGGCCAGCTGCACGCCCGTGTAGCCCGAAAACTGCAGCTTGGCCGCGCCTTTTTTGCCGCGCTTGGTGGTCACGAGCACCACGCCGTTGGAGCCGCGCGAGCCGTAGATGGCCGCCGAGGCTGCGTCCTTCAGCACTTCAATGTTGGCCACGTCGGTGGGGTTGATGCCGCGCAGGTTGTCCACGGGCACGCCGTCTACCACGTACAGCGGGTCGTTGGAGGCGTTGATGGAAGCCGCGCCGCGCACCCGGATTTGCAATTCGGCACCGGGCTCGCCGGTGGTCGTCTGCACGTACACGCCGGGCATTTGGCCCACCAGCGCGTTCTCGATGCGGTTCACCGGCCGCTCCTCAATTTCCTTGGCGGTGATGCCGGTCACGGCGCCGGTCACGTTGCCGGCTTTCTGGGTGCCGTAGCCCACCACCACCACCTCGTCGAGGCCCTTGGTGTCGGGGCTCAGCGCGGGGCTGATGGTGGTCTGGCCGTTGAGGGCCACCTCCTGGGTGGCGTAGCCCACGAAGCTGAACACCAGCGTGCCGCCCGTGGCGGGCACCTGCAGGGTGTAGGTGCCGTCGGGGCCGGTGCCGGTGCCCACGGTGGTGCCTTTCAGCAGCACCGTCACGCCGGGCAGGGCTTCTTTGGTGTCGGTGGTGGTCACCTTGCCGCTCACGGCTCGGGTAGCGGCGCTCTGGGCCAGTGCGGCCGGGGCATACAGCCCCGCCAGCACCAGCAGCAGAAAGGCCAACCGGTACAGTTTGTTCATAACTATTACTTGTGGTATGGTGGGTTTGGGAAAGGCCATGAGAAAGCCTCAACGGTAAGTAAGGGCTTCCTTAGCTAGGGGTGAAATTAGAGTTGCCGTATACCCTCACTTACCTGTGCTCACCTGAATTTGCCAAATTGTGTAGCATCTTTTCATTGTTGCTTCCTATTGGCGGAGTCATTCATCGCGCCCTGCCCGGGCCGGCGGGCCCAAACGCAGTCGTGCCCACCACTGTTTATCAACAGGTGGTGGGCACGACAGAATAATTTTCCGGTGAGAGTAGAGCCTTGAGGGCCGGGCAGTCCTTATTTGGTGGTCTGCACCGAGGCCGTTTCCTGCGCTTCCTTGTGCGCGGGGTCGCCCAGGTAGTTGCCGTAGCCCACTACCACCGTGGAGAGGACCACCGCAATGATGCCCAGCGTGACCGTGCGCATGGTGGTGCGGTTGGCGCCGCGCCACTCGTGCAGCACCAGCCCCCACATGCTGCTGAAGGC
Organism: Hymenobacter miniatus; assembly: GCF_016427455.1. Taxonomy (NCBI): domain Bacteria; kingdom Pseudomonadati; phylum Bacteroidota; class Cytophagia; order Cytophagales; family Hymenobacteraceae; genus Hymenobacter; species Hymenobacter miniatus. The sequence goes on from NZ_JAELXR010000002.1 coordinate 46,130, forward strand.
AATGATGAAGGCCATGTGCAGCGTCCAGCCCGAGAAGCGGTAGGCGCCCATTTTGCTGTCGCCCATGCCGTAGAAGAAGAACTGGAAGTACCACGTGGTGCCCGCCAGGGCACAAAACAGGATGTTGCGCAGCGCCGGGTAGCTGGGGTTGAGGTAGTCGGTGTACGTCTTGTTTTTAACGTTGAGGTAGATGCACCAGATGGCGTTGGTGGTGAGGCCGCCGAGCAGGATGATGACCAGAATGGCGTTGTTGACGAACAGCGGGTTGGTGCCGTTTTTGGCGGCCAGCTCGGCAATGGGCTGCCCGGCCGTGAGGCCAAACGAGAAGCAGGCGCTCATGATGCCCGAAAACACGGCCACCAGCAGGCCCTTCTTCAGGTCGAACTCGGCAATGGACTCCTGCTTCTGCTCCTGCGTGAGCGTTTTCTCTTTCAGCAAGCCCGCCCGGCCGCAAATCAGGATGCCGAGCACGCACACGCCCAGCCCCAGCATGATGTAGCGGCCCGAAGCCGAGCTCACCAGCTCGCCCATTTTGCCTTCGTAGATGGGCGGCACCAGCGTACCAAACACCGCGCACAGCCCCAGCGTGACGGCCATGCCCAGGCTCAGGCCCAAATACCGCATGGCCAGCCCAAACGTGAGCCCGCCCGTGCCCCAGAGCACGCCCCAGAAGTACGCCCAGAAAATGGTGGTGTTATCGGCCTGCTGCAGCACCCCAAGCAGGTTTGGCACGGTGAGGGAGCCCAGCACCCACGGCGCCACCAGCCAGCTCACGATGCCGCCCACCAGCCAGTAGCTTTCCCAGGCCCAGCCGTTGATTTTCTTGTAAGGCAAATAAAAACTGCCGGAGGCGAAGCCGCCCAGCGCATGAAGGATAACTCCCCAGATGACAGCCATAGTACTTTCGGTTTTGGGCAAAGCTGCCCGGTAAGTGAGCACAAACCCTCCTGTGCTCTCCTGACTGCGAAATAACGGCCCCCGCCGCACCCGGCCACGGCGCCCCGGTCCGTCCCTTGGCCGGGCCGTCAACATTTTTCTGGCTGAGCAGGAGAGTGCAGGATGTTGGTAGCCAGCCCGGCCGGGCACCTTTGCACCAAAGCAACCCAATCCCGATTTCTGTACCGCAACAGAAGCATCATCATGGAAAAAACCCTCACTTTCCAGCACGTGAGTTACCTCTGGGACGAAGCGAAAGCCGCCGAACTGGCCGGCGACGAAGTGGCCCTGTTCCTCTACCGCTCCAACCTGCTGGGCGCCGACCTGCGCCTGACCAACTACGCCGGCGGCAACACCTCCTGCAAAATCACCGAAACCAACCCCGTGACCGGCGAAGCCGCCGAAGTGATGTGGGTGAAGGGCTCGGGCGGCGACATCGGCACGCTCACCAAAGCCGGCTGCGCCAACCTCTACGTAGAGAAGCTACACCAGCTGAAAAACCGCTACCGCGGGCTGGAATTTGAAGACGAAATGGTGGGCCTGTTCGAGTACTGCCTCTTCGACCCCAAGTGCGCCACGCCCAGCATCGACACCCCGCTGCACGGCCTGCTGCCCTTCAAGCACATCGACCACCTGCACCCCGACGCCCTGATTGCCATTGCGGCCAGCAAGGACGGCGAGCAAATCATGCACGACATCTGGGGCGACAGCATGGGCTGGCTGCCCTGGCAGAAGCCCGGCTTCGACCTGGGCCTGCAGTTGGAGAAGATTGTGGCCGAAAACCCCGGCCTGCGCGGCGTCATCCTCGGCGGCCACGGCTTATTTACCTGGGGCGACACCAGCTATGACTCCTACATCAACACCCTGGAGGTGATTGAGCAGGCCGCCAAGTACCTGGAGGCCAACTACGGCAAGAAAGGCCCCGTGTTCGGCGGCGTGAAGCGCGAGCAAACCCTCGACGCCGCCGGCCGCCGCGCCGCCGCCGCCGCCGTGATGCCCGTGCTGCGCGGCCTGGCCAGCAGCCAGCGCCGCATGCTGGGCCACTACACCGACGACGCCCGCGTGCTGGAGTTCGTGAACTCGAACGACTTGCCCCGCCTCGCCCAGAAAGGCACCTCCTGCCCCGACCACTTCCTGCGCACCAAAATCCGTCCGCTCGTGCTCGACGCCGACACCATGCAGGGCGACGCCGCCAGCGTAAAAACCTACCTCGAAAGCCAATTTGAGGCCTACCGCAAAGACTACGTGGCCTACTACGAGCGCAGCAAGCACGCCAACTCACCGGCCGTGCGCGACTCGAATCCGGTCATCATCCTGTGGCCCGGCGTGGGCTTGTTCTCCTTCTCGAAAGACAAGCAGACGGCCCGCGTGGCCGCCGAGTTCTACACCAACGCCATCAACGTGATGAAGGGCGCCGAGGCGGTGAGCACCTACCAGGGCCTGCCCGAGCAGGAAGCCTTCAACATCGAATACTGGCTGCTCGAAGAAGCCAAGCTGCAGCGCATGGCCCCGCCCAAAGCCCTCTCGGGCAAGGTGGCCTACGTGACGGGCGGCACCGGCGGCATCGGCAAAGCCATCTGCGAAGAGCTGCTGAAGTTCGGCGCCTGCGTGGTGGCCGTCGACCGCGACCGCCTGGAAGAAACCCAGGCCGACCTGCGCAAGCAATTTGGCAAGGACAGCACCCTCACCGCCCCCATCGAAGTGACCAGCGCCGAGAGCATCGCCGAGTCGCTGCGCGCCGGGGTGCTGCAGTTCGGCGGCGTCGACATCGTGGTGAACTGCGCCGGTTTGTCGATTTCGAAGCCCCTGGCCGAGACCACGCAGGCCGACTGGGACATTCTGAACGACGTGCTGGTGAAGGGCCAGTTCCTGGTGAGCCAGGCCGCCGTCACCATCCTGCGCCAGCAGGGCCTGGGCGGCGACATCGTGAACATCGCCAGCAAAAACGGCCTCGTGGCCGGCCCCAACAACGTGGCCTACGGCACGGCCAAAGCGGCTCAGCTGCACATGAGCCGCCTGCTGGCCGCCGAGCTCGGCGGCGACAAAATCCGCGTCAACACCGTGAACCCCGACGCCGTGCTGCGCGGCTCCAAAATCTGGGAAGGCGAGTGGGCCGCCGGCCGCGCCAAGGCCTACGGCATCTCGGTGGAGGAGCTGCCGGCGCACTACGCCAAGCGCACGCTGCTGGGCGAGGAGCTGCTGTCGGAAGACATTGCCAAGGCCGTGCGCGTGTTCGTGGATGGTTCCCTGAGCAAATCGACCGGCAACGTGCTCAACGTGGACGGCGGCGTAGCCATGGCCTTCGTGCGCTAAGCGGCTGGCATGACGAATAATTAGAACGTCATGCTGAGCGCAGCCGAAGCATCTCTACCGCGAGAGTAACGAATTACTTCCTCGGTAGAGATGCTTCGGCTGCGCTCAGCATGACGTTCTTTTTTATCCGGCTATCTATCGGCTTGCATGGCCGAAAAGCCTACATTTGGGGCAGGGTCCCGGCCCACTGCTCCGCTCCTTTCTTTTCCTTGTGCAACTGAATTTCGCCGCCTCCCGCCGGGTTTCCCGGTGGTAAGCGGCCTGAATTCACCGCCCTTGCCCCCCACCCGGCATGTACCAACTCCAACTTAAGCCCCTCGATAAAACGCCGAAGTACAAGCAGATTGTGCAGTCGGTCATCATGGACATTGAGCGCGGCGTGCTGAAAAACGGCGACCACCTGCCCAGCATCAGCGAGCTGAGCGTGGAGCACTACCTGGCCCGCGACACCGTGGAAAAGGCCTACCGCGAGCTGCGCGAGCGGGGCTTCATCACCTCGGTGCAGGGCAAAGGCTACTACGTGGAAGCCAGCGACACCTCCAAGCTGAAGATTCTGCTGGTGTTCAACAAGCTGAGCTCCTATAAGAAAATCATCTACTACGCCTTCCTCGAAACCCTCGGCGACCGCGCCACCGTCGACCTGCAGATTCACCACTACAACGTGAACCTGTTTCAGGAAATCATCGAGAAGAACCTCGGCAAGTACAACTACTACGTGGTGATGCCGCACTTCACGCTCGACACCGATAAGTCGCTGTCGCGGGCCATTCTCAACACCATTCCCTCGCAGGAACTGGTGCTGCTCGACAAAGACATTCCGGAGCTCACCCACGACTGCCTGCGCGTGTTTCAGGACTTCGACAAGGACATTTTCGGCGCCTTGGAAAACGCCGAGGACCTGCTCGAAAAGTACACCCGCCTGGTGCTGGTGCTGCCTTCCGACGCCAACCACCCCGAGGAGCTGCCGTGGGGTTTCCGCTCTTTCTGCCTGATGCGCAACAAGGAGTTTTCGGTGGTGGAAAACGCCATGAACGAGGTGGTGCAGGCCGGCACGGCCTACGTCGTCATCCGCGAAACCGACCTGGTGGAGCTGGTGAAGAAAATCCGCCAGACCAGCTACCTGCTGGGCCGCGAAGTGGGCATCATTTCCTTCAACGAAACGCCCCTGAAGGAGCTGCTGAACATGACGGTAATTACCACCGATTTCGAGGCCATGGGCCGCACCGCCGCCACCCTGCTGCTGGAGAAAAAGCGGGTGAAGGTGAAGAACCCGTTCTACACCATTCGGCGCGGGTCGCTGTAGAGGCGCCTCACCCCCGGCCCCTCTCCCTGGGGAGAGGGGCCGGGGGTGAGGCGCCCTACGTCAGGTTTCCGGCGCAAAACAGGAGAGCCCAGAACAGTTGCGGCGAAGGGAAACGGGTAATTTGTTGTACCCATCCGACACCGGACTTACTTCTTCAACGGCCTTATGTTCTTTGACCAACGCCTAGCCGAACTCAACCAGCCGCTGCTGGCCGAGCACCACACGCAATTTCAGCACCTCGCCGACTCGCCGCGCCTGCGCCAGGCCGACATCCAGGCCGTGGTGCAAAAGCTGATTGATTTTCAGGTAGCCATTCCGAGCTGGGCGCTGGGCACGGGCGGCACCCGCTTCGGCCGCTTCGCGCTGGGCGGCGAGCCGAGCACGCTGGAACAGAAAATCAGCGACGTGGGCATTTTGCAGGCCCTCAACCGCTCGTCGAATTCCATCTCCCTGCACATTCCCTGGGACATTCCGCAGGACATTCCCGGCCTCAAGCAGCTGCTAAAAGAGCAGGGCCTGGTGATTGACTCGGTGAATTCCAACACCTTTCAGGACCAGAAGGAGCAAGCTCAGACCTACAAATACGGCTCACTGAGCAACACCGATAAGGCCGTGCGCGAGCAGGCCATTCAGCACAACATCGACTGCGTGCGCCACGGCCGCGACCTCGACGCCAAGACCCTGACCGTGTGGCTGGCCGACGGCTCCAACTTCCCCGGCCAGCAGCACCTGCGCCGCGCTTTCTCGCGCACCCAGGAGTCGCTGGCGGCCATCTACGAGGCCATGCCCAGCGACTGGACCATGCTCGTGGAATACAAGCCCTACGAGCCCAACTTCTACTCCATGGTGATTCCGGACTGGGGCACTTCGCTGGCCTTGTGCCAGGCGCTGGGCCAGCAGGCGCAGGTGCTCGTGGACCTGGGCCACCACCTGCCCAACACCAACATCGAGCAGATTGTGGGCCGCCTGCGGCAGTTTGGTCGCCTGGGCGGCTTCCACTTCAACGGCTCGATGTACGGCGACGACGACCTGACCACCGGCAGCATCAAGCCCTTCCAGCTGTTCCTCATTTTCAACGAGCTGGTAGACGCCGCCCAGGACCACTCGGTGCCCGCCGAAGCGGTGGCCTACATGATTGACGCCAGCCACAACGTGAAAGACCCGCTCGAAGACCTGCTGCAATCGGTCGAGAACATTCTTTCGGCCTACGCCAAGGCCCTGCTCGTGGACCGCGACGCCCTGGCCGAAGCCCAGGAAGCCAACGACGTGGTGCGCGCCGAAGAAATCCTGCGCGACGCCTTCCTCACCGACGTGCGCCCGCTGGTGTCGGAAGCCTACCTGCGCGCCGGGGGCGCCATCAAGCCCATTGCGGCCTACCGCGCCGCCGGCGTGCGCGAGCAGCTCATCAGCCAGCGCGGCAAGCACAGCGTATCGACCGGGCTATGAAAAAGAACATGAAAAAGTCGGTGTACGCCGTGTTCGACATCGGCAAGACCAACAAGAAGCTGATTCTTTTCGACGAGGACCAGCAGATTATTGACGAGGAGCTGCACGTGTGCACCGACGTGCTCGACGACGACGGCTTCGTGTGCGACCACCTGCCCCGCCTCACGGAGTGGGTGCTGGCCCACTGGCGCCAGCTGCGCCAGCACCCGCACTACAGCGTGAAGGGCGTGAATTTTACGGCCTACGGGGCCAGCTTCGTGCACCTCGGCGCCGACGGCGAGCCCGTGCTGCCGCTCTACAACTACCTCAAGCCCATTCCGGCCGAGATTGAGGCGCAGTTTTATGCGCAGCTGGGCCAGTCGAAGGAAGAATTTGCGGCCGACACCTGCTCGCCGCAGCTGGGCATGCTCAACTCCGGCCTGCAGCTGTATTGGCTGAAATACGCCAAGCCGGAGCAGTACGCCAAGGTGCACACCTCGCTGCACCTGCCCAACTACCTTTCTTACCTGATTTCGGGCGAGAAGTTCAGCGACTACACCTCCGTGGGCTGCCACACCAACCTGTGGGACTACCAGCGCGGCGAATACCACGAATGGGTACGCCGCGAGGGCATCGACGAGAAGCTGGCGCCGCTCACGCGCGACTCCATCGCCTCGGTGGTGGATGGCATCCTGGTGGGCGTGGGCCTGCACGACAGCACTTCGGCCGTGATGCCCTATCTGGCGCAAAACGACGAACCGTTCGTGCTGGTCTCGACGGGCACGTGGTCGGTTACCATCAATCCGTTCAACAGCCAGCCGCTCACGCCGGAGCTGCTGCGCCGCGACTGCCTCAGCTTCATGACGCCGCGCGGCGAAGCCACCCGCGCCGCCCGCGTGTTCCTGGGCCGCGAGCACGACTTCCAGGTGGAGCGCATTGCCGCGCACTTCCACGTGAAGCCGGACTTTTACCGTTCCATCGTGCTGGCCCGGCCCTACGACGAAACCTCGGCCGACTTCAAGCCCGGCTGCATGGCCGGCACCGGCCCCTTTCCCGACGAGCCGGCCGGCGAATGGGACCTGACCGGTTTCCGCACCGCGTCGGATGCCTACCAGCACCTCATGCACGGGCTGATTAACATCCTGCTCGAATCCATCCACTTGGTGTGGCAGGGCGAGAAAACCATCTTCGTGGATGGCGGTTTTGCCCGCAACCCGCTCTTCATGCAAACGCTGAGCTGGAACTTCCCCAAAGCGGAAATCCGCACGCTGGAAGTGCCGCAGGCCACCGCTTTGGGCGCCCTGGTGCACCTGGAGCAAGGCGAAGCGTTGAAGAAAACCCAGCCGCTGTTCACCGATGAGGACGAGATGCCGATGGTGATTGCGCAGAACCGGGCGAGCTAGATTGAATTAACGGCGTAAACGGGCGCCTCACCCCCGGCCCCTCTTCCAAGGGAGAGGGGAGCCTGACGCCCACGCATAACCGGTGCCCCCTCTCCCAAGGGAGAGGGGGTGAGGCGCCACGCCTGCACCCACCCGTACACGCCAGAAAAACCAGAATGAAAGTTGCCCTCTTCGTCCCCTGCTACATCGACCAGTTCTACCCCCAGGTTGGAATTGCGACGCTGCAGCTGCTGGAAAAGCTGGGCGTGCAAGCGCATTTCCCGGCCCAACAAACCTGCTGCGGCCAGCCGTTGGCCAACAGCGGCTGCGAGCGCGACGCCCTGCCCATCTACAAGCACTTCGTCGACACGTTTCAGGACTACGACTACGTGGTGGCGCCTTCGGGCAGCTGCGTGTACCACGTGCGCAAGCACTTCGACAAGCTGGACCAAACCGCCGAAGTGCAGCACGTGCGCGGCGCGGCCTACGACCTAATTGACTTCATCAGCACGGTGCTGAAGGTGGAAAGCCTGCCCGGTGCCTTCCCGCACAAAGTGGGCCTGCACCTGAGCTGCCACGGCCAGCGCGGCCTGCACCAGGCCAACGAATCGGAAATGACCCCGGTGCGCGACGGCCAGCTCAGCCGCCTGCTGCGCTCCCTGGACGGCATTGAGCTAACTAATCTGAATCGCAACGATGAGTGCTGCGGCTTCGGCGGCACGTTCTGCGTGAGCGAGGCGGGCATCTCGGCCCGCATGGGCCAGGACCGCGTGGCCGACCACGTGCGCAACGGCACGCAGGTGCTCACCGGCAGCGACATGTCGTGCCTCATGCACTTGGAAGGCATCGTGCGTCGGGCCAAGATGCCCATCAAGGTGATGCACGCCGCCGAAATCTTAAACGGAGTAACGTCATGAACCACGCCATTCGCGCCGACAAGTTTTTGCTGGATGCCGACCGCACCACCTGGCACGACGAGACCCTGTGGTTTGTGCGCGAGAAGCGCGACAAAGCCGTGTATGGCGTGCCCGAGTTTCAGGAGCTGCGCGAGCTGGCCTCGCAAATCAAAAACCACACCCTGAGCCGGCTCGACCTGTATTTGCAGGAGTTTGAGGCGGCCGCGCAGGCCAATGGCGTGCACGTGCACTGGGCCGCTGATGCGGCCGAGCACAACGCCATTATCCTCGACATCATCCGCAAGCAGGGCGCCACGCGCGTCGTGAAAAGCAAGTCGATGCTCACCGAGGAATGCCACCTCAATCCGTATCTGCTACAGAACGGGGTGGAAGTGGTGGACACCGACCTGGGCGAGCGGATTATTCAGTTTCGCGACGAGGCGCCGAGCCACATCGTGCTGCCGGCCATCCACCTCAAAAAGGAGGACGTGGGCGACACCTTCCACACCCACCTCGGCACCACCAAGGGCGAAAGCGACCCGCAGCGCCTGACGGAGGCCGCGCGCCAGCACTTGCGGGCCAAGTTTCTGGCGGGCGAAGTGGCCATTTCGGGCGTCAACTTTGCCATTGCCGAAACCGGCGCGGTGGTGGTGTGCACCAACGAGGGCAACGCCGACCTGGGCGTGAACCTGGCCAAGGTGCACATCGCGGCCATGGGCATCGAGAAAATCATTCCGCGCCTGAGCGATTTGGGCGTGTTCACCCGCCTGCTGGCGCGGAGTGCGACCGGCCAGCCCGTCACCACCTACACCTCGCACTTCACCAAGCCGCTGCCGGGCCGCGAGATGCACATCGTCATCGTCGACAACGGCCGCACCCAGCAGCTGGGCCGGCCCGATTTCCGGGCCTCGCTCAAGTGCATTCGCTGCGGGGCCTGCATGAACACCTGCCCGGTGTACCGGCGTAGCGGCGGCCACAGCTACGACTTCACCGTGCCCGGCCCCATCGGGGCCATTCTGTCGCCCAACATCGACATGAAAAAGCACGCCTCGCTGCCCTTTGCCAGCACGCTGTGCGGCTCCTGCACCGACGTGTGCCCCGTGAAAATCGACATTCACACCCAGCTCTACAAGTGGCGGCAGGTGCTGGGCGAGGCCAACGAAATCCCGGCCTCGAAGAAGTGGGGCATGAAGTTCATGGGCCGCGTGCTGGCCAGCACCCGCGTGTATGGCCTGGGCGGGCAGTTTGCGCGCCGGGCGTTGCGCCTGCTGCCGCACGGCCTCACCCACGCCCCTTCCTTCAACGCCTGGGCCGTGGCCCGCGAGCTGCCCGAGCCCCCCAAGCACAGCTTCCGCGAGTGGTACGCCCAGCAGCCCCAGCCCGCCCCGCAACCTAGCCCCCAGGTACCGGCATGAGTGCATCCCGCGACCGCATTTTAGTCGCCGCCCAGGCCAACAAGCCCGAAGAGCTGCCGCTGCCGACGGTGCCGCTGTTTGGCGGCGACGCCACCGCCGAGCGGTTCACGACGGTGCTGGCCGGCATTGGGGGCACCGTGGTGTGGCTCGACGGCTTGGCCAGCCTCGTGCCCACGCTGCAGCAGCTGTTTCCCGACGCCCAAAACACGGCCTCGCCCCTCTTCCGCGGCACCGTGCCCGTCGATGCGCAGACGCCCACCGGCATCATAGCCGCCATCGACCTGGCCGTGCTGCCCGGCGAAATCGGGGTGGCGGAGAACGGCGCCATCTGGCTGCCCGAGGCCAACATGCTGCACCGAGCCTTGCCCACCGTCACGCAGCACCTGGCGCTGGTGCTCGACCATCGCCGCATTGTGGCCACCATGCACCAGGCCTACGCGCTGCTGCCCCACACGGGCGGCTACGGCAAATTCGTGGCGGGGCCTTCCAAAACGGCCGACATCGAGCAGTCGCTCGTGATTGGGGCCCACGGCGCGCGCAGCCTCGTGGTGCTGCTGTATTGAGAACGAAGCAGGGTTTCGACAAAAAAGAAGCGGCCCCCAGTGGAGGCCGCCTCTTCGTCGTTTATTGTTTCACTTAAACTCACTTTGTCCTTTTAAACATTGATGGGGGCGCAGGCATTTTGGCTTTCGCGGGGCCCGTAAGGCGAACCCGGCGGCGACCATCAGGGCGGCTGCCGTGACTGCGACCGGCCTCAAATCCACGAGGCCATTGGGCTGGCAACACTGACATGGCGCGCCGCAGAGACAGATGAAAGAGGACTCCCACCCAATCTTTTACCATCCTGCTGCGCGCCAGTCAGGTTGTAAGTAACTCACCTTACAAAGCTGTCGCCTTGCCCGGCCGAAACCTTCCCGCACCCTCCTGCTATGGGAAAAATCTGGTGAGTGAATACTAACCGGCTTCTGCCAGCTGCCCGCTTAGGCCTGGTGAAACACGCGCGCCAGCGGCTGCACCACCGGCGAGTTGTCGGGATTGGTGTCCATCAGGTCGCCCATGTAGGCCCACCAGCGCTGCATGATTTCGGTGGTCGGCAACAGGTCGGTGGTGTGGCCGGGCACGCGCTTCTGCACCGCAAACAGGGTGCCGCTGGCCGCATCGAGGTAAATGGAATAATCCCGAATGCCGGCCTCGTGCAGCAGGGCCGTGAGCTCGGGCCAGATTTCGTCGTGGCGGCGCTTGTACTCAGCGGCCACGCCGGGCTTCAGCTTCATGGTGAAGGCTACTTCTTCCATAAAAAAAATTATTGTACCGGGGCGCCTACCGACGCCGGCGTGAGGGTGACCGGACCGAGCAAACCGGATTCCAGCGGCGCCCACTTCTCGGCGGTGAAGAGGCCGTCGGCGCCGCGGTTTTCCTTGAGCTTGGCGGGCATGTTGGTGTTGTAGAAAATCTTCCAGTCGACGTGGTTGCGGTCTAGGTCGCTGATGTGGTTGGCCATCAGGTTGCTCACCGTCACGGTGAGCGTGTTGGTGCTTTTGAGCTGATACTTGGGCAGGTACACTTGGTACACCGGCCCCAGCAGCGTGCCCACGGGCTGGCCGTTGAGCTGCACGCGGGCGCTTTGGGCCACGCGGCCCAGGTCGAGCAGCCAGCCGTCGGCGGCGCCCTGCGGCATGGCGAAGGTGGTGGTGTAAGAGGCCGTGCCCGAAAACTTCTTGCCCGCCTCGCCGGCCAGGGTGGTCCAGGAGGCCAGCTCGCGCACCTGCTGCTTGGCCGGCAGCTCCGGGCCGCCCGAAAGGAAACTCAGCTCCCAAGGCGCCGAGAGCGGCTGGGGCGCGGCCGCCAGGGTCATGTAGGGGTAAGCCGGGCCGGTGGCGGCGCCCTCGTGGGTGTCGAGCAGGCAGGTTTCGCCGGGGGCCAGCTGCACGTAGGCTTCGGCCATGCCCTGCGTGGTGGTGCGCAGCGAGGCCATGCCGGTTTGCTCGGTCATGGGGTTATAGAGGGCGGCCGATTTGGCGGCCGTTGCCAGGGGCACCCACGCGGCCACGGGCTTCTCGCCCCAGTTGGCCAAGAAGTAGGTATGCCCCCCGGCGTGGCGCCGCCGGATGAACTGCAGGCCTTCGTCGACCAGGGTTTCGCGTTTCACGCCGGCCTGGGCCAGCAGCGTGTTCACGTCGGCGCCCAGCAGCACGCGGCCCTTGCCCACGGTGGCCTGGCGCACGCCGTCCTTGCCGTCTTTAAACTTGAACTGCGCCACGAGCTTCTGAAAATTGACGCGCCGGTTTTCCAGGTTGCCATAGCCGGGCACGTCGGCCGGGGCTTGGTTTTGCAGCAGGATGGTGGCGCCGTTGGTGGCCAGGCGCAACAGCTGCTCCAGGGTGAGCAAGGGCATGAGGTGGGCGTCGGGCACCAGCAGCGTCTGGTAGCTGGTGCCGCCGGTGGCCAGGGCGGCGCCCTCGTTTTTCAGGCCCAGCACCTGCTTGTCGGAAATGAAGTCGTAGCCGTAGCCTTTGGCCAGCAGCAGCTCGCTGGTGGCCTCCACAGGCAGGCCTTTGAAGCCGTGCTCGATGCCGTCGAAGTGCTGCAGCAGCACCTTGCCGGGCCGGGTGTAGGCGTCGGACTGCGGCAGGTACAGCAGCACGTCGTTGTCGGGCTGGCCCGCCTGCAGGAACGATTGGCAGCGGGCGGTGTAGTGGTTCAGCTTGCCAAAGTCCGTCCAGAACGGGTTTTGCGGGTTAAACTCCACGGCGGCGTAGAACAGCCAGCCGGGCCACTTGGCGGCCTGCGGCGAATAGGCCGTGCCGTGGTAAAACACGTGGTTGACGCCGCCGAGCAGCATGCGGTCGATGGCCTTTTTCACGTCCGAGAGCTTGCTCAGGAAATGGTCATTCTCCCAGGTTGCGGTTTCGGCCGAGGTCAGCGGCTTGCCCGTGACGTGCGCGGCCGACGACGCAAACTTGATGCGCGTGAGGTTCTCCCCTTCCGTTTCGGGAATGTCGGTGGCCGCGTACAAATCCAGGATATTGGCCGGCGAGCCGTGGGCCTGGTTCCGAATCAGGGCGTCGTGGGTTTTGGCCCAGGCGCCCCAGGTTTTAGTATAGTTTTCGAGCAGCAGCTCCGAGATGGTTTCGCGGTAGTCGGTGAGCACGCGCTGATTTTCGTCCTCCGTGGCTTTGCCAAACAGGGCGGGCAGGTGCTGGCGCAAGTCGTAGCCCCGCCGCCGGCTGAATTCCGAGAACATCAGCGGCGTCCAGTTGGCTTCGCCCTGGGCGTCGTCTACCTCGTAGGAGTCGTTAAAAAAGGCGCGAATGGGCTTCACGTTGTGCCCCGCAAAGGCCTTGTCGAAATGCGCCAGGTAATGGTCGGTGGCCGTTTTGGAAAGGTGGTCGATGACGTCGCCCTCGCCGCCGGGGCCGGCGCGCTCCACCTGCTTGCCGTGCCCGCCTTGGAACAGGGCGTACAGCGTCCAGCTGGAGCCGGCCGGGGCCGTCCAGGCCAGCTTGCCCTTGGCGTCGACTTTGCTGGTCAGGTCTTCGGTGGCGCCTTTGTCGGAGTAGGCAATCAGGGCTTGCAGCGGAATAAGCTTCTCGTAGCGCACCTGGTCGAGGGCCAGGGTTTGCAGGTTTTTGTTGGTGGCCACGGGGTCCGACAGCTGCTTGAGGTCCACCTTGTGGCCCACGGCGTTGGCAATGGGCTTCTGCAGGAACGTGACCGGCTCGGCCAGGCTGGCGCCGCCTTTCACCTCAAAGGTTTTGTAGGTCACGTATTTGGAGGCGTCGGCCGGCGTCACCCAGGGCCCGCCGAAGGGCCAGCCCGAGGCCTGGGCCATGTCGATGCCCAGGCCCAGGCGGCCCGCTTCGGTGAGGGTGTGCGAGAGCATGTCCATCCACTTCGGTGACAGGAAGTTGATGAACTGACTCTCGGTGCCCTTCACGCCGTAGATGGTCGTGATTTCCATGCCGCCCAGGCCCGCCTTCTGGTACTCGGTGAGCAAGTGCGTGAGGTCGGCTTTGTTTACGGCGCTGCCCTCCCACCACCAGCGCGTCCAGGGCTTGGTTTGCTGGGTGATGGCGGGCCATTTGGGGGCCTGCGCGTGGGCGCCGAGCGAGGCCAGGAGAAGAAGGGCGAGGGAGCGTTTCATGGGGTGGTTGCTGTGGCGGGGCGCCAGTCGTTACTTCAGCTTGTAAACTTCGCTCCCGGCCAGCAGAAAGCAGCCGAGGCCGTAGTCCTCAAAGTCGGGCTTGCTGGTGTAGCTCACGGGCTGGCTGTCTTTGGGTTCCTTGCCGGTGCCCTGCACGTAGCCCAAAAAGCCGTCTTGGTGGATGCAGTCTTTCACCATGCCCTGCCAGGCTTTGGCGATGATGGGCTCGTACTGCTTTTTGTCGAGCAGGCCGTTGTTCAGGCCCCAGGCCATGCCGTAGGTGAAGAGGGCGGTGCCGGTCATTTCCTTGCCGCCGAAGTGCGTGGGGTCGTGCAGGCTCACGTTCCAGAAACCGTCGGGGCGCTGCAAGGGCGGCAGGGCCTGCATCATGGCCAGGTACATCTGCTCGTATTCGGCGCGGTGGGGGGCGTCTTTGGGCATCACTTCCAGCACGCGCACCATGGCGGCCACCACCCAGCCGTTGCCGCGGCTCCAGTAGCAGTCTTCGCCGTTGGGCTCCTTGTAGGGCGGCACAAAGTCCTTGTCGCGCCACCACAGCTTGTCCTGCGGGTTGTAGAGGCCGTTGCCGCCGTGCTGGGTTTTCGAGAAGTTGTAGATGGCGTACATTTTCTCGTAATAGGCGTTGTCTTTGGTGATGACGGCGAGCTTGGCAAACACCGGCATGGCCATTTGCAGGGCATCAATCCAGTTCCAGTCGTCCACTTTGTCGCTGGCCACCATGCCATCCACGGCGGCTTTGATGTCGTGCAGGCGCTCGGGCCGGGGGTCAATCTGGTAGAGCTCCAGGTAGGTTTGGCCGGCGCACTGGTTGTCGGCGTTGCGGTCGGTCACGCCGTTGCGAATGCCCCACTGGTGCTTCTGGCCCCAGTCCACGGCGTAGTCGTAATAGCGCTTTTGCTGGTCGGTGCGGTACAGGGCCATCAGGCCTTCGTAGTACACGCCCCGCGTCCAGATGTGGCTGGGACGGGCCTTGTTGGTCACTATTTCCTTGCCCGTGTCCGGCCACTTCGCCATGAAGTAGTCGTTGGTCAGGGTCATGGCCTTGAGCACGGCTTTTTTCTTGGGCAGCTTCTGGGCCGCGGCGGGCAGCGCCAGCAGCAGCGCCGCGCAGAGCAAGGATTGCAGGGTGGTTTTTAAGCGCATTGATTTTTTGACTTGAACGTCATGCAGAGCGCAGCGAAGCATCGCGCGTGCTGCCACTAATTCGTACGATTGAGTTACTGCCACATGCGAGATGCTTCGCTGCGCTCTGCATGACGGTTTGTTATTACGAACCCGTTTTCGCTATTTCCACGGCGTACACCTGCGCCTGGCCCTCAAAGTTGGCCCGGAAAATCAGCCATTTGCCATCGGGCGAAAAGTGCACGTTGGGCTCCAGCTTGTAGTCGTGCGTCTTCAGATTGGCCAGCTTCTCCGACCGGAAATGGTCGCCCTCCGGCGTGAACAGGTAAATCCAGTGGCCTTCGGCCGATTTGGCCACGGAGGTGGGGTAGCCGCCGTCGCCGGCAAAGGTCTTTTGGTCGGCCGAGCTGGTGTAGTGCACCGACCATTCGTCGCGGGTGTGGGCGTAGCTTTTCTCCTGGCCGGTTTGCAGGTTGGCGCCCGTCACCGCGAAAGTTTGGCCGCGGGGCTTCTGGTGGTCGAACCAGATGGTTTTGCCGTCGGCCCCAAACCACTCGTGGCCGGCTATTTCGCGGTCCATCGTGCGCTTGTGCACCAGCTTCACGGCCTTGGTTTTGGTGTCGAGGGTCCAGATGCGGTCCACCTTTTCCCACGGCCCTTCGTGGCAAAACATCAGGCACCGCGGGTCGGTGGGCGAAAACTGCACGTGGTTCAGCCACGCGTTGTCGGTAAACAGCTTGGTGAGCTGGCCCTTGCCGTCGGCGCTCACCATGAAGAGCGTGCGCGGCAGCTTGGCTTCGTAAATGCGATTGAAAAAGTCGCTTTTGGCCGGGTACTGCCGGTAAATTTCCTTCTCGGCATCGCTGCCCCACGCCCCTCCCAGCTGGCTTTCGTCGGCATTGAGCGTGGTGATGTCGGCCTTGAAATCGGACGGAAACACAAACACGCGGCGCGTTTTCTTCGAGTCGATGTGCGTGGCGTACACCGTGTCGCCCACCTGGTAGAACACCTCGCGGCGCTTCTTGCCCACTATTTCGCCGTGCACCCGGGCAAAGGGCCGGGTGAGGGCTTCGCTCTGGTGGGTTTTGAGATTGAGCGCATACAGCTGCTTGCCCGCCGGCGAGCTGTGGTAATACACCATTTTGTCGCCGGCCGCGCCCAGGCTTTTCACAAACGGGTTGTTGTGAAAGTAGAAGCTCTCGTTGGCGCCGTCGAGGGCCGTGAGGCGCACGATTTTATGGCCGGTGTCGGCGTCAATCCACTCGGCGGCGGGCATGGGCTTTTGCGAGCCCGTGGCCAGCTTGGTTTGGGCATGACCGGCCAAGCTGAGCAGCAGGCCACCGGCAACGGGCAGGTAGCGGTTGGTTTTCATGGGGTGGGAATGGAGGTAAGCATCTGCAAGAACCTGCGGGCCTTTGCCCAAACCTTCCTGTACTCTTCGGTGTGCCCGCGTAGCCCCCGGAAACGACAGCGCAGGCTCCAACACCTGGAGCGGGGCGCCGAGGCGGAATGGTAAACGACGGCCCGCGCGTTATCTTGCTGCAGTCTGGTAACTACAACGCTACACTCCTTCGCCTTCTGCCATGCGCCGTCGCCTGCTGTCATTGCCGGCTGCCCTCACCGGCGCCTTGTGCCTGCGGGGAGTGCATGCCCAGGCCCAGCTGCACGTCAGCGTTGGCCCCGCGCTGGGCCTCAATGTGGCCACGGCCCCTTATTTCGAAAGACGGTCTTATACCAGCGCGCATACCCAGGGGATTGAAGCAGGCCTCCGGGCTTCGGTTGGCCAGAACCACTGGGAACTGCAGCCCGCGCTGCTTTTTTCTCAAAAAGGGTTTGGCATCAACGACGACTACACCGAGCAGAACGCGGGGCAGGCAACCACCATCGTGACCAAAGGCACCTACCGGCTCAACTACCTCGCGCTGCCGCTGGACCTGGCCTACACCCAACGGGCCGACGGCCAGGGCTTCCGACTTTTTGCGGGTGGCTACGCTGGGCTTCTGCTCGGCGGCACCTATTCGAAGGGCACCAGCTACTCCGTCCGCACGCCGCATGCGGCGTCGGGTGGCTATTCGGAGGTTTCGGGGCAAGTGGCCGGGGGCGACTATTTCTCTGGCACCGTTGGCGACAACACCTACTATTGCCGAAGCTTCGATTTTGGCGTGCAGGGTGGCCTGGGCTATCGGCACGGCCCTGCCCTGGTGCAGGCGGGCTACAGCTTGGGCCTGCGCGACCTTGGCGCCACCTACAAATTCGGCAATGGCTCGACAGCAGCCGGCCCTGCTTTCCGGAATCGGACCTTTCAGCTTTCCCTGGCCTACTTGTTTGCCCTCACGAAGTAGCGGGCCTGCTGCCAGCCGGCTTCAAGGCCCGGCAATTCTACTACTGTAGCCGGGGTGCACCGCTACCGACGCCCCCGCCGGGTGCCCCGAAAAAGCCGCCCCCGCTCGTTGCTGACCAGAAAGCTGGAATCCGACATCAATACCAACCCCTCGGCCTGCCCGGTGGTGGGCAGCGCCCGGAAGCGTTTGGGCCCGTCGAACAAGCCACGGCCCGGTGCATTGGCGAATAAAAACACGCCGCCGTAGCCCAGCAGGGCCACCGTGCGCCCGTCGGGGCTGATGTCGGCCGCGGTGATGGGACGGCCCAGTCGGAGGCTGTCGCGCAGCACGGCCACGTGCCGGCCGGGGCGGGCCGGCAGCACGTAGTGCTTGGTGTACTGGCGCAGGCTGCGGTCTTTGCTGAACAGGTGCAGGCTGTCCTGGCACCAGTAAAAGGCTTCGCAGTCGAAGTTGCGGCGGCCCCGGCGCGGCGGAAACGCGTGCTGGTCGGGGTAGCGGAAGGCAATGGTGTCGACTACCGGCTGGCCCGCGCGCACGCTCATGCGGTAGATGGCCAGGTCCCGGCGCTGGTTGCGGTTGTTGCCGAAGTCGCCGATGTACAACCGGCCGGCATCGTCGCGGGCCAGGTCTTCCCAGTCGGTATTGGGCAGCGGCGCCAGGTTGAGGCTGCGCCGGATGGTGCCGGGCAGCTCCAGCTGAAACAGTTGCGCGGGCGTACCCGCATCGCCGTGGGTCCAGAAAGCGGCGACTGTGTCGGCGCGGGCCAGGCCCGAGCTTTCGCGCACCGCTCGGGGCAGGCGCCCGGCGCGGTGCACGGCGTAGCGCGCCCGTTCAAAACGGCCCCGCCCGTGGTTGGCCGGCGCGCCAACCAGCACGGCGTGCACGAAGACCAACACCGGAAAAAAAGCGTCGCGCAGCAGGTGGAGCATAAACGGGGCAAAAATCTTTCGCGTATTCCCGCTGTTACGGATGCCCGCCACTTGAGGCTCCTTTCCACCGCATGACCAACCTTCCCCGCCTGTTACGTTCGGCCACCATCATCGCGCTAGCCGGCCTGCTATTCCCCCTTATGCTGCGTGCCCAAGCGCCCAAACCCATGTCGCTGCCACAGACCCTGCGCGCAAGCCAGTGGAAGAAGCGCGTGCTGCTGGTAGCGGCGCCCAACGCGCAGCAAGCCGATTTCCGGCAGCAACAGGCCCTGCTGGCTACGCAGCAAGCCGCTTTGGCCGAGCGCGACTTCCTGGTGCTGCCGGTGCTGTATGAGCAGCTTTCGGCCGCCGACACGCAGTTTTTGACGCGCGAAATTGGCATCAAGCCGCCGGCTTTTGCCGCCGTGCTCATCGGCAAAGACGGCGGCGTGAAAGAGCGCAGCGGCCGGCCCATGAAACCGGAAAACCTCTTCGGCACCGTGGACAAAATGCCCATGCGCCGGCAGGAGATGCGGAAGTAGACGCCGTGATTGCCGCGCTGCGCTCGCACTAACGGTCCCTCCTACCCCAACGACTTCGTGAAGCCCACTTTAATCTTGAGCTGGAAGTCCGAAATGACTTTAAAAATCTCCTTCAGCGTCACCTGCTCCACTTTGGTCAGGGTTTTGGGGTCGAGGTAGTTGTCGGGCGCCACGTTGTCGCTGATGATTTGGGCGGCCTGCTTTTTGAGGCGCACGCCCATGAGGTAGTAGTAGGACTGCAGCAGCTCCTGGGTTTCGCGCTCCGTGAACACGCCCTCGGCGCGCAGGGCTTCGAGGCGCTCGCCGGTGTTGGTGGCGAAAATGCGGTGCCGCAGGGCGTACATGCGCACCAAATCGACGATGGGCGACATGGTGCGCTTGAGGTTGAACACCTGCTGCGAGCCCACGGCAAACGTCCGGATGTTGCGGAAAAACGTGAGCGGCGGCTCGTACTGCAGCGCGTTCACGGCCATGTAGTGGAAAAACCGGTCGCGCGGCTTCTGCAGCTCAGCGGCCAGAAACTCGTGCAGCTCGTCCATGATTTCGGCATCGCCATAGAGGTAGCGGCAGTCGAACGACGCCGCGAACTGCATGCCCGATTCCGGGTTCGAGTCGGTCATCCACTCCACGTAGTTGCGCTTCCAGTGCGAGAGCGAGTGCGTCCACTTGGGGTTCTTGGCCATGAAGCCGCCCTCGCAGTAGCTGAAGCCGATGGCGTTGAGCTGGTCGCTCACCATCTCGGCAAATTTCAGGAAGTAGGCCCGCACTTCCTCGCGGTGCTCGTTGGCCTTGTCTTCGTAAATAATGGCATTGTCCTGGTCCGTGAGCAGGGTTTGCTCTTTGCGGCCTTCGCTGCCCAGCACCATGTACACGAACTTGGCCGGCGGCGGGCCCAGCTCCGCAATGGCCCCCTCGATGAGCTTGAGGGCAATGGTGTCGGAGACGGTGGTGATGACCTGGTTCACGATTTCGGGCTTCACGCCGCGGTTCAGGAGCTGGTACACCATCTCCGGCACTTGTTCCCAGCGGCGCTTCAACTCGGGCACGGCCACGGCCTGCTTCACGCTCTGAATGAAGATGAACGGCGACTGGTCCTGGTCGTCAGTCAGCAGCTTGTTGCGGCTCAGAAAGCCCACGTACTCGCCGTCGGTTTCCACCAGCAGGTAGCGCGTTTTGGTTCGGAACATCAGCAGGATGGCCTCGTACACGAAGGCCCGCGAGCTGATGCTCACCACCGGCGCGTCCACGATGGTTTCGACGGGCTGGTGGGCATCGAGCAGGCCGGCCACCACCTTGTCGCGCAGGGTGATGTCGGTGACGTAGCCGATGATGTGGCCGCCCACGTCGGCGTTGGTGATGAAGTAGCAGCTGGTGCGGGCGGCGGCCATGCGCCGGGCCACTTCGTGGATGGGCGTGTAGGCCGCACACACATCCAGGGGCCGCATTTCCAGCGTCTCGATGCGGCGCGAAAACAGCTGGTCCGACGCCAGGTAGTTCTCGCCGGCGCTGCTGGCCGGCCGCACAAAGTGGGCGTACTCTTCGTTCAGCATGCGCTGCCCGTAGCGCGCCGTGAAAAAATGGAAGAATTTCTCGTAGGCCTTGCACAACGCGCGAAACTCGCGCCGGTGCAGGAAGTACACGCGGGTGTCTTTTTTGGCCCGCACGGTGCGCAAAGAGCGTTTTTTGTTCAGCAGCACCGAGATGCCACCGTAGCACTCGCCGGCCCGGCTGTGCTCAATCACGCGCTTGTTCTGCTGGCTGTCGTAAAAAAACGTCTCGTACTCGCCTTCCACAATGATGTCGATGCCGCGCAGCTTGGTCACGCCCTGGTAGTAGATGATGGCCTCGCGGGGGTGGCGCACCTCTTGCAGGCCCTCGGCCACTTCGGCCAGCACTTCCTCCGGCAGCAGGTCGAAGGGCTTCACGGTGCGCAGAAAATCGAGTTTTTCGGACATGGTATCGGGAATAATCTTCAATTAGCCAATCAGAAAGAACGCCAGCAGCAGCAGCGCCACCGTGCCCAGCAGCAGCCACGGCGCCACCCCGATGCGCAGGCGCTTGGGCCGCAGCGGTTGCGCCGGCCGCGGCTCGGGCACGGTCACGGGCTCTTGGCGGGCCACGGTTTCGTCAGTAATCAGCCCTTGGCGGCGCATCTCAAAATAGCAGCGGGCCGTGGCGCGCACGTCGACCATGGCATCGTGCGCGTTTTCGAGGGGCTCGTGAAAGAGGCGCTGGTACAGCTCGCCCAGGCGCAGAAAGCCTTGCGTGGGGTGGCGCACCAGCGGGCTGGTGGCCCGCATGGTGCAGAAGGTGGGCAGGTTCAGCAGCGGATTTTTGAGGCCGGCCCGGTGAAAACCCACGCCCATCATGTGGAAATCGAGCTGCATGAAATGGGCCACCACCAGCGGCTGGTAGTGCAGCAGGTCGCGGTGCAGGCGCTGCATCACGGCGTGGCGGGGCCGCCCGTTGGCCCGCAGAAAGTCCACGGTGAGGCCGTGCACGCGGCCCGACTCGGGGCTCATGTCGTAGTCGCTGGGCTGAATGTAGTGGTTTTCGGCTTTGATTTCGCGGCCGTCGGGCGTGCACACCACCCAGGCCAGCTGCACGATGTGCGGCCAGTTTTTGCGGCTGGCATACGGCTTGGTCCAGTCGCGCGGGATGCCCGAAGTTTCGGTGTCGACGAACAGCAGGTAGTCTTTCACGGCGCGGGCGGGCCCCTGAGCGGGCAGCTGACAACAAAAGTCCGGGGAATTCCTTCCCGGTCCTAACCGCTCCCGGCCTACGCGTGCTGCCGCCGGCCCGACGACTCGCGCATCAGCAGGTGGGGCTCCAACACGATTTTGCGGGGCGCCAGGCGGTGGCCGGCCTGCTGCACCATTTCCAGCAGCAGGCGCACGGCGGCGCCGCCCATCTCTTCGCACTGCTGGTCGATGGTGGTGAGCTGCGGCTCGGTGAGCGACGAAAACGTTTCGTTGCCGAAGCCGCCCAGGGCCACGTCGTGCGGCACGCGCAGCCCGTGCTCTTTGAGGGCCTGCAAGGCCCCCACGGCCGTAAAATCGCCGGCCGAGAAGATGGCATCGGGCCGCTCGGGCAGGGCCAGCAGCTGCCGCACGCTCACGGCGCCGTCGGCCAAAGACATGTCTTTCGAGAGCACCACCAAATCCTCTTCCACCGACAGGCCGGCTTCGCGCAGGGCCTGGCAGTAGCCCTCGTACCGGTCTTTGTAGATGTTGAGGTGCTGGGGGCCGCCCAGGTGCGCAATGCGGCGGCGGCCCTGTTGCAGCAGGTGCCGGGTGGCCAGGTAGCCCCCGGCCTGGTCGTCCACCACCACGGCGCTCACTTCGCTGCCGTTGAGAATGCGGTCGAAAAACACCAGCGGCATGTTGCGCTGGCGCACCTTTTCGAAGTGCTTGAAGTCGTGCGTGGTGCGCGCCAACGACACCAGAATGCCATCGACCTGCGCGTTTATCAGCGTTTCCACGTTTTTGGCCTCGTGGGCGTAGTCCTCGTTCGACTGGCACAGCATCACGTTGAAGCCGGCCTGGTTGGCCACGGCCTCGATGCCCTTCACCACCAGGGCAAAGAAGTGGCCGTCGATGTTGGGCACGATTACGCCCAGCGTGTTGCTGCGGCCTTTGCGCAGGGCCGCGGCCAGGTGGTTGGGCTGGTAGTTGAGCTGCTCGGCCAGCTCCCACACCCGCGCGCGGGTGGCCTCGCTGATGCGCGAATGCCCGCTCAGCGCCCGCGACACCGTGGAAACGGCGAGGTTCAGCTCTTTCGCAATGTCCGAAATAGAAGCGTGTTTGAGAGCCAAAGCAATTGAAATGAAAAGCGAAAAGTGAGGAGCGAAGGGCAAAAATACGTCTTCGCCGGGCCGGGGCTTTCCCGGCCGTAGTCATGCCAAAACCTTAGTTACCGGCTTCTTTGTAGTGCACTTCCGAGAGCTCGCGCAGGCGCCCGGCGCTGAACTCGGGCGTGACGTCGCGCTGGGGGTCGCCCAGCATCTCGTAGCCCACCATGAACTTGCGCACCGTGGCCGAACGCAGCAGCGGCGGGTAGAAATGCATGTGCAAGTGCCACTCGGGGTGCGCCTGCCCGTCGGTGGGCCGCTGGTGCAGGCCGGCCGAGTACGGGAACGAGATGTTGAACAGGTTGTCGTAGCGAATGGTGAGGCGGCGCACGGCGTCGGCCAGGGCGTCGCGCTCTGCGGGCGTGAGCTGGGTGATGTCCTGCACGGCGCGGCGCGAGACTATCAGCGTCTCGTAGGGCCACACGGCCCAGTAGGGCACCAGCACCACGAAATGCTCGTTTTCGAGCACCACCCGCTCCTGCTTTTCCAGCTCAATTTTGAGGTAGTCGCTCAGCAGCGTGCGGCCGTGCTCCTGGAAGTAGGCCAACTGCTGCACCGTTTCCTGGGCGGGCTCGCCGGGCACGGTGCGCTGGGCCCAAATCTGGCCGTGCGGGTGCGGGTTCGAGCAGCCCATCATCGGGCCCTTGTTCTCAAAAATCTGCACGTAGTTGATGTCGGGCCGCGCGCCGAGCGTTTGGAATTCCTCCACCCACAAATCCACCACTTTCCGGATGGCCGGCACGGTCATTTGCGGCAAGGTCAGGTCGTGGCGCGGCGAGAAGCAGATGACGCGGCAGATGCCCGATTCGGCCTCGGCCCGCAGCAGGCCGCCTTCGTTCACTCCGCCGGTGGGCACGTCGGCCGTGAGGGCGCCGAAGTCGTTGTTGAAGACATAGGTCGACTCATATTTCGGGTTCACCTCGCCGCCCACGCGGGCATTGCCGGGGCACAGGTAGCAGGTGGGGTCGTAGGCGGGGCGCTGGTCCTGCTCGGTTTCTTCCTGCTGGCCCTGCCAGGGGCGCTTGGAGCGGTGCGGCGACACCAGCACCCATTCGCCCGACAGGGCATTGAAGCGACGGTGCGGGTGTTCGGTGGAATCGAAGGAAGGCATGGGGTTGTAGGGTTTCGTTCAACGGTTCGCCTCACCCCCCGGCCCCCTCTCCTCAGGGAGAGGGGGAGCCACGGCGGTGCGGGCATCTAATTGAATAATCTATTCGAGTTGAATAATCTATTCGAGAATCGGCTGGCGCCCCCTATCCCTAAGGAGAGGGAGCCGGCCCCGACGGGGTCCCGTGAGGCGCCCGTTAGGCCGACGCCAGCCCCACCCCGTCCACTATCGTCGTCTGGTAGGTTTCCAGCTTCAGACCAAATTTCTCCTGGTAGGCTTTGCTCACGCTGGCGATGAATTCGTCCACCTTATCGGGCGCCACCAGGTTGATGGTGCAGCCGCCGAAGCCGCCGCCCATCATGCGGGCGCCAAACACGCCGGGCGCAGCCTGGGCCGCTTCTACCAGCACGTCGAGCTCGGCGCAGCTCACTTCGTAGTCGTCGCGCAGGCCGGCGTGGCTGCCGTACATTTCCTGGCCGAAGGCGGCCATGTCGCCGGCCAGCAGGTGGCGGCAGGCGGCCTCCACGCGGGCGTTTTCCTGCACCACGTAGGCGCAGCGGCGGTACACAGTGCCGCCCAGCTCGCTGCGGTGGGCGTCGAGCATCTCCATGGTGGCGTCGCGCAGGGTGCTCACTTCGGGGTGCTTCTGCTGCAGCACGCTCACGCCGCGCTCGCACTCCTGGCGACGGGTGTTGTACTCGGAACTGGCCAGGCTGTGCTTCACGCCTGAGTTGCAGAGCACGATGCGGCAGGCCCGGGTGTCGAAGGGGAAGTATTCGTATTGGAGCGAGCGGCAATCGAGGCGCACCACGTGGGCGTCGCGCCCAAACAGGCTGGCAAACTGGTCCATGATGCCGCACATCACGCCGGCGTAGGTATGCTCGGCTAGTTGGGCAATGCGGGCCAGCTCCATTTTCTCAAAACCAGCTTTCAGCAAGTGGTTGAGGGCGAACGCCAAGCCGCACTCAATGGCCGCCGACGACGACATGCCCGCGCCCAGCGGCACGGTGCCCGCAAACACGCAGTCGAAGCCCGGCACGTTTACGCCGCGCTGCTGAAACTGCGCGGCCACGCCCAGCAGGTAATTGGCCCAGTGCGTGTCGCTGGGGCTGATTTCGGCGGCGTTGGCCAGCTCCAGGGTTTCGTTCAGGTCGTGGGCCACCAGCCGGATTTGCGGGCCTTGGTTCAGCCCCACGGCAAACACGGCCTCCTTGTCGACGGCGGCCGGCAGCACAAAGCCGCCGTTGTAATCGGTGTGCTCGCCGATGAGGTTGACGCGGCCAGGGGCCCGCACCAGCAGCGGCGCGTAGCCGAAATGTTGTTGAAAGTCAGCCGCAACGGCCTGAGCAAGTGACGCAGACATGAGGGAACCGGGTGGGGTGAGGGAAAACGGAAAATACTGCTCCTGCGTACGCAAATCGACCAGCCACGGCCAGCCAGCTGCATTAGAGGCCGAAAGTAACACCTTGGCCGTAGAAACGCGCAAACGTTTGCCGGCACACGCGGTTTCGGTACTTTCGCCGCCCCTCCTACTGGCCGTTTTTCCTCCCGCTCCATGACGCAACGCTGTACGCTGCTGCTCGCTTTCCTTTTTTTCCTTGCTGCATCGCTGCCCATGCTGGCCCAGCCAGCGCCCAAGCAACCCGGGGGCGCGGTGGTTGTGGACAAAAACGGCGTGCTGCGCTGGCAAAAGGGCGGGCAGGAAGTAGCCCTTTTTGGCGTGAACTATACCGCGCCCTTCGCTTATTCTTACCGCGCACTGCAAAAGCTGGGCGTGAACCACGAGCAGGCCATCCGGCAGGACGTGTACCACCTCAGCCGGCTGGGCGTGGACGCCTTCCGGGTGCACGTGTGGGACGTGGAAATCACCGACACCACCGGCAATCTGCTCGAAAACGAGCACCTGCGCCTGCTCGATTTTCTGGTGAACGAGCTCAAGCAGCGCGGCATCCGCATCATCCTCACGCCCATTGCCTACTGGAACAACGGCTACCCCGAGCCGGACACCGGCACCGGCTTTTCCAGCATTTTCTCGAAGGGCGAGGCCTACACCAACCCGCGCGCCATTGCGGCCCAGGAGCGGTATCTGACGCAGTTTCTCAACCACCAAAATCCGTATACCAAAACCCTCAACCGCGAAGACCCCGACATCCTGGCCTTTGAGGTGTGCAACGAGCCGCGCTACCACCAGCCCGAAAGCGAAGTGACCAGCTTCGCCAACCGCATGGCGGCGGCCATTCGGGCCACGGGCTGCCGCAAGCCGGTGTTCTACAACGTGTCGGAAAACCCCGACGTGTACCAGGCCGTGCTCAATGCCAAGGTCGACGGGCTCACCTTTCAGTGGTACCCGCAGGGGCTGGTGGCCAACCACGCGCTGCGCGGCAACTTCCTGCCCTACGTGGACCAGTACCCCATTCCGTACCGCACCGACCCGCGCTTCACCAGCAAGGCCCGGATGGTGTACGAGTTCGAGTCGGCCGACATCACTCAGCCGGTGATGTACCCGTTCATGGCCCGCAGCTTCCGCGCGGCCGGTTTTCAGTGGGCCACGCAGTTTGCCTACGACCCCTTGGCCATTGCCTACGCCAACACCGAGTACCAAACCCACTACCTCAACCTGGCCTACACGCCGGCCAAAGCCATCAGCCTGCTCATCGCCGGCCAGGCGTTCCGGACGGTGAAGCGCGGGCAGAGCTTCGGGCGCTACCCGCAGGATTCGGTGTTTGGCGACTTTCTGGTGAGCTACCGGCGGCAGCTGAGCCAGTTAAACACGCCCGAAGAGTTCTATTACACCGCCAGCACCGCTGCCGCCCCCAAGCAGCCGGGCAAGCTGCGCCACCTGGCCGGCGTGGGCTCCTCAACAGTGGTGCGCTACGGCGGGCTGGGCGCCTATTTCCTCGACCGCCTGGCCCCCGGCGTGTGGCGCCTGGAGGTGATGCCCGACGCCGTGCCCATCCGCGACCCGTTTGAAAAAGCCTCGCTCAGCAAGTCCGTGACGCAGATTCTGTGGAACGAGCAGCCCCTGCAAGTATCGCTGAGCGACCTGGGAAGCAGCTTCTCTCTCAAAGGGCTGAACGAGGGCAACACCGCGCAGGCCCAGGCCGCGGAGGGCCGCGTCAGCGTGCGCCCCGGCGTGTACCTGCTGGCCGCCGCGGGCAAGTCGACGGCGGCCTACACGGCCAAAACCGCATTCAATCATCTTCTGCTGGGCGAATTTGCTGCCCCTGCTCCCAGCGCGCTGGGCGCGCAGGTGCGCCACACGCCCCCGGTGCAGGCCACGGCTGGGCAGCCGCTGCGCCTGCGCGCCACCATCAGCGGCGTGGGCCCCGGCGACAGCGTGCTGCTGGTGGCCCAGCACTATTACGGCCGCACCCGCACGCTGCCCACCACCAGCCCCGCCTACGGCACGGCAGAAGCCACCGTGCCCGCCGACCTGCTCTACCCCGGCCAGCTGCGCTACTGGCTGGTGCTGAAAAAGGGCGCCCAGGCGCTCACCTTCCCCGGTGGCTTCTCCGGCCAGCCCCGCGACTGGGACTACGCCCACGCCGAGCACTGGGAAGTGCCCATTGTGGCGGCGGGCACGCCGCTGCCGCTGTTTGCAGCAAGCCGCGACCAGGAGCAGATAGAGGCGCGCGGCGTGGCCAACAACGCCTGGACCGACTACGTGACCACCCCGGCCGGCACGCTGGCGCTGCGCCTGGTGCAGGGCCCGCCCCGCGCCGGCCAGCCCGCCGCCACCGGCCCGGTGGCCAGCCTGCGGGCTTTTTTTGGCGATAAGCTGGCGGGGCGGCAGGCCGATTTGGCCGGCTTCACGGAGGTGGTGGTGCGGGCCCGCAGCAGCCAGCCCGGCGCCCGCGCCAAAGTAACCCTCACCACCCGCGACGCCGTAACGTACTCGGCCCCGCTGCCGCTGGGCACCGAGCTGCAGGACGTGCGCCTGCCGCTCAGCGCCTTCCGGCCCGATGCGCTGCTGCTCATGCCCCGCCCCTACCCCGGCTTCAATGCGCTGCAGTACCAGCCGGCTTCGGCACCGGCTTTTCGGCTTTCGGAGGCGGAAGTATTGCAGGTGGTATGGGAATCGGGCGCGGCAACGAAAGCGCCGGTTCATCTCGACATCGAAACCATCGGCTTGCGATAAAGCCCCGAACAAGGCAGCTTTCTTTGCAATAAGCACAATCGTTTGCCTTAAAACTTCGTAAATTCAAATCCCTGTACCCGCCTGTCTTGTTGGGTGGGCTACGCGGCCGCCATTCCCCCTTCCTGACATGACCAAACCCGTACTCCTTTTCCTGCTCTTGACCTTGCTAGCCGTGTTTGGCGGGGGCGGGCCGGCGGCCCAAGCACAAACGCCAGTGCCCTTTGCCAAGGGGGCCGACATCAGCTGGATTACGGAGATGGAGCGGGCCAACTACCTGTTC
The DNA here is from genome assembly GCF_016427455.1 of Hymenobacter miniatus. Lineage (NCBI taxonomy): Bacteria > Pseudomonadati > Bacteroidota > Cytophagia > Cytophagales > Hymenobacteraceae > Hymenobacter > Hymenobacter miniatus. Next base: position 74,255 of record NZ_JAELXR010000002.1, read on the forward strand.
TACAACGAGGCGGGCGTGCAGCAGGACTTGTTTCGCTTGCTGCGCGACCATGACATGAACGCCATTCGGCTGCGCGTGTGGGTGAACCCGGCCGGCGGCTGGAACGGCAAAAACGACGTCATCGCCAAAGCCATTCGGGCCCGCAACCTGGGCTTCCGGCTCATGATTGACTTCCACTACAGCGACAGCTGGGCCGACCCCGGCCAGCAAACCAAGCCCGCCGCCTGGGCCGGCCACTCCTTCAGCCAGCTGCTGACCGACGTGTACGACCACACCTACGACGTGCTGGATTCGCTGAAAGACAACAACATCGTGCCCGAATGGGTGCAGGTGGGCAACGAAACCAACGACGGCATGCTGTGGCCCGAGGGCCGGCGCTCCCTCAACCCGCAGAATTTCGCCCAGATTATTGACCGAGGCTACGCCGCCGTGAAGGCCGTGAACCCCACGAGCAAAGTCATTGTGCACATTGCCAACGGCTTCAATAACGCCTACTTCCGCAACGTGTTCGACGACCTGGTGCTGAAAGGCGCGCGCTTCGACGTCATCGGCATGTCGCACTACCCCACCGACGTGAACTGGCCCACCCTCAACGCCCAGATTCAAACCAACCTGAACGACATGGTGGCCCGCTACCCCGGCAAAGAGGTGATGGTGGTGGAAACCGGCATGCCCGCCAACCGCCCCATCCCGACCCAGCAAATGCTGCTCGACCTGCTGGACAAGGTGCGCGCCGTGCCCGGCGGCAAGGGCCTGGGCGTGCTCTATTGGGAGCCGCAGGCCTACAACTGGATGAACTACGGCCTGGGCATGTGGAGCAGCAGCGGCCGGCCCACGGCGGCGCTCAATGCCTTTCTGAACACCCCGCCCACCCGCGGCCTCGTCTACAACCCCGGGTTTGAGTACACCGGCGCCACCCAAACCGTGCTGGGCTGGACCACCACCGGCGACGCCGACGCCGACCTGACCCAGTTTTACGGCTACTCCAGCTCCTACCAGCTGGGGCACCAGCGCGCCACTCCCTACCAGGTGCGCACCTCGCAGCTGCTCACCAACCTGCCCAACGGCACCTACACCCTGCGGGCCTGGGGCCAAAGCAGCGGCGGCCAAACGCAGTGCCAGCTCTACGCCAGCGGCTTTGGCGGCACCGAGCGGGCCACCACCCTGCCCGCCACCGGCAACTGGGAGCGCGTGGAAGTGCCGGGCATCGTGGTCACGAACGGGCAGTGCGAAATCGGGCTGCGCTCCAACGCCCACGCCAACGAAACGGCCAGCCTCGACGACGTGGAGTTTGTGGCCACGGCCGTATCGGCCACCTCGCCCGCGGCGGCCGTGGCCCGGTCGGTGGCGCAGGTGTACCCCAACCCCGCCACCGGCGCGCGCACCATCCGCTTCGCCCTGGAGCGGGCCGAGACCGTGCAGCTGTCGTTGTTCAGCCTCAGCGGGCAGCTGCTGCGCGTGGTACAGGCCCCCCGCCGCCTGGCGGCCGGCGCGCAAGCGCTGCAGTGGGATGCGCCCGCGCTGGCGGCGGGCACTTACCTGCTGAAAATCTCGCTCGGCGACTACACAGAGTTTCACAAAATCGTGCAGCTGTAAAAACCAACACCCGGCCTTGCCGCTTTTCACCTAGCCTACGTTCTATTTTTTCACCTTTACACCCAAATTCCCATGAAACCTTTACGTACTCTCCTTGCGATGGGCGCCCTCACGGCGGCCTCGCTCACCGCCAGTGCTCAGTTTACGGTCGACGGCGTGGCTTCGGCAACGGAAATCGGGACGGGCGTGGGCAAGTACCAGCTGGCCGGCTCCTACACCGGCACACACCTCGACCCCGACCGCGGCCTGAAAGCCCTCTACGTGGGCTACACCGCCACCACGCTCAACCTGATGCTGGTGGGCTCGGGCGAGTCGTCCACGGCCGGCGCCTACCGCTCGTTCATTCTATATTTCAACACCCCCGCCCGCCCGGGCGTGCCTGCTGGCACCCAGCTGCCCGGCGGCCTCGACACGGGCTCGCCGCTGGCTCACCGCCCCACCCTCGACCTGCAGGTGGACTACGGCATCCGGGCCGTGGTGGGCCCCAGCGCCAGCGACGTGTACTTCAGCGCCGTGTCGTACGTGACGGGCACGGGCACCTCGCCCGTGGGCACCGACCCCTACGTGGGCCAGGGCAACAAGAGCGGCACCGTGGTAACGGCCACCACGGCCGTACTCACCGGCACGCGCTTCGCCTACACCAACACCGTGTCGCTGGCCGCCAACACCACCAATACGGGCGTCGAGGTGGAGATTCCGCTGTCGGCGCTGAACAACGGCAGCACCACGGTGGGCGCCGGCAGCCGCCTCGACTTGTTCGCGGCCTTCACCGACAGCAACGGCAATTTCATCACCGCCGACGTGATTCCGCAGGTGGCGGGCCGCACCACGGCCTTCGGCAGCAACCCCGACTTCACGGCCATTGCCGGCACGCAGGCGGTGGCGTTTGCGCTGGGCACGGGCGTGCTGGCCAACCGCAACGCCGTGGCCAGCGGCCTCGACTTCCAGGTGTATCCCAACCCGGCTTCGGCGGCTTCCTCCACGGTGGCCTACACTGTGCCGGCCGGCCGCCAGCCGGTGTCGCTGGCCGTGTACAACGCCCTGGGCCAGCGCGTGCGCTCCCTGGCCGCGGCCGAGCAGAGCGGCGCGCAGCAGTTTCCGCTGGGCAGCCTGCCCGCCGGCGCCTACCTCGTCAAGCTGCAAGTGGGCGACCAGCTCACCAGCCGCAAAGTGGTGGTGCAATAGCCGGGCAGTAAGAACAAAAAAGGGCGCTTCCGATGCGGAAGCGCCCTTTTTTATTGCCTGCTCCGGCGCTTACTGCGCCAGCGGCTGAATCTCGAACCCGGCGTCCTGCACGGCTTTCACCACCTGGCTGGCGGTGGCCTGCGGGCCGGTCACGGTGAGTATTTTGTCGGGGTTGGCGGTGTCGACCTGCCAGTTGTCGGCGCCTACTTCGCGGTTGAGCGAGGGCGTCACGGCTTTGATGCAGCCGCCGCAGTTGATGGTGGTTTTGAAACGAAGCGTGGACATGACGAAGCAAATTGAAAGTGAAGGCCGGCACGAGGCGGCCGGTCGCTGGGGTATAACCCCATTCAGCGCGTCAAAATTACCCGCTGCCGGCCCGGCCGGGGCATAAAATTGCGGCCAAAACTTGCAGAATCCAGCCCGGCTACCGGCTTAAGACTTCTTTTCCAGGTCCATGCCGCAGGTGGGGCACTTGCCGGGCTGGCTGCTCTGGCTGCCGGCGCAGCCCATGGGGCACTCGTAGCGGGCTTGGGCGGCCGGAGCCGGGGCGGGCGTGCTGGTGCCGGTAGCAGGCGCGGCAGCGGCGGGCTTCTGCTGCTCGCAGCTGCTCAGCAGCAGAGGCCCAGCCGACAAGGCCAAAAAGAAGATGGCGCGAAAGGAAAAACGCATATGGCAGGCGGTGGCAACACCCGCGGCAGAAGTGCCGGCGGCCGCACCGAACCGCAAATTTACGCACCGCGCCCCGCGCCGGCTCCATGGCCCTAGGGCTTGGCGAAGCGCGGGTCCTTGATGAAGGTGGAATCGGTAAGGGTGCGCAGAAAAGCCACGATTTTGGCTTTCTCGGCCTTGGTCAGGTCGAGGCGGGTGCCGCCCACGGTGTTGCTGGCCACTTGTATCTGCGGGTCGAGGTTGGGGGTGCCCAGGGCCACGTGCTCGTTGTAGTGGGCCAGCACCGAGTCGAGGGTGGGAAAGCGGCCGTCGTGCATGTAAGGCGCCGTGAGGGCAATGTTGCGCAGCGACGGCACCCGGAATTTGCCGTTGTCGGAAGCCTGGCCGGTGATGGCGCCCAGGCCCAAATCCGTCAGCGTGGCGTCGAGGCCGTTGTTGCTGAAGGTGAGGTTGGTTTGCAGCGGGCCGGAGTGGCAGTCGCCGCAGTTGCCGCCCCGAATGCGTTTCAACGGGTCGGGGTGGGTGGTGAAGAGCACCAGGCCCTCCTGCTCGGTTGGCGTAAGGGCGGTGCGGTTGCCGTTCAGAAACTGGTCGTAGCGCGAGTTGCTCGACACCAGCGTGCGCTCAAACTGCGCCAGGGCCTTGAGGGTATTGGCCTCGGTGATGGTGCTGCTGCCAAAAGCCTTGCGAAACAGGGCCGGGTAGGTACTGGTGGCCTGCAGCCGGGCCACGCCGGCGCTCAGGCTCTGGTGCATTTCCAGCGGGTTTTCGATGGGCAGGCGGGCCTGGGTTTCGAGGCCGGTGGCCGAGCCGTCCCACATCAGCTTGGGCTCCCAGGCCAGGTTGCTCAGGGCCATGGCGCTGCGCCGCGTCTGGCTGCCGTTCACGCCCGCGGAGCGGGCCAGACCGTCGGTGAAGGCCAGCTCCTGGCGGTGGCAGCTGGCGCAGGCCACCTGGCTGTTCAGCGACAGTGCTTTCTCATAAAACAGCTGGCGGCCCAGGGCCACGCCTTCCTGCGTGAGGGGGTTGTCGGCGGGCTCGGCGGGCAGCGTGGGGAAGTAGCGGGGCACGTCGAGCACGTAGGCCGTGGGTTTCACCACGGGGCCTTCGGGGTCCACCAAGTCGGCGTCGTGTTTGCAGCCGGCCAAGCCCAGCAACACGGCGGCGCCCGCCGCCAGCATCCGAGAAGTAAACGTGTGTAACCGCATAAAACAACGCTAACTGTGTGGCTGGCAAAGCCGAACCATGTGCCTGCAAACGTACAACGGCGCCCGCGAATAGGTTCGCAAACATCGCCCGGCGCCGGGCTTTTGTCGCCGAAATTCCCGGGCCGCTAACGCCGCAAATATCAGTCCGAAAGCGCCTCACACGTTCAGCTCGAAGCTGACGATGGTGCCCTGGCCCAGCCGCGACTGAATGCTGAGCTCGCCGCCGAGCAGCGCCACCCGGTTGCGCACCCCCGAAAGGCCAATGCCCGCCAGCGGCTGGCTGGCCAGCGTGCTCGGGTCGAAGCCGCGGCCGTTGTCCTCCACGCTCACTTCGAGGCGGTGGCCTTCGCGCACCACGTGCACCACCGCCTCGGTGGCGTCGGCGTGCTTCATCACGTTGTTGAGCAACTCCTGCACCACCCGGTACACCGCAATTTCGACCGGCGCGGCCAGGCGCTGCTCCAGGCCCAGCAGGTGCAGGCGCACGGGCAGGCCGGTGGGCCCCATGCGTTTCACCAACGCTTCCAGCGCGGTGTGCAGGCCAAAGTCTTCGAGCACGCCGGGCGTGAGCTCGAAGGAAATGGTGCGCGCAGCCCGGATGGCGTCTTCGAGGAGCTTGAGCGAGGCGTCCGGCGCCGCGGGCCGGACGGCCTGGTTTTCCAGGCTGAGCTTGGTGGCGTAGAGAAGCTGGCCCAGGCCGTTGTGCAGGGCTTCGGCAATGCGCTTGCGCTCGGTTTCCTGGGTGGCCAGAATGGCGGCCAGCACCTCTTGCTGCTGGCGCAGGCGCAGCTGGGTGGCTTCTTCGGTCAGGCGGTCGCGGTCGGTCACGTCGCGAATGATGGCCAGCACGCCGCTGGGTTCGTCCTCGCCGTCGTCTTTCAGGGGCACCAAGTAGGCGTCGAAGTGGCCGGGGCGCACGAGAAAGGGCTGGGCCAGGCAGGTCACCCGCTCGCCGGCCAGCGCCCGGCTCACCTCGAGGCAGGCGGTTTCGCTCAGGGAGGGCAGCACGTCGAACAGGGGGCGGCCCAGCACGGCGGCGGCCTCCAGCCCAAAATAGCGGGCCGCCTCGGCGTTCCAGGCCGTGATGCGGGCGTGGCGGTCGAGGGCCAGGATGCCATCGACGGAGTTGTCGAGCAGGCTTTCGGTGAAGTCTTTTTCCCGCCGCAGGGCGTTTTCGGCTTCGCGCCGGGGCGTCACGTCGTGCATGATGCCGATGAGGCGTAGCGGGTGGCCCTGCTCGTCGTGCACCACCTTGCCCAGCGCGGCCACGTAGCGCACCGTGCCGCCGGGCCACACAATGCGGTATTCCAAATCGAAGGGGCGGTGCTCGGCCAGGGAGCGTTTCAGACCCACCGCCATTTCCACCAGGTCTTGCGGGTGCACCGCGCCGCGCAGCACCTCAAACGACACCGGCCCGGGGTCGTAACCCAGCCCGAAGATGGCCTGGGCGCGGGCGTCCCAATGCAGCTGGTGGCCCGCCAGCTCCCACACCCACACGCCGCTCTCGGCCGCGGCCAGGGCCATTTGCAGGCGCTCCTGGCTGAGGCGCAGCTCTTCGCGGGCGGCGCGGGCGGCCGTCACGTCGCGCCACAGAATGTGCACCAGCGGCTGCAGCCCTCCCAGCTCAATGGGCGTGAGCACGGCCTCGACCCAGATTTCCTCGCCCGTTACCTTGGTCATCAGCGCTTCGCAGCGTTGCGAGCCCGTGCGAATGGCCGCCTCGGTGGTTTCGCGAAACAGGTCGATGGTGCGCTGGCCGCCGGGCTGGTGCTCCGGGGCGTGGGCCCAGGCGGGCCGGCCCACCAGCTGCTCTTTGGCGTGCGCACCCAGCAAGCGCAAAGCGGCCGCGTTGCAATCCACAAACTGGTGGCCCTGCAGCAGCACCACGGCGTCGTTGCTGTCGGCAAAGAGCTTGCGAAACCGGGCTTCGCTGGCCGCCAGCTGCTGCGTTGCCGCGCGCCGGGCCGTCACGTCCAGCACGGCCAGGCGGCACTGCAGCTCCTCGGCGCGCTGGGCCCGCAGGCCCTCGAGCTGGGCGTAGAAGGTGCTGCCGTCTTCGCGCTGCAAAGAAAACTCGGCACTCTGGGTACCCCCGTTGGCAAACACCCTGGCCAGAAACTGCCCGAATGCCAGGCGCTCGGCCGGCGCCACAAACAGGGCAAAGCGCCGGCCCAACAGCTGCTGGCGCACCGCGCCCAACTGCTGGCTGGCGCACAGGTTGAGCTGTTCCACCGTGCCCCCCTGGCTGAGGGTGAAGTAGCCGATGGGGGCAAAATCGTAGAGGTCGTGGTACTCGGCCCGGGCAGCCTGGGCATCGGCCTGGGCCAGCAGCAGCTCTTCGTACTGCATTTCGAGCTCAATCTGGTGCACTTGCAGCTCCTGCAGCAGCCGCCGCACTTCGTCAGGCGTGTGCTGCTCGGCGGCCTGCGTCACAAGGTAGCGGCGCTGCTCGGCGCGGGCCCGCAGGGCGCGCAGCGCCTCGTGCGGGTCGGCGGGGTTGGTCCACGGAGTCGGAGGGGTATGGTCGGAAGCCATGGCATGCGGGGAGAGAGGAGGGAAAAGATACGTAAAACCAGTACTTACCGCATAAAAATGAACGTTTTACATCCGCCAGCCCACCCTTTTTACCTAAACCCTATTTTATCTTTTTCGCACGTGCCCACCCACTTTCGCGCGGGCTTTGCTGGCCGGCGGCTGGCGGCCGTTTCCCTGCTCGTAGCCGGATGTGCAGCGGGGGCACCGCTCCTACCCCAGCCGGCCCAGCAGCCAGGCCACGGCGGCGCCCTCGTCGGTGAAGGTGCGCAGGTCGAAGGCGTGGCCAGGGGCGTAGGCGGCTTCCATCACGGCGCGCAGGGCGGGGTCGTCGCGCAGGTTCTCGGCGCGCACGGGCGCCACCAGGAAGGCCACCCGCAGGCGCGCGGGGTTCAGCAGGGCCGCGGCGCGGGGCAGCCACTCCCCGGTGACCCAGCGGGCCGACTCCAGCGTAATGATGGGCCGGCGGCGCACGTCGAGTAGCCAGTGCGGGGTGCCCAGGGCCTCGGGGGCCTGCAGCAGCAGGTTGTATTCGGCCTGCGTGGTGGCGGCGGCCTGCGTGAGGCTGAGCCAGCGGGCAGTGAAGAGGTCGAGGTCGGGCCGGTAAGCGAATTCCACGGGACAACAACTAAAAAGCAAGACGGCCACCACGGCCGGGGCCAAAGCTACACACGGCCCGGTGCCGGGCGCCGGCCTTCAAGTGCCGGCGGGCGCCAGCAGCCACGCCAGGGCCAGGGCCTCGTTCTCGAACAGGCGGAGGCGGTAGGCGCCGGGCTGGCGCAGCAGCTCTTCCACGCGGGCGTTGAGGGCGGGGGCGGCGCGGCGCAACACTTCGCGCTGCGGCGGCAGCCAAAAGGCAATGCGCAGGTCGGGCGGCGCCACGCCCAGGAGGTGGGGCAGCCAGGTGGTTTCCATCCAGTCGGTGAGGCCCACGGGCAGGGCGGGGCGCCGGCGCAGGTCGAGCAGCCAGCGCTGAGCGCCGCAGTAGAGGCCTTCTTTCAGGAGGTCTTCGTAGTCCTGGCGCAGCTGTTCGGGGTCGGGGTCGAAGAGCCAGCGGCCGGTGAGCAAATCGAGGTCGGGCCGATAGTCGAGGTGCAGCGAGGGCGAACCGGGCATGGGGAATGGCAGAGTGGCAAGGGAAGGGAGCGGCAAGTTATTCGCCGGAGGCATCGGGTGTAGCCCGGTGGCGCGTTTTTTTGTGTGGACCGGCAGCGGGCGGTAGGGCCGCTCCCCGGTCCGGCCCGGGGCCGCGCGGACTTGTTTTCGGTGGGCGCGAAACTACGCAGAAGGTCAACCGACGGCTCCGGCACCTTTCCGAACAAGGAACCGGCCGGGCGCGGCGTTTCGCCCGCATTTTGGGTATTTACCACCTTCAATATCCGTATTAGCCCTTTGGCGCGCAAGCAGTCCTCCCCGGAAATTTGCCCTGCGCTTTGGCTCCTTTCCATCCACGGCGTTCTACCAATGCCTCACGACCCTCGTTTCGGCCCCAATGCCCAAACGCCGCAGCAACGCGCCAACGTGCTACGCCAGCTGCAGCTCACCCACCCCCGACTCAAAACCAAAGCCACTCCCTTCGCCCAGCACCTCTACGCCCGCTACGTGGCCGGCGAGCTGAGCTGGCCCGACGTGCGCCGCGCCCTCGACGAAGCCGCAACCTAAACGCGGGCCCCTCGTTTGGTAAGCATATCTGCTTATACTAATAAGGCGTTTTTCTGCCTCGTGTGGTTTTCGGCTTATGCGTATTCCTCCCTTTTACTCGCCCCTGCGCGGCATCGCCCTCACCGAGGTGTGGCACGACAACGACGAGTGCCCCGTGGCCCGCAGCATTGCCCCGGCCGACCGCGTGCCCGGCACGGGCCAGCCCCGTCCGCGCTGCCCCTACTGCTCCCTGCTCGACCGCCCGGTCACGGCGTTTTCGCCCGCGCATCGGGCCGGCCGGTAGCGGCCCGCTACTCTTCCTGCACCTCGCGCACGCCCAGCAGCAGGGGCCCCGTGCGCGCGCCGTGGCTCATCAGGCTGCGGCCGTAGAGGCGCAACGCGCGCCGCCCGGCCCGCGGGAACTCGGCCGCGAAGGCAAAGTCCTCGAAGGGCGCGCCGGGGTGGGCCAGCGCCTCGTCGAGGCGGCGGCGCAGCACGGGCTGCTGCCACACGCCGCCGTCGAGCTCGCGCAGGGGCTGCCCTTTCACCGCCGCCGCGTCGAGGCCAAAAAGCTCGGCAAACGCGCCGCTGATGGCCAGCACGCGCTGCTGGGCGTCGAGCACGAGCAGGGGCTCGCGCATGGTTTCCACAATGCTTTCGGCAAAGCGGGCGCTTTCCTGCAGCTGGGCTTCGAGGGTTTTGAGGCCGGTGATGTCGGTGAAGGTGATGACGGCCCCGCTGATGTAGTTGTCGAGGGTGCGGTAGGGCAGGATGCGCATGGCGTACCACTCGCCGCGGGTGGTCTGGATGTTGGCTTCCACGCTCACCAGGCGGTCGAGCACCTGCTGCACGTCGGCGGCCAGGCTTTCGTGGCGCAGCGTGCTGGCAAAGTGCGTGATGGGGCGGCCCACGTCGGCCGGCAGCAGCGAGATGATGCGGTGCACCGGCGGCGTGAAGCGCTTTATCACCATGTCGTTGTCGAGGAAGATGGTGGCAATCTCCGTGGCATCGAGCAGGTTCTTCATGTCGTTGGCGGCCTGGCTCAACTCCTCGGTTTTGCTCAGGTACTGCATGTTCAGGGTCATCAGCTCCTCGTTCAGGCTCTGCATCTCCTCCTTGTTGGTCATGGCCTCCTCGTTGGTGCTTTGCAGCTCCTCGTTGGCGCTTTGCAGCTCTTCGTTGGTGCTCTTGAGCTCCTCCACGCTGCTTTCCATCTCTTCGATGGTGGTTTGGAGGCGGTGCTTGGTGTATTGCAGCTCCTTTTCCAGGGCTTGCAGTTGCGCGTCGTGGCCGGGGTCGGTGGCGAGGCGTGCTTTGCCCAGGCGCACCTTGTGGGGCGTGGGCTGCTCCTCAAACACCACCAGCAGCAGGCCCGCCAGCTGCTCGCTTTCTTCCAGGGGTTTCACCGTGAGGCGCACCAGCTGCACGCCGGTGTCGAGGCGCAGCTTCACGTGGTCGGCCACCACGGGCTCGCGGGTGGCGACGGCCTTGTGCACGGCCGCGCTCAGCTCGTAGTTGAGCTCCTCGCGGGCCATGTCGAAGACGTTCATGCCCGAGAGGCCGGGGGCCGGCTCCAGGTAGCGGCCGGTGCGGCCGTTCACGTACATGATTTCGCCCTTGCCGTTGATGACCACGGCGGGCGGGGTGTAGTGGCGCAGCAGCACGCGCTGCACCAGGGTGGCAAAGGTGCCTTCCTTGCGAACGGAATTCGGGTTCATGGAGCCGGAAGCGGATGCGGGCGCGGAAGGGGCTTGCTGCCGGGCCAGGGTGAAGGGAAACGCCGCGAGGCGCGTGACGGAGGAAGGCGTGTCGGTACGCCGCGAAATCTTCCACTTCACGTCCAGGCTCTGAAACAAGTCCTGGAAACCGGTGAGGTTTTCGCTGGGCCCCAGAAACAGCAGCCCGTTGGGGTTGAGGGCGTAGTGAAACACGGGGATGAGGTTGCGCTGCAGCTCGGCGCTCAGGTAAATGAGCAGGTTGCGGCACACCAGCAGGTCGAGCTTGGTGAAGGGCGCGTCCTTGTTGAGGTCGTGCACGGCAAACACCACCGCGTCGCGCACGTCCTTCTTGATGCGGTAGCCTTCGTCGGTTTTGGTGAAGAAGCGGCGCAGGCGCTCGGGGCTCACGTCGGCCACGATGTTGTCGGGGTACAGCCCGGCCCGGGCAAACCCAATGCCGTCGGGGTTGATGTCGGTGGCGAAGAGCTGAATCTTGAGGTACTTCTGGCGGTCCACGCCGTCGAGGCACTCGAGCAGCGTCATGGCCAACGAGTAAGCTTCCTCGCCGGTGGAGCAGCCCGGCGCCCACACGCGCACCACGCTGTCGGCGGGTTTCTGGCGCAGCAGCGGCAGCAGCCGCGCCTTGAGGATATCGTAGGCCTCGCGGTCGCGGAAAAACTTGGTCACCCCAATCAGCAATTCCTTGAACAAGGCCTCTACTTCGGCGGGGTTTTCCTGCAGGTAGCGCACGTAGAGGGTGAACTCCTGAATCTGGTGCGAATTCATGCGCCGCTCGATGCGCCGAAACACCGTGTTGCGCTTGTAGTAAGAAAAGTCGTGCCCGGTCTGGGCCCGAACGAGCAGGAAAATTTTCTGCAGGGCGTGGGCGGGCTTGCTCACGCTTTCGGGCTCGTCGCGGCGGGGGCGCGTGTCGGGGTGCCGCACGTAGTGCAGCAGCTTGGCCGGCAGCTGCTCGGCGGGCAGCACGTAGTCCACAAACTCGGTGGCCAGCGCCGAGCGCGGCATGGCGTCGTACTCGGCCGTGGCGGGGTCCTGCACCATCACCATCCCAAAGTTTTCCATCACCATCTTCAGGCCCAGGGTGCCGTCGGTGCCCAGGCCCGAGCACACCACGCACACGGCCCGCTCGCGGGCGTCCTTGGCCATGCTCTGAAAAAAGATGTCGATGGGCAGGCGGCGGCCCGGCGGCTGGGTGGGCGCAAACAGCAGCAGCGTGCCGTGCAGGATGCTCATGTCGCGGTTGGGCGGAATGACGTAGACGTGGTTGGGGCGCACGCGCAGGCCGTCCTCGGCTTCCAGCACCGGCATCGGGGTGAAGCGCTGCAATACCTGCGGCAATTCAGAGGGCTGGTCGGGCAGCAGGTGCGTCACCACCACGAAGGCCATGCCGCTGTCGGGCGGCATGGCCCGAAAAAACTGCTCGAACGCGGCCAACGACCCCGCCGAGCCGCCGATGCCCACCAGCGGGAACTTGTCGCTCGCGGCTTCGTCGGGGCGGCTGGCCTCGCGCAGCAGCGCGGGCGGGCCGACGCCGTCGCGCGGCAACTCTTCGGGCGGCGTGACAACGATGCCAGGCTCGTCGGTGGAGGGCGTCAGGTCGTTGGGGTTCATCGGGTGGGGCATGGGCAGCAGGACCGGCGGACCGGAAAAAACAAATGCGCAACGGGGCCAGAGCCCGTCGGCTGCCTGCAACAAATTTATCTTTTTATCTTAAAAACCTGCCACCAACGCCCCACTTGCCCAATTTTGCGTAGTACGCTAGCTCCGTTTCCTGCCCTGCTCCATGCCCGCTCCTTCCCACCTGATTGTAATCGGCACGTCGGCCGGCGGCATGCCGGCACTGGTCCAGCTAGTGGGCCAGCTGCCGGCCACGCTGCCCGCCGCCGTGCTGGTGGTGCAACACTTTTCTACCGATGCCGACGGCCAACACTTCGTCGAACGACTGGCCCGCCACAGCCCCATGGCCTGCCGCCTGCCCGCCGATGGCGACCCCATTGAGGCCGGCACCCTCTACCTCGCGCCCCCCGACCGCCACCTGCTGGCCAAAGACGGCAGCACGCCGCACCTGCTCGTGACCAAGGGCCCGCGCGAAAACCACTACCGCCCGGCCGCCGACGCCCTGTTCCGGTCGGCCGCCGTGGCCTTCGGGTCGCGCGTGGTGGGCGTGGTGCTCACCGGCATGCTGCACGACGGGGCCGCCGGCCTCGAATTCATCAAGCGCTGCGGCGGCCTCGCCGTGGTGCAAGACCCCCACGAGGCCGAATACCCCAGCATGCCCGAAACCGCCCTCCGCAACGTGGACGTCGATTACGTGGTGCCGCTGCATATGATGGGTGCGCTGCTGGAAGAGATAACCGCCCGCCCCCTGCCCGAACGCAAAGGAGAAGTACCCGAAGACCTGAAGCAGGAGGCCGCCATTGCGGAAAGAGTTGTGGGAACCACCGACGAGGTACTGCAAATTGCACATCCCGTGCCCCTCACCTGCCCCGATTGCGGCGGCAGCTTGTTTGAGGTGAACAACGGCAAGCTGCTCCGCTACCGGTGCCACACCGGGCACGCCTTCACGGCCGATGGCCTGCTGCACAGCGCCCAGCAAACCCTGGAAGAAACCCTCTGGGTGGCCCTTCGCATGATGGAGGAACGCAAAAACCTGCTCAGCAGCATGGCCGCGCGCGGCGCGGGCCCCTACCCGGTGCAGCAGGAAGAACGCATCGAAGAAATCAAAAAGCACATCAACCGCCTGCGCGAGTTCTTGCTGAATGGCAACACGGGCAACGCCCCGAAGGGCACGTCCGCAGGCTGAGCGCCGCACGGGTTTCCGGAAAGCCCGCGGCCGAAGCGGTGCCTAAATGATGTTGCGCCGGTTTAGAAACTGGCGGTAGTTCTGGTGTTCCTGCGCCATTTGCTCGCGCACCTGGTCAATGGCTTGGGCCAGCGTGATTTCGCCGCGCACGTAGCGTTGCAGCGACGCCACGGTATCGGCGTTGGCCGGGGTACCGGTCAAGGCCTGAATGTCGAGGGTGTTGCGGGCGGTGAGCTGGCGGCGCTGCCAATGGGCGCGCTGGTCGGCCGGCAAGTCGTCCGGAATCGGACCAAAGAAGGCGGGTAACATAAGAATGAACTGCAGCTGAATAGGGATAAGGCGAAGGGAAGCAACCACTCAGACGGCTTGGTCGTCGCGCTGCTGGGCCGTTTGGCGGGCGGCGTCGAGCAGGGTGGGCACCATGCAGGGCGCCGGGCCCAGCTCGCGCTTCAGCAGGTCTTTTTTCACACGCTCGGGCACGTGCACCAGCACCAGCTGGGAATGTTTTTCTTCGAGCTGGTGGTGAGCGCCCCACAGCAGCTGAGCCGCTTCGTCGGAGAGGGAGTGCAACATGCCGCAGTCGACCCACACGGCCGGTTTGCCGCTGCGCTGGGCGCAGTGCAGGGAGTGGGCCAGGGCGGCTTCGGGTTCGTCGGAGCGGCTGGGGGCCAGGATGAGCAGGTAGCTGTCGGGCAGCAGTTCGTGATACACAACGGTCATAAAACGGAAAGGGAATAAGGACTCGGCAGCCTGAGAATCGGTAGCGTGGCGCCTGGCACAATATGTTCAGCGAGAGGGTGCTACCCCTAGCTTTACAAATTTCCGTAATCCTATATTGTAAAAACAGGGGATAAGTACGGGTTTGTGCCTGCGAAAAATACTGAAACTCAACCTCGGATAAATTCCATTTGGCCCATTCCTTGGCAGGCCTTGCCCTTTCCCACGTTGCCCTTAAAACATTTCTGCCGGCCCTGCGTCTGCCGCAGGCAGTTGGCCGGAAACCGGTAATTTGGCCATCCACGGCGCGGTGCCCTGCCGCGCGGCTTGTTTCACCCTTTTTTCTTTTTCGTTTATGAGCCCATCGGTACGCAACGTCATTGCCTGGATTCTGCAGGCCCTGCTGGCCGCCATGTTCATCTATGGCGGCTTCTCGAAGCTAATGCAGCTCGACGCCACCATGAAAATGTTTGGCAGCTTGGGCTTGCCGGGCTGGTTTGGCGGCTTCATCGGGGTGGCTGAGCTGCTGGGCGGCATCGGGCTGCTGGTGCCGCGCACGGTGCGCCCGGCGGCCCTGGGCCTCATCGTCATCATGCTGGGCGCGGTGTTTATGCACGCCACCAAAATTCCCGGCGGCCTGGCCAAGGGCGTGCCGGCCATTGTGGCGCTGGTGCTGCTGGTGGTGGTGCTGGTGCTGCGCAGCCGCCCCGTGCCCCGGGCACTGTAACTGCGCCGCCCTCTTTCCCAAACCATTGCCGCCCGGCCGGGTTGCTTGCCTTCTGGCCGGCCCGGCCGGGCTACTTGTGCTCTCATGAAAATACTCTATAGCTACCTGCGCAACTACTGGCCGCTGCTGGTGCTGGCCCTGGTGCTGGCCGCCGTCAACCAGGTGTTCTCGCTGCTCGACCCATACTTTTTCCGCCAGCTCGTCGACCACTTCACGGCCAAGTACCCCGATGTGGCCGGGGTGCGGCTGGTGCAGTTCTGGCCGTTCTTCTGGGAAGCCATTCCCCTCATCGGCATCATGCTGGGCGTGGCCATGGTGTCGCGCATTGCCAAAAACTTTCAGGACTACTACGTCAACGTCATCACCCAGCGCCTGGGGGCCAAAATGTACTCCGACGGCCTGCGCCACTCGCTGGAGCTGCCCTACCAGGTGTTTGAGGACCAACGCTCGGGCGAAACCCTGGGCAAGCTCCAGAAGGTGCGCATCGACGTGGAAAAGCTCATTCAGAGCTTCGTCAACGTGCTGTTCACGGCCCTGGTGGGCATTGTGTTCGTGATGTGGTACGCCGTCACGGTGTACTGGCCCATTGCGCTGGGCTATTTTCTCACCATTCCGCTGCTGGGCATTCTGAGCTTTTTCCTGAGCAAGCGCATCAAGGTGATTCAGAAAACCATTGTGGCCGAAACCACGGCCCTGGCCGGCTCCACCACCGAAAGCCTGCGCAACATCGAGCTCATCAAGAGCCTGGGCCTGGCCCAGCAGGAAACCGAGCGCCTGAACGCCACCACCGACAAAATCCTGAAGCTGGAGCTACGAAAGGTGCGCTACCTGCGCTCGCTCAGCTTCGTGCAGGGCACCTTCGTGAACCTGCTGCGCAACATCATCATCCTGCTGCTCTTGTACCTGCGGGTGCAAAACCACATCAGCCTGGGCGAGTTCTTCTCCTTCTTCATCTACTCGTTCTCCATCTTCGGGCCGTTGCAGGAGCTGGGCAACATCATCGGGGTATACCGCGAAACCGAGATTTCGCTGGGCAACTTCCAGACCATCCTCGACACGCCCAAGGACGTGAAGCCCGCGCACCCCAAGTCGGTGGCGCACATCAACGACCTGGCCTTCGAGCACGTCAGCTTCAAGCACCTCACGGCCAAGGGGCCGGCCCTGTCCGACATCTCCTTCAGCACCCGGCTGGGCGAAACCATTGCCTTCGTGGGCCCCTCGGGCTCGGGCAAAACCACGCTGGTGAAGCTGCTGGTGGGCCTCTACCCGCCCCTCTCGGGCCGCATTCTCTACAACGGCATTCCCGGCGCCGAAATCGACCTCGACGAACTGCGCGAGCAAATCGGGTTCGTGACGCAGGACACGCAGCTGTTCAGCGGCACCATCCGCGAAAACCTGCTTTTTGTGGCTCCGCAGGCCACCGACGAGGAATGCCTGCTGGCCCTGCGCCAGGCCGCGGCCGACTCGCTGCTGGCCCGCGCCCCGCTGGGCCTCGACACCGTAATTGGCGAGGGCGGCGTGAAGGTATCGGGCGGCGAAAAGCAGCGCCTCAGCATTGCGCGGGCGCTGCTGCGCAAGCCCACGCTCATGGTGTTCGATGAAGCCACTTCGGCCCTCGACTCCCTCACCGAAGAAGAAATCGGCAAGACGGTGCGGGAGCTCTCGGGCTCGCGTCAGCACATGACCATCCTCATTGCCCACCGCCTCAGCACCATTCTGCACGCCGACCGCATTTTTGTGCTGGAGCGCGGCACCGTGGCCGAGCAGGGCCGCCACGAAGAGCTGCTGGCGCAAAAAGGCCTCTACTACGCCATGTGGCGCCAGCAGATTGGCGAGCGCAAGGAAACCGCGGCTACCAGCGCGGTAGCCGTGTAGCGGCTCTGGCAAACATAAAAAAGCCCCGACTCCATCCGGCGTCGGGGCTTTTTTGCAAGTGGCGTCCGCACATGCGCGCTTCTAACAACATCATGCCAGGCCCAGGTCTTATACAATTACCTGCTGTTTAGGGTCGAAATCGGGCTTCGGCGGCTGGGGGTTCATGGCTTCCAGGGCGGCCACCACTATTTCCGACATGGCCAAGTCGCGGGCCCACTTGTGGTTGGCGGGTATCACAAACCAGGGCGCGTCCTCCGAGGAGCAGTGGCGCATGGCATCTTGGTAGGCCTGCTGGTAGTCGTCCCAGTAGGCGCGCTCCTTCAGGTCGTTGGGGTCAAATTTCCAGTTTTTGGCGGGGTCGTCGAGGCGGGCCTGCAGGCGCTGGGCCTGCTCGTCTTTGGAGATGTGCAGAAAGAACTTGAGCACCACCGTGCCGTTGCGGGTCAGCAGCTGCTCGAAGTGGTTGATGTCGTCGTAGCGCTCCTGGCAGGTTTTTGCATCAATCAGGCCATGCACCCGGGTGATGAGCACGTCCTCGTAGTGCGAGCGGTTGAACACGCCAATGTGCCCGCGCTTGGGCGTTTGCGCGTGAATGCGCCACAAAAAATCGTGCTTGAGTTCCTCGGTGGTGGGCGCCTTGAAGGTGGCCACCTGCACGCCGGCCGGGTTCACGCCCGTGAGCAGGTTCTCGATGGCGCCGTCCTTGCCGCCGGTGTCCATGGCCTGCAGCACAATGAGCAGGCTGCGGCGGTGCTCGGCGTAGAGCAGTTCCTGCAACTCGCTCAGGCGGCGGCGCAGCTCCAGCAGGCGCGGCGCCACGTCCGATTTATCGTCGGGCCGGTTGGCAAAGGGCGTGATGTCGTCCGGGCCCACGTCGGCCAGGCGAAAAGACTTGCTCTTGACGTAGACGGCGGGTGTTTTGGGGAGCTTGAAATTCATGAAACGGTACTGAAAACACAGGGAAGGTAAAACGGCGGTTGTTCGCAGGGCCGCGCGGCTAGCCGCCCACCGCCCGCGCGATGCCGAACGCCGCGGCCGCTGCCAGCGCGCCCACCACGGCCATTTTGATGGCGCCCGCCACCGGCGGCTGGCCCGTCATGCGGCTTTTAAAGTAGCCAAACACCAGCAGGCACACCAGCGTGATGGCCGCCGACCACACCAGCCCCTGCGTGGGCGAGTTGGTGAGAAAATAGGCGCTGAGCGGGATGAGGCCGCCCAGCGCATAGGCCAGGCTGATGGTGACGGCGCTTTTGGGCGCCTGTTTGGGGTCGGGCTCTTCAAGACCCAGCTCGTACTTCATCATGAACTTCACCCATTGCTCGGGGTCGGCGGTGAGCTCGGCCACGGCCTGGCGGCGGGTGGCTTCCGACAGGCCCATGTCGGCCAGCAGCTCGTCGACCTCGGCGCGCTCTTTTTCGGGCACTTCGCGCACTTCGCGGTGTTCGCGGTCCAGCTCGGAGGCGTAGTGCTCTACCTCGGTGCGGCCGGCCAGGTAGCCGCCCAGGCCCATGGCAATGCTGCCGGCCACAATTTCGGCCAGCCCTGCCGTGATGACCAGCCCCGACGAGGCCACGGCCCCGCTCAGGCCCGCGGCCAGCGCAAACGGCACGGTCAGCCCATCGGAGAGGCCGATGACGATGTCCTGCAGCATGGCCGAGCTGGTCATGTGCAATTCGGGGTGCGGGTCTTCGGCCAGCGCGGGGGCCGTGGTACGGGGCTCAGTCATGGAACACGTTTACAAGAAGGCAACCTTAACCCGACGGGGTGCTTTACGTACGCAGAAACAGAATTTTTCGCCGCCGGCCCGTTCCGGTTTTCTTTCACCTCACTCCTTCCCATTCCTATGGCATCCTCCGCCAAAACGGCTGCCCCCAAAGCCGCGGCCGCTAAAAAAGCCCCGGCCGCCCAGGCCAGCGGCCAAAACGCCCGTTCCAACGCCGCCGTCAACATTCAGCCCGTGCTGGGCCAGCAAAACAACGCCCCCGCGCCCACCCAGCGCTACGGCACCGTGAGCCAGCGCCTGCCCATCGGCCTCGACGAAAAAACCCGCCAGGAAAGCGTGACCGGCCTCAACCAGCTGCTGGCCGACACCATCACCCTGCGCGACATGTACAAAAAGCACCACTGGCAGGTGGTGGGCCCCACGTTCTACCAGCTGCACCTGCTCTACGACAAGCACTACGAGGAGCAGTCGACGCTGGTCGACGCCATTGCCGAGCGCATCCAAATTCTGGGCGGCGTGGCCGTGGCCATGGCCCACGACGTGGCCGAGCTTAGCAGCATCCCGCGCGTGCCGCGCGACCGCGAAGAAGCCCCCGTGCAGGTGTCGCGCCTGCTCGACGCCCACCAGCGCCTCCTCAAAAACTGTCACGAATACGCCGACACCGCCGATGAAAACGGCGACGACGGCACCAACGACCTCATCGTGAGCCAGCTCATTCGCACCAACGAGATGCAGGTGTGGTTCGTGTCGGAGCACGTGGTCGACTCGCCCCTGATTCAGGCCAAGTAGCCGCCTAAGCGCGTCCCTGCAAGGGGCGGCCGATGGACCGAAGCGCCCGCCCGGCGCAACGGAGCCATCGGCCGCCCTTTTTTCGTTATTGCAGGTGAGCGGCCAGCTTGTCGTTGTGGTTGTCCTGGGCTTCCTCCACGGTGTGGGTCTTGCCCAAGTCGTTGTCTTTTTTGGCCATCTCGGCCAGCGCGCAATAAAAGTCGTGCAGCAGCCGGATTTCTTCTTCCGAAAAATCCTGCGCGTTGATGAGGCGGTTGCTGGCGCCTTTTTGAGCCGCAATCAGCTCATTGAGCTTGAGGTGCAGCACCAGCGAGTCTTTATTTTGGGCGCGCTGAATGAGAAACACCATCAGAAAAGTGATGACGGTGGTACCCGTGTTGATGACCAATTGCCAGGTTTCGGAATAATGAAAAAGCGGCCCCGTGAGGGCCCACACCAGCACCAGCCCAGCCGCAATCACAAACGCCGGCGTCGACCCCGAAAACTCGGTGATGGCGCTGGCCATGCGTCCGAAGAAGGATGAGGGAGCGGGTTTTTCGGGAAATTTCATAACGAAAAGAGGTCGAAGGTGAACAAGGGAAGGCGGAAGGCGCCAAATTTCGGCAAGGTAACCTGCTGAATCATGGAAGTTTGGTGAAAAAGCGCGGCGATGTTTGGTAAGTGCGGTTTTCGCCGGCTATCTTTGCACCCGCTTCGCCGCCTCAGCGAAGCCGGTTTCGGCCGAATTGCCCGGTTTAGTTGCCTTTTGCGCACGTGGTGAAACTGGTAGACACGCCATCTTGAGGGGGTGGTGCCTTCGGGTGTGGGAGTTCGAATCTCCCCGCGCGCACGCAAAACGGAAAGCCCGCTGCAAGTACTTGCAGCGGGCTTTTTCGTTGCTGGTTTCCTGAAGTGGCAATGTCATGTGTCGGCTGCGCTCGGCATGACGCTCTTTTCAGCTTGGCCCTACTCGCGCTCAAACGGGTTGCCGGGCTTTACCAGCACCACCCGCTCGCGCTCCACCAGCACCTGCCCGGGCAGAGCACCTTTGGGCTTGCGCACGTACTTTTTAGGCGTCACGGTCACGGGGCACAGCGTGTCGTGCTGGCGGCGCGAATACCAGCCGGCCAGCTGCGCGGCGTGCTCTATCACGGGTTCGGGCACGGTGTGCCCGGCTCGCTGCCGGATGACAACGTGCGACCCCGTCACGTCTTTGGCGTGCAGCCAGAGGTCGTCCTTGTGCGCATATTTCTGGGTGAGCAGGTCGTTGTTGGCGGCATTGCGGCCCACCAGAATGGTGAAGCCCCGGTCTTCAAACACTTTGAACGGCAGTTCCGTGGGGGCTTTGGCCGCCGTGGGCGCGGGGTCGAGGCCGTGCAGCTTACGCCAGGCGCGCAGGCCGCGCAGCTCGGCGAGCTGAGGCTGGGTGTCCAATTCCTCCAGTCGCTCCAGGGCCGTCAAGGCTTCGGCTTCGCGCCGGGCAATGCGCTCGGTGAGTTGGCGCTCTTCAATTTGCTGATTCTTGCCCTTGCGGTACAGGTTTTCGGCGGTGAGCTGGGGCTTCTCGTTGGGCTTTAGCTTGATGGTCCGGGGCTGGTTGGTGTAAAAGTCCAGCACCTCAATCTGCTCGGCGCGGGCCGGAATGGCGTGCAGGTGCGCCATAATCAGGTCGGCGGTGTGGCGGTAGCCGGCTTCGTGGGCCAACGCGTGCAGGCGCTGGCGAGCGTGGGCAGCGGCCGTGCTGGCTTCGTCGGCACGGCGCTCCAGCAGTTGGCGCAGCTGCTTGGTTTCCATCTCCAGCGCCCGCCGGCCCAGGGCCATGGGCACGAAGCGGCGCAGGGCACCGATGGGGTCGTCGCCGGGCAGCGTTTCGAGGATGTCGCCGAGGGGCAGCAAGCTCAGGCGGGTGCGGCCATCGAGCTGAATGAGGTAATAATGCGCCGGCTTTTCCAACTGCGCCAGCACTTGGTTCACCAGCCGGGTTTTCACTTCGGGCGGCGCCTGGTCGTAGCCCTGGGTACGCAGGTAGCGCAGGGGCAAGTCGGCCAGCGGGGGCGGCAGCTTGCCGGCTGCTACGGGTACGGGGGCGGCTTGCGGTTTCAGGTCGGCGTCGGCCAGCAGCTTTTGCTGAAACAGCTGGGCGGGCGCCTCAGCCGCCGTGCAAAAAATGGCATTCGGCCGCGGGCCGTAGAGCTTGAACACCAGCCGGGCACCGCTCCGAAAATTCACTTGCAGCACCCGGTCTTGCGGCCAAGCGGCCACGCTTTCCACTTGCTCCCCCAGCAGGCCCGGAAATAAATCCACCGAATTTGAACGAGCGCGCTGAAAGGTATCGGGCAGGGCCAGGGCCGGAAACGTAGCGCCCAGCTGCGCCTTCAGCCAGAACTCCTTGCCGCCATCCGTGAGGCCAATCACCAGCTCATCCTTTTCCTGCGTGAAACACACGGCCACGCGGAAGCCCCGCAGCCGCTCGGTGAGTGCGGGGGCCAGCTGGCGCAGGAAATAGTAATTGGTGTGCATAAATAAACCGGCAGGAATGTGCCGCGATGCGTTCCTACACCGTCACTTTCAGCCCATCATACGCCAGCCGAATCCACTCCGGCAGCTCGGCTTCCACTTCCTGGTGGCGGCCCAGCTGGTGGCTGATGTGCGTGAGGAAAGCCCGCTTGGGCGCGGCCTCTTCCAGCACCGCAATGGCCTGGGCCAGCGTGAAGTGCGAAATGTGCTCCTCGCGCCGCAGGGCGTTGAGCACAATCACGTCGGCGTCGCGGAGCTGGGCGCGGGTTTCGGGCCCGATGTGGTTGGCATCCGTCAGGTAGCAGAAGCCGCCGATGCGGAAACCCAGCACCGGCAGGCGGTGGTGCATGGCCCGCAGGGGCAGCACCGAAACCCCCAGCACGTCAAACGGCGCGTCGTCGCGCTCGATGGGGTGCAGCGTCACGCGCGGCACGCCAGGGTACTTGTTTTCGGCAAAAATGTAGGCAAACTCCTGCTGCAACTGGCGCAGCACGCGGGGCTCGGCAAAAACCGGCATGTCCGTCTGCTGCCGGAAGTTGAAGGCCCGGATGTCGTCGAGGCCGGCGGTGTGGTCTTTGTGCTCGTGCGTGAAGAGCAGCGCGTCGAGGTGCGTAATGCGGGCGCGCTGCATCTGCTGCCGAAAATCGGGGCCGGAGTCAATGACGAAGCTGTGGCTGCCTACCTCCACATGCACCGACACGCGCAGGCGATGGTCGCGGTGGTCGAGCGAGCGGCACACCGCACAGGTGCACCCTATCATGGGCACGCCCGACGAGGTGCCCGTGCCAAGGAAGGTTACAACCATTTTAAAGAGTGAATGGGTGCGTGAGTGGGCGAATGAGCAAGGAGCCATTCGCCCATTCACGCACCCATTCATCAATTAGCCTACGTATTGCTTCACCACGCGCACGAGGGCGTCGAAGTCGAGCGGCTTGGGAAGGTAATCGGTCACGCCGGCCTCGCGAAACTGGTCCATCGAGTAGTTGTTGGCGTTGCCGGTGATGGCGATGATGGGCAATTTATTGATGGCTGGGTCGGCGTGGGCGCGGATTTCGCGGGTGCATTGCATGCCGTCCTTCACCGGGATGTTGATGTCCATGAGCACACAATCGACCGGGGTGGCTTCGAGTTGCTTGAGGACTTCGCCCCCGTTTTTGGCCAGCACGATTTTGTACTTCTGCAACTCCAGAATCTTACGGGTGAGGTTGAGAATCACCGAGCTGTCCTCAGCAATCAGAATGGTTTTGGATTGGGTATCGACGGACATGAGCGTTGGGGGTTGGATTGGGTTGGGGGTAGAAAAATAGAAGAACGGACCGAAATCATTCGGCAGGGGTACTGATGGCTCGCTCAACGGCGCCGGGGTATTCGGCTACGAACTGTGCAAAGTAATGTTCCAGAAGTTGAAATCCCGCCGCGCCCTCTTCCATGCGGCCGCCCTTGAGCTGGTGCTCGAGGTAGCGGGCCTGGGCCGCCAGGGCCACGCCGCCCAGCGTGGCGGCCGTGCCTTTGAGCTGGTGTAGCATGGGCAGCAGGTCGCGGAAATTGCCCTCGGCGGCCGTGGGGGCGGCGTCGCGCAGCAAGTCGCCGGCCTCTTGCTCAAACTCCTGGTAGAGGTCGGACGTGAACTCGGTGCCGCCCAGCTCCACCAGCTGCCGCAGGATGGTTTCGTCGAGCGTGGGCTCCTTAGCCACCTCGGGCGCGGGCGTGGGCAAGGGCGGCGGTCCGCCGGCCAGCGTAACCGGCGCGGCCGGCGCATTGGCCAGGGCCGACCCTTCGCCCACGGGGCGGCCGGGGCGCGGGCGCAGCCAGCGGTGCAGCACTTCGTAGAGGTGGCGGCTTTTCACGGGCTTGCCCACGTAGTCGTCGAGGCCCTGGCGCATGAAGCGGCCGGCGTCTTCCTGCATGGAATACGCCGTCATGGCCACCACGGGCGGGCAGCTTTCGCCCAGCAGGCGCCGGATTTCGGCCGTGGCGGCCACGCCGTCCATGTCGGGCATCTGGATGTCCATGAAGATGATGTTGAAGTCGGCCCCGGGGGCCGTCACCATTTCAATGGCTTCGGGGCCGCCGCCGGCCACGCTCACCTGGCAGCCCAGCTTGGTGAGCAGGCGCTGGCCCACTTTCTGGTTGATGGCGTTGTCGTCGACGAGCAGCACGCGCGGCGAAGCTTCAAACGGCTGGAACACGGGCTCGCGCACCTGCGGCGCGGCGGGCAGCTCGCTGCTCACGGCCTCGCGGGCGCTGATGGTGAACCAGAACACCGAGCCTTCGCCCTCATCCGACAGCACCCCGATTTCGCCGCCCAGCAGTTCGGCCAGTTGCCGGCTGATGCTCAGGCCCAGGCCCGTGCCGCCGTAGGCCTTGCTGGGCGTGGTGTCGAGCTGCGTGAAGTTGGTGAAGAGCAGGCTGGCGTTGTCGTTGGAGATGCCGATGCCCGAGTCCTGCACCGCGAAGCGCAGGGTGTGGTGCTCGCCGTCGGTGCTCACGCTGCTCACCACAATGGCCACGGTGCCCTCGTTGGTGAACTTGATGGCGTTGGCCACCAAGTTGGACAGAATCTGGAGCAGGCGCACCTCGTCCGTTATCACGAAGCGCGGCGTGTGCGGCGTGATGTGGTAGGTGAAGCGAATGTGCTTCTGCTCGGCCCGGTAAATGAACAGGGCCCGGATGCGCTCCATCACGGCCTGCAGCTCGATGGCCGTTTCGTGAATTTGCAGCTTGCCAGCCTGAATTTTCGACAGGTCGAGGATGTCGTTCAAGATGGTGAGCAGCGCGTCGGAGCTCTTGCGCAGGGTGTCCACGTAGTCGAGCTGCTCCTCGGTTTCCACCGTCTGGTCGAGCAGGTCAATCATGCCGATGATGCCGTTCATGGGCGTGCGCAGCTCGTGGCTCATGTTGGCCAGAAACTGCGTTTTGGCTTCCAGGGCGGCTTCGGCCTCGTCCTTGGCCTTGCGCAAGTCGTCCTGCATCTGCCGGATTTCGGTCACGTCGCGGGCAATGCCCTCGGTGCCGAACTGGCCGGGCTCGCCGGTGGCTTCCTCGCCTTCGGGCGGGGTGGCCATGCGGGCGTTCACGAGCACGCTCACCGGGTAGCCGTCCTTGTGCCACATCTGGGTTTCGAAGTTGCGCAAGCCCCCGCTGCGCTCGGCTTCCGCGTTGGCGCGGGCCATGTCGTCGGCGTCCACGAAATAGCTGCTCACCGGCTGGCCAATGACTTCTTCGGGCTCGTAGCCCAGTACGTCGCGCACCGAGGGGCTCACGATGGTGAGCAGGCCGTTGCCGTCGGTGCGGTAGTAGATGTCCTGAAACGACTCGAAGATGTTGCGAAACTTCTCCTCCTGGGCCTCCAGGGCCAGCTGGGCGCGCTTCTGCTCGGTGATGTCGTGCGCAATGGCCGAGATTTCCTCAAACGAGCCGTCGCCCAGGTAAATGGGGTTCAGGTGAATGTCGGTCCACACGTCGTAGCCGCGGGCGTCGCGCAGGCGCATCTCAAAGCGCTGGGCCTGGCCCTTGGCGGCGGCGTCGTAGTGACGCACAAAGATGTCGCGCTCGTGCTCGGGCATGTGGGCCAGGTCGGCCTCCCACAGGTTGAGGCCGCGCACGGGGTAGGTGCCGTTGCGCCGCAAGAACAGGGCCGCGTAGTTGCGGTTGAAGTTCATGAGGTGGGCGCGGGTGTTCACCGTCCACATCACGTGCGAGCCGCTTTCAAAAATGGCGTTCAGGCGGGCCGTTTGCTTGCCAATCTGCTCCTCGTTGCGCTTGCGCTCGATGGCCAGGGCCACCTGGTTCGAAATGAAGTGCAGCACGTCCAGGTCGCCGGGCGTGTAGGCGTCGGCGCGGGTGTAGTCCTGCACGGCCAGCACCCCGATGATGCGGTCGCCGATGCTCAGCGGCGAGGCCAGCATCACCTCGGGCACCAGGCCGTGGGCCGTGACGGTGCCGCTGCGCACCAGCTGCTGAAAGTCGGTGTGCGTGAGGTAGCGGGGCTGGCCGCCGGCAATGATGTACTCCGACACGCCATTGCTGAACGGCAGCGCGCCCAGCGGGCGGTGTTGCGGGTGCTGGTCGACGTGGTAGGCAAACTGCAACTGCGTGCGGGCGTCGTCGCACAGGGCAATGAACAGGTTGCTGGTTTCGATAATCTTGCTCAGCTCGCGGTGAATGGCGCCGTAAAGACTGGGCAGGTCCTTGGCCGAGATGGCCAGGTTGGCGATGCTATAGTAGACTTTCTGCAGGCGCTCGGCCTTGATGCGGTCGGTGATGTCGTGCAGAATGGCGCGGCTGCTCACCGGCTGGCCTTCCTCGCGCACCACGCTCATGCTCCCGATGAGGTGCACGGGCTTGCCCTGGTTGGTCAGAAACACGGTTTCGACCTTGTTCACGGGCTCGCCGTCGTAGAGGTTGCGCAGCTGGTAGAGCAGCTTGGCCTTGTAGTACGGGTGCACCACGTCGGCCAGGGTGCGGGTGGCCAGCTCGGCGTCGGAATAGCCCAGCTTTTCCTTCCAGGCCTTGTTCACAAACAGGAAGCCGTTGTCGGCGCTCAGGTGCTGCACCAGGTCCTGGGCATTGTCAAGAAAGTCTTGCAGGTGGGTGCTGTCGCCGGCCAAGGCGGGGCTGGCCAGCAGCTGCTCGTTGGGCACTTCGCCGGCCATCCACATGCCCGTGATGGTGCCGGCCACGTCGCGCGTGAACCCCGTGCGCCAGTGCACCTGCCGGAGCTGCCCGGTGCGCGTGAGCACGGGGCGCTCGGCGTTGGGCGCGAGGGTTTCGTTGGCAATGGCCTCCAGGTAGGCTTGGTGCTGGGCTGCGCGCTCGGCCTGGGGCGTAAACATCTCGTAGCCGATGCGGCCCACTACCTGCTTGCGCGTGTAGCCGGTGAGCGCCAGGAAGGCTTCGTTCACGTCCATGACGGTGCCCACCACGTCGAGCAGCACGTACACTTGCCCCAGTTGGTCGAGCAGCGCTGTCAGCGGCGGCGCCACGGGGCGAGTCGAAGAAGCAGCCGGGAATGAAGCCATACAATAACGCGTCCTGCCTGTTGAATTTCCTGCTAATATAACCACCGCCGTGCCGGGCGGCGGCGTAAATTTGGCCAAAATAAAATAACTAACGCGGCGCTGCCCGGGCGGCGCCAGCTTCTGCTCTTGCCGCCCCCGTCCGCGCCGCGCCTGCTCTTCGCCGTCACCACCGACCTGTGCTTCGACCAGCGCATGCAGCGCATTTGCGGCAGCCTGGCCGCGGCCGGCTACCAGGTGCAGCTCGTGGGCTGGCAGCGGCCCGCCTCGCCCCCGCTCACGCCCCAGCCCTACCAACAGCACCGCCTGCGCGGTTGGTTTCGGAAGGGCAAGCTGTTTTATCTGGAGTACAACCTGCGGCTGCTTTTCTATTTGCTCAGCCAGCGCGCGGCCGCCTGGTGCGCCTGCGACCTGGACACCGCCCTGCCCGTGTGGCTGCGGGCCCGGCTGGGCGGGCAGCCGCTGGTGTACGATGCCCACGAGCTGTTCACGGAAGTGCCCGAGGTGGTGGCCCGGCCGGCGGTGCAGCGCGTGTGGCGCTGGGTGGAAAGCTTCATCGTGCCGCGGGCCCGGCTGGCGTATACCGTGGGCCCGGCGCTGGCCGGGGTGTTTAAGCAGCGCTACGGCCGGCCGTTTGCGGTGGTGCGCAACGTGAGCCGGCGGCGCGAGGAAGACGTGTTGCCACCTGCTCCGGCGGCCGCACCGCCCGGCGGCTACATCCTGTACCAGGGGGCCCTGAACGTGGGCCGCGGCCTCGAAAGCCTGCTCGACGCCATGCCCCAGGTGGCGGGCCGGCTGGTGCTTTGCGGCGAAGGCGACCTTTCGGCGGCCCTGCGCGCGCAGGCCGCACGCTTGGGCCTGCTGGCGTCGGGCAAAGTGGAATTTCGCGGCTTCGTGCTGCCCGAGGCACTGCGCGAGGTGACGCGGCACGCGGCCGTGGGCATCATGTTGCTCGAAAACATCGGCCTGAGCTATTACTACTCGCTGGCCAACAAGTTCTTCGACTACGTGCACGCCGGCATCCCGCAGGTGCTCATCGACTTCCCCGAATACCGCGCCCTCAACGACGAGTTCAACGTGGCCGAGCTGGTGACGGACCTGGCCCCCGCCACCCTGGCCCGGGCCCTCAACCGCCTGCTGCGCGACGAGCCCGCCCGCTACCACCATTTGGCCGAAAACTGCCGCCGCGCTGCGCCCCAGCTGAGCTGGCAGCACGAAGAGCAGGAGCTGCGCCGGCTGTGGGGTGGCGTGGTACCGGTGGCACCTGCCGGGCGGCTACCCAATCAGGAACAACCCCACGCCTAACATGAAAAACGTTCTCCTGCTTGCGGCCATCGGGGCTGTGCTGGTCATCGGCTTCTACGCCCGGCAAATGTGGAGTTGCCATGCCTCGCTGACCCCGGCCCAGGCCAAGCGGCTGCGCACGGAGTACAGTCGAGAAGACCTTTCCTACTTTGGGCAAATTGCTTTTGGGAATGATTTGGGCACATTGAGCGAAACCATTCATCGGTGGAACCGGCCGGTTGTGCGCGTTGCAATCATGACGGCCTGCACCGCAGCCGAAAAGCAGGAAGTGCGGCGGGTTTTGGCAGACCTGAACACCATTAGCCGCAGCACCAAGTTCCAACTGCAGCCCGACGAGCCGGACCTGCGCATCTACTTTGCGCCCATTCAGGATATTCCGCAGCTGTTTCGGGGCCACGATGGTAGTGCAAACGGCATTTTTGCTTTTCGCACCACGCCGTGCGGCGAGATTACCAGCGCCACAGTGGCCGTGGCCAACAACTTAACTTTCGCGGGCCATGAGGAAGCCATTATCCGAGAGGAAATAGCGCAAAGCATTGGGCTTCCCAAAGACACCAACCGCTACCCCAAAAGCGTATTTTCCTCCAATCGTCAAATTGTCATCGACCAAGTTTCCGGCGACACCTACCACCTTTTTGCCACCAAGTTTTTGCCCATTGACCGACGCATAATCAGCATTCTTTACAATTCGGGGATACCGGTCAATACGTCACGGGCTGATTTCACCCGCCACGTGCTTGCGGCGCCAGAATAGCGGGTGAGCGAAACGCGGGGCCCTGCCCATGAAACCTCAGCCCAGCGGGCAGCACGAGGCGTGGGAGCTGCGCCGGTTGTGGACGCAAGTGGTGCCGCTGACCGATTAGCCAAGGGCAATTGCCCGACTTCCTGCATTAGCTATGCCGCATGCCTGCACAATCAACTGCCGGCAGATTCAGGGGCGGCCCGGACCGAGCAATGCGCGGCAGAGGGCGGCGCAGGGCAAGGCCACCGGAAAAACGGCCAGCAGGCCAGCGGCTCGGGGCAAGGCCACGCCCAGCAGGTTTTGCCCGTAGAGCGGCGCGGCGTTGAACAAGAAGCTCAGGTCCGAGGTGTGGGCCGTCACGCCCAGCTGGCCCAGCCGCAGGTAGGCGCCTACCACGGGCAGCAGCAGCCCCGCGCTGAGCCAATACCCGGCGCGAAAATCCCGCCGCGGCGCCCGACGCCACCGGTCGATGCAGCGCAGCAACGCGGCGGCGGTGAGGCCCACCAAGAGCACGAGGGACAGGAGTTGGGGCAACATATAAGGCAGTGGAAGAAGCGCTACAAAGGCACGGGAAACGGGGCAGGCCCCTGTTGCGCAAAGAAACGGCCGGACAGCTAATTCAAGATTCACTGGCACGTGGGTGCCCGGGCCGGCGCCGTGTGGCCTAACTTCGTACGACCG
Source organism: Hymenobacter miniatus (assembly GCF_016427455.1). NCBI lineage: Bacteria > Pseudomonadati > Bacteroidota > Cytophagia > Cytophagales > Hymenobacteraceae > Hymenobacter > Hymenobacter miniatus. The sequence goes on from NZ_JAELXR010000002.1 coordinate 103,701, forward strand.
TTTTTGCCACTGCCAGCCGCGGCGCGGGGCAGTGCCGGCGGGCACCTCCCACCCGCATTTTATATGCTAGTCTTGAAAAAACTGACTCTTGCCCTGCTCCTCGGCACGGCCTGCTTTGCCGCCGGCGCCCTGGTGGCGCGGCCCACGGCCCCGGAAGAAATTACGGTGCCCATGCTCCGCGCCGCCCAGCAGCTCATGGGGCTAAGCTTTTCCGAGGCCCAGCTCGACTCGACCCGCCGCAACCTGACCGGCTACCGCGACAGCTACGAGGCCTTGCGCAAGCTGGACATGCCCAACAGCGTGGCCCCGGCCGTGGTGTTCGACCCGCGCCCGCTACGGCTGCGCCAGGCCAGCCTGGCCGCTGCCACCACCACCCCCGGCAAGCTGCCGGAAATGGCCAAGGTGAAACTTCCCGCCACCCGCGACGACCTGGCATTCTACACCGTGCGGCAGCTGGGCGAGCTGCTGCGCACCAAGCAGATTTCGTCTGAGGAGCTGACCACGTTCTTCCTGGCCCGCCTCAAGAAGTACGACCCCAAGCTGCACTGCGTCATCACCCTCACCGAGGAGCTGGCCCTGCAGCAGGCCCGCCAGGCCGACCAGGAAATCAACGCCGGCAAATACCGCGGGCCGCTGCACGGCATCCCCTACGGCGCCAAGGACTTATTTAGCGCCAAAGGCTACAAAACCACCTGGGGCTCGGTGCCCTACAAAGACCAAACGCTGGACGAGGACGCCGCCGTGGTGGTGCGCCTGCGCGCCGCCGGGGCCGTGCTCTGCGCCAAGCTCACGCTGGGCGAGCTGGCCCAGGGCGACGTCTGGTTTGGCGAGAAGACCCGCACGCCCTGGGACGTCACCAAGGGTTCCAGCGGCTCGTCGGCGGGCTCGGCCTCGGCGGTGGCGGCGGGGCTGCTGCCGTTTGCCATTGGCACCGAAACGCTGGGCTCTATCATCAGCCCCAGCACGGCCTGCGGCGTCACCGGCCTGCGCCCCACCTACGGCCGCGTGAGCCGCGCCGGCGCCATGGCCCTGAGCTGGACCATGGACAAAGCCGGCCCGCTGGCCCGCTCGGCCGAGGACTGCGCCATCGTGCTGGCCGCTCTCACCGCCGCTGGCCCCGACGCCCGCGACCCGGCCACGATGCAGGCGCCCAACGCTTTCCGCTACGCCTTCGGCACCAACCTCAAAAAGCTGCGCGTGGGCTACGTGAAAAAGGCGTTCGACCAAGACTACCCCACCAAGGCCAACGACCAAGCCAGCCTCGACGTGCTGCGCAAGCTGGGCGTGGAGCTGGTGCCCATCGAAATGCCGGCCATCGCGGCGGGCAGCCTGCGCTTCGTGCTCACGGCCGAAGGCGCGGCGGCGTTCGACGCCCTCACCCGCTCGGGCCGCGACGGCCAGATGGTGCTCCAAAACCGCTTCGCCTGGCCCAACACCTTCCGGTCGTCGCGCTTCATCCCGGCCGTGGAATACCTGCAGGCCCAGCGTGCCCGCAGCCTGCTCATCGAGCAGATGGACGCCCAGCTTAAGGGGCTGGATGCCTACATCACGCCTTCCTTCAGCGCCAGCCTGGTGGTCACCAACCTCACCGGCCACCCCGCTATTGCGTTGCCCAACGGCTTCACGGCCCAGGGCCTGCCCACCACCATCACCTTCATCGGCCAGCTCTACGAAGAAGGCACCCTGCTGGCCCTGGCCAAGGCCTACCAGGACGCCACCGAGTTCGACGAAAAGCATCCCCCTCTGACTTTTTAAATGGCGGACCTGCTTCCCCCTTCCATTCTTGCCCAGCTGGCGCCCACGCCCACCGACCCGCGGCCCGTGCTGCTCACCATTGCCGGCCCCACGGCCGTGGGCAAAACGGCCCTGTGCGTGCAGCTGGCCCAACAATTCAACACCGAAATCGTATCGGCCGACTCGCGCCAGTTCTTCCGCGAACTGAGCATTGGCACGGCCAAGCCTACCCCGGAGGAGATGCAAGGCGTACCTCATCATTTCATCGACAGCCACGGCATCAGCGAGGACTACAGCGCCGGCCGCTTCGCCGCCGATGCCCTGGCCGTGCTCGAAAAGCTATTCCAGCGGCACCCGCTGGTCATCCTCACCGGCGGCTCGGGCCTCTACGTGCAGGCCGTCACCGACGGGCTCGACGAGCTGCCCAGCGTGCCGCCCGAAATCCGGGCCCAGCTCCACACCGAGCTGGCCGCCCACGGCCTGCCCCACCTCGTGGCCGAGCTAGCCCAGACCGACCCCGTGGCCCACGCCCGCATCGACCAGCAAAACCCGCAGCGCATCGTGCGCGCCCTGGAAATTACGCGCGCCACGGGCCGGCCGTTTTCCAGCTTCCACACCAGCGCCCCGCCGCCCGAGAACCCGCTCTTCCGCAACGTGAAAGTGGCCCTTACCCGCGAGCGCGAAGTCCTTTACGCGCGCATCAACCTGCGCGTGGAGCACATGCTGGCCGCCGGCCTGCTGGAGGAAGTGCGCGGCCTCCTCCTCTACCGCCACCACCACGCCCTGCAAACCGTGGGCTACCAGGAAATTTTCGGCTACCTCGACGGCGACTACGACTGGGCCGAGGCCGTGCGCCTGCTGCAGCGCAACACCCGGCGCTACGCCAAGCGCCAGCTTACCTGGCTGCGAAGGGACGCGGCGTACAATTGGGTGGAGTTGGGATAGGAAAGCAGCATGACGTGCTGCTTTCCGTCTTGGCTTACACGCTCAAGATTTCTACCATCCGCATAAAGCTCTGGTTGATGAGCTTCTTCTTGTTGATGGTGTCGATGAACGGCGTGTACACCAGCTTCTTGTCGATGATACCGGCCATGACGTTGCGCATGCCATTCATCAGGCCTTCCACGGCGGCAATGCCGAGCTGCGAGCCCAGCAGGCGGTCGGCGGCCGTGGGCGAGCCGCCGCGCTGAATGTGCCCAATCACGGTCACGCGGGTGTCGAGTTGCGGGATGGCTTCCTTTACGCGGGCCGCCACCTGGGTGGCGTTGCCTTCCTCGTCGCCCTCGGCCACGATGACGATGAACGAAGTTTTGGAGCGGTGCCAGCCGGCCTGCAGGGTTTCCACGGCCACGTCGGTGCTCATCTGGGTTTCCGGAATCATCACGATTTCGGCCCCGCCGCCGATGGCGCACGGAATGGCGATGTAGCCCGAGTCGCGGCCCATCACCTCCACGAAGAAGCACCGGTCGTGCGAGTCGGCCGTGTCCCGGATTTTGTCGATGCACTCCAAAGCGGTGTTCACCGCCGTGTCGTAGCCAATGGTATAATCGGTGCCGTACAGGTCGTTGTCGATGGTGCCGGGCGCGCCCACGGTGGGGATGCCGAATTCCTCCTCAAAAATCATGGCGCCGGTGAAGGTGCCGTTGCCGCCGATGGCCACCAGGCCCTCGATGCCGTGATTCACCAGCTGGTCGAAGGCCTGCTGCCGGCCTTCTTTGGTCATGAACTTTAGGCTGCGGGCCGATTTCAGGATGGTGCCGCCCTTCTGCACCGTGTTGGAAACCGACGCCGAATCGAGCCGCACAAACTCGCCCTTAATCATGCCGCTATAGCCGCGCATGATGCCATATACCTCAATGCCGTGGTACGTGGCGGTGCGCACCACGGCCCGGATGGCGGCGTTCATGCCCGGCGAGTCGCCACCGCTGGTAAATACTGCTATTCTCTTCATCAACTTGTTCTTAAATCATGCGGGCAGGCCAATGGCGCCCAAACCCCGCAAAGTTGGCGAAACGATTGCATATCCGCTGCAGCCTGCCCCAAAATACCCACCGGCGGCGCATCATCTTTTTTTTACCTTTTGCGTAACAATGGCAGAAATCAGCCGGTTTTTTTACTACATTGACTCAACAATCGGCCCGATTGCTGTAAAATCATCTTCCACCTCTTAATTCCCACGTTTTATGTTCGGTTTTTTCGAAAATGAGCAAGCCAAAAAAATTAAAGGCCACCTGCTGAACCTGGCGGCCCTGGCCAAAGCGGACGGCCACATCGACGCGCGGGAGATGAACTTCATCCTGGCCGTGGGCAAGAAGAACGGTCTGAGCCAATCGGAGGTGCAGGCGCTGGTTTCGGGGGCCAAAGGCACGAGCAACGACCTGCCCACCAACGATTCCGAGCGGTTCGACCAGATTTTTGACCTGGTGGACATGATGCTGGCCGACGGCATCGTGGACGAGACGGAGATGGAGTTCTGCATCATGATGGCCGAAAAGCTGGGCTTCCGCAAAGCCATTGTGGGGGTGCTGGTCCGCAAAATCTCGCAGGGCGTGAAAGACGGCCTGCCGCGCGAACGCATCAAAGAGGAAAGCAATTCCTTTTTGAATTACAACGAGTTGCCCCGGCCCCAGGTAGTCTTGTAGGCTTATGGCACAAGCTTACTCTTGAGTGCTTGCCCTCCGTTGCCGGCCCGCCGCTTTCCGACTTTGTCGGCATCGCGGCGGGCCGGTTTGCGTAGCTGGCAACCTAGCTGATGCCCGTGACGTGCGAAATGGCCCGCAATAGGGCCGCACAGGCCTCGTCAATCTCGGCGTCGGTGATGATGAGCGGCGGCGCCAGCCGCAGGGAATTGTCGCAAAACAAGAACCAATCGGTGAGAATGCCTTCGTGCTCCAGCGCATGGTCGATGATGGGCTTGAGCACCGCGAAGGACTCGAACTCCACCGCCATGAGCAGGCCGCAGCCGCGCACGGCCCGGATGGCCGGGTGCCGTAGCTGCCCCCGAAACCGGGCCGCCTTGGCCGCCACGCCCTCGGCCAGCCGCTCGTCCTGAATGACTCGCAGGGTGGCCAGCGCCGCCGCGCAGCTCACCGGGTGCCCGCCAAACGTGGTGCAATGCCCCAAAATGGGGTTGGTTTTGAAACCCGACATGATTTCGGTGCTCGAAATGAACGCCCCGATGGGCATGCCGCCGCCCATGCCCTTGGCACACACCAGTATATCGGGCTCTATGCCGAACTGCTCGAAGGCCCACATGCTGCCCGTGCGCCCGTAGCCGCACTGAATTTCGTCCAGAATGAGCAGCGCGCCCACTTCGGTGCAGCGGGCGCGTAGCGCCGGCAGGTAGTCGGGGGCGGGCACGCGCACGCCGGCTTCTCCCTGCACCGTTTCGATGACCACGGCGGCGGTGCGCTCGGTGATGAAGGCCAGGTCGGCCAGCTCGTTGTGGCGAATGTGGCGCACATCGGGCAGCAGCGGGCGGAAGCTGTTCTTGAAGCCCTCGGAGCCGGTGATGGACAAGGCGCCGTGCGTGGAGCCGTGGTAGGCGTCGAGGCAGGAAATGAGCTCGGTGCGGCCGGTGTGGCGCTTGGCCAGCTTCAGGGCGCCCTCAATGGCCTCGGTGCCGGAGTTGGTGAAGTATACCGAATCGAGCTGCGCGGGCAGGGTTTGGTGAATGGCCTCGGCCAGTTGGGCGGGCACGGCCTGCACCAACTCGCCGTACACCATCAGGTGCAGGTACTTGTCGAGCTGGGCCTGAATGCCGGCCAGCACGCGCGGGTGGCGGTGGCCCACGTTGCTCACGCCAATGCCCGAAATCAGGTCGAGGTAGCGGCGGCCGTCGGGGCCGTACATGTAGATGCCTTCGGCCCGCTCAATTTCCAGCAGCAGCGGAAAGTCGGAGGTCTGGGCCTGGTGGCGCAGAAATAATTGGCGGGGTGTCAGAACCACAGATTTTTCGGATTTAAGCGTATAATCGGATTTTGTATATAGCCGTTTGTCATCCTGAGCGCAGCGAAGGACCTTATCACGTCTGAGCCAGATTGGTTATAACGTGATAAGGTCCTTCGCTGCGCTCAGGATGACGAACAACTTTCAAAACCAGCGAAAAATGATTTCGATTATTCCGCAAAAATAAAGAGGCCGCTGCGGGGGCAGCGGCCTCTGGGCATAGCTCAGAAAGAAAAGCCTCAGTTGGTGTCGACGGCCGCTTGGCCACCTGCACCGGCCACGCGCTTGATGACTTCCTTGGTGAAGTCGCGCTCGGCCTGAAACAATTGGGCGACTTGGCGCAGCGAAATCACCTTCTGAAACTTATCGAAGTACTCCTTTTCCAGATTCAACTCCTGCTGGCGCATGGCGAAGGCCTGAGTGAACGTGTCGCGAATCTGCTGGTCGGTCATGCCCTCGGATACGTCGCGGCGCAGCAGCCGGCCGCTGCGGTTGAGCTCGCGGCGGCGGGCCGAAAACTCGTTGTAGAGCGGCCAGAACTTCTGGGCTTGTTCCTGCGTGAGCGAGACGCGGTTGGTGATGAAGGCAATTTTGGCGTTTTCGAGCTGGCCGAGGCGCTGTCCTTTGCGGCCTCCGCCCAAGCCTTGGCCGCCCAGACCGCCGCCGCCCTGGGCGTGGGCAGCCGGCGCCGCGGCCGCCAGCAAGGCAGCGAGGCTAACTAATCGCAGTACAGATGAAATAGCGGGCATAATAGAGGAAAGGAATTACAAATACGTCAAGTCTTCCGAGGGCTGGTCGTCGAGGGCCTGGGCCAGTTCCTCTTCCGACGCGTGCAGGAAGCCTTTGGTGATGTTGGGGTGGGCGGCCGTGAGCACGGCCAGGTCAGTATTCTCGACGCGGGCGCCGCTCGTGAGCAGGTAGCCCACCAGCTCGGTGCGCGGCACGGCGTCGAGCGAAGCCACGGCTACGGGGGGTTCCGGTGCCGGCCCGCTCAAGAAAAAAGAGGCCGCAAAACCGCCCAGCACGGCCACCGAAGCCAGGCCGGTGCGCATAGCTGGCGTGAGCCAGGCCAGCCAGCCGGGCACGGCCGGGCGGGCGTCGGCCTGGGGCAGCCGGGCCATTATCTGGGTCGGAAGCTTATCGAAATAGCCAGCGGGCGGCTCGCTCAGCAGCGGGCGGGGCCGCCGGGGGTGCGCGTCTAGCTTGAAAGTAGGTTTCATGGCAGTTGGATGAAGAACAGTGGGCGGCGTTTAACTCCGCAGGTAAAAATTTGTCTTTTGGCCGATTAATCGTCGGTGCTGCGGGTCACGTATTCCTCCACTTTCTTCACGGCGTGGTGGTAGCTGGCTTTCAACGCGCCCACGCTGGTGCCGGTTATTTCGGCCATTTGCTCGTAGGGCATCTCGTCGTAGTAGCGCAGGTTGAACACCAAGCGCTGCTTGTCGGGCAAGCGCAGAATGGCTTGTTGCAGCTTCAGCTCGATGGCGTCGCCGGCAATGGCCGGGTCGGCTTCTACCTTGGCGGCCAGCTCGGCGCCCACGTCGGTGAGCGGCAACAGAAACTTGCGCCGCTTGCTGCTCAGGAAGTTGAGGCACTCGTTGGTGGCAATGCGGTATATCCAGGTGAAGAGGGCCGCGTCTTGCCGGAAATTCTCCAGGTGCTTCCACACCTTCACAAACACGTCCTGGGTAAGGTCGTCGGCGTCGTCGTGGTCTATCACCATCTTGCGCACGTGCCAGTACACCTTGCTCTGGTACTTGCGCACGAGCTGGTTGAACGCCAAGTTGCGCGAAGCCGGGTCTTGAAACTTGAGGAGGATGTCGTGGTCTTCCAAACGGAGAGGCCGGGTTGAAGGCAGTAACGAACGCGGGTTGGATGGCCGTTGGGCCGTCAAGTTTAACACCACAGCTCAACAATAGTCCGGCCTGTGTTTTTTAAATATTTTTAATTATATATTTACATCATTTACCACAAACCGTTCTCTCGACCATGATGAATCCCAATAAAGCCCTGTGGGAGAAAGGAGATTTCACGCAAATTGCCCAAACCATGCGCCAAAGCGGCGACGAACTGGTGGCAAAGCTCGGCATCACCGAAGGCATGCGAGTGATTGACCTGGGCTGCGGCGACGGCACCACGGCCCTGCCCGAAGCGCTGCGCGGGGCCCACGTGCTCGGGATTGACATTGCCCACAACCTGGTGGAGGCCGGCAAACGGCGGGCGGCAGCAGCCGGCCTGGCCAACTGCACCTTTCAGGAAGGCGACGCCTGCCACTTGAGCGACGTGGCCGACCATTCGGCCGACCTGGTGGTCAGCATTTTCGGGGCCATGTTTGCCCCGAAGCCCTTCGACGTGGCCAAAGAAATGGTGCGCGTTACCAAGCCGGGCGGCAAAATTGTGATGGGCAACTGGATACCCGGCGACCCCACGCTCGTGGCCCAGATACTCCGCATCAGCTCGGCCTATACCCCTCCCCCGCCCGAAGGCTTCGTCAGCCCCATGACCTGGGGCGTCGAAAGCAACGTGCTGGAACGCTTCGGCCAGGCCGGCATTCCGCCCCAGCGCATTGCGTGCGACAAGGACACGTTCACCTTCGTGGCTCCTTTCGCGCCCAGCGAGTTTGTGCGGCTGTTTCAGAACTTCTACGGCCCGACGATGAATGCCTTTGAAGCGGCCGAGCGCAACGGCAAAGCAGCCGAGTTGGAACGGGAGCTAACGGAACTGTTCATCAGCCAGAACAAGGCCGCCACGCCGGACAGCACGCTAATCCCGGCCGCCTACCTGCGCGTGACCGTGAGCTGCTAGCCCCCGAGGGCACGTGGGCCTGTCGCCACGCCGGAGCGATTTGCAGAGCAGACAGCCCGTCGATGAAAGCGCCGCTATTTGCCGACGTAAGCGCAGGTCCAGCGGTTGTCGGGGATGGTCGGGAAAACCAGGAAAAATTTATCGGGCCGGTCTATTTTTTCGGCTTTCCCTTTGTCGAAATATCCCCCGGCAAACAGCAGGTTGCCGTCCTTGTCGACGCTGAATTTTCCTTTGCTGGGTTTTTCAAAGCCCGAGTAGAAATAGGTGCCGTCGGGGCTGATGGTGAACGAGCCCCGGGGGGTGTACTCAACCATGCCGCCGCGGTATTTACTGGCCGTGCAGCCGTATTTGCCGTATTTGAGGGGCGCTTTGGGTGCAGCCTGCGCCCAACTGCCAGCCGGGGCCAGCGTGAGAAATGCACTGCCAATGGCGGCGAGTAGTAGGCGTTTTTTCATCGCAAAGAAGCGCTGATTGAGTGGTTGCAGGCGCTAATCAACGACATCTTCTATAAATTAAAAAGCGCGTCACTACCCGCAGGTGAAAGCCCGGGTGAGAAACGTGACCAAAACGCAAAAAGCCCCGCGGCCAATAGACCACGGGGCTTTCCGTAGAACCATTGCTTACCTATTTCCGGCGTTTCATCACCGCTTCTACGGCGGCCACGATGGCGGCTTCGTTGAGCTTGTATTTCTCCATCAGTTGGTCGGGGGTAGCGCTTTCGCCGAAGCTGTCGTTCACGGCCACCATTTCCAGGGGCAGCGGCTCTTCGCGGGCCAGCAGCTGGGCGATGCTGTCGCCGAGGCCGCCGTTCATCTGGTGTTCTTCGGCCGTCACCACGCAGCGCGTTTTGCGCACCGAGGCGAGGATGGCTTCCGCATCGAGCGGCTTGATGGTGTGGATGTTGATGATTTCGGCGTTGATGCCTTTCTCGGCCAGGAGCTTGCCGGCCAGCACGGCCTTCCACACGAGGTGGCCGGTGGCGAAGATGCTCACGTCGGTGCCTTCGTTGAGGGTCCAGGCTTTGCCGATTTCAAATTTCTGGTCGGCGGGCGTGAAGTTGGGTACCACGGGGCGGCCGAAGCGCAGGTACACGGGGCCTTCGTAGTCGGCGATGGCGATGGTGGCGGCTTTGGTCTGGTTGTAGTCGCAGGGGTTGATGACGGTCATGCCGGGCAGCATTTTCATCATGCCCAGGTCTTCCAGAATCTGGTGGGTGGCGCCGTCTTCGCCCAGCGTGAGGCCGGCGTGCGAGGCGCAGATTTTCACGTTTTTGCCCGAATAGGCAATGCTCTGGCGAATCTGGTCGTACACGCGGCCGGTGCTGAAGTTGGCGAAAGTGCCCGTGAAGGGGATTTTGCCGCCAATGGTCATGCCGGCGGCCACGCCCATCATGTTGGCCTCGGCAATGCCGACCTGGAAAAACCGGTCGGGGTTTTCCTTTTTGAAGGCGTCCATTTTGAGCGAGCCGGTGAGGTCGGCGCAGAGGGCCACCACGTTGGGGTTGGTTTTGCCCAGCTCGGCCAGGCCCGCGCCGAAGCCGCTGCGGGTGTCTTTCGATTCGGTGTAGGGGAAGTCTTTCATGGGGTTGTAAGGGAGGTTGAGACGGTCAAAACTCCCCTCCTTACCAAGGAGGGGACGTTGTCGCGCCAGCGACAACGGGGGTGGTTGTGGGCGTTGAACAACAACCGTCAACGCCCGCTAAAACAACTTTCAATCGAGTGAAGCACGCTATCCAGCGCCGACCAAATCAGCTTGTTCTCAAACCGGATTACCCGAATGCCCACAGCATTCAGGTATTCGGTCCGCGCCGCATCGTGCAGATTGCCTGACGCAGTGAAATGGCCTGCTCCATCTAATTCTACCGCAAGCTTTTCCTGCGGGCAATAAAAATCAAGAATAAACTCACCGACGCTATGCTGGCGCCGGAATTTGCGGCCGTTGAGTTGGCTGTTTTTTAAGCGGTTCCACAGCACGGCTTCGGCGGTGGTGAGGTTGTGGCGGAGGTCGCGGCGCTCGTCTTTTTTGTGGGAGAGGTTGTTGAGGATGGTCATGAGGTGTTGTTCTACATTCGGTTCGTTCAACGCCTACAACCACCCCAGTTTTTGCTTCGCAAAAACGTCCCCTCCTTGGTAAGGAGGGGAGTTTATCGTTCTATTTCATTTTCCAAAAATGGCCACCGACGTCGTTTGCCCGCTCCGGATGGTGAAGTTGCGCACGTCGGTGAACTTGCTGGCGGTGCTGGTGGCCGTGCGGAACACCAAGCGGTAAGCGCCGGGCTGCATGGGCAGGTTGATTTTGCTGCTGCCCCCGTAGGGCAAGTCGTAAATCCACGTCTGCGACTCGTCATCATTTAACTGATACAGGCTGCCGTAGCCTTTCAAATCCGACGTGATGTTGAGCGTGCCGGGCGCGGCGTAGGTGAAGGTGTACTCCTGGCCCTGCTTGATGGTGATGCGGCGCACGGTGCGCGGCAGCGTGAGGGCTTCCACTTCATAGTTGCCGGCCAGCAGCTTCTGGCGGGTGCCGAAGGTGCCGGCCGTGACGGTGGCGCCCGCCTGGCTGCGCACCACCGCCCGGATGGTGCCGTAGGGGTTGGGCGTGAGGGGCGGGTTTTGCAGCCAGAGGGTGCCCTGCGGCGTTTTGAAGGTGAAGACGTTGGCCTTGCCGGGCTTGATGGGCAGGTTGGCCTGGCGCACGGGCGGCACGGTGTTTATCACGAGGTCGTAGCTCTGCAGCGCGTCGATGTCGAGCACGTCGGGCTTGCCCTGGGCGTCGCGGTAGTGCACGTAGTTGTACTCCGGCTGCTCGGTCACGTTGTTCACGAAGGTCATGTTCACGTTCGTTTCCACGGGCTTGCCGTTGGCGTCGGTCAGGTTGACGGAGACGGTGGTCTTGCTCAGGGTTTGGGCAATGACGTCGTCCATCACCGTGCGGAAAGTCTTTACCTCGGCGGCGTTGTAGTACTGGCCCAGGCATTCGAGCTGCTTGCCAAAGTCCCGCTCGGCCCCGATGCCGATGACGAAGGGCTTGAGGAAAACGTGCTTGCGCTGCAGGGCGATGGAGGCCGCGCAGGGGTCGCGGTTGCACGATTCCAGTCCGTCGGTAATCAGCAGCAACACGTTGCGCGACGACTTATCCGTGGGGAAGTCGTTGGCCGACTGCTCCAGCGAATAGGTGATGGGCGTGTTGCCCTGCGCCTTGAGCGTGGTCAGCTTCTCTTTGATGGCCTTGGCGTTGCGGGGCGCAAACGGCACCTCCAGCTTGGAATCCTGGCAGTTTTTGTCGGCGTTCGGAAACTGGTGGCCGTACACGCGCAGGCCCAATTCCAGGTTGGGATAGGCGTTGAGCGAGTCGACCATTTTGCTGAGCATGCGCTTGGCCACGGCCCAGCGCGGCTGGCCCTCCCACGGCGCCATCATCGAGCCCGAAGCGTCGAGCAGGAACAGAATGCGGGTAACTTTGGGCTTCTCGGGCGCGGCGTTTTGGGCCTGGGTGTTTCCCCCAAAAAGCAGCAATACAAGCAATAAGACAGGCCAGACGTGGCGTCTCACCCCCGGCCCCTCTCCCAAGGGAGAGGGGAGCCAGCCGATTTTCGTTTGGAGCAAAACCGGTGTCCCCTCTCCTCGGGGAGAAGGGGTCAGGGGGTGAGGCGCCACGTCCGAACGGTACCACATGTTAGTAGTCGCCGTCGGTGCCCACTTTCAGCTGGTCGAGGGCTTCGGCCAGCTGCTTGTCATTGGGGGCCACGCCGTGCCACTTGTGGCCGTCCATCATAAAGTCCACGCCGAAGCCCATTTTCGTGTCCATGATGAACATGATGGGGCGGGCTTTGCCCGTGGCGGCCACGCAGTTTTCCAGCGTGGGCAGCAGGGCGTCGAAATGGTTGCCGTCGCCCTCAATCACCTGCCAGCCAAAGGCTTCGAACTTGCGGCGCAGGTCGCCCAGGCCCCCGATTTCGTCGGTCGAGCCGTCAATTTGCTGGCCGTTGCGGTCCACGATGGCAATCAGGTTGTCGATTTTGTGGTGAGCGGCGTACATGGCGGCCTCCCAGTTCTGGCCCTCTTCCAGCTCGCCGTCGCCCAGCAGCACAAACACGCGCTGCTTGTCGCCGTTCAGCTTTTTGGCCTGGGCGGCGCCGCAGGCCACGCTCAGCCCCTGGCCCAGCGAGCCCGAAGCCACGCGGACGCCCGGCAGGCCCTCGTGCGTGGTGGGGTGGCCCTGCAGGCGCGAGTCGAGCTTGCGGAAAGTGCTCAGCTCGCTCACCGGGAAATAACCGGAGCGCGCCAAACACGAGTACATGGTGGCCGACGTGTGGCCGTTCGACAGGAAAAACAGGTCTTGGTCCTTGCCGTCCATGTCGAAGGGCTCGGGGTGGTGCTTCATCACCTTGAAGTAGAGCGCCACCAGCAAATCGGTGATGCCGAGCGAGCCACCGGGGTGGCCCGAGTTCACGGCGTGCACCATGCGCACGATGTCGCGACGCACCTGCGTGGCAATTTCCTTGAGTTCCTCGATGGATTTTTCGGGTTTTTCGACGGTTTTGGCGGTGGTGGTATCGGCCATGAGTATGAAAGAAATTGAGTTCAGTGAGGTAAAGGTAGTGAACGGCATACGGGCCGAACAGGCGTTTTTCACGGCTGACCTATTGCAATCGGTCCCGATAGCGAGGCCGCGAAAAAGGTATGGAAGTGCCCCTGGACGGCAGCGATTAGGCGGCGAAAGCGCCCGCCATTCGGAGCGGCCTTGGGCTGCGCAAGCGGTGCCGCCGAAGCGCCCTAGAGCAGCTGAGCTGCGTGCTCTTTGGTGTCCACCTTCTTGATAACTTTCTCAATCAGCCCGTTTTCGTCAATCAAGAACGTGGTGCGAACGGTGCCCATGTAAGTTTTGCCGTAGTTTTTCTTTTCCTGCCACACGCCGTAGTCCTGCACAATTTTCTTCTCCGTATCAACCAGCAGCGGGAAGGGCAGGTCGTATTTGAGAGCGAATTTCTTGTGGGCCACCTCGCCGTCGATGCTCACGCCGAGGACCTGAATGTTGCTCGCCTTTAGCTCCTCCTGGTGGTCGCGCAGGTTGCAGGCCTGGGCGGTGCAGCCGGGCGTGTCGTCTTTGGGGTAAAAGTAGAGGGCCACTTTCTGGCCGCGGAAGTCGTGCAGGCTGACGGTGTTGCCGTCCTGGTCCTGGGCGGTGAAATCGGGGGCGGGTTGGCCGGGTTCGAGGGGCATGGTGGTTGGGGTTGTAGCGCGGACTTTTAGACCGCGAGTGAAAGATGTTTGATTTCGTGCATTCGCGGACTAAAAGTCCGCGCTACAAGCTGAGCGGAATCACCCGCTCGTTGCCGGCCTGGTCGGTGAGGCGCAGCTCGGCGGGTCCGCGCAGGCGGGCACCCAACGTGTCGCTGGCCAGGGTAAAGAGCAGGGCTTTCTTGTGCTCGTAGCGCAATAGCCGGAATTTGCCGCCGATGAGCAACCGGTAGCTGGCCAGGCCCGACATGTCATCACCCACCGAAAAGGCCAGTTGGCCGCCGGGGCGCCCAACCAGGCTGGCGCGCGGCGCGGTGGTGTCGCGCAGAATGCGGTAGGAGGCAAACTGGCGGATTTGGGCCGTAATCTGGCCCCGGTCGTCCCATTTGCCGCCCAAGTAGGCCTTGCCTCCTTTAGCCGTGGCCGCGTAGATGGCCGTGCGCGCCGGGTCGGTGGGCGGGGTGGCGGGCTTGAGGGTGAGGGTGGCCGTGTGGTAGAGGGGCAGCAGCGGCGAGCCCACCGTCCAGAAGCCGCTGCCGGTGGGCTCGGGCTTGAAGCTGGTGCTCAGGTACAAGTTGCCGAACAGCGTTTCGGGCCCGAAAATCAGGTTGAGGTGGGCCGTGGCATAGCTCGTTTCCTTGCCCGCAGGTATCATCACCTGGCGGTCAAACTTTTTGGTGATGCTACCAAAGCGAATGGAGTCGGGCAGGCCGGCGCGCAGGTCGTAGAGGTACACGTTTTCGCTGTTCTGCGTGTAGCTGGGCCGGATTTCGAGGCGGCGGTTGCCGCGCAGCAGCGTCAGGTTGGCGCCCACCGAGTCGGCGCTGGGGTCGGCCGCCACGGCTTTGAGCAGGTTGCGCGTCACCTCAAAGCGCAGGGCCGGCTTTTTCACGGCCGCCGAGCGGGTTTTGAAGTACTCGGGCTGCTCGCCGCGCACCACCAAGTGCACGGGCGTCTGGTTGTTGTAGGAGTCGGCCAGCGTGATGTCGATGTTGTACACCTTGCCGGCTTCCACGTTCAGGCGGCCCTTGGTGGGGCCGGTGGTGTACATCTGCAGGTCATTGCCCTCGTCCACCCACAGCTTTTGCAGGGTGCGCCCCTGGGTGTTTTGGTACAGGAAATCGACGAAGTTGCCCACCTGCCGCGTGCCCGTTGGGAACGGCACGGCGTCGATGTTGTGCTGATAAAACGGCTGTCCGTTCACCGTCACGGTCACCCGCTGGATGCCGTTTTTGTTCCAGGCATTGTCAAACCTATCAAAGCCCTGCACCAGCAGGCCCACCGTGCCAAAGGCGCTGATGGTATCGGCCCAGGTGGTGGTAGCGCCTGGCGCGGGCTGCAGCTTGGGCACAAACAGCGCCTTGGCAAACACCTTTTTCACCCGCGCCTCTATGCCCAGCGGCTCCAGCGCAAACGCCTGCAGAATGGGCCCCAAATGGTCCTGAATTTCTGGGAAGCCGCCCCACTGCAGCGGGTTGTATTGGCGGTCCTGGGCGTCGCGCACTTCCCAGTGCAGGTGCGGGCCGGCCGAGCCGCCGGTGTTGCCGCTCAGGGCCACCAGCTCGCCGCGCTTCACCGGAAACCGGTCTTTCTCGAAGAAGGCTTCCAGCTCGTAGCTCTGCTTGTCGTACTGGCGGCGCAGCAGCTCGGCCGCCACCGGCCCCCGAAACTCATTCAAATGCCCGTATACCGTGGTGAGGCCGTTGGGATGCGTGATGTAGAGCACGTTGCCGTAGCCAAACGACGACTGCTTCAGCCGCGAGATGTAGCCGTCGGCGGCGGCGTACACGGGCTGGTTCACCCCGCCGCCGGTCTTGATGTCGAGTCCGCCGTGGAAGTGGTTGGGCCGCAGCTCGCCCATGCTGCCGGCCAGGAAATTGGGCTTGCCCGGCGCAATGGGAAACATGAAATAGCCGGGGGCTACCGTGGGCCGGCCGGCTCTCAGCAGCTCGCTCACGGTGTGGCCGCGCTCGGCGGTGTCGGCTTCCTGCCCCCCTACTCGGCCGGGCTGCCCGGCCAAAAAGGCCAGCGCCATGCCAATTATCAACTTCGCTTTCTTCTTCAAAATCAACTTATGTCAACGGTCATGCAGAGCGCAGTCGAAGCACCTCGCGGGGGTAATAATTAGTACCCTGGCACGCGAGATGCTTCGACTGCGCTCAGCACGACGGGCTATATTCAACACACAACACTTTTCTACCGCACGTTCAGCTCCAGCAGCTTCTCCCCTTCCAGGTAGCCGGTCAGCTGGTCACCCATCTGTACGGCGGCCACGCCGGCGGGGGTGCCGGTAAAAATCAGGTCGCCCATTTTCAGGGAGATGTATTTCGACACGAAGCTGATGATTTTGGCGAACGGGTGCAGCATCAGGCTCGAATTGCCGGTTTGGCGGGTCTCGCCGTTCACCTCGAGGTGAAAGTTGATGTTGGCCAGGTCGGCGAACTCACTCACCGGCTTGAAGGTGGGCGAAATTGGAGCCGACCCGTCGAAGGCCTTGGCCAGCTCCCAGGGCAGGCCCTTTTTCTTGAGCTCGCTCTGCAGGTCGCGGGCCGTGAAGTCGATGCCAAGGCCGATGGCGTCGAAGTACGTGTGGGCGAAGGCCTCTTCGATGTGGCGGCCGTTTTTGCTCACCCGCAGCACCAGTTCCAGTTCGTGGTGAATGTCTTGCGAGAATTCGGGCAGGAAAAACGGCTGGCCGCGCTGCAGCAGCGCCGTTTCGGGTTTGAGGAAGATGACGGGCGCGCTGGGCACCTCGTTGTGCAGCTCGGCAATGTGGTCGGCGTAGTTGCGGCCGATGCAAATGATTTTCATGGAAGGAACGGGGGCAACGCGGAAGGAAGTCAAAACTACGCCCCCGGGCGGCCTTGCGACAACCCGACGGGCGGTTTTTGTGCCGCCCGCCGCGCGGCGGCCACAACATTTACCCGCCCTGCTGCCGTATAGGCCGCAACCGCGGGCGGCGGCCCCCGGCGGGCGGGCCGGCCCACTGGACCACCGCCCCGCCGGGTATTGTTTCCTTCTTTCTCCTGTACCATGCTCAAGAAACTCACCCTCGTTGCCAGCCTGGCCTTCGTGGCCGCCTGCTCCACGGTGCCCATCACGGGCCGCCGCCAGCTCAGCCTCGTGAGCGATACCGAAATCAACACCTTGGCCGCCCAGCAATACCGCGAGGTCATTGCCAAAGGCCCGCTCTCCACCAATTCGCAGGACGTGGCCTTGGTGCGCCGCGTGGGCCAGCGCATCCAGACCGCCGTAGAAACCTACTTCCGCCAGCAAAATGCCTCCGACCAGCTGGCCGGCTACCAGTGGGAGTTCAACGTGATTCAGGACAAGCAGGAAAACGCCTGGTGCATGCCCGGCGGCAAGGTTGCCGTCTACACCGGCATTCTGCCCATCACGCAGGACGAAAACGGCCTGGCCGTGGTAATGGCCCACGAAATTGCGCACGCCGTGGCCAAGCACGGCTCCGAGCGCATGAGCCAGGGCCTGGTGCAGCAGCTCGGCGGGCAGGCGCTGTCGGCAGCGCTTTCCACCAACGCGCCGGCCACCCAGCAGCTCGCGCTGCAGGCTTTTGGCGTGGGTTCGCAGATTGGCCTCTTGAAATACGGCCGCAACCAGGAGTCGGAAGCCGACCACCTGGGCCTGATTTTCATGGCCCTGGCCGGGTATAACCCCGACGGCGCCATCACGTTCTGGCAGCGCATGGATGCCCGCGAAAACGCCGCTTCGCCGCCCGAATTCCTCTCCACGCACCCCTCCAACGGCACCCGCATTGCCGACATCCAACGCGAGCTGCCCGAAGCCCGTAAGTACTACACAGCCCGCTAGTGCGTTGTAAGAAAGCCAGAATTATCCGGTGATAATTCTGGCTTTTTCTGCCTTCCTCCCCTGCTATGAAATTGCTTCCTCGTCTACTCGGTTTGGGTTTGTTGGGCCTGCTGCTGGCTTTGGTCACGATGTCGTGCGAAAGCAGCAAGACGGCCACCAACGAATTTGGCAGCCCCAATCGCATCAAAGGCGAGGTAATTGCCAAGCCCGAAAGCCGGCAAATCGTGCACTTCACCGATTCCAGCACCGAGTACAAGACGCCGCGCAGCGAGCTGGCCAAAGCGTTTATACGCCAGTTCAACGACGGCACCGTAATCGACAAAATCCAGGTGCGCAAGGCGCCCGTCGACGCCGGGACCGTGGCCACGTACTACCTCATCGGCATGGGCCTGCGGTCGGGCACGTTCCGGGCCATGGCCCTGCCCCTCACCAGCGGCGGCGACAACACCTTCTACCTCCGCCCCTCGGCCGAGCGCTACACCCTGAGCAGCACCGGCTGCCCGGCCTGCTTTTTCAATTTCGAAAACGGCCGCATTGTGGGCACCAGCTGCTCCGAAAGCTCCCCCGGCAGCCACTGCGACCTCAAGATTGAGCCCAACAACGAGCTATTTGCCAACGCCCGATGACCACGCGCACCAAATGGCTGCTTCGCGCCGCCCTCACCGCCCTGGCCCTGCTCATCACCACCGACAAGAAGCCTGCTAAAACACCTCCCACGCCCAAAAAGCCCGCCGACTAGCGGGCTTTTTGGGCGCCCCGGTTTTCAAGAATGCGCCAGGGCAAAATGCCGGATTCGGCTGGCGACGTCGGCGAGGTCGGCCCGCTCAATGGCGTGCGGAGTGTTGGACAGCACGGCGTAGCGCAGCTGCGGCAATTGCTCGGCTAATAGCCGGCTGGCGTCTCCCCTCTCGGGGGTGAGGTCGCCGTCGCCCATCAGCACCTGCACGGGCACGGCAATGGCGGCAAAGTCGGCCGCTGCCAGCGGCGGGGCGGCACCGGCGGCTTCCATCAAGCGGGCCGTGGCGCGCACCACGTCGGCCCAGTCGGCCGGGGCGTGTCGCTGGCGCAGCGCCTCCACGAAGGCCGGCACTTTGGCCTGCATCTTTTCCGGGTCGAGGAATCTGGTTTCGGCCGCCGCGCTTTCCGGCGACCAGTCCAGCTTGGTGCCCAGCGTGGTGATGCTGGCAAACCGGGCCGGCTCTTGGCGAGCCGCCAGCAGCGCCGCGTAGCCGCCCATGCTGTAGCCGAACACGTGGGCCGGCGCAGTTTCGTGCGCCCGCAGAAAACCCAGAACTTCCTCGGCAAAGTGCGGCAGGGTGAAAGCCTCCGGGCGCACGGCGCCGCCACCGTGGCCAGAAAACGCGAAGGATTTCACCGTGAAATCAGCCGACAACAGTTCCGCCAGCGGCTCCAGAGTTGCGGGGCTGCCCAAAGCACCGTGCAGCAATAGCAGCGTGGGTTTCATGCTCAGCCCGTGATTTCAGTAGCCAGCGCCGTCAAATCCAACCCATCAAACGTGCCCGACGACATCAGGAGCAGGTTGGCATTGGCCCACGGCTGCGCGCGCAGGAAGGCCGCCAGCTCGGCGCTGTCGGTAATCACCCGGATGTCGGGGCGCTGGAAGGCTTCGGCCACGGTGGTGGCGGCCAGCGGCGGCAGGCGCTTGTGCTCCAGCACGTGGGGGTTGAAGTACACCACGGCCACGTCGGGGGCGTCGAAGCAGTGCGCGTACTGCGGCAGAAACTCGGGGTTGAGGCTGCTGAAGGTGTGCAGCTCCAGGCAGGCCACCAGGCGCCGCTGCGGAAACTGCTTTTTCAGGGCCGTGGCGGTGGCTTTGAGCTTGCTGGGCGCGTGGGCGAAGTCCTTGTACACCACCGACGTCGCGCCCTCGCGCACCAGCTCCAGGCGCCGCGCCGCACCGGGGAACGAGGCCACGGCCTTGAAGAAGTCCTTGCCTCTGATGCCCAGCTGCTTGCAGACCTCCTTGGCCGCCGAGATGTTGCGCAGGTTGTGCTCGCCAAACACCTGAATGGGCACTTCCTCGTCTTTCTTGTTGATGAGGTAGGTCTTGCCGTCGCGAATGACGTGCTCGTGCGGGCCGTAGCCGATGTAGGTCACGTCGGGGTTGGTGGGCACGCTCACCAGCTGCACCTGCTCGTCGTCGCGGTCGTAGATGAGCACGCCGGCCTTGGGCGTCATGTCGGCGAAAATGCGGAACTGCTCGCGGTAGATTTCCTCGGTCGGAAACACGTTGATGTGGTCCCAGCTGATGCCAGAAATCACGCCGATGTGGTGCTGGTAGAGGTGAAATTTCGGCCGCCGGTCCACCGGCGACGACAGGTACTCGTCGCCTTCGATGATGATGATGGGCGCGTCGGTGAGCTGCACCATCAAATCGAACCCGGCCAGCTGAGCGCCCACCGCGTAGTCGAACTCGCGGCCGTGGTAGCGCAGCACGTGCAGAATGCAAGCCGTGATGCTGGTTTTGCCGTGCGAGCCGCCGATGACGATGCGCTGCTTGTCGCGGCTGGCTTCGTAGATGTACTCGGGGAAGGAATACACTTTCAGGCCCAGCTCCTGGGCGCGCAGCAGTTCGGGGTTGTCGGGGCGGGCGTGCATGCCCACAATCACGGCGTCGAGGTCGGGGGTGATGCGGGCGGCGTCCCAGCCCTCCTGGGCGGGCAACAGGCCGGCGGCGGCGAGGCGGCCGCGGGCGGGCTCAAAAATTTCGTCGTCGGTGCCCGTCACCTGGGCCCCCTGCCGGTGCAAGGCCAGGGCCAGGTTGTGCATGATGCTCCCGCCCACGGCGATGAGGTGGACGCGCTGCGGCGCAGCGGATTGCGGAAGAAGGGTGTCGGAAGCCAAGCGGAAGGAACAAAAAAGCTAAGCCGCGAAAGTACAAACGCCCGGCCGCCGGGGCCATTCCATAGCCAAAAGAATCGATTTTTCCACCTGCACATTTTCCCCTCCTTCCGGGTTAGCTTTGTATACGAGGCATGCCCGCTGTTTTTTTTAATCGAGCCGCCCGTTTTTCCCTTCCCGCTCTAATTCCCATACCAACCGATGCAAGACCGGATGGACGACCGCCTGAAACAATCCGCCGCCCGCGCCAAAGCCGCGCTGGCCAGCCGCGGAACGTCGGGGGTGGTCCCGTTTAACGCCAGCGCCGCTGGCAAGCTGCCGCCCCAGGCCCCCGAGCTCGAAATGGCCGTGCTGGGGGCCCTGATGCTGGAAAAAGACGCCCTCACCTCGGTGATTGACCTGCTCAAGCCCGAGAGCTTTTACAAGGACGCGCACCAGCGCATCTACCGCGCCGTGATTCGGCTGTTCGACAAATCCGAGCCCATCGACCAGCTCACCGTGGTGCACGAGCTGCGCGAAATGGGCGAGCTCGAGGCCTGCGGCGGCCCCTTCTACGTGGCCAACCTCACGCTGAAAGTGAACTCGGCGGCCAACGTGGAATACCACGCCCGCATCATCACCGAAACCGCCATCAAGCGCGAGCTGATTCGGATTTCGAGCGAAATTCAAAAGGACGCCTTCGAGGACACCACCGACGTGTTCAAGCTGCTCGACGACACCGAATCGGCCCTGTTTGAAGTGTCGGAATCGAACATCCGCAAGAACTTCGACGACATGCGCAGCCTGATGGGCAAGGCCATCAAGGAGCTGGAAGAGAAGAAGAACCAGAGCGACGGCCTCACCGGCGTGCCCACCGGCTTCACGGCGCTGGACCGCGTTACGAGCGGCTGGCAACCTTCTGACTTGGTGATTATTGCGGCTCGCCCCGGCATGGGTAAGACGGCGTTCGTGGTTTCGGCCATGCGCAACGCGGCCGTGGATTTCAAGAAAGCGGTGGCTATTTTCTCGCTGGAAATGTCCTCGCTGCAGCTCGTGAATCGTCTGATTTCGGCTGAGGCGGAGCTGGATTCGGAAAAAATCAAAAAGGGCAGCCTCGCCGACCACGAGTGGCAGCAGCTCAACCACAAAATCACGGCCCTCTCGGCCGCCCCGATTTACATCGACGACACGCCTGGCCTGAGCATCCGGGAGCTGCGCACCAAGTGCCGCCGCCTGCGCTCGCAGAAGGACGTGCAGATGATTATCGTCGACTACCTGCAGCTGATGAGCGGCAACACCGACGGCCGCGGCGGCAACCGCGAACAAGAAATCGCCAGCATCTCGCGGGCCCTCAAGGGCATTGCCAAGGAGCTGAACGTGCCCGTGCTGGCCCTGTCGCAGCTCTCGCGCTCGGTAGAAACCCGCGGCGGCGACAAGAAGCCGCAGCTCAGTGACCTGCGCGAATCGGGCTCCATCGAGCAGGACGCCGACATGGTCATCTTCCTCTACCGCCCCGAATACTACGGCCTCGACCAAGACGCCGAAGGCAATTCGACGCAGGGCGTGGGCGAAGTCATCATTGCCAAGCACCGAAACGGCTCGTTGGAAACGGTGCAGCTCAAGTTTATTGGCAAGTACACCAAGTTTGCCGACCTCGACGGCATGGGCGGCTTCGACCCCAGCGGCTACCAGCCCATGGGCCTGCCCGCCAGCAACTTCGATAGCGAGCCCAGCCCCTTCGCGCCGAACACCATTCGCCTGGGCTCGAAGATTAACGAGTCGCCGGTGCCCTTCCCGAAAAGCAACTTCAACGCCCACGAGGACCCGCCTTTTTAATTAATGGAGCCTGACATTGAGCCAGCCGAAGCGGCGGAAGAACTCGAAACCGTCCCTTTAGTGCCCCTGTATTCTAGCCAGGCCATCAAGTGGTTTTCCATTATTTTCAGTCCCATTGCGGGCGGAATAATGACTTCGCAAAACCTGAAGGATATCGGTCAGCCACTGGCGGCAAGCAATGCTCTGCTGGGTGGCATTGGTTTTACCATAGCGGTTGTGGTTTTTGCCTATTTAACCAATTTGTCAGGTGGGTTTGGCGGCTCTTTCTTTATTGGCTATCTGGGGGCCTTCGGCTTGGAATTTTACTTCAGCTACTTCGTTAAGAATCGGGACGCCTTTCCAGCCAAAAGCATCACCAAGGCCTTAATCATCAGCTTAAGTATTCTAGCAATTTTCCTGGCACTGGTTTACTATTCCATCGTGCATATGCAGCAGCCCGTTTCTGCATGACCCCGGAAATCACCTCAGTTACCCTCCTGCTGTTGAGCTTCTTCGCCTTCCTGGCCGGTCTCATCGACGGCATGGTGGGCGGCGGTGGCCTCATCCAGTTGCCGGCGCTGCTGCTGTTGCTGCCCCAGGTACCAGTGCCCACGGTACTGGGCACCGGCAAAGTGGCCAGCCTGGCGGGCACTTCGGCCTCGGCGTTTCGGTATTTGCGGGGGCTGACGGGCGTGCCCATTCGCTGGCGCACGGTGGCGGTGGCGGCCGTGGTGGCGGGCTGCTTTGCGCTGCTGGGCGCCCGCGCCGTGAGCGGCCTCAACAAGGAACTGGTGAAGCCACTAGTGCTGGCTCTGCTCGTGCTCATGGCCGCCTATACCTTCTGGCGCAAGGATTTTGGCAGCCTGCACGCCCCACGCCTGCAAGGCCGCCGCGAGTTGTGGACGGGCGTCGCGCTGGGGGCCGGCCTCGGATTCTACGACGGCTTTTTTGGGCCGGGCACGGGCAGCTTGCTGCTGTTTGCTTTCGTGGGGCTGTTTGGCTACGATTTTCTGGCCGCCTCGGCCTCGGCCAAGGTGGTGAACGTGGCTACCAACATTGCCGGGCTGGCTTATTTCATTTCCACCGGGCAGGTGCTGTTCCACGTGGCCGTACCCATGGCCGTGTGCAACGTGCTGGGCTCGTTGGTGGGCGCGCGGCTGGCCCTGCGGCAGGGCACGGGTTTCGTGCGGGTGCTGTTTCTGGCGGTCGTCAGCGCGTTTATCCTAAAGCTGGGCTGGGAGACGTTTGCTTGAGGTAGCAACTGTTACGCGGCTTGCAGTTCCGGCTGCTTCTTGCCCTTTTTGCGAATGCGGTTCAGCCACATGATGGTGCCTGTGACGGGAAACGTGGCGCCCAGCAAGGCAATCACGAAGGCCAGGATTTTAGTGGGCAGCCCCCCAATGGCGCCCGTGTGCACCGGCTTGAACAGCCCGCGGATGCGCTGGCCTACGGGCCGCTGCGCATACGTCTGCCCGCTGATGACCTGGCCGTAATACTGGTCGAGGTACACTTCATCGGTGGCATTCTCGGTGATGGCGCCGGGGCTCAACACGGCCACGCGGATGCTGCCCGTGGGCTCCTTGGGCAGTTGCAGCGAATAAGATTCCGCATTGGGCGCCTGCTGGCGGGCCAATGCCAGCACGGCATCGGCGCCCACTTTGGCGGTGGGCCCGCCAGCCGCGGCGGGCACCGCGGATACCGGCGGCTCGGGACGCTTCAGGGGCGAGTTGGTAACTCTGTTGATGGTTTGGCCCACCCAATCGAAGGACATGCCCACGCCGGTAAGCGCCATTACGAACAGAAAGAGCGAAGCGTAAAAGCCCAGCACGATGTGGAAGTCGTGGTTGAGACGCTTCCAGCCGCTGCCCCACTTCACGGTGAGGCGCGACGTGAGGGCCTTGCGGGCGGCGGGCCACCACAGCACCAAGCCAGTGCCCAAAATGAACAGGAATATCGAGGCGCTCACCCCCATCACCAGCTTGCCAATTTTACCGGCTACGAGGCCGCGATGCAACTGCTCCACGGTGTGGAAGAAGTTGTCGCGCGGGTTTATTTCGCCCAGAATGGCGCCCGTGTAGGGGTTCACGTAGAGGCGGGGGCCGCCGCCGTCGCCTTTGCCCTTGCCTTTGCCGGGGCCGCCTTCGCCGGGCTTCCCCGCGGCTGGCCCAGGGCCCTCGGCGCGGGCGTTGCCCTTGCCGGAGGGGTTGCCTTTGGGGCCGCCTTCCTTCCCGCCGGGGCCACCAGCCAAGCTCACCTCCACGCTACGGGCGGGGTCGGCGTATACCTTGAAGCCACCGATTTTCGCCTTGGGCTTGTAGGCCTGCACGGCGGCCGTGAGCTGGGCCAGCGACAGGGCGGGCGTGGTGGCCGGGGCCACGGCGTAGCGCTCCGGGTGCCAGGCCTGCTCCAGTTCTTTTTCAAAAGCCAGGATGCTGCCCGTGAGGCACACGAACACAATGACCAGCCCCGAAGCCAGGCCCAGGTAGAGGTGAATGTTGCGAATGAAGCGTTTGACCGGGCTTTTCATGGCAGGCAAATTACTGCGGATTACAGCTTGTAGCTCAGCGTGGCCGAGAAGGTGCGGGGGGCAATGGGGTTGATGCTGTTGTCGTCGTGCAGGTTGTAGCTCAACTCATTGAGCAGGTTGGCCATTTTGAAGCGCATCGAAAACCGGTCGTAGGAATACCCCAGCGAGGCATCGAACAGGAAGTAGTTGGGCACCGAAATCAGCTGGAAGGCGTCGCTGCCCGAAGCCCAGGGGCGGCCGGTGCTGGGGTCGAGCAGGCGGGTGTTGCGGCCGCCCACCCGGTCGCCCACGTAATAGGCCGAGAAGCCGGCGCTCAGGCCGCGCAGGGTGGCGTTGTTGGCAAAAGCATTGGCGAAGCTGTAGAACAGGCTGGCGTTGGCCGTGTGGGCGGGGTTGTAGCGCAGGCGGCTGCCGTTTTCGTAAATGTTGCTCTTGGTGTAGGTGGTGGTGTTGTAGCTGTAGCCGGCAATGAGCGAGATGCCGTTGAGGGGGCGGCTCTGCACGTCTACTTCCACGCCCTGGCTCGTCACTTCGCCGGCCAGTTCCTGCGGGGCGGCCACGCGGCTGCTGGCAAAGCGCGGGTCGGTGGGCAGAATGGCCTGGGCCTGGTTGCTGTTCACGATGCGGTAGCCCGTCACGTTGGCCGACAAAGCGCCTTTGAACAGCTCGTTCTTCATGCCCACTTCGTACTGGTCGATGAGCGACGGCGCCAGTGCCCCGCCCTGCTCGTCGAAGCCGGAGTTGGGCGTAAAGGAGTTCGAATAAGACGCAAACAGCGAAGTGGTTTTGATGGGCTGATACACCAGGCCCAGGCGCGGCGAAAACGCGTTGTCGTAGCGGCGGTTTTCGGCCACAGTAGCGGCGTTGGTAGCGGGCAGCGCCAGGCCGGGGTAGGTGTACACGTCGGTGGGGGTCTCCTGATAGCTCCAGCGCAGGCCGGCCAGCACCTTCACGTGGTCGAAGAGGTTGATGAGGTCCTGGGCGTAGAAACCGGCGCGGCGGGTGTTGCCCAGCGTGCGGGTGTTGTAGCGCATGGCGTCGTAGCCGCTCACCGCACCCTTGGGGCGGCCCAGCGTCCGGCTGGGGTCCAGGATGTTGAGTGAGTCGTAGGCTTGCGCGATGAACGACAGCGCGTTGGTGTTGTACTGGTCGGCATCGGCGCCCACCAGCACCGCGTGCCCAATGCGGCCGGTGCGCAGGGTGCCGGTCAGGTCGATTTGGGCCAGGTAATAGTTTTCGGCCGTTTGGGTGCGCTGCAGGTTGCGCAGCCAGTTGCCGTAGTTGCGGCCGGGCTTGATGACGTTGGCGGTGGGCCGGGCGGCGCTACGCAGCTCGTTGTCGTAGCGTTGGAAGCCGGCCACGGCCCGCACCTGCCAGGTGTCGGTGAGGCGGCTGGTGAGGGTGGCCGTGGCGCTGCTTTGGTTGGTAGCGTTGGTAGCGTCGGCCGTGTTCAGGAAGCGGGTGCGCGAGTCGAAAATCTGGTAGTTGATGGCCCCGATGCCGTAGTCGGGCGTGCGGTTGTCGCGCAGGTAGTCGCCCTCAATGACGAGGTCCGTCTTGGACGTGAGGCGGAACAGCAGCGAGGGGTTGACATACACTCGGTTGCTCTTCACGCCGTCGCGGAAGCTGTCGCCGCGCTCGTATGTGCCGTTCAGGCGGAAAGCCACTTTCTGGCTCTGGCCCACGGCGCCGTACACGTCAAACTGCGGCTTCACGAAGCCGAAGCTGCCCACGCGCAGCCCCACCGAGCCGCCGCGCTCAAACTGCGGCTTCTTGGTCACCAAGTTCAGGATGCCGCCCGCGGCTACGTTACCATACAGAATGGCGGCGCTGCCTTTCAGCACTTCCATGCGCTCCAGGGAGCTTACTTCCGGCATGATGCCGTTGTTGAAGCGCACCCCATTTTTGAAGGTATTGGCGCTGCTATAAGCGAAGCCGCGGCTGGCAATTTCTTCCTGGGTGCCCCCGGTGGCACCCATCACGTACACGCCGCTCACGTTGGCCAGCACGTCGCTCAGGCGCAGAGCCTGCTGCTGTTCCAGCACTTCGCGCTCGATGGTGACGGTGCTCTGGGGGTTGTCGAGGGGCGCGATGGGCATTTTGCCCACGCTCGGAGTGCGCTGGTTCAGGCTTTTGGCCCCCCGCACGGTCACTTCCTGCAACTGCTGCTCGCCGGGAGCCAGCCGCACGGGCTGGGCGGCCACGGTTTGGCCGGCCTTTACTTCCACGGTCACTTCCTGCGGCGTGCAGCCCAGGCACGTCACCGTGAGCACCTGCCAGCCGGCCGGCGCCTGCAGGCGAAACGTGCCATCGGCCGCCGAATTGACGCCCACGGTCGTACCCTTCACACGCACCGAAACCTGCTCGGCGGCCTGACCATCGGCCAGTTCGATGCGGCCGGTTACCTCCCCCGTCTGGTCGTGGCGCTTGGCATGGCGGTGATGCGGGGCATCCGATTGGGCGGCGCTAACCAATGGCAACAGGCTACCAACAACGAGCAGAGGAAGAAGAGCTGAACGCATAGCTTATTTAGACAGATTCAAAATACGGTGCAAAGGTGCAGCCTATTTAGAATTGTTCCAAATAAAGAATGCCTAAAATTCATTCACCAGCCACCCGTTGGCAAAGCTCAGCTATAAATCGACGACATAACCGTTTGGTTAACAACGGAAAAAGCCAGCTATATAGCTGGCTTTTTCTTAAAATACTCAAACAGCTACTGCCGGCGTGGCTGCGGCGGGTTAATCGTCTCAGGCCGCCTCGGCTTCCTGTAGGGCGTTGGCAGGGGTCAGGTTGAAGGCTTCGGCCAGCAACTCATAGGAGCGGCGGCGGTCCTCGAAATCGGCGGTGATGGTGACGGCGGTCAGCTCGTCTACCTCATATTCGGCGGCCAGTTGAATGAATTGGTCATGCACCTGGTCGGGGGTGCCGCTCACCACGCGGTTGCGGTTGTGCGCCAGGTGCGCTTGGTCTTCGGCCGTGAACTGGTAGGCGCGCACTTCCTCGGCCGAAGGGAACGCGCGGAATTCGCCCCGATTGAAGCGAATGAGCTGCATGTCCATGGCCTTGCGAAACTCGTTGGCTTTCTCTTCCGTCTCGGCGCAAAGCGTGAATACGGCCATGTTGGCCAGCGGCTGGGCCAGCTCGAGCGAGGGCCGAAACCGCTGGCGATACTGGCGCACGGCTGCCGGGCCGCCGTTGCCATTGATGAACTGGGCAAAGGAAAACGCCATGCCCAGGTGCGCCGCAAACAGGCCGCTCTGGCCGCTGGAACTCAGTATCCAGAGCTCCGGCGCGGTGGGCGACTGCGGAATGGCCATCACCCGCTCGTGAATGGTGTCGGGCACTTTCTCGTCGCGCAGGTAGGCTTGCAGGTCCATCAACTGCTCCACGAAGTCCTTCTCGTTGAACTGGTTGTTGGGGTTGAGGGCGTAGGCCGTGAGGCGGTCGGCGCCGGGCGCGCGGCCCATACCCAAGTCGATGCGGCCCGGAAACAGGCTTTCGAGCATGCGGAAGTTCTCGGCCACTTTCAGGGCGCTGTAGTGCGGCAGCATGATGCCGCCCGAGCCCAGCCGGATGCGCTGGGTGTGGTTGCCGAGGTGGGCAATGAGGACTTCGGGCGTCGAGCCGGCCAGGGTGTTGGTGTTGTGGTGCTCGCTCACCCAGAAGCGGGTGTAGCCGAGGCGGTCGGCCAGCCGGGCCAGTTCCACGGTTTCGAGCAGGGCCTGGCGGGGCGTAGCGCCCGGCCGGATGGGCGACTGGTCGAGGACGTTGAGGCGAATATTGGAGGGAGTGGTCATATTCAGAAATCAGGAGGAATAAGTGTACAGAACCGCGCAAGGGGCCGGCCGGTTCGCGGGCGTTGAGGCTGGCACCGGCATGAACAATTGCCGGCTCGGTTGTTACGCACCCAACCTTTTATCCATTCCTTTCTAATGAGCGACCAGAACAACGTCATCATCTCCGTAGCCGACGGCACCGAAATGCACGCCTACGCGGCGTTCCCGAGCAGCACCGGGCCGGTGCCGGGCATCATTCTCCTGCAGGAAGCTTTCGGCGTGAACCACCACATTCGCAGCGTGGCCGACCGCCTGGCGGCTGCCGGCTACGCCGTAATAGCCCCCGAACTGTTTCACCGCACGGCCGCGCCGGGGCTGGAAATTGCCTATTCCGATTTCAACACCGTGGCCGCCCCGCACTTTCAGGGCATCACGGTGGAGGGCCTGACGGCCGACCTGCAAGCCGCCCACGCCTGGCTCACCAGCCAGGCCCTGGTGATGACCACTAAAATCGGCAGTGTCGGCTTCTGCCTGGGCGGGCGCGTGTCGTTTCTGGCTAACGCTGTGCTGCCGCTGGCGGCCGGCGTGTCGTACTACGGCGGCGGCACCCACTTGCTGAAAGACCGCGCCGCCGAGCTGCACGCGCCGCACCTGTTCTTCTGGGGCGGGCTCGATGCGCACATCAAAAAGGAGCACATCGCTGCCGTTACGGATGCCGTGGAAGCTGCCGGCAAGCCCTACATCAACACCGTCATTTCCTACGCCGACCACGGCTTCCACTGCGACGAGCGGCCGAGCTACCACCCGCAAGCCGCCGCCGAAGCCTGGGCTCTGACGCTGGCCTTCTTCAAAGAGAAGCTGGGGGCGTAAGGCCTGGGTTTTGTTATTAAGATAGGACGTCATGCTGGGCTTGTCGAAGCATGACGTTCTTTTTGTTCGGCTACGCCACGACCCGCTCTGGCTCCGCTACCGCCTGCCGGCCCAGGTACTGCGCCATGCTGCTGGCCAAGATGATTTGCAGAGCATGATACAGCATCAGCGGTAGCAGGATGAGGCCGGTGGCGGCGCTGGCCGGAAAGAGCAGGCTGGCCATCACGCTGCCGTGCACGAGCGACTTTTTCGAGCCGCAGAACACCGCCACCACCTGGTCGGCGCGCGAGAAGCGCAACGCCCGGCTTAGACCCCAGACGATGCCAAACACCGCGAGGTAGAGCGCCACCATGCCCACGCCGAGCTTGACGATGTCAGCCACGCGGTAGCGGGCGAAGATGCCTTCGGCAAAGGAATCGCAGAAGGCCGTGAAGACGATGAGCAGGATAGTGACCTGGTCGAAGATGCGCAGGCCAGCCTTGTGCCGGTCGACGAAGGCATGGAAGCGGGAATTGAGCAGCACCCCCGCCCCTACCGGCAGCACCACCTGCCACAGCAGCTGCGTTGCCAGGCCCCACAGCTGGCCGCCGCCCGTGCCGGTGTGCAGCACCAGGCTGGTGAGCAGCGGCGTGAGCAAAACGCCCAACAGGCTGGAAATACTGGCGTTGAAAATGGCCGCCGGCAGGTTGCCGCCGGCAATGCTCACCATCACCACCGACGTGGACACGGTGCTGGGCAACGCGCACAGAAAGAAGATGCTTTGCCAGAGCAAATCGCCGCCAGCGCTGCCGAAGAAGGGCCTGACGAGCAGCGCCAGCGCCGGAAACAGCGCAAACGTGGCCAGCTGCACCAGCAGGTGCAGGCGCCAGTTGCGCATGCCGGCGCGCAGTTTTTCCACGCTCAGCTTCAGGCCGTAGAAGAAAAACACGAGGGCCACGCCCACGGTGGTAATGGTTTTCCAGGGCACGGGGCTGGCTTTGCTGCCCAGGCCGGGCTGCCAGTACGCCAGGGCCACTACGCCAATGAGCGCGAGCAGAAACCAGTCGAGCCCGGCGCGGGACAATAAGGCAGTGAAACGGTTGGGGGCTGGGGCAACGGGCTGCGTCATGCGCAAGAATACGCAAGTGGCGGCCTTTGGTCATCTATCTCGCCTGGCGTCCTCATCTGGCGTCCGCAACGCGAAGGACCTTCTCACGCCAGCACAATTGAGGCAAACGAGACAAGGTCCTTCGCGGCGCGGACGCCAGATGAGGACGCCAGGCGATGTGGATAGAGCCGGGCTACTGGTCGCCAGGGCCACTGCCGAGGCCGGGCGGCGGGGTGCCTTGCACACCCTGCACGTTGGGCACGCCCATTTTCTCTTCGCGCTTGCGCTGGTACTTGGCAAACTGCTGGGGGGTGAGCACGTCTTTGATGGCCGCGAGGCGGGAGCTGCCCACGGTTTCGACCACGCCGGCCAGCTTGCGCGGGTCGGCTTTGTAGCGCAGGCGGGCCGACTCCACGGCGTCGACGCTGCGGCGGTTGATGGCGCGCACTTTCTCGGTTTGCTGGGGCGTGAGGCCGAGGTTCTGCTGCATGTTGGTGGTCAGACCGTTGCTGATGGCGTCGACCTTGGCGGCGTCGGCCACGGGCATGGGCTCATCGGGGACCGGGCGGGCGGGCACGGTGGTTTTGGATTTCACGCTGGCCTGGCCCACCGGCTTCGTCTTGGTTTTGACGGTGGTGGACCTGGCCGGTGCCTGGGCCAGCACGGCCGGTGCGGCGGCCACCGCCAGCAGCGAGGAGAGCAACAGAACTTTCATAAAAACGGAGGGGGAAACACAATCACAGAAAAAGCGGGTGGCTGCGACGGGGTAAATATCGGCCGAAAACCCCGCTCTTTCAGCCCTTAACGCCCCGCCAACCACGTTTCGTGCCAGACCCCGCCGAAAATCGGGCCCGCAGGCCTCGTCCGTGCAACCTTTCGGGCCGGTTTGGCATACAACCTCCCATGAAAAACGACAAGCGCACTTCCAAGAACTGGCTACTGGCCGCCGGCCTCGGCGCGGCGGCCCTGGCCGCTACGATGTGGGGCAACCGCCGCGGCTCCTACGACCTCACCCGGCGCGTCGTGCTCATCACCGGGGGCTCGCGCGGCCTGGGCCTCGTGCTGGCCCGCCAGGCCGTGGCTGAGGGAGCCCGCGTGGCCATCTGCGCCCGCGACGAGGCCGAGCTGGCCCGCGCCCGCCAGGACTTGCTGAACGCCGGCGCCGCCGAAGCCGACGTGCTGACCCTGGCCCGCGACATCACCAACGAGGTAGAAGTGCGCACCATGGTGGCCGAAGTCGAAAACCGCCTCGGCGCCATCGACGTGCTCATCAACAACGCCGGCATTATCCTGGGTGGCCCGCTTGATAACATGGACTCGCGCGATTACGAGGACTCCATGGCCATCCATTTCTGGGCGCCGCTGCACGCCATGCAGGCCGTGCTGCCCAGCATGCGCCGCCGCGGCGAGGGCCGCATCGTCAACATTTCCTCTTTGGGCGGCAAGGTGGCCCTGCCGCACATGGCCCCCTACAGCGCCAGCAAATTTGCCTTGGTGGGCCTGTCCGAAGGGTTTCGGGCCGAGCTACACCAGCACGGCATCACTGTGACGACGGTGTGCCCCGGCCTGCTGCGCACCGGCAGCCCCGACCATGCCCTGGTGAAAGGGCAGCAGCAAAAGGAGTTTGCCTGGTTCAGCATCGCCGATTCTCTGCCCGGCATCACGATGAGCGCCGAGCAGGCGGCCCGCCAAATTTGGAACGCCTGCCGCCGCGGCGACGGCGAAATCATTCTCTCGCTGCCGGCTAAGCTCCTGGCCGCGTTCCACGGCCTGCTGCCCGGCACCACCACCGACATCCTGAGCTGGCTAAACCGCGCCCTGCCCGCCACCGGCGAAAGCCCCGCCGCCAACGTGCGCCGCACCGGCTTCGAGAGCGAAACCGAGCTTACCCGTTCGCCCATCACCACGCTCACCCGCAAAGCGGCGCTGAAAAACAACGAGGTGTAGGGCGTTTTGAGCTAACCTGTTTCCTATAACAACCGGTCACGCTGAGCGCAGCCGAAGCATCTCTCCCGCAGTAGTGAAAATCACTCTTGCGGGAGAGATGCTTCGGCTGCACTCAGCGTGACCGGTTGTTGATTACTCGTCAACGTCCCAACTATTTACAGAGTGCCGCGGCGTTTGCCGCCCACTTTGGCGCCCGAAATCTTGGTTTGGCGCTTGCTGTGGATGCCCAGGAAGCCGTTGTGGAACAGGCCGTGGTGGCCGTAGCGGCGGTAGATGGGGCGGTGGTTGCCGGGCGCAATCTTGCGGTTGGGGTTGCGCTTGGCGGTGGCGGCCGAAGCATCGGCGCTGGCGAACAGGCCCAGCAGAAGGGCCAATACAAAGAGGTTGCGGAGCATCGTGGAATCCAATTAAGAGTGGTAATTCAACTGCTAGTAGCGCACCTCTGCAGCGGGTCGCTTCTGGGTGGTTAACCCCGGCGGCGCCAAAATTATTGCAGCTTCGCTCCTGCCGCTCGACCATTTGGCCATCTGAGTCGACCAAACCCCGAGCCTAAACCCGTTTCCGGCCGCATTCTATTTTGCCAAATACACCATTGATTACCAATGGGTTTTGACACCAAGAGCCTTTTATCGCTCACTCAAGCGAGACCCCGACGAAAAAATGTGAAAAAAAGTTGCTCGCCGCCGCTCATTTGCGCCAAAATGCGGCCCAATTCTACATGCTGGCCTGGGCAAACGGGTGACAGCCGCGGGTCTTGAGCGAGGCCAGCGCGGCATCGAGCGAACCGCCTTTGGAGCTGCACAGGGCGCTGCCGCTTTTCTTCTGGCAGAAAGGGCAAGCGTGCAGGTCGCCGTCGGTGTCGACGTACAGGAACCGGTCGGCGGCGCCGCCGCACCCCATGCGGCGCTGGTGGTAGCCGTAGTAGTGCACCATGGGCCAGTCGAGGTAGTCGGGGCCGTAGTTCATCTCCAGGTAAAATTCCTCCAGCAAGGCCACCTGGGCGTGGCTCAGGTCCACGGCTTGGCCGGCATAGTGCCCCACGGCCCGCGGCTCCAGTATCTGAATGAAGGTGACGCCCAGCTGCCGGGCCAGAGCGGCGTAAGCCAGGAGGTTGGCCGGGGTGGTGAAGTCCTGCGTGACGCACAGCGAGAGGTTTACCACCAGGCCGGCTGCGTGGGCGTGGGCCGCGGCCTGCACGGCGTTGGCGTAGGCATCGGGCGAGCCGCGGAAGGCGTTGTGCTGGGCCGGCTCGTGGTGGTCGAGGCTGATGCTGACGCCCGTGAAGCCGGCGCGCTTCAGGCGCTGGGCGTTGTCGCGGGTGAAGTTGAAGCCTGAGGTGAACACCCAGAAATCGGTGCCGGGCCGAGCGGCTTCCACCACGGCCACCAAGTCGTTGACGCGCAGCATGGGCTCGCCGCCGCTGAAGAAAATCTGCGTCACGTGCCGGGCCTGAAACTGGGCCACCATGTCCTGGATGTCGGCCCGCGAAAGCACTTCTTTCTGATTGAGCGCATCCCACTCAAAGCAATGCTCGCAGGCCAGCGGGCACTTTTTGGTGATGGCCAGGAACACCAGATTCAGCGTGTCGGCGTCGCCGCGGAAGGGCACCAGCCGGTTCACCGTAGAGGCTATGTAGGTGTCGTAGGCCGGGCTGGGCATGCCGGGCGCGAAGTATTCGCGGAAATAGCGGCCGTCGACGTGGGCCACTTTTTTCACCTGCAGCGCGCCGTAGTAGGCATGCTTGAGCTCCTCAATGTGCGTCTTGGCCAGCTGCATGCGGGCTCCCGAGCGCATAAACCGCCAGAGCAGGCGCGCATCGGTGAGGTAAAACAGGGCCGTGGCCCAGGCCCGCTGCAGCCGCGAGGCGATGACGGCGGGCGGCAACGTGGGCGTGACCACCGGCGCCTCGGTGGCAGCGGCGTCGAGAAAGGGCAGGTCGGTGATGAGCGTGGCTTCCATGGGCACTAGCGTTGGGCGATGGCGGGGGCAAATTGCTGACTGGCGCGGCGGTATTCTTCCTTGGAAAACGCCACGAAGCGGCCCGGCTTTTTGAAGGCGTACAGCTCGGTGAGCTTGGGCAGGCCGCTGAACTCGCGCACGTGCTCGTAGTAGCCGCGGGTGTGCAGAAACGCCGTGCGGCGCATACCGGCGGCCGGCGCGGGCAGCCGGGTTTCGTAGGTGAGGTCGACCACGGTGCCGGCGTGCAGCTGCTTGAGGCGCAGGGTGTCCGCGGCGCGCAGGGCGGCGCGGGCGTCGTCGCCGCGCTCGGTGCGGGCGCTTTGCAGGTGGCAGTTGTCGAGCTGCACGGGCGCATTGGGGCTGCAGTCGAGGGCGGCGTAATCGACCTCCCAAAACATGAAGCCGCAGGCCAGCTTCACCCGCACCGTGCCGGCGGCCGAAGCGGGAAAATCGAGCGGCACCACCACGTCGCGCGCGGCCAGCGGGCCCACGGTGGGGATGGTTTCGGCCAGCTGCCAGCCCTGGCCGGCCTCCACGTACACCTGCAGCGGAATGTGCTGGTCGAGGGCCCACTGCCGGTTGACGGCGGCGGGCTGGGTTTTCTGCTGGGCCGCCCAGCCGTTGTAGGCCGCGCCAAATTTCTCGATGAACCGGCCGTAGAGGTAATCGAGCCACAACGAGTTCTGGGCGCGCAACACCAGCTTGCCGTGGCGCGCCGCGGCGGGCTTGGCGAAGGTCAGCACCACTTCGTTGGGGGCGTGGCCGGGCAGGTCTTCGCTGAACAACTCCACGCTATGGTCGGCGGCTTGCAGCTGGGCGGTGCAGTCGTGGCCGCCCAGGGTGCGGGCCTGCGTGGCCGGCTGCGGGGCCGTGAGGGTTTGCACCTGGCCGCGCTGGTCGAGCAGCACCTGCGTGCCGGCCGGGTGCTGGGCCACCCACAGCTCGGCTAGGTTGGTGTACTGACGCTCCTTGAGCTCGTTGCTGATTTTGAGTCGGTACTGGTTGCCTTTGGGCTGCAGGGCGGGCACCGGCAGGTAGTCGTCGCGCTCGGCCGGGGCAAAAATGGCCCCGCCGTAGGCCTCGCCTTCGAAATGGTAGGTCTGGCCGTCGAAGGCGTACACAAAGGGGCACGAGCTTTTGGTGAGGGCCACAATGACCAGCAGCAGCGCAAACACCCCAGCCGTGACGCCCAGCGTGCCCAGCACATAGGAGGCGGTGGTGCGGCCCGAGTCCTTCTCCACCAAATCAATCTGCTTGATGGCCGAAAACGGAATACTCACCTGGTCGCCGGTTCCGGGCTGCGCGTCGTTGACGTACACGTGCACGATGTTCAGCGCCACTTTTTTATCCTTCGAT
The DNA here is from genome assembly GCF_016427455.1 of Hymenobacter miniatus. Lineage (NCBI taxonomy): Bacteria > Pseudomonadati > Bacteroidota > Cytophagia > Cytophagales > Hymenobacteraceae > Hymenobacter > Hymenobacter miniatus. Next base: position 139,437 of record NZ_JAELXR010000002.1, read on the forward strand.
AAATAGCGCGGTGTTTTGCGGCCGGTTGGCAGCTCGCTGTATTTAGCCAGCGTGCCAGTGGCAGACTCGCGGGTGCCTTCCAGCGCTTCACCATTGAAATGCGGCTGCCGCAGCACCCATTCCGTGCTGCCCTGGTGCACCACGAAGGTTTTCGACTGGGCCAGCAGGTTCACCGTTTCCTTATCGGCCGGCTGGGTTTTGGTGCGGTAATAGTTGCAGCCCGTCACGAGCGGCCCGAAAGCGGCCAGCACCACCCAGGCAACTACAGCAGATACCGTCCGCAGACGAAACAGCCCCAGCAACCCGGGTACATGAGCTAGAGGTGTAATAAGTTGCTTCATAGCAGGGCACTGGCGGAGTAGAAATTATTTACTCCAATAGTACAAGTGCTGCTATTATTGTCAATATAAATATGTTTCACAATTCGACTTTATCACAACGTCAATACCCAATAAAAACCATTGTTTTACAAGTATTTAATCCCATATTTTTGAGACTTTACCACTTATATACTTCCCCAACGTAGCCCACCCGTCGCATCAAGCCGGATTTCGTACTGGTTGGCGCACGCACCCCGGGGCCACGCACCGCCATACCCGGTAGCAACGCGCCGGGACACGGTTAATGAATCCTGACCAGCACGGGAAACATCGTCGTAAACATGAGCGCTGCCACGTTGCGCCCATATTTGCGTCATGCATTTTCCCGTCGAGCTAGCCCTGGGCCCCGCGCGCCTGCCCGTGCACCTGCTGTGCGAGGTGCTGGCCTACTCCCTCGGCTACCGCCTCTACACGCACCTGCGCGCCGGCCACGCCGACCGCATCAGCAGCGCGCACCGCCAATGGATTTTCGTGGGCGCGGCCGCGGGCGCCCTGTTGGGCTCGCGCCTGCTGGGCCTGCTGGAGCACCCCGAGCTGCTGGCCCACCCGCCCGGCGGCTGGGTGTATTATTTCACCAACAAAACCATCGTGGGCGGCTTCCTGGGCGGCCTCATCGGCGTGGAGCTCACCAAAAAGCGTCTGGGCATCACGGCCAGCAGCGGCGACCTCATGGTGTTTCCCATTCTGCTGGGCCTGAGCATCGGCCGGCTCGGTTGCTTCTTCAGCGGCCTCGAAGACGGCACCTACGGCACGGCCACTCCCCTGCCCTGGGGCATTGATTTCGGCGACGGCATCCGCCGCCACCCCACCAACCTGTACGAAATCCTGTTTCTGGGGGCGCTGGCGCTGCTGCTGTGGGCGCTGGAACGGTGGCGCGGGCCCCTGGCCGATGGGCGACGGTTTCAGCTGTTTCTGAGCGGCTATTTGCTATTCCGGCTGCTGGTGGAATTCATCAAGCCCACGGCGGCGCTACCGGGGCTGGGCCTCACGGCCATTCAGTGGGCGTGCGTTGCGGGGCTGGGGTATTATGTTTGGGTGTGGACCAAAAGGGTAATGAAAAATGCATTGGCTATTGACTAGGCACCTACTTGCAAGCTTTTCATTCTTCACACTGTTCAGTGCATCAAAAATAAAAGCACAAGTAGCACAAAGCGAATTACTTATCACTGCTGAAATAACAGGCGCTGGTGCAATCATTTATCAACAAAGCCCAGTAATCAATAGCAATGTGAGCGGCTTTTTTGTGAAGCTTGTGGTAAAAAATAACTCACAGCTTGAGAAGTCACTTTGGTTCATGAACTGCTCGTGGCAAGAGAACTGGGTGACCGACCGTGCTGCTACTTTTCTATACAATGGTGGATGCACTAGAAATTTTCCTAAGAAAACGGTATTAAAACCGCAAGAATCAATAGCGTTTTATGGAATCTTGGTTCAAGCAGTTCAGAAAGAGACTCGTAAAAAAGAAATTACATATGTCATTCCGATTTCGACAGTGCAGAGAAGCATCTCCAATCCACTGGCTGGAAAAATGAAGTTTGGTTTTAAAGAAATTAATAATTACGAACCCGACAAACCTTTTTCCGAGCAGCTTTTGGAAGCTAAAACGTGGTGGAGTAATTCTATTGATTTAGATTTTACTAACAACTCTTTTCACAAGCAATAGGTCCCTCCCTGCCCATGCCCGAACGTCCTTACACCTACTACGATTTCACCATCAGCCTGTGCCCGCACTGCCTGCGCCGCATCGAGGCCAAAATCGTCTTTGAGGACGGGAACGTGTACATGCTTAAGCGCTGCCCGGAGCACGGGCGGCAGAAGGTGCGCATTGCCACCGATATTGAGTACTACAAGAGCACCCGCAACTACGTGAAGCCCAGCGAGACGCCGCGCCGCTTCAACATGGCCACGCACTTCGGCTGCCCCTACGACTGCGGCCTGTGCACTGACCACGAGCAGCACAGCTGCCTTACGGTCATCGAGATAACCGACCGCTGCAACCTCACCTGCCCCACCTGCTACGCCGAAAGCAGCCCCACTCACGGCCGCCACCGCACCTTGGAAGAAGTGGAAGCCATGGTGGACTTGGTGGTGGCCAACGAGGGCGAGCCCGACGTGGTGCAGATATCGGGCGGCGAGCCTACGCTGCACCCGCAGTTCTGGGAAATTCTGGACATGTGCAAGCGCAAGCCCATCAAGCACCTGATGGTGAACACCAACGGCGTGCGCCTGGCCAAGGATGAGGCCTTCGTGGCGCGGCTGGCCACCTATGCGGGCGCGTTCGAGGTGTACCTGCAGTTCGACTCCTTCCGCGAAAATGTGCTGCTGACCATGCGCGGCCGCGACCTGCGCGAGGTGCGCCAAAAAGCCATCGAAAACCTCAACAAATACAACCTCAGCACCACGCTGGTGGTGACGCTGCAGAAGGGCCTGAACGACGACGAAATGGGCGACATCATCGACTACGCCCTGAAGCAGAAATGCGTGCGCGGCGTCACATTTCAGCCCACGCAGGCGGCCGGGCGGCTCGACAACTTCAACCCCGAAACCGACTCGTTTTCGCTCACCGAAGTGCGCCAGGGCATCATCGACCAGAGCCCGGTCTTCACGGCCGACGACCTGCTGCCCGTGCCCTGCAACCCCGACGCGCTGGCCATGGCCTACGCCCTAAAACTGGACGGCGAAGTCTTCCCCCTCACCCGCTACGTCGACCCCGCCGACCTGCTCACCAACGCCGGCAACACCATTGTGTACGAGCGCGACCCGCGCCTGCGCCAGCACATGCTCAAGCTCTTCAGCACGGCCAATACCGTGGACACGGTGGTGCCCGAAATCAACCAACTGCTGTGCTGCCTGCCGCAGGTATCGGCCCCCAATCTGGGCTACGAAAACCTCTTTCGCATCATCATCCTGCAGTTCATGGACGCGCACAATTTCGACGTGCGGGCCGTGAAGAAATCCTGCGTGCACATTGTGAGCAAGGACTTGAAAATTATTCCCTTCGAGACGATGAACATCTTCTACCGCGACCCGGAGAAACTGGCGCGGCTGGAGGAATTGCGGGCCGAGCGGGTGGGCATCGTGTAATGGCATATGGCTGCTGAACCAACTGAAAAAAGCAAACATCGTTACGCTTGGCCCCTGGGCATCAACCTGGCGCTTTTGCTGCTGCTAGTGGGCCTCAACTGGCGAAATGTGTCTAATAGTGGCTTGGGCCTGCTGCTGCTGGCGTGCCTGAATATCCCCATCGGCTTCGTGTTTCTCCTGTTTGAATGGCGGCGCGAATCGAAATTTGCGTCGGGCTTTTTTCTATCGTTTTTTCTCCTGTTGATAATCGGGTTTGGCATGTGCGCCAGAGGGTCTCATCCCCGTCATGAGGTTGAAATCATCGAAGACCCTGCAGAAATTCACTAAAATCGGTATTCGCTTATGAACAAGCCCACCTTTGGCAGCATCGTTCGCAACAACCTGCTGATTCTGCTGGCCGCGGCCGTGGTGCTGGGAGCGGCCGCGAACATGGGGGTCGATGCCGGCATTTTCTTGTTCGGCTTTTTTTACCTAGGCCAGGCGCTGTACAACCTGATTCTGGCCTTTGCGCACCTGGGCGGCGGCCCCGAAGACGTGGGCGCCGCGCCCTACTTCGTGAGCATGTTGCTGGTGCTTATTGTAGGTTTTGGGGCGTGCTCAGGCATTTTAGTTGTTGCGGGCATCAACGGCGGCATGCACTGAGACCGGCGCGGGCTGGCATTTGGGGCAGGTGTAGGTGGCCCGGCCGCCCACGTAGTATTTGTCGATTTTGACGCTTTTGTGGCGCGGGCAGAAAGTGTGCGCGTCGTCGCTGGCGGGCGTGGCCGACGTGTCCCACTCGCGGGCGTGAATGAGAAAGCTGGCCGGAAAATGCCGGTAGTTGGCTTCCTGATTGATGGCCGTATTCAGCACCAGCTGCACGGCATTGTGCAGGGCTTTGCCTTCCTTTTCGGTCAGGGTCGCGCCGATGCGCTCGGGGTGAATTTTGGCCTGAAACAGCACCTCGTCCACTATCCAGTTGCCAAGGCCGGCGGTGATGCTCTGGTCGAGCAGCAGCGGCTTGAGCAGCGTTTTGCGGCGGCTGAGTTTCTGGTGCAGCTCGGTGGCGGTTATTTCCAGGGCGTCGGGGCCTATTTTCTTGGCCTTTTGGTGGGCGGCGGCGCTGTCGGCCAGGCGGATGCGGCCGAATTTGCGCGGGTCGATGAAAGCCAGGCGCAGGCCGGAATCTTCGAGGTGCAGGGCTACGCGGGTGAAGCGCGGGGCGTCGGGCTCGTCGCGGTAGGCGCCCACGTCGCCGGTCATGCCAAAGTGCAGCACCAGCACGTGGCCGTTGTCGAGTTCCAAAAAGCAGTTTTTGCCCAGGCGGCTGGTGCCCGTGATGGTGCGGCCCACCAGGCCGGCGCGCAGCTGGTCTTCGGGCGTGGCCAGCACGTGCGCATCGTTCACCTGCACGGCGGCAATGGTTTGGCCCACGGCCAGCTCGTCAATAAATCGGCGGTAGGTTTCGACTTCGGGTAATTCGGGCACGGAGAGGGAAAGGCTGAACGTTCGACATAAATCGGTCATGCTGAGCGGAGCCGAAGCATGACCGGTTTTTCCACTTTGCTAACAGCCCAGCCCGTTGCGGAGTTGCAACGCACTCCCTACAAATTCCCGCGCAATCCGCCTTCCAGCACCACTACCCCCGTCCCGCCAATCTGCACCGCTTCAATGGCCTCGCGCGGGCCGCTGATGCGCACCTGCACCGTGCCGGCGCGGCCCAGGTCATGGCCTTGTTCGGCCACGAATTCCGGCGAATGCAAATAGCCGTGGTGCCACAAATACGCCGCCATGCCGCCCGTGGCTGACCCCGTCACGGGGTCTTCCGAAATATCGGGCGGCGTGCCAAAGTGCCGGGCAAAAGTGTGGCCCGCGGGCGTAGCCCCGCCCAGGCAAAATAGGTGCGGGCTGAAAAAGTCGCTCGCGGCGCGGTAGGCCGCCAGGCCGGCGGCATCGGCCACGTGGGCGCGGCGCAGGGCGGCGTGGTCGCGCAGCAGCACCATGAGCTGCGGCGTGCCCGTGCTCACCGTCTGGATGGGCGCGCCCGGCAGCAGGTCGTCGGGCGTGAGGCCGAAAAGGGGTAGTACAGTTTCGGGCGCGTGCACGGCGCCGAAAACGGGCCGGCGCTGGGTCATCCAGACCATGGGCGGCTGGCCGGCCGCGCTCGGCAGCACATCCACCCGAATGGGCCCACCCGCTAAGTGCAGGGTGAGCACCAGCGGGGAGCCATCGGCAGGCAGCGCCACCCGGCCCGCGTGCAGCAGCGCCGTCACGGTGGCAATGGTGGGATGGCCGGCCAGCGGAATCTCCTCGGCCGGCGTGAAATAACGCACCGTGAATTCGGTACTGTCGGGCGCGGCCTGGTTCACAAACGCCGTTTCCGACTGATTGAACTCGCGGGCCAGGCGCTGGCGCAGGGCGGAGTCGAGGTCGTCGGCGTCGAGCACCACGGCGCAGGGGTTGCCGCGCAGGGGCTCGGTGGTAAAGGCATCGACAAGCAGAAACGGGAGCATGTGCAGCGGAACAAGTGGGCGGAATGAAACCGCGAAGGAACGGCAAAGCCGCTGCAAACGAACAATGCCCGCCTGCTTGCGCAAACGGGCATTGTTCAGGTACTCTACAACGAATTAAGACGGGTCGTGCACCTTGGCCACGCGCTGGCCGGCTTTGTCGTACACGTCGCCGCGGGCCGTGATGAACAGGCGGCGCTGCTGCGTATCAGTGAGCACGTAGGGGAAGGTTTCGCTGGTGGTGCGCGTGATGCGGCCCACTTCCTCGGCGTTGTCCTCGTCGTCTACGCGCACCACTTTCAGGGCGTTGGTGAGGTAGTAGCGGCGGCTGGGGTCGTTGCGGAAGGTGAGCTGGCCCACCAGCTTCACGGCGTTGCCGTTGGCCTGGTTGATGGCCACCATTTCACGGGCTTCCTGGTCGGCCTCTTCGGTGGGGAACAGGCGCACGGGGGTGCTGTCATACACGGCGGGGCGCACAGGGGCCTGCGGACGGCTGGCGGCCACCACGGCCGGAGCTGCCGAGGGCGCGGCCGACCGGGCGCTGGCCACAATCTGGCCGTTGGCCCGCTGCCAGCCCTGGCCGATGGCCAGCAGGCGCGGCGCCCGGCCGGGGTGCGTGGCCGAGCCGCCATCGTCGGGCACGGTGGCCATGGCGGCTTGCGCCTGGGCCAGGCTGGCGCCCAGCTTGCGCAGCACAAAGCCCGAGAACTCATCGGCTTCCAGCTCATCGGCCGGCTGCGAGCCGCCGGCACGCAGGGTGTGGCCGTTGAGGTGGTGGCCCATCTCGTGGGCCAAGATGCTGATGCCGGCCCAGTCGGTGTGCCCGGCGCGGTTGATGTCGTTTAGGAAATCGGGGTTGTAGAGCAGAAACCGCTTGCCGTTATACACCACGGCCGCGGCGTTGTCGACGTCGCGCGTGGCCCGCAGTTCGAAGCGGGCTTTGAGGCCCACGGCGTCGGTGATTTCGCGGATAACGTCGGTGGGCGCCGGGGCCGTTTGAGCCTGCGCGGCAGAAGTAAAACCAATAGGCAGCGCCAGCAGCAGCGGAGCGGCGAGCCGGCGGAAAAAGCGAGGGAGCAAAGCCATAGCGAAAGACGGGAGGTGAATGACTACTGACTAAAACCTAGGCAACTGAAGTGCCAAATATGAGAATCAGGCCCGGAAAAAAGCCCCATTACCGGCACTCAAAACGACTGCGACGCAGCACCGAAAGCAGCCAAGCTACCAGCGCTTTTGCCTAACGGCCGCGCCCGTGCTCACATTGCGGAGCCGCCGGCAAAAAGGCGGGCTCGGCAACCACGGGCGGGGCTGCTGAAATAACGATTTCCGGGAGGTAGCAGTTCAATTAAAAGAGTCGCGCCGGGGGCTGAACGGTTGCGTGCCAGCGCCGGGCTTTGCAGCGGCTTGTAGCTTTGCCGGCAGCGCAGGGCCAGGCCCCACCTTACACACAGCATGAACCAAGCCCACCTCCACCTCCTCGTCAACCATTTGCCGATAATGGGCAGCTTGTTTTCGGCCGTGTTGCTGGGCGCGGGCCTGGTGCAGCGCAACGCCTCGCTGATAAAAGCGGGCCTGGTGGCCGTGCTGGCGGCGGGTGTGCTGTGCCTGCCGACTCAGCTCACGGGCGAGGGAGCGGCGGCCATTGTGCAGGACCTGCCCCGCGTGAGCCGCGCCCTCATCCAAACCCACGCCGGCGCGGCCGAGCTGGGCTTTTGGGTGCTCGAAACGGCGGCGGCGCTGGCCCTGTTTGGCCTGCTCCTGCTCAAGCAGGCTTCGCCGCGCGCGGTGCTGGTGGCCTGGGCGGCGCTGGCGGTGGCCGCGGCTGGCTTCGGCCTGCTGGCGCGGGCCGGCTACCTGGGCGGCCTCATTCGGCACACCGAAATCCGGGAAGGCTTCGGCACGCCCGACGAACTGTAACCCGGCCCCGGCGCCCGCGTACCTCCGCCCATGCCCTTCCCCTTCTTCGGCGACGATAAATCGACCGTGGCCCGCCTGCTGGCCACCCTGCCCCAAACCGGCCGCCTGGAGTGGATTGGCCAGCGCCCGCTGCGGCGCGAGCCCCTGCTTTCGGTGCCCGAAGCCGAGCTCAAAACCGATTCGCACATGCTGGGCGACCACGCCCGGCCCAAGACGGGCGGCAAGCGCCAGGTCACGCTCATTCAGCAGGAACACCTGGCGGCGGTGGCCGGCTACCTGGGCCTGAACGCGCCACTGGACCCCGCCCGCCTGCGCCGCAACCTGGCCGTGAGCGGCCTGAACCTGCTGGCCCTAAAAAACCGCCAGATTCAAATCGGCGAGGAAGTCATTCTCGACATTACCGGTGAGTGCCACCCCTGCTCGCGCATGGAAGAAGAGCTGGGTCCCGGCGGCTACAACGCCATGCGCGGGCACGGCGGCCTCACGGCGCACATTGCCCAGGGCGGCATCATTCGGGTGGGCGATGTGGTGCGGGTGCTGAGTTGAACCGGCGCCGCGCCCCGAATTGCGAAATCACAAACGATTTCGGTAAATTCATATAGCTAACCGATGGGGTAGTCATGCTGCCAGGCAAGATGGCGAAGTGTTTTCGGGAACCGGTGAGGTGCCGGCCGCTCTGTTGGGAATACGCCACAGGGCATCTTCTTTTACGCGAACCACGTACCTTGGCCAATAACGGTTTTTAGCCCTGCGGGTGCTTGCAATGGGCCTTTTTTTGTTCTTTCAAACCTTTAAATCTTCATACATGACCACAAACTTACCTGCGTTGTCGGCCCTGGGCCGGCACCTTCGCTACTTGGGGTGCGCTGTATTGCTGCTGGCCAGCGCGGCTACGGCCCGGGCCCAAGCGCCGGCCCAGGCTACTACACTTTACGGCCTGGGCACTGCTACGCAGCCTATCGCCCCCAATAGCACCTTGTTCTTCCCGGCCGGGGCGGCCGTTGGCGACCAGGGCCTCATCACTTTTTTCACCGCGAACGCCGGCGGAAATGCCAACCCCGCCGCCTTTCCGGTAAAGATTGCCGGCGTGCAGGGGGCGCAGAAGCTGGTCGGCATCGACTCGCGCCCCCTCACCGGGCAGCTTTACGCCCTGGGCTACGACGCCACCGTCGCCTTCGACCCCACCAACGCGGTGAAAAACACGCAGCTCTACACGGTGAACGTGAGCACCGGGGTGGTCACGCCGGTTGGGAGCGGCGTGTCGCTGGACCTGGGCCAACCCACCAACCCGCTGTTCGTCTTCAACATCAGCTTCGATTTCAATCCCGTAGCAGACCAAATCCGGGTGCTGAGCAGCAACCGCAACAATTACCGCATCAGCCCGGTCGACGGCTCGCTGGTGGCCACCGACACGCCGCTGGCCTACGTTGGCGGCACCCCGGCCACCCCGGGAGTGGTGACGGCGGCTTACACCAATTCCACCATCGGCAGCACCAGCACCACGCTCTACGACCTCGACAAGGCCAACGGCAACATCCTGACCATTCAAAGCCCCCCTGGCGCTGGCACGCTTACCCGCAACACGCCTACCCTCATCTACAACGGCTTTGATAACCTGACCAACTCGCTGGCCCTGGGCCTTGATATTGCGAATAACTCAACGTTGGGCTATCTGATTCAAACGACGGTGGCCAACGGCAGCGGCATTTCGAGCACCAACCTGTTCGACGTGAACCTGCAGACGGGCGTGGTCGACAACAAGCGCACCGTGATTCCCACGGCCCAGTCGGCCGGCTTCAACGTGTTCGACTTGGCCGTGCCCATTGCTGCGCCGGTGTGCGATGCGCCCACCGCCCCCGCATCCAGCGGCGTGACCAGCACCGGGGCCACCATCACGTTTACCCCCAACACCTTAGCCACCAACTATACCGTGACGGTGACGCCCGCCGGGGGCACCGCCACCACCCAAACCGTGACTACCTCGCCGGTGACGCTGACGGGCCTCACGCCCAACACCACCTACACGGTGAGCATCGTGAGCAACTGCTTCGCGGGCGCGCTGTCGTCGAGTGCCGTGAGCACCACTTTCACCACGCTGGCACCGGCGTGCACCGCCCCCAGCGGCCTGGCCGCCTCGGGCGTAACCAACACCTCGGGCACCGTGACGTTCACGGGCAGCCCTTCGGCCACGAGCTATACGGTGACGACCGCGCCCGCCACCACCACCCAGACGCTGCCGGCCAACGCCACTTCGGTCAACTTCACGGGCCTCACGCCTAGCACGACCTATACAGTTAGCATCGTGAGCAACTGCGCCGCGGGCGCCACGGCCGCGCCGGTCACCATCGACTTCACCACGGCCGCGCCCAACCCGGCCCCGGTTATCACCAGCCTCAGCCCGAACTCGGCCACGGCCGGGGGCACCGGGTTTACGCTCACGGTGACGGGCACGGGCTTCGTGTCGGGCGCCGTGGTCAATTTCAACGGCGGGGCTCGCACCACCGCTTTTGTCTCGGGCACCAACCTGACGGCCAGCATTCCGGCCTCCGATATCAGCACGGCCGGCACTTACAACGTGACCGTGACCAATCCCGCTCCTGGCGGCGGCACGTCGGCCCCGGCCACCTTCACCGTAAACAATCCGGCGCCGGCCATCACCAGCTTGTCGCCGGCTTCGGTAACGGCGGGCGCCGCCCCGCAAACGCTGACCGTGACCGGTACCAATTTCGTGAGCGGCGCTTCGCAGGTAACTTTCAACGGCACGGCCCGCACCACCACGTTCGTGTCGGCTACCCAACTCACCATTGGCCTCACCGCCGCCGACCAGGCCACGCCCGGTACCTACAACGTGACGGTGACCACCGCTGGCCCCGGCGGCGGGACATCGGCCCCGGCCACCTTCACCGTGAACGCGGCGCCCTGCAATGCCCCCTCGGGCCTGGCAGCCAGCAACGTCACCAGCAACTCGGCCACGGTGAGCTTCACCGGCAGCGGCACGGCCACGGGCTACACCGTGACGACTTCGCCCGCTACCACCACGCAAACGCTGCCGGCCGGCGCTACTTCGGTCAATTTCACGGGCTTGAACCCCAGCACCGCCTACACGGTGAGCATCGTGAGCAACTGCGCTGGCGGGGCCACTTCGAGCGCTGCCACGGTGAACTTCTCCACCACGGCCGCCCCGCTCACGGACCTCACGGTGAGCACGACGCAACCCGTGCAGGGCAACTACAACAACGTTATCATCACCAGCACGGGCCTGGCCAACCTCACGGGCCCGCTCACGGTGGCCGGCACCCTGACCGTGCAAACGGGCGGCACCCTGGTGCAGAACTGCCAGCCCATTACCGGAACGGGCAGCTTCGTGCTGCAAGCCAATGCTAACCTGGTCATTTGCGACCCGGCGGGCATTGCCGCCACGGGCGCCACCGGCGCCATCCAAGTGTCGGGCACGCGCACCTTCAGCCCCGACGCCAGCTATGGCTATGCCGGCACCGCGGCTCAGGTGACGGGCCCGGGCCTGCCCAGCCGGGTGTTGAACCTGGCCGTTCAGAACGCGGCCGGCCTCACCCTGAGCCAGGCCGTGAGCGTCACCCAACGCGTGGTGCTGCAATCGGGCGACCTCATTACCAACGGCCAGACCCTGACGCTGCTTTCCTCGGCGGCCGGCACGGCCATTGTGGTGAACACCGGCGGCGTGGTGAACGGCGCCGCCACCGTGCAGCGCTACATCGACCCCACCCGCAACGCCGGCCTGGGCTATCGCCACTTCAGCTCGCCGGTGCAAAGCTCTACCGTGGCCGACCTGGCCACCAGCACTTTCACGCCGGTGGTGAACCCGAACTACAACACCGTAGGCAACACCGTGGTGCCTTTCCCCACGGTATTTAGCTACAACGAAACCCGCGTGAACACCAGCGGCGGCGCCGGCTCCGCGGACTTTGACAAAGGCTTTATGTCGCCCCCGGCGCTGAACAGCCTGCTCATCGTCTCGCAGGGCTACACGGTGAACATCGGCGCCGGCCAAGTGGTCGATTTCGTGGGCGTGCCCTTCACCGGCACCCTGTCGGTCAACGGCCTCACCCGCGGCACGCAGGCCCAAAGCGGCTGGCACCTGCGCGGCAACCCCTACCCCTCGGCCCTCGACTGGAACTTGGTGGTGAACAACGGCCGCCTCACCAACGTCGACAACACGCTGTATGTCTTCAAGAGCAGCGGCCAGTACACCGGCAGCTACGCCAGCTACGTGAACGGCCAGAGCACCAACGGCGGCACCAACCTGCTGCCCGTGGCCCAAGGCTTTTTTGTGCGCACCAGCACGGCCGGGGCTAGCGGCAGCATCCGCTTCACCGACGCCGAGCGCGTGACGAATTACGACACCACGCCCTTCCAGCGCGGCACCGCCGACACCCGTCCGCAGCTGAAGCTCAGCCTGAGCAACGCCGCCGTGGCCACGCAGGCCGCCGTCTATTTTGAAGCAGGCGCCACCGCCGGCTTCGACCGCGCCTTCGATGCCTACCACCTGCCGGCCCCCAACGGCCTGACCCTGGCCACCGAGGCCGGCGCCGAAGCCCTGGCCATCAACGGCCAGCCCGCCCTCACCGGGGCCGATGTGCTGCTGCCCCTGCAAGTGGCTTCGCTCACGGCCGGCACCTATACCCTGGCCGTCGATAACCTGGCCAACCTGCCCGCCGGCTACCACGCCTACCTGCGCGATGCCCTCAGCGGCACCTACACCGACCTGGCCGCGACGCCCGCGCTGAGCCTCTCGCTGGCGCCCAACGCCGCAGCCGGTGGCCGCTACGCCGTGCTCTTCACCACGCAGGCCCGCGTGCTGGCCACGGCGCCCGCCGCGCTGGCCCAGCTGGCCAGCGTATACCCCAACCCGGCCCACGGCGCGGCCACGCTGCTGCTGCCGGTGGCCCTGCGCGGCACCCAAGCCACGCCGGTGTCGGTGGTCGACAACCTGGGCCGCACGGTGCTCACGCGCACGCTGGCCCCCGGCACGGCCGAGACGCTGGAGCTGCCCGTCGGCGGCCTGGCGGCCGGTGTGTACTCGGTGCAGGCCCGCACCGCCGCTGGCCTGGTAGTGAAACGCCTGGTGGTCGAGTAGCCTCTGCTGCGAAACCACAGGGGTTTTCAACAAAAAGCCCCGACTGCCTGCAGTCGGGGCTTTTTGTTGCCTAATGGTAGGAATACGTGTACTGTCGATAAATGTGCAAGCAAGGCAAAACAGCTGATTTGCAGCTTGTAATAAAAAACCTTCCGCCAGTGGCGGAAGGCTTTCCTAGCTATGAAAACAACTGTCTCCTGTAGAAGACTTGGCAGTATCTACGCCAGATAGTAGGTAATTGGTTTGTCGGGTTGGATTTTATTGTCGTTTGATAGGCTGAACGGCTGTGGGGCCAGCACATCAAGGGTGCAGCCAATGGCCGGCCCCGCGGGGTAGCCGATTTTGCGAAAGTCGTTGCCGCAAATCTGGTTCGACATGGGCGGAAAGGAGAAAGTAGCAAGCCTGCTGTACGCGGGCCCTGGGGCGATTTCCGGCTTCGGAAGAAATGGAAAAGCCCCGTCAGTAGCAACCGACGGGGCTTTTTTGATGGCTCTGGTGTTTCCTCAGCTTGGCCAGCAGCTGGTGTCCGCACTCCGGGGCAAGAAGCGAAGCAATGCCCACAATACCAAACACGGCCGTTGCGAGTGGCTGCTACGCCAGCCAGCATGTTTGCTATATGCCTTAAATACGCTGTTACAACGCAATCAGTTCGGAAAATGACCACGCAAGACGTGTCTTTTTCATTATGTTTTGCTAAGTAAATTGTGGCCTATTGCTAAGTAGCTTGGGTTGAATCTATTCCGTTAGCATAACGTGTAAATCAGTTTAACTTTTTTGTTGAAAACGGAGTCTACGCTGGTGTTCAAAAGCGTATCCGATAAACAAACACGGGCGTCTTGCTCAGCGCAATCGAAGCACCTCTACCGCTTCGTTGTAGTGACTCAATTACTCTCATGGTAGAGATGCTTCGACTGCGCTCAGCATGACTGGCTAAGCGAAAGCGCTATGGCCTACGCCCCGTCCATCCGCACGATTTTCGGGGTGAACGAGCCCAGCACGTCCACCAACTCGCGCTGGCTGGCCATCACGGTGTAAATGTCCTTGTAGGCCATCGGCGCCTCGTCGAGCCCGCCGCCGATGAGCTCGATGCCGTGTTCGGCCAGGTGCTTGCGCACGCCCGATTCGGTCAGCTCCGCCTTGGCCCGCGTGCGCGACATGAGCCGCCCGGCGCCGTGCGAGGCCGAAGCCAACGACTCGGCCAGGCCCCGGCCGCGCACGATGAAGCCGGGCGCCGTCATCGAGCCGGGGATGATGCCCAGCACGCCCGCACCGGCCGGCGTGGCGCCTTTGCGGTGCACCACCACTTCGCGGCCATCGGCCAGCCGCTCCTTCCAGGCGAAGTTGTGGTGGTTTTCCACCTTGGCCACGGGCCGCTCGCCCAGGGCTTTGGCCAGCCGCTGGTGAATCTGGGCGTGGCAGGCCGAGGCGTAGTCGCCGGCCAGGTTCATGGCGGCCCAGTACTCTTGGCCGGCTTCGGTGTCGAGGTCGAGCCAGGCGAGGTGCTGGGCTTCGGTGGGCAGTTGGCACACGTCTTTGGCCAGGCGCGTGTAGTGTTCGGCAATGCCGGCGCCCAGGCCCCGTGAGCCGGAGTGCGAGAGCACCCCCAGGTACTGGCCCACGGGCACGCCCAACTCGTTTTCCGCTTCGCTGATTTCGACAATGCCGAACTCCACGAAGTGGTTGCCGGAGCCGGAAGTACCCACTTGCTCGGCCGCCTTGTCGCGCTTGTTTTTCAGGAAAGGGATTTCCAAAAATTCGTCGCGCTCCAACACGGCTGCGGCCATGCGCTGCCCTCGCTCCCAGCCCCGGCCGGAGCCAAAGCGGGTATTATTGAGCAGCAAAGTCCGCAGCTCCTGCACGCGCTGGGTAAGGTACTTGGCCGGCAAGTCGAACACCGACAGCGCCATCCGGCAGCCAATGTCGACGCCCACGGCGTAGGGAATCACCGCATTGTCGGTGGCCAGCACGCCCCCGATGGGCAGGCCGTAGCCGTGGTGGGCGTCGGGCATGAGGGCCCCGGCCACGGTCACGGGCAGTTTCATGGCCGTTTCCATCTGGTGGATGGCGCTGGGGTCGATGTGCTCGGCGCCGAAGGTGGCGTAGGGCTTGCGCTCCACTAGCGCAATGTGCCGCGAGGGCGCCGGTAGCAAGGCCGCCGCGGTGTGGCTCCAGTCGAGGTCGGTGAGGTAGTCTTTGGGGTTGGCTAAAAGTTGACCTAGCAAAGCGAGCTGGTCGGTTTGCGAGAGTTTTTTGAGGTGCTTGCGCTGCAATTGCGCGAGGGCAAGCCCAATGGCCCGGCCTTCGGGAAACCCGAGGGTGCGAAGGTCGTTGCCGCGTAAAAGAGTGGCCATAACATGGTCGTTGCACGAGGCAGAGAGGCTTATTTGCGTCTCCATCGTTGATGAAAAAAAGATAAAAACGGACTGGGCAACAGGGCACACCGCCCACATATGTGCTCTACCAACTGAGCTACCGCGGGCCGAAACCCGCGAGCCGGACTCGAACCGGCGACCCCATCGACCTGAACGAAGTATGGCGGTGCTACGGCACCAGCCCGTTTTTACTGACAAAACCGGAGCGACAGACGACTTGCGTTGAGCCAAAAGGCGACTTAACAGGTCGAAGGAACGCAAGCCTACGGCATCCGGCTGAGGTGTAGAGACGCAATATGTTGCGTCTCCTCGTTGAACGACTCGCCGGACGATTTCCTGACGACGAGACGTAAAATATTGCGTCTCTACTTCGTTCAATTTCCCAAAATCCCCGCCCGGGGCAACAGGCGCCCGGCCTCCTAGTCCTGCTCTAACCAACTGAGCTACGGCGACAGCCTTGCGGCAACTACCGGCGGGACTTGAACCCGCGTCCTGGGCAATCACAATGCGAAGTATGGCCGGGCTACGACACCTGGACAGGAATTAGACATGAAGTTTCCAGAAGGGGCAACAGGCGCCCGGCCAGCTGGTGCGGCCCTACCAATTTGCAGTCGCCCTGCCTTGCGGCAGCACTTCGGGAGTCGAACCCGCGACCGCCCCGGAGGTTGGTGCGAAGGAAGGCCCGGCTACGGCACCCACCCGGAAACGTATTTTTCCTCGGCTTCATCCGCCAGTTCAGGGCAACAAGCGGCTGGCGCGTCAGCAGTTGCCGAGGCAACAGCAGGGGATTCGAACCCAATCTCTCTGATTAACAGTCAGATTTCAACCAACGAAGTATCGCCCGCCTACGGCACCTGAACCATGCGGATGTCACCAAGATGGAACGGGCTGCCGCAGCGGGCGCCCGTTCCGGTCGGCGACTGCCCTTTAGGGCAGCCGTCGTCCTAGTCGTGGAGTCTGTGTTTTAACGTCATGAACGTGTTTTTTATTCTGCCTTTCGACAGTAAGTGGCAGTGATGCCCATTGAGTTAGGCAAAAAATTATTCGGGGAAGTGGCTTTTCAGCGCCATCGATTAGGTTTTGCCGCGAAGCAAGGAAAACGAGCGGCGGGCTACGATGGACGAAGGGACTCGAACCCTCGCCGCCGAAGCGGCCACCCGCTGTGCGCCCGCGAAGCAGGCCCAGCCTACGCCACCTTGCGCCGCGGCGGCCGGGGGTTCCGCTTTGTTGCCCGGCCGTTCAGCGTGGTTGTTACAAGTCAATTTTATCGATTTCCGACAGCGCCGAGCCGCCGTTGTCCAGCGCCTGGAGCACGTCGAATACTTTGTCGGACCAGCCGGCGATGAGGGCCACGCCCGTTTCGGGGCGCACCTCCAGCGGGGCGGTGCCGTGCCCGGCCAGGTCGAAAAGGTAGAGGCGGGCGCCGGGGGCCACGGTGCGGCGGTACTCGGCCCATTCCTGGGCTAGGGTGCCGCCGTCGCCGGTGCTGTTCCACAGCTGCACGTCGGTGAATACCATCACTTTGTCGACCACTTCCCGGTGCTCGCGCAAGTCGCGCACCACGAGGTAGCCGTTGGTGGAGTAGCCCACCTCGCCTTCGCGGCGGTAAAACTCTTCCACGTTGCGGAGCACCGGCCCGCGGGGCAGGCTGATGCGCTTCCACGTGTTGCCGAACATGCCGGTGGTCACGTGCTGGCAGCGGCTTTGCAGCAACATGCCCAGCACGAGGCTCACGTCGTAGAGCAGCACTTTGCTGCGCGCCGAAATGGGCTGATGCATGGAGCTCGACACGTCGCAGGCCACCACCACGCGGGTGTCGGGCCCGAAGCCGCGCAGGTTCACGGCGCTGTGGGCAATGGCCGTTTCCAGGGCTGCCAACACGCTGGCCACGTGGCCGCTTGGCACGGCTTTGACCTCTCGGTAGGCGGCCAGGAAGCGGAACGGCAGCTGCTTGCTGCGCGCCACCGCAAACCGGTCGGCGAGGGTATCGCACACCCGTTCCATCGCCGCAGCCGAGACATTGGCTTCGAGAATGTTGCGCAGGTTGCGCAGCAAGGCCATGTAGCCCAGCTTACCGCTCGCAATGAGCGTTTCCCAGGTCTGGCGAACGGCCGCTTGCCGCTCGGCTTCGGCGGCGAAGGCTTGCTGCCCCACTGCCGACAGCTCGGTTTCCCAAGTGTAGGGCGTGGGCAACTCGCCGCGCACCAACTGGTCGAACAAGGCTTGCTGGGCTTCATCGCGGGCTTTGGGGTGCACCACGAACAAGGCATCGCGCAAGCGCACCGCCCCGGCGCGGTCGTACTTCGCCAGCTGGTAGCCGTCGAAACGGTTGAAGCTGAGCGCCAGGCCTTTTTGCAACTGCTTCGAGACGCGGTTGAGGATTTTGGTGCCGCCGCGGCCGTTGGCCTGGGCGTAGTAGGCCAGCAATTCCGTGATTTCGTCGGGGCGCTGCACCACCCGCGCCACCAGGCGGCTCAGGAGGCTGTCGCCGCGGTGCAGGCGGGCCAGCTCCACGCACAGCACCAAGGGCACCGAGCGCAAGTGCAGGCTTTCGCGGGCATACACCGCCAATTGGGCCACGAAAAGCGGCTCGTTTTTGGCCACCAACTCCCGCAAGCGCGTCAGGCGGGTGTCGGCTTTTTCGTAAAACAGGTCGCTGAGCGCCGCCGTGGCAACGGCCGCGTACAGCTCGACCTGGGGCGTGAGGATGAAGGCGGCCGCGCCCTCGTGGTTGACGGTGGTGGGGGCGCGGTTTCGGGAGAAGAAGTTGAAGCGCATAATGGAAGGGGTGGGATGTAAATGGTGTAAGATTGAGTTGACTGCAGCGCGTTAGTCCTGCCAGTCGATGCCGACGTGTTTCGACAGCACCAGGCGGGCTTCGTTGAGCCATTGCATTATCCAAACGTGCTCCTGCGGAGTCATCCAGCGGTTGTATTTGCCGCGCACCTGCACCACGGTGCGGTGCGCGGTTACTTCGATGGTCAGGCCGCGAGTGCCGTCCACGGTTAGCGAGAAGATGCCGCAGCGGCCTTGGCGGCACGATTGCAGATAAGTAGCCACACAGTTGCGCTGCGCGTTTCCTTCTTCATGCAGCTGGCCAGCAGTGGTAAGCTGCTCGATGCGCACCGGCCCGGCCTGGAAATTGGCCACCGGCAAACCAGCCCAGCCGACATCGGGCGACGTGACGCCGCCCGACTGACGGCGCTCCCGGGCCAGGCCTTGGTGCCACTGCTCGGTGTGAGCCAGCACGGAAGCCATGCTGCGGCCTTTCAGCGTGAAACCTGGCTGGGCCGGCTCCGGCCCGATGCCGACGCTGCGCTTCTGATGAATCCAGTCGCAGACGGGACCAAAATGGCACGGGTCGACCATGGGCGCGGCCACGAAAAAGTCCACTACGCTCAGCCAGAAGGCATCGTCGACCAAAGGAGCCCGGCCCAGGCGCGATTCCATCAATGGGCCCCACCACGCCAGCGCATCGCGGGCGGCGAGCTGGGCGTAGCGCAGGGCCTCGCGGAAGGTGCAACCAGCGGGCGCTTCCCGCATGCCGTGCTCCAGTCGTTTGCTGATGCGTACCGGCAACCGAGGATAACTGCGCAACGAGTGCCCCTGTCCGAGGTGCACCGTCAAATCGGGCAGGCTCACGCCGTCTTCCACCAACGTCGGGCGCGTCCAGGATTCAATCAGCCAGTCCGGTGTGTTGCCGTACGGGTCGAATAAATGCCTGACCAAACTCGTCAGCTGCCGGAATACATTGTTGGTTCTGGCTTTCCAGTCGGCTATTTCGCGCACTCGCTTGGCGTATCGCTCGGCGAGGGCCGCCACGTTTTGGGCCAGTTCGGGGCGGTGCAACAACCCGGTGCGTTTGGCTGCCAAGGCCCGCAACGCCCCCAACATGTTGCCTTCCTCCGCGCTGCTGCGGCCCACTACGCAAGCTGCGTATAGCTGCGCCAGGGCCGAATCGACGCCCAAAGCTTCGTAAAGCGCATGGGGCGAGCCAAAAGAAAACATGTACTCTATTTGCTTAGACTGGGGCCAATTGCGCCAGTCGACGTGCCGCGAAAGCGCGACACCGGCCTGTTTCCAGCGGTAAGCTTCCGCCGAAATCGGTTTGTTACGGTTTGCCATAAAGCGGGGGCCTGCCCGCGGGCAGTGCCTAGCTAGAAGGTGAAAAGGAGGCGGGCGCACGCAGTCGGCAGCCCGATTTCTGTCGGTTTCGGGGCCACTCACAGCGGCCCCGGTGTTTAGAATCGGCCACTACTTGCAGTGGCCGTGCCGCCCCAGGCGGAAATAAGACGGAGCTGAATACGTGGAGGCGCATGTTAAAAAATCGAATTGACTAAGCGTGAAAAAAACGGGATGGTAAAGGCAAGTATTTGTGATTAATTAATTAGTCAATCTGCATTTGAATGTTAATTCAATTTGAAATATACGCACCTCTCCTGTCAAATAAAAACGTCGTTTTATTTGGGCATTAATCACACGAAAAAGCCCGGCTTTTTGTGGGCCGGGCTTGTCTGGTTCGCGGGGTTTACGCCGAGGCTATCGGCGTTTCCAACAAAGAAGAGAAGCACGGCCACACCGATTCCAGCGGCCACCATCGGGCCGTTTCGAGAACTGCTGGGGCAGGTAACTGGGGCGGATATGGGGCATGGGTTCGTGAGGTAAGCCGTTGATAACCGGCTGGCAACAAAAAACCCGAGCTTGTGGGCTCGGGCGGTGTCGGGTTTCAGTGGGGACTGAAATCAGGCAAACGTACCGAGCGGAAGCAGCCGACCGGGCTGCATCTTATCCGAATTGCTGGTGAATAGTTCGTGGCGGTACATGGTTGTTTGCTTTTGGTGCGACAAAGGTTTGTAATTAATTTTTATTGCGCAAATTATTTTCAAAATAATTTTTAAATATTTTTCACAAACCACAAAAACGATTGAATTAAGCAGAGTTTATGCGCAAAAAATTCAGCTGAGTTAGTGCAGTCAATAAACTTCGCCTACGCATTACGGGTATTATGCCCACATGCCGTGCCTCGCCACTTCCGACCACTACACCCTCGAACTGCCCGCCGGGCACCGCTTCCCCATCGCCAAATACGCCCTGATTCGGGAGCAGTTGCTGTGGCAGGGCATTGCGGCGCCGGCGGATTTCTACGAGCCCGGGCTGTGCGCCGAGGAAGACGTGCTGCGCATGCACACCGCCGAGTATTGGCACAAGGTGCGCGACCTGCAGCTGAGCCCCGCCGAAGTGCGCCGCCTGGGCTTGCCGCAAAGCCCGCAGCTGGTGCGGCGCTCGCTGAGCAGCAGCGCAGGCACGCTGCAATCGGCGCTGCACGCCCTGCGCGACGGCGTGGGCCTGAACCTGGCCGGCGGCACCCACCACGCCTTTGCCGACCGGGGCGAAGGGTTTTGCGTGCTCAACGACCAAGCCATTGCCGCCGCGCACCTGCTGGCGCACGGGCTGGCCAAGCAAATTTTGATTGTGGATTTGGACGTGCACCAGGGCGATGGCACGGCGGCCATTTTCCAGCACGAGCCGCGCGTATTCACCTTTTCGATGCACGCCGGGGCCAATTATCCGCTGCGCAAGGAACGTTCTGACCTGGACGTGGCGCTGGAGCTGGGCACCGACGACGCCGGGTATCTGCAGCTGCTGACCACGACGCTGCCGCCGCTGGTGGAGCAAGTGCGGCCCGATTTCATCTTTTACCAGGCCGGCGTGGATGTGCTGGCCACCGACAAGCTGGGCAAGCTGGCCCTGACGCCCGCCGGCTGTCGGCAACGCGACGAATTCGTGCTCGGCTTGTGCCACGCCCGGCGCCTGCCGGTGGCCGTGAGCATGGGCGGCGGCTACTCCGAGCGCTTGGCCGACATCGTGGACGCGCATTGCAACACGTTTCGGGTGGCGTTTGAGCTATGGCCGTAAAAAGGCAAATGCCTACCCCGGCGACATTGCCCAGAGGCGACCCAGCGGGGCAACTTGTACCTTTGCATTGATGAAAAAAGCCGATTCTGCGCACCCCTCCCCCATCACGGTACCCGTTCGGGTTGCTGAAGCGCCTGCGGGCACGCCGGCTCAGTTGGCGTTTCGACAGGCCATTCTGGACGTGGAAAACCTGCGCGAGCGGCTGCGCGACCTGCGCGCCGAGCAGGCCGAAGCCCGCCGGCGCTACTGGCAGCAGGTAGGCCCGGCGGCCGCCACGGTGGTAGCCGCGCGGCGCAGCCTGTTTCCGCCGCTGGAAGAAGCCCTGCTACTGGGCTACTTCAGCCGCCTGGAGGAGCAGCAGATTACGGAGCTGATACTCGGCAATGCGCGGGCGCTGGAAGACCGGTTTGGTGAGGACGAGGAGGCTATCATCCGCAAGTATGCGCCGCACGGACGGCCTGCCGCAACCAATGTTGACGCGGCCGAGCCTAAGCCGGGCAAGGCCAACCCAGCACCGGAATACACCCCCGACCCCACCCTGCCGCCCCACGAGCAAGCCGCGGCCGCCGCCCGCGTCCGCCGCAAAAACAAGGCGCAGCGCAAACAGGAAGAAGCTGCCCAAGCCGACCAGAAGCAGCTCGAATCCAACGCCAAAACCATCTACCGCCAGCTGGCCCGCACCCATCACCCCGACTTGGAGCGCGACCCCGAAAAGCAAGCCCATAAAACGGCCCAGATGCAGCGCATCACCGAAGCCTACGAGGCCGACGACCTCTACGCGCTGCTGCAGCTGCTGTCCGAATCGGGCCCGGCCGACGCCGAGGCCGACGACGTGCTGGCCCGCTACACCCGCGCCCTGCTGCAGCAGCAAGCCCAACTAAAGCAGGCCATGAACGAGTTGAAGTACGGCCCCAACGGCTTCGTCACGGGCTCGGGCAAAAAGCAGGAGCTCGAATTGCGCCAGCTCAAGCGCGACCTCCGCGCTGAGGCGGACTACGTGCAGCACGTGGCCCGGCTCATGGGCGAGGCCGAAGGCTTGCGCGACGTGCTGCGCCAGCTAGCGGCCGAAGGCGTGGACGCTATTTAAGCCCACGCCCTTGCAAGGCAGCATCACCCGGCCGTGAAATGGCGCCGCACCGAAGCCGGCAGATACGGAATGCTGAGCAGCTCCTGCACCGCCGCGGGGCTCTGCAGCACGCCGTAGTACATATCGGTGACGTCTTGAATGGTCACGGCATACGGCGAGCGGGCACTTAGCTCGATGGCATCGCCGGCCTGCACCACGCCCGGCTGCAGCACCTGGAAATAGATGCCGCTGCGGCCGGCGGCCACGAAGCGCGACACCATTTCGGGGTCGTTGAAGCGCAGGTTGAGCTTGTAGCAGGGCTGCCGGGGCTGGGCGGCGCGCAGCACGGCCGTGCCCATCCTAAACTCATCGCCTATGCGCACGTCGCGTTCGAGCAGGCCGGCCGTGGTCAGGTTTTCGCCAAAGGCCGCCGGGCCGACCAGGGCGCCCGGTTGCAATTCGGCTTCCCAGTAGGCGTAATGCTCGCTGGCGTAGGCATACACGGCTTTATCGGGGCCGCCGTGCACGCGCAGGTCGGCCTGCTGGTCGCCAGCTAGGTTGTTTCCTTCCAGCGACACGGGGCCGGCAACGGGTTCCTTGAAAATGGCGGTGGTAATGCCCCGCCCTATCCATTCCAGCGTGCGGGGCCGGCCTACATTGACAGAAAGAATGCGCATGATAAAACGACCGGAAAGTGGAAGCCCAGATTGGGGAAGGAAGCGGTGAGCCTTTTCCGCCGCCAAGATATCCAGCATTTCTGAGGCTGCTCGGCGCGCAGGCTTCCGGCCCTACCCGATAAAGGCCACCCCGGCCCGCACGACGGCTTCATCGCGCAGAATGCGGTTGTGGCCAAGGCCTTTGGTGGCGTGCAGCACCGCGCCGGGCCAGGCCGCCGCAATGTGCCGGCCTTCGGCAAAGGGAATGATTTCGTCGTCCTCGTCGTGCAGCACCAGCACTTGCTCGGTGCCCGCCGTAGGGCCAGCTACTGCCGCGCCAAAAGAATCGGCGGAGCGGCCAGTGGCCTGCTGCACGTACTGCGCAAACTGTGTCACGAACGCGGCCGGCAGCTGCAAGAAATCAGCAAAGCGCCCGGCCACGGCCCGGGGGCCCACCGGCGCACTCATCAATACCAAACGCGGCAAGGGCGCCCCGCCGGGCAGCCGCACCGGCAGGCCCGCCACCGACGCGGCCCCAAACGAATGCGCCACAATGGCGCGCACCTCCCCCACCGTATCGACCACGGCCTGCACCGCGCCGCCGAAGTCCGTTAGCGTCACCAGCTTGCCGCCCGAGGCGCCGTGGGCCGGTCCGTCCAGGGCCACCACGCGGTAGCCGGCGGCCAGCAGCGGCTGCACCCAGGCCCGCCAAAAGCTGGCCCGGTGCTCCCAGCCGTGCACCAGTACCACAGCCGGCGCGGCGGCCGGACCCCACTCGTACACGGCCACGGAGCCGGTAGCGGCGGGCACAGCGCGGCGACGGGCATCGGCCAGCGCGGGAGCCTCCCAGCTTTTTTCGGGCAGGCGGCGGGGCGTGCAAAACACCTTCCAGGCCGTGCGGAATGCCACCGCCGGCGCCACCGCCGAGAGCACCTTGAGTTGCCAGCGCAGCAGCCGCAGGCCGGCGGGCGGCGAGGGATAGCGCACGCGCGGCGCCCGGGCAATGGCTGGTTCTTCGGCCAGGTAGTAGTCGTGAGCGGGCGAGAAGGTGTTGGTCATAGCGCAGGCAAAAAGAGGTGAAACAAAAGCAGCGGCCCGAGCAGCCGTTCGGGCATTAGGCCAGCAGTTCCAGGCGGAGCTGGCTCACGATGGTGTGGTACGGGGTTTCGTCGTGCACGCGAGCCACCTGCAGGGCGCCGGCCAGCGTGGTGAGCACCTGCACGGCCTTGGCCGAGGGGCTGCCCACGAAGCGCAGGGCACCGGTGGCTTTGCCCACGGCCAGCACCTGGGCCAGCCAAGCCGTCAGCTCGCCGTTGAACGTGCGCAGTTCGGCCTGCATGGGCGCCGGCAAGGTCCGGAAATCTGCCGCCAGCGCGCCGAACAGGCACACGCGGCATTCCTGCCGGGCGTGGTTGTCGTACACCGCAAACAGCGCTTCGAGCTGCTCGGCAGGCGGCAGGTCGGCCACGCGGGGCAGGTCGCGCCACTTGCGCAGCCGCCGGAGCTGCCGGGCCACAATGGCCGTGCCCAGGTCGTCCTTGCTAGGGTAATGGTAATGAATAGCGGCCGGCTTCATGCCAAGGGCTTTGGCCAAGTGCTGGTAGCTAAACGCATTGAAGCCGCGCTCCAGCAACAGGTTTTCGGCCAGGTCGAGGATGCGGGTGCGGGTGTCGGGCGCCAGGGCGCCAGGAGCAGCTTGAGTTGTCATCTGGTCCCAAAGATAATACTTACTTACTAATTAGTAAGTATTTTGCATTGCGCATAAAAAACCCCTTCTCACGATTGTGAGAAGGGGTTTTGCCGCCGACAAAGGCTTTAATTCTTTATTACGCGCACCGTGTAGGTGCCGGCGGCCGTGGGCACCTGCACCAGATAGAGGCCAGCGGGCTGGTCGCTCAAATCGAAGCTGCTGGCACCGGTCAGGCTTGCGGGCACGCGGCGTACCACGGCACCCAGCGTGTTGATTACCACAGCGGGCCCGGCGAGGGGCTGGCCATCGGCGTCAACCAGCGCAAAGCGGCCGGTGCCGGGATTGGGCACCACCGCGGGCATGCCAACCGCTGCCGAGCCGTTCACGGCCACCACTTGCGAGAAGGATTCCGTGCCGTCGAGGTCGGTTTGGCGCAGGCGATAGTAGGCCAGGCCGGCCAGCGGATGCTCGTCGGCGAAACGGTACGCGCGCGGGCCACTGCTGCTGCCTTGCGCGGCCACGCGGCCCAGCGGCTCAAACGAAAGGCCGTTGCGGCTGCGCTCCACGGTGAAGTCGCGGCTGTTGTGCTCGGTGGCCGTGGTCCAGGCACAGGCCACGGCCGTGCCGGCCCGCTGAGCGCCAAAAGCCGTGAGCACCACCGGCAGGGAGCCGTTCGGCAGCGACGACACGGCGAACGGCGAGAAGCTGGTGATGCCCGTGCGCGACACCACGCTCGAATTGGCCACGGTGCCCGCCGAAGCGCCCTGCTGGGCCGTGTACCGGTCCCAGGCCCCGTTCAGGTAGTGATTGATGTGGGCCAGCGAATTCTGAAAGCCCGTCACCACGTCGGCGTCGTTCCACTGCAGTTTGAGGGTGAGGTTGGAGTTACCGCTCACCTCTTCGCCCACGAACCAGGTTTTCTTCACGTTGCGGTCGCGGGCTTCGGTTCCCACCACGCCCACTTCGTTGGCGTAGCGCACATAGGCTTCCGGGGCCACGCGCACGCTGTAGGTGTCTTCCGACTGCGCCTGGGTCTGGCTGAGCAGGGCCGGCGTGTACGACGTGGCCGACGTGCCCACCGGAAACAGCACTTCTACGCCGTCGCTCGACACGGTGCGCTGCAGGCTGCCCTTGCCGTTGGTCACGAAGAAGGTGTTGGCGCCGTTCAGGCCCGTGAGGGCGGCGCCTTTAAGCAGCAGCAGGTTGTAATCGGCCAGGCTGAGGATGGACGCGCCGGTGGTGTTGAAGGCCAGGCCGGCGTTCACCAGCACGTTGCCGGTGAGCGACTTGGGGCCGGTGCCCGACAGCTTGAGCGTGCCGTAGCTGGCGCCTTTCACGTTCTGGGTGGTGGTGCCGCCGTTCACGTATTCCACGGTGCTGCTGGGGTGCAGCGCGCCCAGGCTCAGATTGTTGTTTACCTGGTTAATCTGCAGCGTAGAGCCCGCGCCCACGTCCACCGTGCCCTGAATGAAGTCGTTGGCATTCACGTAAAGCGAGGCCGGCGACGACGGGGTGCCCACCACAATTTTCGAATTGGCGCCGCTCACCGTCCAGGTGCCGTTGATGCGGTCGGCGGAGCCCGTGTTGCCCTGCACGTAATAAATGGTGTTGTCGGCCGTGAAATTGGTCGGCGCGGTGCCCGTGCCGTTCACGTTGGTGCCCCAGTTGTTCTTTGAGTCCAGGTTTTTGTTGTCGCCGGGCAAGGAATAAAAGATGTTGGTTTGCGGCGTAATAACGATGTCGTCGACGCTCAGGCCGTTGCCGTTGGTAGACGAATTGAACACGTAGCCGAAACGCACCATGATTTCCTGCCCCGCCAGCAGGTTGATGCCCACCAGCGTGGTTTGCTTCACGCGGCGGTTGGTGGCGGCGTTGCCGTTGCGCGGCGCAATGGCCGTCGACGTCGACGGTGCCGGCACGCCCAAGTCGGCGATGGGCAGCCACGTCCCCGCAATCAGCGAGTTGATGGTGGCGTTCGTCGAGGTGGTCCGCTGGTAGTCCACCGTCACGTTGGCAGCCTGGGTCTGGCTCGAATTGTACCACTGCTCCATCGCATACTGAATTTCCAGGTTCACGATGGTTTTCGTGGACGAGTTCTTCAACCGGATGCCCACGTACCCTTTGCCCGAGCCGGTGGTGGTGCCGGCAATGCCGCCCAACGCGCGGTCGGTGCCGCCGGGAGCCCCGAAATGATACCACGAAGGCCCGTGGGGGGTGCCATCGGCGTCGACGGTGCCCGCCGCGGTGGCGCCCTCCGTTCCGTCGTCGGGCCCCAGCTTGGCCGACGTGCCGGCTCGCGTGTACGATTCCAACTCCACTCCCGCAAAGGTCCCCGTGTCGAGCACGTACTTGGCGTACACGCCCGGCAGCGTCGAATTGCTGCCAAAGGTGGCCTTGGTGCCCGCCAGTGCGTCAAAATTCTGCGAGTAGGGCCCCAAGCCGTTGGAAGAAGCGTCGGGGCTGTCTTTGAAGACGTACTGCGCCCGAACCGGCAACGCCGCCAAGCTTATCAGCATCGCCCCAACTAAGCATTGCATAAAAGATTGTTTCATATAAAAGAGTCAGTGGTAAAAGAGAACAAATTATATTATTACGCTATTCCAACTCGAAATTGCGCAACAATATTACAACGCACTCTACAAACCATTCACCCAATTATTAAAACCATCTTATTTCACATCAATAAGTTACCATTAAAAATGATTAACCCACAACGGCTGCACACAAATTTTCAACCCAAGACCGGTGCTTACTCCACGGATATCAGTTTTACTTATTTCAAGATTCTTCCGCACCTAATCCGAGTGCATCCACGGCAGCCTGCACAGCTTCGGCCCGGTAGGCGGGCGCCGTGGCGGGGGCCTTTAGCAGGCGCAGTAGACGCTGGTATTTCTGGCGGCCTTCGGCCAGCATCTGCTCGCTCACTTCGATGGTAAACACGCCAAACGGCTCCACCTTCTGCACGCCCACCAGCAGGAACCGCTCGGCGCGCAAGGCATCGGTATAGAAGGCGGCCTGGCGGTCGTAGTCGTAGGCTGAGCACTGCCAGAGGAAGTGGTCGGCGTCGCGCGCCATGGTGGTTTTGAAGTCGATGATGGTGAACGGCTGGTCGGCGTGGTCCACGATGAGGTCGGCGCGCAGCTTGCAGAGCGTGTCGGTCTGGGGCTCGGTGAAGAGCACGCTCACTTCGGGCTGGCCCACGGCCAGCAGCTCGTTCAGGCGCGAGTCGAGCTTCACGCCGTCCACCAGCCACCACACCAGCGTGTCGTTGAGACCGGGCTGGCCGGCCACGTAGTCGTTGGGTTCGAGCAGGGCCGTATGGAAGGCCGTGCCGAAGCTCAGGGCGCCGTCGGCGGCACTGGTTTGCGGGCGCGGCGGGCGCCCGTCGAGGGCATCGCGCAGGCGCGAGAGGTCGGAGTTGGCCACGGCGGGCAGGGCCCGGTAGGTGTCGTAGTCGAGGCGCAGCAGGTCGGGCCGGCGGAAAGTAGAATCAGATTCGGGCATAGGTAAAAAGGTAACAGCAAACTCGGCATAATGGCTCCGCCTGGGCTAGTACTAGCCGCGGGGCCCGACGGTTGCGGGCCGTTGTGCGTAGGCTCAGCTACGGGCAGCTCCTTGCCCGCCCTCACGCTGGCTTTCTTATGGCCCCCTGGATTCCTTACGCCCTGTTTTCGGCCCTTTTCGCGGCCCTCACCGCCATTTTTGCCAAAATCGGCATCAAAGGCGTCGACTCTGACCTGGCCACCGCCATTCGCACGGTGGTCATCCTGCTGCTGGCCTGGGGCATCGCCGTGGCGCGCGGGGCCACGGCGGGGCTGCCGGCGCTGTCGGGCCGCACGTGGCTGTTTCTGGTGCTGTCGGGGCTGGCCACGGGGGCGTCGTGGCTGTGCTATTTCCGCGCCCTGAAGCTGGGCCCCGTGAGCCGCGTGGCGCCCGTCGACAAGCTGAGCGTGGCCCTGGCGCTGGCGCTGGCGGTGGCGTTTCTGGGCGAAACCCTTTCGGCCCGCGGCGCGCTGGGTGCGGGGCTCATTTTGGCGGGCACCGTGGTGCTGGCCTGGGCCTGAGCTAGCCTTTCACCCAGCGCCACGTCACCGACAGGTTGATGACGCGGCCCTCCACTGGGGCCCACAGCTCGCTGAACACAGGGTTGCCCAGGGGCGGGCTCACCACCCGCTCGCGCCGCGTCTGGCGGTAGTCGAGCAGGTTTTCGCCGTTCAGGGCCACCGTCCAGGCCTCGGTGTGGTAGCGCACAATGGCCGCAAACAGCGGGTAGCCGGGCGTGGTGCGACCGTCGGAGAGGTACTGCTGGCCGGTGTAGGAGGCCTCCACCCCGGCGTTGAAATTCTCGGCAAAATCGACCAGCGCCACGGCGGCAAACTTGTGGCGGGCCGACAAGGGCAGTCGCTCGTTCACGGCGTCGTACTGCTGGCGGGCATCGGTAAAGACGTAGCCCAGGTAGAGCTCGGTTTTATCGGCCCGCAGGCGCACGTAGGTTTCCAGGCCGCGCGTCGAGAGCGGGTCGGCGGCGTTTTGCCAGGTGAGAAAGTTCTGCCCACTAGGGCCGGCAAAACCGCTGCCGTTCAGCACCAGCGGGTCGGCCAGCCGCGTGTAGAAAAAGGACTGGTTCACGTTCAGCGTGAGCGGAGTATCGAAGCCGGCGAAGGTGCGCTGGAAATTCACGTCGCCGTTGATACCGAGCGACGTTTCGGCCCGCACGCCGCGCAGGGGCTGCACCAGCGGGTAGTCGCGCTCGTCGAGGCTGTTGATGTAGGGCACGGCCGCACGGTAGCCCAGGCCCCCGTTGAGGCGGGCCGTCACGGCCGGACTGGCTTTGTAGAGCAGGGCCACCCGCGGCAGCAAAAAGCCCCCAAACTGGTTGTGGTGGTCGTAGCGCAGCCCGGTTTGCAGGTTGAGGGCCGGCAGCAGGCGCCAGTCGTCTTGCACAAACGCGCCCACCGTGGCGTAGCGGTACGGGCTGCGCAACGGCGTAGCGCTGCGGTTGAACGAGCCCAGCTGCTCGCCGTTAGCATCGAGGCCGGCCACCACCGTGTGCCGCCCGTAGCCGTGCCGGTAATTGACTTCGGCGAAATACGTAGTCTGGAACGCCGTGAAACTGGCGATTGGCGTGTTCACGTCGCGCACAAAGTCGGTGCCCGTGGCCTTCACCGTAAGGGCGCCCCGCGCCACGCTGTCGTTCACATACAGCAGGTCCACGGTGTTGCGCAGGCTGGTGTTGTCCACGTAGAACAGCCGCCCGCTGGCGATGTCGGGGCCGCGCTGCAGTACCTGCAGGTCGCCGGCGCGGCGGCTCTCGGCCGTGCCGTTGTAGCCCAGCGCCAGCTGGCTGTGCGCGTTGGGGTAAAAGAAAAGGCGCGGGTGCAGATTGATGCTGCGGGCCCGGGGCACGTCCACAAATCCGTCGCCGTCCACGTCTTTTTCCTTTTGATTAACAAGGCCCACAAACGCGGTATAGCCCCAGCGCGCGCCGCGCTTGGCTGCAAAACCGGTCAGGTCGCTCTCACGCAGGGTGGTTTGGTTGAAGCTGAGGGCGTAGCTGGGCCGGTCGAGGGTGGGCGTTTTACTCACCAGGTTCACCAGGCCGGCAATGGCGCCGCCCCCGTACAGCGTCGAATTCGACCCCTTAATCAATTCCACCTGCCGCAAGTCGAGCGGCGGAATGGTGAGCAGGCCAAAGGAGCCCGCAAACCCGCCGTACAGCGGCACGCCGTCGCGCAAAATTTGGGTGTATTGCCCCGGCAGGCCCTGCAGGCGCAGGTCGGCGTTGCCGGTGGTGGGCGACGTGGGCTGAATCTGAGCGCCGGCAAAGTCCCCCAGCAGGCCCGCAATGTTGGCGGGTTTGATGCTGCTTTCCTCCTCCAGCTCCTCCAGGCCCAGCACTTCCACGCGCGTGGGCAGGTCTTCGATGCGGGAGTTGGTACGGGTGGCCGTCACCACCACTTCGTCAATTTCTTCGGCGCTGGGCGCCAACTGCACCGTGAGCGCACCACCCGCCGCGGGCGCCACTGCCAGCCGCGCCCGAAACCCCAGCGCGCTGATGCGCAGGCGCGTACCGGGCGCCGGGGCCGGGTCGAGCACGGCCGCGCCCATGACGTCGGTGGCGGCGCCCACGCCCGTGCCGGGCACCGCCACGCTGGCACCAATCAGGGGCTCGTGGCGGGCCGAGTCGCGCACCTGCACGCGCAGGCCCTGGCCCCGGCCCGTCAAGGGCAGCACAAGCACCAGCAGCAACCCCGCCACACGCCACAGCATCCGGAGACGGTAAGCCGTCGACATCATGTCATTCATAATGCATTTTTAAACAGCGGCGTGAATGGCCAATTTTACGCAGTAAAAAGCCTGCTTTTCCGCTGCCAGCGCTCCACTTTGGCCGCAATTTCTTTCAGGCCCAGGTTGTGAATGCTGCCGAGGTGCGTGGTCTGGAATTCGCGGTGCGGCACGTAGCTGCCGTCTTCCACGGCGCGGCCCACCTGCTGGTAGGCATCGCGAAACGGCACCCCGGCAATGATAAGCTGGTTGATATTTTCCACCGAAAAAATAGCGTCGTATTTCTCCTGCTCAATTGCCCCCGGCTTAATCTTGATTTCGGGTAAGGCAAAGAGGAGAATATCGAGCAAGTCCGCAAACTGCACCATGGGCCCGAACAGCAATTCTTTCAGCAGCTGAAAGTCGCGGTGGTAGCCGCTGGGCAGGTTGCTGGTGGCCAGGATAATGTCATTAGGCAACGCCTGCAGGCGGTTGGCGTGGCCGCGCACCAGCTCAAACACGTCGGGGTTTTTCTTGTGCGGCATAATGCTGGAGCCCGTCGTGAATTCCTTCGGCAGCGTCACAAAGCCCAAATCCTGGCTGTTGTACATCACCAGGTCGTAAGCCATTTTGCCCAGCGTGCCCGCCGCCCCGGCAATGGCAAACGCCAGCGTTTTTTCGGTTTTGCCGCGCAGCATTTGCGCGCCCACGCTGCTCACGGCCACGCTGCCGAAGCCCATTTCGCGGGTCGTCATTTCGCGGTCTATCGGAAAGCTGCTGCCGAAGCCCGCGCCGGAGCCCAGCGGATTCTGGTCGGCCACGGTATGGGCCGCTTCAAACAGCGCCAAATCCAGCAGCAAATGCTCGGCATACGCCGAAAACCACAGCCCGAAGCTGCTCGGCATGGCAGCCTGAAAGTGCGTGTAGCCCGGCAGAAAATCGGCATGGTGCGCCTCAGCCTTTTGCACCAGTACGCGCACCAACGCCACTATTTTCGTCGCAATGCGCTCGGTGTAATCCTTCAGAAACAGTTGAATGGCCGTTAGCACCTGGTCGTTGCGCGAGCGGGCCGTGTGTATTTTTTTGCCGGCGTCGCCGTACTTCTCGGTGAGGTAATGCTCGATTTTGGAATGCACGTCTTCAAAATCAGCCTCAATGGTAAACGTGCCCGCGTCTACTTGCGCCAGCAATTCATCCAATCCGGCAATTAATTGCTGCCGCTCTTGGTCAGAAATCAAACCGGCTTTGGCCAGCATATTGGCCTGCGCCTTCGACGCCAGCATATCAAACGGCGCCAGATACATATCCAATTCCCGGTCGCGCCCCACCGTGAATTTCTCAATGGTGTCGTTTACCGAAAATCCTTTTTCCCAAATTTTCATGGTTCCTGTCTATTAAATCAGTTCAGAGCGTCATGCTGCGCCGCAATGAGATGCAGCAGCGCTTTACTTCGCGGATGCTATACGAGCAACGCGAAGTAGTAATTCGTTTCACTTAGAAAGTAAAATCCGACAGCAGCGCGATATAATCCCGAATGCCTGCGTCAATTTCACTAAGCAAAATGTATTCGTTGGGTGTATGCGAGCGGGCACTCTCGCCCGGCCCCATTTTGAGGGTTTCAAACGGCATCATCGACTGGTCCGACAGCGTGGGCGAGCCATACATCTGTTTGCCCATGGCCTTTCCCTTTCGAATAAGCGGATGTTGGTCGCTGATGCGGGAAGAATTGAGATGAGTGGAGCGCGGCGTTATTTCCGACTGCACATTTGCCCGAATTATCTCCAGCACTTCCTGGTTGCTGTACAGTTCGTTGGTGCGCACATCGACCACAAATTGACAGCGGTCGGGCACCACGTTGTGCTGCGTGCCGGCGCTAATCTGCGTCACGGTCGTTTTCACCGGACCCAGTAGCGGCGACACTTTCGGAAACTGATAAGTGCGCAGCCACTGGATGTCATCAAGGGCTTTGTAGAGGGCGTTTTCGCCTTCGTCGCGAGCCGCATGGCCGGTTTTGCCATGCGCGGCGCCGTCGAGCACCAGCAGGCCTTTTTCGGCAATGGCCAGTTGCATGCCGGTGGGCTCTCCTACTATTCCCAGGTCAACTTTCCCAAATTCCGGCAGCACGCTGCGGATGCCATTAGCGCCGGAAATTTCTTCTTCCGCCGTTATTGCGCAAATTAAATTAAATGTATTTGGCTTATTCCGAAAATACAGAAACGTGGCGAGCAGACTCACCGCCGCCGCCCCGGCGTCGTTGCTGCCCAAGCCAATTAATTTATCGCCTTCTAGAACTGCCCCAAAAGGGTCGTAATTCCAGCCCGCACCGGGCTTCACCGTGTCGTGGTGCGAATTGAGCAGAATAGTGGGCTTCTGCGCGTCAAAGTTCTCCGAGAAAGCCCATACGTTATGCTGTCGCCGGTGCGGCGTTGCGCCGTGCGCATTCAGAAACGCTTCTATCAGGGCGGCCGTGCCAGATTCTTCCCGCGAAAACGAAGGCGTTTTTATCAGTTGAACCAATAACGCCACGGCAGCATCGCGCAATTCGGTTATTACGTCAGGCATAGCGTGGTATGAAGCGTGTCGTCGATGTAAAGCGCATGCTCAATAATTACTTTTTCCACCCCGAATTGTAGCGCGTCGAATGCGTTTTCTAACTTCGGCAGCATGCCGTCGGCAATTACACCGCTTTCCTTCAGCAATGCGTAATCGGCTAGATTAATTTTTGGAATTACCGACGTTTCGTCGGTAATATCCGTCAGCACGCCGCGTTTTTCGAAGCAGAAATGCAGCTCCACTTCGTACTGCTTGCACAAAGCCTTGGCCACCGAGGCCGCAATGGTATCGGCGTTGGTATTTAGCAATTGTCCCTGGCCGTCGTGATTGATGGGGCAGAGCACCGGCGTGAGGCCCAGCGCCAGAAACTGGTGCAGCATGTTGGTATTCACGCTGGCTTCGCTCAAATCGCCCACAAAGCCGTAGTCGATTTCCCGCACCGGGCGCTTCACGGCCTGAATAACGTTGCCGTCGGCGCCGGTCAGGCCCAAGGCGTTGACGCCCAGCATTTGCAGCGTGGCCACAATTTGCTTGTTGGTTTTGCCCGCGTAAAACATCGTTACCAAATCCAGCGTGGCGGCGTCGGTGATGCGGCGGCCGTTTACCATGCGCGGCGCTATGCCCAATTGCCGCAGCATGTCGCTGGCGCCTTTGCCACCGCCGTGCACCAATATTTTCGGGCCGCTAATGCCGGAAAACAATCGCAGAAATTCCTGCAATTCGGCTTCGTGGTCAATAATGCCGCCGCCTATTTTAAATATTTTTACTACCGAATTCATCAACCCTTCACGTTAGCGTTGGCCCGCGGTGCACGGAGGCCCAGTCAAAAAATAACACAGAAATGTTGCGGGCAAAAGTAGGGCCTTTTACCTTTGCGCCAGATTTGAACCACTTGGTTCTCGGCTTCGTTACAGCGCCGAATCGCCTCATTTTTGCCATGACCCGTTCGGTTTCCTTGTTCACTTTGCCCGCCCCCGCCGCCTGGCCGGGAGTAGCCGGCGTGTGCGAAACCGCTTGCGCACTGGTTCGACGACCCTAGCGGCTTCAACAGCCGCATGTTGGCCCCTTGGCCAGCCCTTTTGAGCCGGGCTAGTATCCGCTCACACTTACAGACAGGTTTGGGCTTTAGCAGGAGTTTCCCGTATACAGCGGGTTTCCGGACAGCCGCGTATCTATCCCTAAGTATTTCCTCAATCAATGACAATTCGGGTTGCAACGCCAGCGGACGCACAGTACGCTGAATTATTATGCCAGTGGTACATCGAGTCGGCGAAGACGCGCGGCACGGGCATCGCCAAGCGCGAGCCGGCCTACGTAGCCAAAAAGATGGAAACCGGCGACGCCATCATCGCCTTCGTCGACGACGAACTGGCTGGTTTTTGCTACATCGAAACCTTTGACGACAAGACGTTTGTGGTCAACTCGGGGCTGATTGTGAACGCCGAAATCCGCAAGGGCGGCGTGGGCCGAGCCATCAAGCAGGCCGTGTTCGAGCTGTCGCGCACCAAGTACCCGCAGGCCAAGATTTTCGGTATCACGACCAGCCTGGCCGTGATGAAAATCAACACCGACCTGGGCTACGAGCCCGTCACCTTCTCGGAGCTCACCACCAGCGAAGACTTTTGGAAAGGCTGCAAAAGCTGCAAAAACTACGGCATCCTGATGGAGAACGAGCGCAAGATGTGCCTCTGCACCGGCATGCTCTACGACACGCCCGAAAAGCAGCTCGTGCAGGTACAAGTGCCTGATTTTGCTGCGCACATCACGCCGCCGTTGCCCATCGGCACCGACCCCGCCCCTACTCCCTCTGAAACCGATTCTGCTCAGTAATAATGAAGAAAAAAGCCATTCTCGCCTATAGCGGCGGCCTCGACACCTCTTTTTGCGCCGTGTATCTGTCGCGCGAGCTTGATTTGGAAGTGCACACCGTCATCGTCAATTCCGGCGGTTTCACGGCCGAGGAGTTGGCCGCCATCGAGAAGCGCGCCTACGAGTTGGGCTCGGTGAAGCACGAGGTGATTGACGTGACCACCCGCTTCTACCAAGACTGCCTGCGCTATCTGCTGTTTGGCAATGTGTTGAAGAACGACACTTATCCGCTGAGCGTGAGCGCCGAGCGCATGTTCCAGTCGCTGGCCATTGCCGAATATGCGCGGGCCAACGAGGCCGACTACATCGTGCACGGCAGCACCGGCGCCGGCAACGACCAAGTGCGTTTCGACGTGGCTTTTGCGGTGATTGCGCCCAAAACGGAAATCCTCACGCCTATCCGCGACCTGAAACTGTCGCGCCAGGCCGAGATTGAGTACCTGCAAAAACAGGGCTTCGAGATGAGCTGGGAGAAGGCGAAATACTCCATTAATAAGGGCATCTGGGGCACCAGCGTAGGCGGCGTCGAAACGCTGACTTCGCACGAGGCCCTGCCGGAAAGTGCTTATCCGTCGCAGTTGCAGCGCCAGGATTCGGAGCGCGTGGAAATCACCTTTGAAAAGGGCGAGCCCGTGGCGCTGAATGGCGAAACGCTGGAGCCAGTGGCCCTGATTCAGAAGCTGAACGAGCTGGGCGCGGCCTTTGCCGTGGGCCGCGACATTCACGTGGGCGATACCATTCTGGGCATCAAGGGCCGCGTGGGCTTTGAGGCGCCCGCGCCGCTCATCCTCATCAAGGCGCACCACCTGCTGGAGAAGCACACCAGCACGCGCTGGCAGCTGCTGCACAAGGACTACATCGCCAACTGGTACGGCACGCTGCTGCACGAAGCGCAGTACCTCGACCCAGTGATGCGCGACATGGAAGCCTTCCTCACCTCGTCGCAGAACCACGTGTCGGGCAAGGTGTTCGTGCAGCTCAAGCCCTACCAGTTCGACCTGCTCGGCGTGGAGTCGAAATACGACATGATGCGGTCGAAAGTGGCCACCTACGGCGAGGAAAACAACGCCTGGGATTCGCGCGATGCAAAAGGTTTCATCAAGATTTTCGGCAACCAGCTGAAGATTAGCAACAGCCTGCACGATGAAAATTAAGGCCGGTATCGTGGGCGGCGCCGGCTATACGGCTGGCGAGCTCATCCGCATTCTGCTGCACCACGAGTTCGTGGAGTTGAGCGGCATCGTGAGCTCCTCGAACGCGGGCAACCCCGTGTACCAGGTGCACGACGACCTGGTGGGTGAAACTGATTTGGTGTTTGCCTCCGAACTGGCCGGCGATGAGGACGTGGTGTTTCTGTGCCTCGGCCACGGCAATTCCAAAGCGTGGCTCCAGAAAAACGCCCCGCCCGAAACCACGCACATCATTGACCTGAGCAACGACTTCCGCCTGAACGCCGATGCCGAGTTTGAAGGCCGCGAGTTTGTGTACGGTCTGCCGGAGCTGAACAAAAGCCGTATCCAGCAGGCGCAGAGCATTGCCAACCCGGGCTGCTTCGCCACGGCCATTCAGCTGGCGCTGTTGCCGCTGGCCCAGGCCGGCCGCCTCACCCACGACATCCACGTGTCGGCCATCACCGGCTCGACCGGCGCGGGCCAGAGCCTGTCGGAAACGGTGCATTTCTCGTGGCGCACCAACAACGTGTCCATCTACAAGCCCTTCACGCACCAGCACCTCGGCGAAATCGGCGAGAGCTTGGCGCAGCTGCAGCCGCAGTCGGAAACCGAGATGCACTTCATCCCCTACCGCGGCAATTTCTCGCGGGGCATTTTCGCCAGCGTCTACACGCCGTCGGATTTGACGCAGGACGAGGCTCGAGAGCTGTATAAGCAGTTTTATGCTGAAGCGCCGTTCACTACGGTTTCGGACAAGGAAATTCACCTCAAGCAGGTGGTTAACACCAACAAATGCCTGCTGCACGTGCAGAAGCAGGGCAAGCAGTTATTAATTGCCTCGGTGATTGATAATCTGGTGAAAGGCGCGTCGGGCCAGGCGGTGCAGAATATGAACTTGCTGTTCGGGCTGCCGGAAACGACGGGGTTGAATTTGAAGGCGGGGCTTTTGTAGTGTAATAGCAAACCGTAAATCATGTCTAGCGAAATCCGTCTTCTCTCCGAAATAATCCGATGCGTTCCAACTGGTTCTATCTGGCATATTTCAAGCGACTCTTGGGCTGGCATCAAGACAACTTTTGGCTCGCTTCTAGTTGACAATGCTGGTGATTGGCAGATATTGATTACGGATGAGAATAGAGATGCTGTAATTCAAAAAGCAGAAGAAGAGGAAGTAGCTGAAAAGGGAATCCACATGGATATAGAATCAGAAAATCAGACGATTCTATTCAGAAGCTATGATGCGATGTGCACCATCATACTTAATAAGGAATTTTACAGAGAGCTAAACACAACCAATGTTTCAAGCGAGCTTGAAATTATGCTCGATTAAATCTGCATAAAGATAATTCTCCCCTATAACCATGGAGCTTTTCAACGTTTATCCCATCGTCAACATCACGCCCGTGAAGGCGCTGGGCGCCAAGCTGTGGGACGACCAGGGCCAGGAATACCTGGATTTCTACGGCGGCCACGCCGTTATTTCCATCGGCCACAGCCACCCGCACTACGTGCAGCGCCTCACCGAGCAGCTGCAAAACATCGGCTTCTATTCCAACTCGGTGCAGATTCCAATTCAGACGCAGCTGGCGCACAAGCTGGGCCAGGTGTCGGGCTACGAAGACTACGCGCTGTTTCTGTGCAACTCGGGCGCCGAAGCCAACGAGAATGCGCTGAAGCTGGCCTCCTTCCACACCGGCAAAACCCGCGTGGTGGCGTTCAAAGGCGCGTTTCACGGCCGTACTTCGGGCGCGGTGGCGGCCACCGATAACCCGAAAATTGTCGCGCCTTTCAACGCCGGCCACGCCATCAGCTTCGTCGATTACGACCTGAAGGCGGTGGCCGAAATCCTGCACGGCGGCGATGTGTGCGCGGTGATTATCGAGCCCATTCAGGGCGTGGGCGGCATCATCATGCCGTCCGACGAGTTTTTGCAGGGGCTGTCGCTGCTGTGCGGCGCGCACAACGTGCTGCTCATCGCCGACGAGGTGCAGAGCGGCTACGGCCGCAGCGGTAAATTTTTCGCGCACCAGCACGCCGGCATCCGGCCCGACATCATCTCCGTGGCCAAGGGCATGGGCAACGGCTTCCCCATCGGCGGCATCCTGATTGCGCCACACCTGAAGGCCTCCTATGGCCTGCTGGGCACCACCTTTGGCGGCA
This sequence comes from Hymenobacter miniatus, assembly GCF_016427455.1. Lineage (NCBI taxonomy): Bacteria > Pseudomonadati > Bacteroidota > Cytophagia > Cytophagales > Hymenobacteraceae > Hymenobacter > Hymenobacter miniatus. The sequence goes on from NZ_JAELXR010000002.1 coordinate 178,138, forward strand.
ACCACCTGGCTTGCGCCGCTGCGCTGGCCGTGCTGGAAGTTATCGAGGCAGAAGCCCTGGTAGCCCATGCCGCCGAGCTGGGCCAGTACCTGCGCCAGGAGCTAGCAGCCAACGCCGGCGCCGAAGAAATCCGGGGCCGCGGCCTGATGGTGGGCATCAAATACGATTTCCCCATCAAGGACGTGCGCGACAAACTCCTCTCGGAGCACCATATTTTTGTGGGCAATGCGTCTGACCCAACGGTCCTTCGCCTGCTGCCGCCCCTGAATATTACCAAAGCTGAGGTCGACCGGTTTCTAGAAGCGCTGTATGCGCTGACGGGAAAAATGGTGGAAGCCGTCCCGCAGGCCTCGGCACTCGACTAAATCATCTGCGGCGGAGACGCATCTTTGCGGCACCATGTTGAATTTGCTTTGACCCCAGGCCGATGAAAGCCTCAACCATTGTCATCATCGTGTGCTGCTTCTTGTCCATCGGGTACGGGCTCTACATAAAATATTTTGCCCAAGCCTACCAGGTGTACCAACGCGTAAATCGAGTGAAAGAAGGCATGACGCGGCAGCAGGTTGTTAAGGCCCTGGCTACGCCGGACTCGGTTTACTGGGAGAAGTCGAACGGCGACTCCCTGCTGGTGATGGACTACAACATTGGGGCAGACTCATCGGCTACCATGCAGGTTCTATTTCGCGGTGACAGCGTGCGGGTAGTAAAATTTCACGAATAGAAAACGGCTGAAACAGGCCGCCGTCAATCCGTCTTTAACTACAACAACACAGTGGAAAACACGAAATTGGTCAAACTAGTCCTCGAAGACGGCACCGAAATTCAAGGTTCCTCCTTCGGCGCATTTACCTCCGCCGCGGGCGAAGTGGTGTTCAGCACGGCCATGACCGGCTACCCCGAAAACCTCACCGACCCGTCCTTCGCCGGCCAGATTCTGGTGCTCACCTACCCCATGGTGGGCAACTACGGCGTGCCCGGCGAGGAGTTGTACGAGTCGATTTCGAAGATTTTCGAGTCGGACAAAATTCACATTGCCGGCCTCGTGGTCAATTACTACTCCGAGGAGCACAGCCACTGGAACGCCGCCAAGAGCCTCGGCGACTGGCTGGCCGAGTACAACATTCCCGGCATTTTCGGCGTCGATACCCGCATGCTCACCAAGAAGCTGCGCGAGAAAGGCGCCATGCTGGGCAAAATCGTGGCCGAAGACGACATTCCGCTGCACGACCCCAACCAGGACAACCTGGTGGCCCAGGTGAGCCAGCCCGAGGTGCAGCACTACGGCAGCGGCCAGCACAAAATCGTGCTGGTGGACTGCGGCACCAAAACCAACATCATCCGCTGCTTCCTGGAGCGCGACGTGGAGCTGATTCGGGTGCCCTGGGACTACGATTTCACGAAAATCGACTACGACGGCCTGTTTCTGAGCAATGGCCCCGGCGACCCCAAGATGTGCGAGGCCACCATCGGCCACCTCCAAACGGCCCTGCAGCAGGACAAGCCCATCTTCGGCATTTGCCTCGGCAACCAACTCATGAGCCTGGCCGCCGGCGCCGACACCTTCAAGCTGAAATATGGCCACCGCAGCCACAACCAGCCGGTGCTGCTCACGGGCACCAAGCGCAGCTTCATCACCAGCCAAAACCACGGCTTCGCGGTGGACACCGCCACGCTGCCGGCCGAGTGGGAAATGCTCTTTGAAAATTTGAACGACGGCACTTGTGAAGGCATCAAGCACAAGACCAAGCCCTTCTTCTCCACCCAGTTTCACCCCGAAGCCGCCGGCGGACCAGAAGACACCGAATACCTGTTTGATGACTTTTTGAAAGCGGTAGAAGAATATAAGGCCACCGCAAACTAGACCGGAAAGCTAGTTTTCTTCCTTGAGAAAGGCGGAAAACTAGCTTTCTAGCTTACGTCCCGCTTTAACATTTAACATCCAGCTCTCCTCTTGGTGAAGAGTAAGGCCGGGGGAACAACGCCCCGCCAGCACAATACGAAATGAACAAACCCAACAAAGTCCTCATCCTTGGTTCTGGCGCGCTGAAAATCGGCGAGGCCGGCGAGTTCGACTACTCCGGTTCCCAGGCCCTCAAGGCGCTGAAAGAGGAGGGCATCCGCACCATCCTCATCAACCCCAACATCGCCACCGTGCAAACGTCGGACAACATTGCCGACGACGTGTACTTTCTGCCCGTGACGCCCTTCTTCGTGGAGGAAGTCATCAAGAAAGAGCAGCCCGATGGCATTCTGGTGGCCTTTGGCGGCCAAACGGCGCTGAACTGCGCCGTGGCCCTGTTCCGCGCCGGCGTGTTCGAGAAATACAACGTGAAGGTACTGGGCACGCCTGTGCAGAGCATCATCGACACCGAGGACCGGGACATTTTCAAGGACAAGCTCGACCAGATTGGCGTGCTCACGGCCCGTAGCGTGGCCGTGACGACGATGGAAGACGCCCTGGCCGCCGGTGAGAAAATCGGTTTCCCCATCATCGTGCGGGCGGCGTTTGCGCTGGGTGGCCTGGGCAGCGGCTTCGCCAACAACATGGACGAGTTGCGGGCCCTGGCCCAAAAGTCCTTCACCACTTCCGACCAGATTCTGGTGGAAGAATCCCTGAAAGGCTGGAAGGAAGTGGAGTACGAAGTGGTGCGCGACCAGTACGATAACTGCATCACGGTCTGCAACATGGAGAACTTCGACCCCATCGGCATCCACACCGGCGAGAGCATCGTGGTGGCCCCGTCGCAGACGCTCAGCAACCGCGAGTACCACAAGCTGCGCAGCATCGGCATTAAGACCATTCGCCACCTGGGTATCGTGGGCGAGTGCAACATTCAGTACGCGCTGGACCCCGTTTCGGAAGACTACCGCGTGATTGAGGTGAACGCGCGCCTCTCCCGCTCCTCGGCGCTGGCCTCGAAAGCCACGGGCTACCCGCTGGCCTTCGTGGCGGCCAAGCTGAGCCTGGGCTACTCGCTGTCGGAGCTGAAAAACAGCGTAACGCAGACGACCTCGGCGTTTTTCGAGCCGGCCCTGGACTATGTGGTGGTGAAGTTGCCGCGCTGGGACCTGGGCAAATTTGAGGGCGTGAACCGGCAGATTGGCTCGGCCATGAAGAGCGTGGGCGAGGTGATGGCCATCGGCAAATCCTTCGAGGAAGCCATTCAGAAGGGCCTGCGGATGCTGGACACCGGCAAGCGCGGCTTCGTGGCCAACAAGCCCGAAACCGTGGACAACGCGACGATTGACAAGCTCCTGAGCGAGCCTAACGAGGAGCGCATCTTCGCCATCAACCTGGCCTTCGAGGCTGGCTACACGCTGCAGCAAGTCCACGACCTGACCAGAATCGACCACTGGTTTTTGCAGCGCCTGCTCACCATTTTTGAGCTAGGCAAGAAGCTGGCCGCTGGCCGCAGCAACGGCGTGGACGGCCTGGAAACCCAGCTGCTGCGCGAGGCTAAAAAAGCCGGTTTCTCCGACCAGCAAATTGCCGTAAAGCTGCTGGGCGAAGGCGATGTGAAGGCCGACGAGCTGCTGGTGCGTGCCCGCCGCAAGGCCCTGGGCGTGCTGCCCGTCATCAAGCAGATTGACACGCTGGCGGCTGAATTCCCGGCCAAAACCAACTACCTCTACAGCACCTACCACGGCACCGAAAACGACCTGGAGCCCGAAACCGACAAGTCGGTGCTGGTGCTGGGCTCGGGCGTGTACCGCATCGGCTCGTCGGTGGAGTTTGACTGGTGCGGCGTGAACGCCGTGCAAACGGCCGCCGCCGAAGGCTACAAAACCATCATCATCAACTACAACCCCGAAACCGTTTCGACCGACTACGACGTGTCGGACCGGCTGTATTTCGAGGAGCTGAGCTTTGAGCGGGTGATGGACATCCTGGAGTTTGAGCAGCCGGAGGGCGTCATCCTCTCCACCGGCGGGCAAATTCCGAACAACCTCGCCACCCGCCTGGCCGAGGCCAAAGCGCCCATCCTGGGCACCGCGCCGGCCCGCATCGACGAGGCCGAAAACCGCCACAAGTTCTCCAGCATCATGGACGAGCTGGGCATTGCGCAGCCCCGCTGGAAGGAACTGACTTCGCTCGAAGCCATGCACGAATTCGTGCAGGAAGTGGGCTTCCCAGTGCTGATTCGGCCGAGCTATGTGCTGTCGGGCGCGGCCATGAACGTGGTATCGAACCCCCACGAGCTGGACGCCTTCCTGCAAACGGCCGTGGAAGTGAGCGCCGAATACCCGGTGGTGGTGTCGGAGTTCATCCAGGACGCCAAGGAAATTGAGCTGGACGCGGTGGCCGACAAGGGCGAAATCGTTAGCTACGCCATTTCCGAGCACGTGGAATTTGCCGGGGTGCACTCCGGCGACGCCACCATGTACTACCCGCCCCAGAAGGTGTACGTGCGCACCATCCGCAAGCTGAAAGTCATCGCCGAGAAAATTGCCCGGCGCTACGAAATCAGCGGCCCGCTGAACATTCAGTTTCTGGACAAAAACGGCGAAATCCGGGTGATTGAGTGCAACATCCGCGCCTCGCGCAGCTTCCCCTTCGTGTCGAAAGTGTCGGGCCACAACCTGATTCAGAAGGCCACGCAGGTGCTGCTGGGCAAAAAAGTGGAGCGCGACGACAGCGAGCGGGTGTACGACCTGCCCTACGTGGGCGTGAAGGCCCCGCAGTTCTCCTTCACCCGCCTGCCCGGCGCCGACCCGGTGCTGCGCGTGGATATGGTGAGCACCGGCGAAGTGGGCTGCCTAGGCGACACCGCCGAGGAAGCCCTGCTGAAATCGATGCTGAGCGTGGGCTACAAAATCCCGCAGAAAACGGTGCTGATTTCCGGCGGTCCCCTCACCTCCAAAGTCGCCCTGCTGTCGGCCACGGAGCTGCTGGTGAAGAAAGGCTACACCATCTACGCCACGCAAGGCACGCACCGCTTCTTCGCCGAAAACGGCATCCCCAGCAGCCTGCTCTACTGGCCCGATGAAATGCAGGAGCCCAACGTGCTGACGTACCTGAAGGACAAGAAAATTGACCTGGTCATCAACATCCCGAAAAACCTGTCGAAAGGCGAGCTGGATAATGACTACAAAATCCGCCGCACCGCCATCGACTTCGGCGTGCCGCTGCTGACGAATGCGCGGCTGGCAAAGGCCTTTATTCAGGCCTTCTGCACGCTGGAGATGAAGGACTTGAAGATTAAGAGCTGGAACGAGTATAAGGCGATGTAATCATTAATCCCCACCAAAAACACATCTCGATAGAACGTCATGCTGTGCACAGCTCAAGCATTTCTGCCACGCAATCAGAGTTGGTTTGTGGAAGATGCTGCGCTTGGGCTCAGTATGACGTTCTTTTTTCCTGATACAAACGAATGAAAAACTTCACCTCCTTCGCCGACGCCGGCGATTACCACGCCCTCCTCAAGCAAGCGCTGGAAATCAAGGCCAACCCCTACGGCTACCAGCACGTCGGGCGCAACAAAACCGTCGGCCTCATCTTCTTCAACCCCAGCCTGCGCACCCGCCTCAGCTCGGTGAAGGCGGCCTACAACTTGGGCGCCCAAGCCTGGGTGCTGAATGCTGGCGCCGACTCCTGGACCTTGGAAATGGCCGACGGCGCGGTGATGAACGGCGGCACCCAGGAGCACATCAAGGACGCCATCGCAGTGATGAGCCAATACTGCGACGTGCTGGGCGTGCGCACCTTCCCCAGCCTGAAGGACAAGGCCGAGGACTACGGCGAAGTCGTATTTAACAAGATTCTGCAGTACGCCACTGTGCCCGTCATCAGCCTGGAAAGCGCCACTCTGCACCCGCTGCAGTCCTTCGCCGACCTCATCACCGTGGCCGAAACCAAGCAGAAGGAGCGCGTGAAAGTGGTGCTCACTTGGGCGCCGCACGTGCGCGCCCTGCCCCAGTGCGTGCCCAATTCCTTCTGCGACTGGTTCTCGGAAATCGATTGGGTTGATTTTGTCATCACCCACCCCGAGGGCTACGAGCTCGACCCCAAATTCACCAAAGGCGCCCGCATCGAGTACGACCAGCGCAAAGCGCTGGAAGGCGCCGACTACGTGCAAGCCAAAAACTGGAGCAGCTACCTCCAGTACGGCCAGGTGCTGCAAAACGACCCCGCCTGGATGCTCACCCCCGAGCACATGGCCCTGACCAGCAACGCCAAGTTTCTGCACTGCCTGCCCGTGCGTCGCAACGTGGAAGTGTCTGATGCCGTGCTCGACGCGCCCGGCTCGCTCATCATCCAGGAAGCCGGCAACCGCACCATCTCCATGCAAACCGTGCTACACGAACTGTTGAAGTAGCCGCGGTTGCTCCCATAATTAAGAAGCCCTGCAGCGAAAGTTTCTGCGGGGCTTTTTTCGTTTGCCTTGTTGTTGGATTGGAGCTACGCGTTCGGAACTTGCTGCAACTGGACCGACCGAAAACGAAAGCGCCCCATCCTGTTTCCAGAATGGGGCGCTTTGCTGTGATCCCGCTGGGATTCGAACCCAGGACCCGTACATTAAAAGTGTACTGCTCTACCAGCTGAGCTACAGAATCGTACTTTGCACCTTGGAAGGGCGTTTCCTTCTTTGGTGGCACAAAAGTACTACCAGCTCCCGAACTACACAACCTTGATTCAAAAAAAAGTATTCTCTTTCGCTCGGCGGCCCCTTTTAATCGGTTTAATCCTCCTGCCGCTCTGGGTATTGGGTGCGAACCCGGCCGCAAAAAAAAATTTGCAGGCTCCAGCCGTCAACCCTGCCGTGAGCCTTCGTCAGGCCGACTCGTTGTTTGCGGCGGGCCGGTTTGAAGCAGCTGCTGCCGGATACCACCGCCAAGTGTGGCGGCAGCGGCAGGTATCGTCCGAGCTATTGCTGAAACTGGCCTATGCGCAGCAGCAGTTGGGGCACTACCCCGCCGCACTTTTATACCTGAGCATGGCGCAGGCTCGGCAGCCGCGGGTGCGCACGTGGCGCCAAATGGCGGCCTTGGCGGCCCAACACCGCCTGGTGGGCTACCCAGCCACTTGGCAGCAGGAGCTGCGCGTACAGGCGCACCGCTATTATTACCCCGGGCTACAGGCGCTGCTGGGCGGCGCCATTGTGGGAGCCGTGTGGCTGCTGTGGCGCCGGGCGGGCCGCGCCGCCTGGCTGGGCTATGCGGCCTACGTGGCCCTGCTCGCAGCCTATTTGCAATGGTTGCGGCCCGTGCCTACGGGGCTGGTGGCCCGTGCGGGGGCGGCCCTGATGGCGGGGCCCAGCGCCGGCGCGGCCTGGCTGAGCACCGCGGCCACCGGCGACCGCCTGCCCGTGCTGGGCCGACAAGACATTTGGTACCGGGTGGAATGGCAGCGCAAGGTGGCCTTTGTGCGGGCTGCCGACCTGCTGGTGGTGGAATAACCCGCCAACGCGCATAGCCGGTGCCCAGGGTTGGCCCGGCGCCGGTACTTTTGTGCCATGTCTGCACCGCTCACCCTCACTGGCCTGTACCTCTACCCCGTTAAATCCCTCGGCGGCTATGCCGTGGCGGAGGCCGACGTGACCCCGCGCGGGCTGCGCCACGACCGCCGCTGGCTGCTGGTGGATGAGCGCAACCGCTTCATGACGCAGCGACAACAGCCCGAGCTGGCGTTGCTGGCCGTGACGCCCGCCTACAATGGCTTCCTGATTTCGCACCGGCAGCGGCCGGAGCTGCTGCCGCTGTTCATTCCGTTTGAGGCAACGCCTGACCGGACGCTGTTTGTGACCGTGTGGGACGACATTCTGTGGGCGTGGCGCGGCACGCCCGAAGCCGATGAGTGGTTCACGGAAGCCGTGGGCCGTCCTTGCCGCTTGGTGTACATGTCGGACATGGTGCGCCGCGATGTAGAGCCGGCCCTCAACCCCGAAGGCCAGTTGGTGAGCTTTGCCGACGGCTACCCCTTTCTGCTGCTGGGCGAAGCGGCCCTGGCCGACCTGAATACCCGCCTATCCCACCCCGTGCCGATGAACCGCTTCCGGCCCAACCTGGTGTTTGGCGGCGGTGCGGCCTACGAGGACGACCAATGGGAGCAGTTCCAAATTGGTGATTTGCCCTTTCGGGCCGTGCGGGGCTGTGGGCGCTGCGTGCTGACGACCATCGACCAAGCCACGGCCCAAAAAAGCCCGGTGGGCGACCCGCTGCGCACCCTGGCTACCTACCGCCAGGCTGAAAACAGCGCCCTGTTCGGCCAGAACGTGACCGGTCCGGGCCACGGCCGCCTGCGCGTGGGCGATGCCCTGACGGTACTCAGCCGCAAATAACCGGCGCGGATTCTGCTATAAGCTCTGCTATAGGCTCCGCTGCAACTCCTGCGCTGGCGGCCGCGTTGTGCTAAGCCCGGCCCTACGCCGGGCTTTTGCATGGAACTGGACTATTTGCTGCATTTCATGGCCGAGCTGGCGGCCAACAACAACACGCCCTGGATGGCCGCCCATCGCCCCGAGTACCAGCGGGCCCGCGCGGCCTGCACGGAGCTGGTGCGACAAGTATTGGCTCGCGTAGCCGCCACCGACCCCGACCTGGCCAACCTCACCACGGGCGACGTGATGTTTCGCCTCCACAAAAACGACCGCGCACACCGCGACCCGGAGCCCTACAAGCGGCGCATGGGCGCCGGCCTCAAGCTGGGCGGGCGGCACGCGCCGCGGGCGGGGTATTTTTTGGCCATTCAGCCCGAAGGCAAGAGCTGGCTGGGGGCGGGCACCTTCCACCCCACCCCCGAGATGCTGGCCGCCATTCGGCAGGAAATCCACTACAACGGCGAGGCCTTCCACCGGCTGCGGCAGGCGCCGGAGCTGCTGCGCTACTTCCCCGAGGGGCTTGACACCACCGGCCCGCAGCTCACCCGGCCGCCGCGCGGCTATGCGGCCGACGACCCAGACCTGGCGTGGCTGCGGCTGAAATCCTTCGGCGCCGGCCGGTTCTATACCGATGCCGAGGTACTGGCGCCTGGGTTTGTAGCCGAGATAGTGGCCGCTATTGCGGCGGCGCGGCCGCTGGTAGATTTCTTTAACGAAGCGCTGCCGGAAGCAGGGAAACAATAATACTCTTGAGCAACGCTCCGGCCCAGCGGAAATCGTTCCGCTGAACCGGAGCGCCGCTCCTGGGTACTCGTTCAGACGACGGCCGAGCGCTTAGAACAGACCGAACAGCGTGGTATTAATCTTGTCGATGATGGTGCCGAGGTCTTCGGGGTTGCGCACGTAGTCGAGTTCGCTCACGTCCACGATGAGGGAGCGACCGGCGGTGTAGGTGCTAATCCACTTCTCGTAGTGCTCGTTGAGGCTTTTGAGGTATTCGATGCTGATGCTGTTTTCGTAGTCGCGGCCGCGCTTCTCAATCTGGCTCACGAGCTTGGGCAGGTCGGCGCGCAGGTAGAGCAGCAGGTCAGGCGGCGCCACCAGGTCAATCATCGACTCGAACAGGGCGTAGTAGTTGTTGTAGTCGCGAGTTTCGAGCAGGCCCGACTCGTGCAGGTTGGCCGCGAAGATGTGGGCGTCTTCATAGATGGTGCGGTCTTGAATGATGCCCCGGCCGGCCTTCTGCAGCTCTTTGATGCGCTGGGTTTGGCGAAAGCGGCCGTTGAGAAAATACACCTGCAGGTGGAACGCCCAGCGGGGCATGTCGTGGTAAAAATCCTTGAGGTAAGGATTGTCGTCCACGTCTTCGAGGAAAACCTCCCAGCGGAAATGCTGGGCCAGTTTGTGGGCCAGCGTGGTTTTACCAGCCCCGATGTTGCCGACGATGGCGATGTGCATGCGCTACGAACGAAAAAGACGAGAGAAAAGCAGAACCCCAAAGGTAGCAGCGGGGCTGTACATCACCTTATCTATTCATCATCGTATATATTTGGGACTACCGGTGAAATGGTTGTAATTTCCTGCCATGCACTTCCCCGCCCCTACCCAACTATTGAGCCTGACGGATGGCCACGGCGCGCCCTTGGCCGAATATTTTTACTACCCCGAGCATGAACTGCTGTACGTGCGCTGGCACGGGCAGCTCACGGGCGCCGAGCTCATCCGCGGGGTGCAGCAAGGAGCGCAGTGGCGCGACAAGCTACATTATTCACTCATTCTCAACGACAAGAGCGACACCGGCGGCGACTGGAGCGACGCCCTGCCTTGGTTGCTCTACGAGTGGCTGCCCCAGGCCCTGAGCGCCGGGGTGCGGGCCATGGCCTACCTGTTTTCGCCCGACCGCGAAAACCAGTTTGCCAGCCACGAGTTCATTGCGGCGCTCAAACCCCACCTGGCCATCGAGCAGTTCGACGACCTGGAAACGGCCATGGCTTGGCTGGTGCAGCAGCGGGCCAACCAGTCGGCCCGGCTGGACTAGTCCAGCTTCTCTTTCACGGTGCGGGCGCTGCGCAGGGTGTGGAACTCGCCTTGGAAACTGCGGATGCGCAGGCGCTCTTCGAGGGGCAGGTCGGTGCGCACTTGCTCGTAGCGCTGGTTGAGGCGGGCGAGGACCTGCGCGGCGGCTTCCCACTGCTGGGCGTTCCACTGGCGGCGCTCGTCGCGGGTGGTGGCAATAAACCGCTCGTAGAGGTCGGGCAGTTGGTCGGCCGTGGTTTGGGCCAGGTTCACGTCAGAGTTGAGAAAGTGCTGCTGCACGGGGTCGGAAGCAGACTGGCGGCGCGCGGCAGAGGCCGCGCGGGCCTGGGCGGGCAGGCTGCTGGTGGGGCGCGAGCCAGTGAGTTCGCCGCGCTTCAACAATTCTTCCTGCGTCGCGTTTTGGGCCTGGCCGGCGAAAGGCAGGGCGGCAACGAACAGAAAAAAGAGGGAGGCAGATTTCATGGTGAGGCGAAAAAGGTGGTGCAATGGGCGGTTTTAACGCAAGGAGCGCGCCAACCGTATGAAACGGGCGGCCGGTTTCGGTTTTTTCGCCGCAATTTCGTGTTTTGCCGCTTATGACTTCTGACGCCCAACTCGCGCCGCCGCGCATCGAGCCCGCTACGCTCCAGGACATTCCCACCATCATCGGCCTGGCCGAAGCCACCTGGGAGCCCACCTACCGCTTCATCATCTCGCGCGAGCAGATTGAGTACATGTACCGCGTCATCTACACGCCAGCCTCGCTGAAGCGGCAGATGGCCGAGCAGCACCACTCTTTCCTGCTGGCGTATGTCGACGGCGAGCCGGCGGGCTTTGCGTCGTTCAGCCCGCTGCCGGCCGAGGAGGACGGCCACAACGGCTACAAACTGCACAAGATTTACGTGCTGCCCACCCGCCAGGGCCAGGGCCTGGGCGTGCACCTCATTGAGGCGGTGGAAAACGCCGCCCGCGCCGCCGGCGGCCAGTTCCTGGACCTGAACGTGAACCGCTACAACCCCGCCATCTCCTTCTACGAGCGGCGCGGCTTTGCGCGGCAGCGCGAGGTGGACGTGCCCATCGGGCCCTACTTCATGAACGATTACATCATGCGCAAGACGCTATAATTTACCTTTTTCAACCAACAACCCATGGCCACCAAACTCACCGTCCTTTCCAATGGCTCCCTCCGCGTGGAGGGCGAAGACATCGAACTCGTCGACGCGCAGGGCACCCCCTACGGCCTCGGCGGCCGCCAGCGCATCAGCATCTGCCGCTGCGGGCTCTCAAAGCAGAAGCCTTTTTGCGACGGCTCGCACAAAGGCCATTTCGAGCACGACGCCACCGCGTTCGACCTGCCCGCGCCCAAGCCGGTTGTGTAGCCCACCGCCTCCAGCAAAAAGCCCGCTGACCTATTTGGCCAGCGGGCTTTTTCGTTTTTGCGAAAGCCCCTACTCCACCACCAAGCGCTGCGATACCTGGCCGCAACGCAACACGTACACCCCGGCGGGCAGGCCGCGCAGGTCCAGCACAGCCTCGGCCCCGGCCGGGGCTGGGTAGCAACGCGCCACCCGGCCCAGCGCGTCGGTCAGCGTCAGGGACTGGCGGGGGGCGCCGGCGGACAGGCGCAGCGTGGCTGTGCCGTGGGCTGGGTTGGGGAACAGAGCCGCGAAACCAGCTTGCGCCGCGCCGCGGGCAGCTAGCGGGACGCTGGGGTCGTAGATGCCGAAGCGGGACATGACCTTGCTGCCATCGGCAACGCCGGTGAAGGCCCCGCCGACGTACACCTTGCCGCTGACTCCCACGGTCAGGGCGGTAACGTTACCGTCGAGGCCGGTGCCGAGTGGGCCCCAAGTAGTGCCGTCCCAGTGCGCGGCGCGGGCCGCCGCCACCCCGTCGAATTGCGTGAAATTGCCGCCCACGTACACGTCGCCGTTGCCGGTTAGTCTGAGCGCGGAGACGCTGCCATTCGTGCCGTTGGCGGCGCCCGTGCCGATGGGCGCCCAGGCGGTGCCGTTCCAGCGGGCCACGCGGTTGGCCGGCGCCCCGCCGGCCTGCGTGAAGCCGCCGCCCGCGTACACATCGCCGTTGGCGGCCACGGCCAGCGCATTCACGGTGGCGTCGATGCCGTTGGCCGGGCCCACCCCCAGGCTGCTCCAGGCCGTGCCGTTCCACCGGGCCACGTGGTTGGCGATGGTGCCGTTGGCCAGGCTGAAACTGCCGCCCGCGTACAGGTCCCCGTTGCTGGCCAGGGCCAGCGCGCTCACGCTGCCGTCGAAGCCGGTGGCGAAGGCCGCGCCCAGCGTGCTCCAAGCAGTGCCGTTCCACTTTGCGATGAAGGCAGCAGCCACATTCCCGGCCTGGGTGAACGTACCGCCGACGTACAGGTCGCCGTTGGGGGCCAGGGCCAGGGCATTCACGGCGTTGTTGACGCCGCTGGCGGCGCCGGAGCCCAAGCTGCTCCAAGCCGTGCCGTTCCACCGGGCCACGTAGCTGATGGCGGCGGAGCCGATTTGCGTGAAGGCGCCGCCGATGTACACGTCGCCGTTGGCGGCCACCGCCACGGCCCGGATGGTGTTGTTGACCGCGCCGGTGCCCACAGCGCTCCAAGTGGTGCCGTTCCAGCGGGCCAACCCGTTCACCACGGCGCTGCCGGCCATGCGGAGGTCGCCGGCCGCATACACGTCGCCGTTGGAGGCCGTCGTCAGCGCATAAATCGCGGGATTATAGGTAATGCCGAACACGCCGTTCAGGCCGGTGTTCACGGTGTTCCAGGCCGTGCCGTTCCACCGGAGCAGGTAGTAGGCGGCGGCCCCGGCAATGGAGTTGGCGCTGGTGCTGGCAGCGTACAGGTCGCCGTTGCCGGCCACGGCCAGCGCATTTACCGTGGTGCCGATGGCGTTGGCGGGGGGCGTGCCCACGGCGCTCCAGGCCGTGCCGTTCCAGCGGGCTACCCGGCTCACGGTGGTGCCTCCGGCCTGCGTGAAATTGCCGGCGATGTACAAGTCGCCATTGGCGGCCAGGGCCAGCGTTTCAACGGCCGCGCCCCCGTTGGTGGTACCCGTGCCCAAAGAGGTCCAGCCGGCACCGTCCCACCGGGCCACGTTGCCGGCGGGGGCGCCGCCCGCCTGCGTGAAGAAACCGCCCACGTACAGGTTGCCGTTGGGGGCCACGGCCAGGGCGTAAATGCCACCGTTGGTCCCGTTGGCCGTGCCCGCGCCCAGGGAGGTCCAAGCGGTGCCGTTCCAGCGCGCCACGTTGTTGGCCGGTAAGCCGCCGGCCTCGGCAAAATTACCGCCCGCGTACACGTCGCCATTCGGAGCCACGGCCAGCGCGGTAACGGGGCGCCCGCCCCCACTGCCCAAGCTGATGCCGGCGCCGAGGGCGCTCCAGACGGTGCCGTTCCAGCGGGCCACGTTGTTGACCGGCAGGCCCCCGGCCTGGGTAATGGTGCCGCCCACGTACAAATCGCCGTTCGGGGCCACCACCAGGGCGGTGGCAAAGCCGTCGAGGTCGCTGGCGGCGCCGGTGCCCAGGCGGCTCCAAGCGGTGCCGTTCCACCGGGCCAGGCCGTTGGCCGGCACGCCCCCGGCCTGACTGAACAGACCGCTCGCGTACACGTCGCCGTTCGGGGCCACGGCCAGCACCAGCACTTCGCGGTCGGTGCCGTTGGCCGCGCCCGTGCCCAGGGGGCTCCAGGCCGTGCCGTTCCAGCGGGCCACGTAGTTGGCCGCGATGTCACCAATTAGCCGGAACGCGCCCCCCACGTAGATGTCGTTGCCGGACCGCACCACGGTGTTGATGCGCCGCTCGGCGCCGTTCAGGCCCAGGCCATCTTGCCACCGCTCGTCCCCGGTCCCGGCCACGCCCGCGGGCCGAAACACGGGCCGCCCGTCGGAGGCGGTGCGCATCCGAAACTGGCGGGCGTCGAACGAACCGGCTGCTCCGGGTTTTAGGGTGCCGTCGGGGTTGAGGGCCGCGGCCAGCGAGGGCGTGGCGGCCCGCGCCAGGGCGGAAAGGCTCAGGGCGAACAGCAGCAGGAAGTAGCGTAACGGGTGTTTCATGCCGCGGCCAGAAGCAAATACTCTGCCTGAAATCCCGCACCGAAGCCGGTCCCCCACTCCACCACTAGGCACCGGGACACCTGCCCGCAGCGCAGCACGTACACCCCGGCGGGCAGCCCGCGCAAGTCCAGCACGGCCTCGGCGGCGGCCGGGGCAGGGTACTGCCGCACCGGGTGGCCAGCGGCGGTGTTAGTTTAGTTATCAGGCAAGTCCTACGCCTTTTTCAGGCCCGCTTTCGGGCCGTGACTGGCGTGTACGATGACGCGAGCTTTTTTGTACTGAGCCACCGGTTCGGGCAACTCGTCCACGAGGCTGGGCAGGCGCACGGCCAGCGAACGATTCCTCTGCCTACCCGGCGGCCGGCTTGGCGCCGGGGGCCAGCATCACCCACAGGTGCAGGCGCACGAGGTCGCCCATCGAGTCGCAGGCGTCGAACGCCTGGGTGTGGTGGTAGCGGTTGAGCTCGGTTTTGAGCTGTTCCACCTTGTCCGGCGGGGCCAGTTCGTGGGAGCGCATCACATCGAGCAGGGACTTGAGGCGGTGGCGCTCGGCGCGGGCGCGGCCGGCCATGAGGGCGCGCTCTTCGGTTTGGTACTGGCGCACGGTTTCGGGCTTGAGCAGGGCGGCGCACATGGCCACCACCGGGGCGTTGTCTTTGAAGGAGCGCGGCAAATACATGCTCCGGCGCCCCTCGTAGCTCTGCTGGTCGAAGTCGATGGCCCGCACCCGGTACTGCTCGTCCTCGAAGTCGGGCGTAACGGCGATGACGTAGTTGTAGGCGCGCATGTCGCCCAGCAGCCGCACGAAGCAGCGCTCGTTGAACTTCACAAACTCCTTGGCGATGCGCACCTGATTGAGGTGGGGCTGCGTGAGGTGCCGGGCAATGAAATCGTCGCCGGGAATGCCCACGATGTGCTCTTCAATCAGCGTGTCGCCGCTCACCAAGAAGTTGATGGAATTCGGCGAGAGCAAGTGCTCCAGTTCCAGGCCGTATAGGCGCGAGGCGTCGGCCTGCTTCACGTAGAAGTAGTCGTAGTTGTCGTTGAAGCGGTTCACGATGCGCACCCGAAACGGCTGCGAGTTGCCGAACTCGCAGTAGTCGATGCGGTCGGCCACGAGGTGTTGCGTGAACGACATATCTCCCGCCGTTTTCAGCTGCGCGTACACCTCGGTGAGGCCCCGGCTGAGGTCCTGCATTTCGGGGCCTTCGAAATAGACTGTTTGCCAGAGCGTGTCCTTGCCGGTGCGGTCCAGCAGCGGGAAGGAGTTGCTGAAGCGGCGCAGGTCGGCGTAGGCCACGGGCAGGGCCACGTCGCGGTCGTAGTCGCGCAGGTACTCGCGCAGGGCCTGGGTGAGCGGGTACGAAGGCTTTTTGCGGGAGATGTCCATGGCGGGGGTTGTGGGAGATGAAAAAAGAACGTCACGCACCTCTTGCGCCCGCGCAGCCGAAACATCTCTACCGCATTAGCACCTAATTACTAGCACGGTAGAGCTGCTTCGGCTGCGCAGACGCAAGAGGTGCATGACGTGCTGACGGTGTGCGTTACGCTTATCCGGCCAGCTCGTTCACCAGCTCCACGTATTGCTGGCGGGCGGCGTCTTTGCTGGTGCCGCGCAGGCCGTTCCAGGCGTCGTATTTGGCAATGGCTTTGAAGTCGAAGCCGCCGGGGCGGTCGCCGCTGATGTCGCCTTCGGTGGCTTGCTTGTAGAGGGCGTAGAGCTGCAGCAGCACCATGTTGGAGGGCTTGCTGGGCAGCTGCTGGGCGCGCTGGCTGGCGGCGTCAAATTCTTCTTGCGTGGTCATGGTTGGGGGTTGGTTTGCGGTGGATTTGAAGTAAGGCGGCCGGGTGTACCTTGGCAGCTCATTCACACAAACGTATGACGCGCCACTCTATTCACACACTCGCCACGGCCGTTTTTCTGCTGGCCACCGCCCCCGCTTTTGCCCAAAAAACCTACTTGCACTGCGGCAAGCTGCTGGACGTGCGAAGCGGCAAGATGCTGAGCCAGCAAACGATTGTGGTAGAAAAAGACCGAATTGTGGCCATTCAAAGCGGCTACACCGCGGCGGGCGGCGCGCAGGATAAAATCATCAACCTCGAAAACCGCACCGTGCTGCCTGGCTTCATCGACTGCCACGTGCACCTGGAATTTCAATCGAGCCGCAACACCTTCCGCGAGGGCTACACCCTCAACCCCGCCGACATCGCCTTTCGGGCCCAAGGACACGCCCTGACCACGCTGCGCGCCGGCTTTACCACCGTGCGCGACTGCGGCGGCACGGGCGTGAACACCAGCCTGCGCAACGCTGTGGCGCAGGGGCTGGTGCCTGGCCCGCGCATCTTTTCGGCCGGAATGCCCATTTCGGCCACCGGCGGGCACATGGATGAAACCGATGGCTTGAACGAGGACCAGATTCAGAAAGCCGGCCACCCGATAAACCTCGCCAACGGCCCCGACCAGTGCCGCCAGGCCGTGCGCGAGCAGTTCAAGCGCGGCGCCGACCTCATCAAAATTGCCAGCACCGGCGGCGTGCTCGACCTGAGCAAAGACGGCACCGGCGCCCAGTACACGGAGGAAGAAATAAGGGCCGTGGTGCAAACGGCCAAAGATTTGGGCCTGCCCGTGGCTTGCCACGCCCACGGGGCCGAGGGCATCAAGCGGGCCGTGCGGGCCGGCGTGACCAGCATCGACCACGGCTCGCTGATGGACGACGAAGCCATCAAGCTCATGGCCAAAACCAGGACCTGGTACGTGCCCACGCTCATCGCCGGCAAGTCGGTGGCCGACACCACGCGCACGCACCCCGGCTACTTTCCGCCCGTCATCGCCGCCAAGGCGCTGAACGTGGGCACCAAGATGCAGGGCACCTTTGCGCGGGCTTACAAAGCCGGCGTGCGCGTGGCCTTTGGCACCGACGCCGGCGTGTACCGCCACGGCCAGAACGCCAAGGAGTTCGGTTACATGACAGAGGCCGGCATGCCGCCGCTGGAAGCCATTCGGGCGGCCACACTGAACGCCGCCCAGCTGCTGGGCGAGCCCGACGACCTGGGCGCGCTGGAAGCCGGCAAATACGCCGACATCGTGGCCGTGGCCGGCGACCCGCTGCAAGACGTGGCGGTGCTGACGCAGCCCACCTTTGTGATGAAAGCCGGCGTGACGTACCGCCAGGAATAGCGCGCCCGCGGCGGCCATTCAAGCTCAACCTGCCTTATTTTTAGGCCTTAAGCGGTAGGCGCTAATAAGCTGGGCCGCAACCCCGGCAGCCGGCGGGGGCGTATGCGGTGGCCAAGCCCCACCTGTTTGCGCCATGAAAAAACCCGACGTCGAAGCCCTCGTTCAGCAGTTTCTCAAACACAAGCTCACCCTGGCCCTGGCCGAAAGCTGCACCTGCGGCCTGGCGGCGGCGCAGCTGGCCCCGGCCACGGGCGTGAGCGAAGTGTTGCTGGGCTCGGTGGTGACGTACCACACCGAGGCCAAGCAGAAGCTGCTGGGCGTGAAAAAGGAAACCCTGGCCACCTATTCGGCCGAGAGCCAGCAAACCACCAACGAAATGGCCCTGGGCCTGCAGAAGCACCTGCCGGCCGCCGACGTGCACGTGGCCGTGACGGGCCTGTGCGGCGACGGCGCCTCGGCCACGCCCGACAAGCCGGTGGGCACCACCTTCGTAACCATCTTACTGGACGGCCACGCCCACGAGTACCGGGCCGAGCTGACCGGGACCGCCGATGAGCTGCGCCAGCAGGCGGCTTCCCTCATCTACGAGAAGCTGATGGACCTGCTGGAGCGCCGGCAAGTGGCGGCCGTGGCCGCCCAGCCCAGCAGCACCCGCCCGGGCCGAAAGGCCAGCACCGCTGCTTAGCGCCCGCCCGCTTCGCGGTAGAGACGGGTGACGCGGAACAGCCCGGTTTTGCGGTCGAAGTCGGTCAGGCTTTGGTCGGGCCGGATTTTGCTTAGCGAAGACACAAAAATGGGGTTGCTGGCCCCGTAGGCCTCGCGCAGGTAGCGGGCCGTGAGCGGAAAAATGAGTCCGGTGAGGCCGCGGCTGAAAAAGTAGCGCGGAGCCGAGTACGGCCCCATGGCGTTGGCGCCGGGCGTGAGCACGGCCGGGCCGCTGCCGCCCCCGCCCCCCGGCACAACGCTGCTGGTGTAGATGGCCAGGGTGTCGGCGGCTTCGAGCTGAAACTCGCCGCCTTGGTAGAGCCGGCGCGTACGGCCCTTGCTCGACACATAGCCCCACACGCTGTCGGGGGCCACGCGCAACTTTTCGGTACGGGAGCCGCGCGGCACCACCACCACTACCATGCCGTGCTTGTCGGGGTAAAATGCATCGACGCCGGCCGGTGCGGGCTGGCGGCGGTGGTAGGCGGCAGCCGTGCGGTAGGCGCCCGGCGGAATAGCAAACGCCTGGGCACTGACCGGCCCGGCCAACAACGCCCCCACAACAACCAACGACCAGCGAGCAAACGACATAAGCAAAAGGGAAAAAGCGGCAACTGAGCCGCTAAAGATACACGGCCGCGAAGGCCGGGGGCTCCCAGCCTGCCCCTGCAAAAGGGCTAAATTTCCGAAGGACGGCAAATGTCCCGGGCATTGCCGAACTTTGGGCAGGGCCAGTGTGTCCGGTCCTCGCATCTTTCCATTTTTCATGAAAAAAACCATCCTGCCGCTGCTGCTTGCGGCCCTCATGCTTGCCCACGGCACTGCCGGCGCCTGGGGTTTTTTCGGCCACCGCACCATCACGCAGGTGGCGGTATACGAGTTGCCGTCGTCGCTGCAAGCCTTCTATTACCGGCACATGGGCGACCTGGTGCGCCAGAGCACTGCGCCCGATGAGCGCCGCAACGACGACCCCACCGAGGCGCCCAAGCACTACATCGACATGGACCACTACTCCGAAGACAACCCCTTCGGCAAGATGCCCCGGCAATACGACAAGGCAGCGGAAAAATTCAAGCCCGACACGCTCAAGAAGTATGGCACCGTGCCGTGGGTGGTGATGGAAGTGAAGGACAACCTCACCGAAGCTTTCCGCCAGCGCGACACCACGGCCATTATCAAGTATTCGGCCGAGCTGAGCCACTACGTGGGCGACGCCTTTGTGCCGCTGCACACCACCATCAACTACGACGGCCAGCTCACCGACCAGAAGGGCCTGCACAGCCTCTGGGAAAGCCAGCTGCCCGAGCGGTTCATCAACGACTACAAGCTGGTGGGTGAGCCGGCCAAGTACGTGAAGGACCCGCTGGCGGCCATCTGGGAGGTTATTCAGCAGAGCTACGGCTTCTTGGGTGAGACGTTTGACCGGGCCACCAAGATTGAGAAAACCATGAAGCCCGACGTGCGCTTCACGTTCTCGCACCGCTACGGCAAAACCTCGCGCCGCTATTCCGATGCCTTTGCCGATGCCTACGAGAAGGAAGTGGGCGGCATGGTGGACTACCGCCTCAAGGGCGCGCCCACGCTGGTGTCGTCGCTGTGGCTCACGGCCTGGCAAGACGCCGGCAAGCCCGACCTGAACGCGCTGATGACGCCCAGCAAGCCCACCAAAGAAGAAAAGGAGAAGCTCAGCACCGAGCTCTCGGCCTGGAAGAAAAACACCCTGGCTCAGGACCAGCTGCTGCTGGCCCAGCAGAAGGTGAAAAAGGTAGAAACCGCCGACGAAATCAAGTCGGCCAAGGAAATGGCCGAACCGGCCGCCACCGAAGCGCCCGACGGCGTACCCGCCTCAGCGCCGGCCGCTGCCCCCGCCCCCACGCCAGCCACCGACAAGGTGAAGGTAAAAACCAAAGGCAAAGACGGCAGCGAAAAAGTGAAGCTGAAGGGCGAGTAGCCTCGGCAAGGCTATGCCGTGACGAGGTGCTCACGAGCTAAGGCCGGCCTTTACGCGCAGAGAAGCGGCGCAGCAATCGCAGAACGTTCTGCGATTGCTGCGCCGCTTATTTTTGTACGCTAAGTGGGCCCCAAAACCGCCGGAAGCGTATTTTCGGCCATGAACCGCTTCCTCTTTGCCGGGCTGGTGTTGCTGGCCGCCTGCAACCAAACGCCGCCTCCCACGGCCGCGCCCCAAGCCAAGCCCGCTGTGCCCGGCCCCGACCTGGCCACCCTCGCCGATAGCACCGCTCCCGCCGCCCTGCTAGCCTACGGCCGCCAATACCCGGGCTCCGAAGTGCTGATAAAGACGCGGCTGGGCAACATCCGGGTGAAGCTCTACGACGACACGCCCATGCACAAGGCCAACTTTCTGCTGCTGGCCCGCAAGGGCGTGTTCGACGAAACCATGTTCAACCGCGTGGTGAAGGATTTTGCCGTGCAGGGCGGCCAGACCTACAACGCCCGCACCATTCGGCTAAAGCGCTACCGCCTGCCGCCCGAGTTCCGGGCCGAGCATTTCCACCGCAAGGGCGCCCTGGGCATGGCCCGCTACGACGACGAGCAGAACCCCGGCCACCTGTCGTCCAACACCGATTTTTACTTTGTGGTGGGCGAAAAGATGGCGCCGTTTCAGTCGCAGGCCATGGCCGGCCGCAAGCTCACGCCCGCCCAAGTAAAAGCATACGCCACGGTGGGCGGCGTGCCCTCGCTCGACGGCAAATACACGGTTTTTGGCGAAGTCATCGAAGGACAGGACGTGGTGGACAAAATTGCCAACGAGCCCGTGGAGTCGGATAAATGGCCAGTGACGGACATTCCGATGAAAGTGGAAGTGCTGAAATAGCCCCGCCCACGGCCGGAGCTAGTGCCAAGGCTCTTCGGCCAAAAAGGCTTCGAGCAGGGGCACCAAGTCGGCGGTGTGCTCGGGCAGCGTGGACGGCACAAACTGCGAAAACTGCGCCGGCTCCAAGCTGCGAAAGCCCATCGACCAGTCGGAAAACGCCCGGGCCTGCACCGGCCCATCGGCCAGCTTGGTCACGCTGCGGTGGCGGAAGTCGGCCGCGATGGTGTCGTAGAGAGCGTGCACCACTGTGGCTTCGCCTTCCAACACCTGCAAAATGTGGCCTTCGCTGTGCAGCAGCACGCCCGTCACGGCCAGGTGCGCATTTTTCCGGCGCCAGGCGTCTAGCTGCTGCTGGAGTTCGGTTTCGGAAAGGGCCACACCAGCGGTACTAGTGTAAACAAGTTGGTGCATGGTAGGGGCGTAAGGAGGGTCCAAAACTATGTGTATTCGTACGCTCTTGCAACCTCGACTGTAAGGCTCACTTTACCAAATAAAAAGGCCCGCCCCCAGGGGGAGCGGACCTTCTCGTATCAGGCGCGAAAACAGTTCTTCGTGCGAGATTCAGGTACAGCGTTGCAAAGAGCTTACCAGATTTTCGCGCGGTTCGATGCCGAGCGCACCATTTTGTCGCCGTCTTTGCACTGGAAGGCCTTGTGAAACTCCGGGAAGTTCTGCAGCGGCCCGATGGTGCGGTAGTGGCCCGGCGAGTGCGGGTCGGTTTGCACTTGCTGGCGCAGGGCCTCGGGGCGCTGGTTCACACGCCAGATTTGGGCGTAGCTCAGGAAGAAGCGCTGCTCGGGCGTGAAGCCGTCAATCAGCTTGCCGGCTTTGGCCTGGGGCGTCTTCATAAAGGCCTGGTAGGCGATGGTCAGCCCGCCGAGGTCGGCCAGGTTTTCGCCCATGGTCAGCTTGCCGTTCACGTGCACCGAGTCCAGCGGCGTGAAGGCGTCGTACTGCTTGCCCACCACGTCGGCCTTAGCCGTGAATTTCTCACCATCTTCTTTGGTCCACCAGTCGCGCAGGTTGCCTTCCGAGTCCACTTTGCGGCCCTGGTCGTCGAAGCCGTGGGTCATTTCGTGGCCAATCACGGCGCCGATGCCGCCGTAGTTCACCGCATCATCCGCTTTGGGGTCGTAGAAGGGCGGCTGCAGGATGCCAGCCGGGAACACAATCTCGTTGAGCGAGGGGTTGTAGTAGGCATTCACCGTGGGCGGGGTCATGCCCCACACGGTGCGGTCCACGGGCTGGCCAAACTTGCTCAGGTTGTCCATGGTGTAGAATTCGGACACCGCAAACAGGTTATTCAGGGCGCTTTCGCGGCTGACGGTCAGCTTGGAATAGTCTTTCCACTTGTCGGGGTAACCAATTTTCACCACGAAGGCATTCAGCTTTTTCAGGGCTTCGGCTTTGGTGGCTGGGCTCATCCACTCGGTGGCCTGAATGCGCTCGGCGTAGGCCTGACGCATGTTTTCCACCATGGCCTTGGCGCGGGCCTTGGCGGCGGGGCTGAAGTCCTGGTCCACATAAATCTGGCCGAAGGCTTCACCCAGCGCACCGTCGGTGGCGGCGAAGGCGCGCTTCCAGCGGGCCTGGGGCACCTTGGCGCCCGTGAGCACCTGCGTGAGGCGGAAGCTCTCGTCCACGTAAGCCTTGGGCAGCGCCGACGTCACGCCTTCCACCAGGTGGAAGCGCAGGTACTGCTTCTGGTCGGCAATGGGCTCTTCCTTAATCATCACGTTGGCCTCCTTCAGGTAGTCGGGCTGGCCCACGATGATTTCCTTGGCGCCGCTCAGGCCGCTTTCTTTCAAACGCAGCGGAATGTTGAGGTTGGGGTAGGCCGCGGCCACCTGGTCCACAGTCATCTTGTTGTAGTTGCTTTCGCGGTCGCGCAGGGCCACCCGGTCGCGGCTGGCTTTGGCCATGCGCGTTTCGATGCGCGTCACGGCATCGGCGTTGCGCTCGGCGGTGGCCTGGTCGTCGCCCAGCAGCTTGAAGGTGTTCACCTGGTAGGTGCGATAGGCGGCCCGAATGGCTTTCGAGCGGGCGTCGTCTTTCAGGTAGTAGTCGCGGTCGGGCAGGGTGAGGCCACCCTGGCGCATCTGCACGGCATACACGTTGCTGTTTTTAGCGTCCTGGCCCACGGCCAGGCCGTACCAGCCCTTGCCGTAGTTTTTGGGGTCGGCGAGGTAGCGCTGCACCCCGGCCACGTCCTGAATGGCGTTAATCTTGTCGAGGCGCGGCTGCAGGTATTTCAGGCCCGCCTTTTCCACGGCCACGCTGTCCATGGCAGCGGCGTAGAAGTCGCCCACTTTCTGGGCGTTCGAGCCGGGCTTGGCGGTGCGGTCGGCTGCTACTTTTTCCAGAATGCCGCGCACCACGTCGCGGTTGCGGTTGCGCAGCTGGTTGAAACCGCCCCAGCTGGTTTCGGACAGCGGAATGGGGTTGTTCTTCATCCAAGTGCCGTTGGCGTACTGGAAGAAGTCGTCGCAGGGCGACACCGAGCGGTCCAGGTTGGCCAAGGTGATGCCCACGCCCGACTGGCCCGTGGTGTTCACCGTCGTTTTGGTCTTGCCCGCGCTGCTGCTCTTGGTTTTAATCTTGGTTTGGGCCTGGGCAGCGCCAGCCGCCAGCCCCAGCACCGCTGCCGACAAAGCCGCGCGCCGCAAAAAAGAAAATTGGGTCATATTGAAAAGATTTGAGCGAAACGTTAGGAAGTGCAAGTTACAACGCCCATTTGGGCTTAAGAAATTCAAAAAAAGAAAAGAAAGAATGAAAGATTAGCAACAGTCGCCAATTCCTTCCTTCTTTCTTTTCGCATGCCAATCAAGCGTTCAGCTTACCAGATTTTGGAACGGTCGGCTTGGGCGCGCATCATCTTGTTGCCGTCCTGGCAGCCGAAGGCTTTGTAAAACTCCGGCATGTTCATGAGCGGGCCGTTGGTGCGGAATTGCGCTGGCGAGTGCGGGTCGACCTGCACCTGCTGACGCAGGAACTCGGGCCGCGCGTTGGTGCGCCAAATCTGGGCGTAGGCCAGGAAGAAGCGCTGCTCGGGCGTGAAGCCGTCAATCAGCTTGCCGGCTTTGGCCTGGGGCGTCTTCATAAAGGCCTGGTAGGCGATGGTCAGCCCGCCGAGGTCGGCCAGGTTTTCGCCCATGGTCAGCTTGCCGTTCACGTGCACCGAGTCCAGCGGCGTGAAGGCGTCGTACTGCTTGCCCACCACGGCCGCCTTGGCGTTGAATTTGTCGGCGTCCTCTTTGGTCCACCAGTCCTTCAGATTGCCTTCGGCGTCGTATTGGCGGCCCTGGTCGTCGAAGCCGTGGGTCATTTCGTGGCCGATGACGGCGCCGATGCCGCCGTAGTTCACCGCGTCGTCGGCCTTGGGGTCGTAGAAGGGCGGCTGCAGGATGCCAGCCGGGAACACAATCTCGTTCATCGGCGGGTTGTAATAGGCGTTCACCGTGGGCGGGGTCATTTCCCACTCGTTGCGGTCAATCGGCTTGCCGAAGTGCTTGATTTGGTCTTCGTTGGCCCACTCGCGGGCGGCCAGCATGTTTTTCAGGTAGCTCTCGCGCGTGATGGTCAGGCTCGAATAGTCCTTCCATTTGTCGGGGTAGCCGATTTTTACCACGAAAGCATTCAGTTTTTTCAGGGCCTCCTTCTTGGTGGCTTCGCTCATCCAGTCGGTGGCCTTGATGCGCTCGGCGTAGGCCACGCGCAGGTTCTCAATCATCTGCTTGGCACGGGCCTTGGCCGCGGGCGAGAAAGCTTTGTCCACGTAGAGCTGGCCGAAAGCTTCGCCCAGGGCGCCGTCGGTGGCGCCCAGCATGCGCTTCCAGCGGGGCTGCTGCTTTTTGGCGCCGCTCAGCGTTTGCGAAAACTTAAAGTATTCGTCGCCAAACGCCTTGGGCAAGGCCGGCACCACGCTGCTCACCAAGTGGAAGCGCAGGTACTGCTTCTGGTCGGCGATGGGCTCGTCCTTCAGCATGTTGCTCACTTCTTTTAGGAACTCGGGCTGGCCCACGATGACCTCCTTGGCGGCGCCCAGGCCGCTTTCTTTCAGCGTGAGCGGCAAGGCGAGGTTGGGGAAGGCGCCGTCGGCCTGGGCCAGCGTCATCTTATTGTAGTTGGCGTAGGGGTCGCGCAGGTCCACGCGGCTCTTGCTGGCCTTGGCCAGGCGCGTTTCGATGCGCTGTACGGCGGCGGCGTTGGTTTTGGCCGTGGCCTCGTTGTCGCCCAGCATTTTGAAGGTGTTCACGAGGTAGGTCTCGTAAGCCGTGCGGATGCTCTTGGAGCGAGGGTCGTCCTTGAGGTAGTAATCACGGTCGGGCAGCGAGAGGCCGCCTTGGTACATCTGCACCGCGTATTGCGTGCTGATTTTCTGGTCCTGGCCCACGCCCGAGCTGTACCACACGCTGCCCACGTGGGCTTTGGGGTCGGCCAGCAGGCGCTGCATCTCGCCCAGGTCCTTCACGGCCGCGATGCGGTTGAGGTGGGGCTGCAGGTATTTCAGGCCGGCGGCCTCAATGGCGGCCGAGTCCATGGCGGAGGCGTAGTAGTCGCCTACTTTTTGCGCGTTCGAGCCTTTGGGGGCCTTGGCGGCGTTCTTGGCGGCATCGTTGAGGATGGCGCGCAGGGTGGCGTTGTTGTGGTCGGCCAGTTCGTTGAAGGAGCCCCAACGCGACTCGGCGGCCGGAATGGGGTTGTTTTTGAGCCAGTTGCCCGACGCGTAGTGGAAGAAGTCCTCGCAGGGCTTCACCGAGGGGTCGATGTTGGCGATGTTGACGCCGACGCCTTTTTGCGCCGCAGCGGGTTTGGCGGTTTGGGCCGAAGCGCTGGTGGCCATCAGGCTGCCGAGCCCGAGCACGGCCAGACCAATGCGCCGCGCAACAGAAGTTGAAATCATGAAAAAAGTGTTGGAATGGGAAATGATGCCGTGAAGGTACAGACGGCCCTGCATCCGGAACGCTGCACCGCCGCAGAGAAAAAGCAGCCTGCCGGGCCCGGCACCGCCCAAAACACGCCCCCGTGCCATAGCCCATCCACACCGCCGCCCGTAACTTGCGCCAATGCCGCTCTACAACCGCCGCCCCGAGCTTCCATCCTTGCTGCCGCCGCCCCCGCTGGGACTGGCCGACCTGCTGGCCCGCGTGCGCCAGGCCCTGCAGCAGCAGTTGGCCGACTCCTATTGGGTGGTGGCCGAAGTGGCCGAGCTCACCGCGCCGCGCTTTGCCGGCGCGCACTGCTACCTCACCCTCACCGAACAAACCACCGACGGCCGCGGCACGCCCCTCAAAGCTCAGGCCCGCGCCACTCTCTGGAGCCAGCGCTTCCAACAGATAGCCCCGGCTTTTGAGCGGCACACCGGTCAGCCCCTGCGCCCCGGCCTGAAGCTGCTGCTGCGCGTGCAGGTGCGCTTCCATGAGCAGTACGGCCTCAGCCTTGACGTGCTGGCCATCGACCCGAGCTACACCGTGGGCGAGTTGGCCCTGCAGCGGCTGCGCACCCTGCGCCAGCTGGAAGAAAAAGGCTTGCTGGAACGCCAGAAGCTCCTGGCGCTGCCTTTGGCGCCGCAGCGCCTAGCCGTCGTCTCCTCCCCCACTGCGGCCGGCTTCCAGGATTTTGTGCAGCAACTGGACGAGGCGCCCTACGATTTTGCCCTCACGCTATTCCCGGCCACGATGCAGGGCGACGACGCCCCAGCCAGCATTCGCGCCGCGCTGGACGGCGTGCGCGCCCGCCGCCGCCAGTTCGACGCCGTGGTCATTATTCGAGGCGGCGGCAGCCGCACCGATTTGCTGGCGTTTGACGAATATGGCCTGGCGGCGGCAGTGGGGGCGTTTCCGCTACCCGTGCTCACGGGCATCGGGCACGAGCGCGACGAAGCCGTGGTGGACCTGGCCGCTCACCGCGCCCTAAAAACGCCCACCGCCGTGGCCGCTTTTCTGGTGGAGCGCCTAGCCCGCCTCGAAGCCGCCTTGCTGGGCTACGGCGAGCAGGTGGCTGCCCTGGCACGCCGCCAGCTCAGCCAGCGCCACGCCCGCCTCGACCAGCTTAGCGGGCGCAGCCGCTACGCCGCCCACCGCCAGCTCGATGCCGCCCGCGACGCCTTGCGCGAGCGCGCCCGCCAGGCCACGCTCAGCCCCCGCGAGCAGCTGCGTCAACTGGGCCTGGGCCTGGAACGCTACCGGCATCAGTTGCCGCGCGCCGCGCGCCGGCGGCTGGCCCGCGAGCAGCGCGGCCTGCGCCGGCGCGGCCGGGCCCTGCTGAGCCGCTTCATTCGCCACCACCGGCGCCGGCGCGAAGACGTGCTGCGCCGCCGCTTCCGGCTGCAGCTCACCCTGGAGCGCCACCTGCACCGCGCCGAGCTGCGGCTGGCCCGCGCGGCTGCCGTGCAGGAATACCTGGCCGGGCCTTCACAGCCCGCTCATTCCCAATCGTAATTATTGCCACCCCATGACGTATCGCGAAGCCATTGAAGAACTAGAAACCATATTGCGGGCCCTGGAAACAGACGCCGTGGATGTAGACGACCTCACCGCGCGGGTCGAGCGCTCGGCAGAGCTTATCCGGCTGTGCCGGCACAAGCTGCGACACGCCGAGGCGTCGCTCGACCGCGTGTTTGACACGCTGGACGAAGAAGACGATTCTGACGAATTGGCTGACGACGAAGAGGTTGAAGACGAAGAAGAACCAGAAGCGGACGACGACGACGACGACGAACACGACCATTTGCCCGGCGGCCCCGGTCGGGCGTGGTAAAGATTTTTTAATCCAAATATTGTTTGACGTCGCCACCGCCTATATTTGGCCTATCCATCCAACCCAAACTTTTTTTTATTACATTTTTTACCCCCTTTTATGGCATTTGACGGCAACGAAGGCAGTCCCATTACCGAAGCTCGCGCAACCGAGTTAACCAAAAACTACCGTGAAGCAAATCCCGGCCAGGTGCAATCCTACTTCTTGGGCCGCAAAATCATCGAAACCCTGCTGGGGCAGGGCGGCATGGGCATTCGCATCTATTACGGCCTCGACAGCGGTGTGCCGCAATTGCTGGCCGTAGGGGCCGATGCCAACGAGAACGACCAGTTGGGCGACGGCTTCATCATTGCCGACGAAGGCGTAGGTGGCCCGCCGCGCTCCGGCCAGTCCAACTTCCTGAACAGCTAACCGTTTTGTCCTAGTTTGCCCTACCCGGCCCGATGCTTACCAAAGAACAACTCCTTGTACTGACCGATTCGCTGATGCTGGTAATGCAAGCCAGCATCGTGGTGCCTATGGTGGTGGTCTGGACGCGGCGCAAGCATTTTTCGCCCGTGGTGAAGCTGCTGAGCAACTATGTGTACATCTCGGCCTTCTTCGTGGTAGCCATAAAGGTTTTGTTCCCGGCGTTCCTGCCCACCAATCTTTGGCTGATTGCCGGGTTCAACTGCAGCAAGGTGGTTCTGTTTTGGGCCGTTTACCGCCAGGTGCTGCACTCGGCGGTGCAGCGTCGGGCGCTTGGCATTGCCACCTTGGTGATGGTGCTGAGCACCGCAGCCGTGTACTGGCACGAAAGTATATTGGGGGTGGCCTATGGCCGCATCATGCAGTGTGCCCTGCTGGCCGCTGCCGCCATGGCGTATTTGGAGCAAACAATGAGCTACACGCCCACGCAACGCATGTGGCACGACGCGCTTTGGCTGCTCAGCGTGGGGCAACTGGTCTATTCGGCTGGTACGGTCACGGCCTTCAGCCAGGAGTACCTTTCGGTCACCATTTACGACCAAAACTGGAAGTTCATCATTGTGGCCCTGGTGGGGATGGTCTTCAATTGGTTTCTCACCCTGGCCTTTTTGCGAGCGAAGCGGGAGGAGGCCGCCGTTCCGCACACGACTGGCCCCCAAATGGCCACTTACTAGCGGCTGACCCGCTCCCGGCAACCCGCCCGCCAACGGTTGCGCTACAACTCCGGCGCTTGTGCTCCTGCCTTTGCTCATCATAAGCAGCTTTTTTTTTACTTCTTTGTGCCATCGCCCCCGGGGGCTTCCATGTGAATAGCCTTTTACCGTTGTTTCTCCTCACTCCGACATTGCTCCTGCTCGTGCTAGGGCTGGTGTGGTTTGTGGTACGCTACCAACGGGGACAGCTGCGCCAACAGCAGGAGGTGGCGCAGCTGCAGGAAGCCGCGCAGCAACAAGCCCTGGCCGCGGCGCTGGTGGCCCAGGAAGACGAGCGCCAGCGCATTGCCGGTGAGCTGCACGATGGCGTGGGCACCATTCTAGCCCTGGCCAAGCTGCACTTATTTGCCCCGGGCAGCCCGCCCTCGCCCGAAGCCAGTGCCCTCATCGACCAGGCCGTGGCCGAGGTGCGCCGCATTTCGCGCAACCTGCAGCCCGCTACCCTGCAGCAGCTGGGCCTGACGCAGGCCCTGCGGGCGCTGGTGCAGGCCGTGCCCGCCGACCACGGACCCGAGGTGCGCCTGGAGCAAGACGGCCACCTGGGCCGCCTCATTCCGCCGCACGAGCTCATGGTGTACCGCATTGCCCAGGAGCTGCTTACCAACGGCTTGCTGCACGCCCAAGCGTCGCACATTGTGCTGCGCGTGGGCGCCAGTCCCGGCCTGCTCACCCTCACGTATTCCGACGACGGCCAGGGCTTCGACCTAGCCGCCCTGGAGGAGCTGCCCCCGCCCGGCCCGCACGGCCAGCCGGTGGGCATGGGCCTCATCAACCTGCGCAGCCGGGTGGCCGTGCTGGGCGGCCAGCTGCACTACCAGTCCCAGCCCGGCGCGGGCACCCGCGTCGAGGCCATTTTACCCGTTACGCTGCTGCCCGCGGGCACGCCAGCGCCTACTTTCACGCTCAATACATGACCTCACCCTCCGCCTCCCCGGCCACGGCTGTGCCCGTGCGCCTGGCCATCGTCGACGACCACATTCTGTTCCGCAAGGGCCTGCGGGCGCTGCTGAGCGGCTACGCGGGCATCGAAGTGATATGCGAAGCCGGCAACGGCCAGGAGCTCCTGGAGCTGCTCGACCAGGGCAGCCGCCCCAACGTGGTGCTCATGGACATGCAAATGCCCATCCTCGACGGCCTGCAAACCACGCGCCTGCTGCGCACCCAGTTCCCCAACGTGCGCGTGGTCATCATTTCCATGCACGACGACCCTTCGCTGGTGACCACCGTGCTGGCCGAAGGCGCCCACAGCTACCTGGTGAAAAACACTTCGCCGGAAGAAATGCGCAGCGCCGTGCTGGCCGCCGCCGCCGCCGGCAACCGGTAGCGCTGCACTCCTGAGCACACAGAAAAGCCCCGCCTCCTGATGCAGGAAGCGGGGCTTTTCTGTGTGCTTGGGTGGCTGAACTACAGCGTGGCCGACAGGCCGAGGGTGAAGGTGCGGCCGCGGTTGAAGAAGGCCTGCAGCAGGTCGAGGCTGCTGCTGTTGGAGTTGGAGCGGTTCGACACGTCGGTGAAATAGAACTCATTCAGCACGTTCAGCACCGAGCCTTTGATGCCCAGGCGCAGGCGGTCCTTAATCACCGGCTTGAAATCGTAGCCGAAGTGAAGGTCGAGGTTGCGCGAGGTGGGCAGGCGGTACGAGTCGGTGCTGGTGGCCTGGTCGATAATGGTTTCGGGGTTGAAGTCGGCGTAGTACTTGGTGAAGAGCAGGAACGAAG
Source organism: Hymenobacter miniatus (assembly GCF_016427455.1). Lineage (NCBI taxonomy): Bacteria > Pseudomonadati > Bacteroidota > Cytophagia > Cytophagales > Hymenobacteraceae > Hymenobacter > Hymenobacter miniatus. The sequence continues at coordinate 208,915 of NZ_JAELXR010000002.1, forward strand.
GCCGGATGTAGGCGCCGCGGAAAGGCTCGTAGCGCAGGCCAATCTGGAACTGGTTCTGGGCGGCGTCGCCCACGTGCACGCCGTCGAGGTACACGGGCTGGTCCACCACGTCGGGGTTCACGAAGGAGCCGTCTTCTTTGGTCTGATTGAGCAGGCCCTTGCCGGTCCAACGCCAGTCGCCGAGCGAGATGGCCGCGTTCAGCTGCAGGCGGCGGCTGATTTCCTGGGCCACGCTCAGCTCCACGCCGGCGTGCCGAGCGTTCACGTTGCGCACGTTGCTGTAGATGGCCTCGCCGGTGGCCGTCGACACCGAGGTAGTGGTTTTGTTGGCCCACAACGTGTAGTAGGCGTTCAGGGTCACTTTCAGGCTGGGGTAGTTGATGCCATAGCCAATTTCAGCGCTCGAAATGCCCTCGGGCTTCACGTTGTCGTAGCGGCGGCCGGTGGTGGTGTAGAGCAGGTTGAAGAACGGCACCTTGCTGTTGTAGCCCACGTTGAAGAAAATGTTGTCGTGCTCGGTGAGGTTGTAGTTGGCCCCGCCTTTCACGCTGAAGCCCGTGAAGCTGGTCCAGTCCGTCGACACGGGGCTGCCGTCGGCCCGCACCTTCTGGTAGTAGTCGATGCGCTTGTAGCTCACCTGCGAAAGCGTGCCGCTGATGACGGCCGAGAGCAGCGGCGTCTTGTATTCGAGCTGCGAGTAGCCGCCCAGCCAGCGCGTGCGGCCGTCGTAGTTGTAGCCCAGCTTGTCGCCCACGTAGAGCTTCTTGTTGGGGTCGGCGTTCTGGTCGCGGCCAGCGGCGGGAGCCAGGGCGTAGTCGGCGCCCACCAGGTCGCGGATTTCGCGGTAGTGCAGGCCGGTGTAGTCGCGGCCGTCCAGGCCGGCCGACAGGGTCAGCTTGTCGCTCAGCAGGTAGTCGCCGCCCACCACGAAGCCGTACCAGCGGTGGCTGTTCACGCTGTTAATCAAGAACTGCGTGGCTTTGCGAGTGGGGTTGGCGGGGCTGTTGTAGTTGTCGTCGTAAATTTTCTGAAAATCGGTCTGGCCGGTGATGTTGTTCTGGCTGATGGTGGTGGAGTTGCCGCTGGTGAGGCCGCTACTGCCGCCGCCCGTGCCGTACGAAGCATACAGCACCGTGGAAATAAATAGCTTGTTATTCACCTGCCACAAGTCGTTGAGGTTAATCTGGGGCTTGTGATAGAAGTTGGTGCGCTCGTTTAGCACCTCCTGCCCGTTGCTGGTTTTCACGCCGTTGTTGATGGTGTAGCGGTCCAGCGTACCCCAGTAGGGATTGTACTTGAAGCCCCGGTCGCCGTACTTGTCGAAGCGAAGCTGGGAGATGCCCAGTTCGCGAGCCTTCTCGTACGACATCGTGCTCACCGCCACCGGAAACGAGCGTTGGCCATGCTTCTGGGGCGAGCCCAGGGCCGTCAGCGACAGGCTGTGCTTGCCCAGTCGCTTGCTCACATTGCCGAAGTAGGTCCAGGCGTCGTCGAAAGTCTTGTCAACCCAGCCGTCGGAGGTGCGGCGCGAGCCGTACACCGTCACGGCCCAGTCGCCTTTCAGTTGGCCACTGCTCAGCATGAGCGAATATTTCTGATAGTTGTTGGAGCCGCCTTCCACGCGGGCCAGCACCGATTTCTTATCGTCGAAGCCTTTGGTGAGCACGTTGATGGTGCCGCCCACCGAGGGCACGGCAATCTTGGAGGCCGACAGGCCGCGCTGCACCTGCAGCGACTTCGTGACGTCGCCCAGGTCCCAGTTGCTCCAGAACACGTTGCCGTTTTCCATGTCGTTCACGGGCACGCCGTTGATGAGCACGGCCACGTTGCGCTGGTCGAAGCCGCGCACGTTGATGCGCGAGTCGCCGGTGCCGCCGCCGCTCTGGGTGGCGTACACGCCGGGCGTCTCGTTGAGAATCATCGGCAGGTCGCGGTTGGAAAGCGTTTCGCGCAGCTTCACTTCGTTCACGGCCGAGAAGGCCACGGGCGTGGAGCGCTCCTGGGCCTGGGCCGCCACCACGGTCACTTCTTCCAGGCTCGCGTTGTCGGAGCTCAGGCCGAAGGTGGCCACCACGCTTTGGGTCGTGATTTTGACGGTTTGGGTGGCCGGCTTGTAGCCGATGAAGCTGGCCTGCACGGTGTAGGTGCCGGCGGGCAGGTTCGGAATTTTGTAGCCACCGTCGGCATCGGCGCCGCTACCGGTGTTCTGGCCGCTGCCGGTGACCTGCACGGTGGCGCCGGGCAAGGTCTCGCCGGTCACCTTATCCAGTACCCGCCCGCGGATGGAAAACGTGGTTTGCGCCATGGCCGGCAGGGAAAGCAACCCGGCAAAAAGGACAGTAACAAAGTGCTTCATACCAAAAGAAAAGACCCCGGCACAGTCCGGGGACAACAAATATACAGCACAGCCGGGGCCGGCAAGGGCGCCTCGAAGTGAAATGAGGGTATGAAACTGTCAACCAGCCAGGCCGCTCCGCTCCTTCCAGCGTGGCCTCACAAAGCCGATTTTGCGCTTTTCCGGGCAATTGGGAATCAGTAGCTTTGGCTCATGAATCGTTTGTTGCCTTTCTCTGCCCTGCTGGGCGGACTTTTGCTTGCTGCGTTGGCTGGCTACTCCCAGTCGCAGCCCTACCGCTTCACCCTGCAGGCCGAAAAGCTCGACGCGCCGGCCAGCCCCTGGCAGGTGACGCGCGTGCTCGACCTGCGCGCCGACCGCAGCCAGCTGGGCAAGGTGCGCCGGGGCCTCGGCAACGAAACGGCTTCGGCCGACTTTATCCACCCTTTGGCCGCCGAACTGACGCAGTTTCTGCGGGCTCGGCAGCCGGTGCAGGCGGGCGCCCGGCCCGTGCTCGTGCGCGTGTTCACGCTGGCTCTGGCCGAAGACCTGCGCGCCAACTCCGAGCACGCCGAAGCCGAGCTCGTGGCCGATTTCCTGCTGCCCCAGCCCGACAGCACCTTTCAGGTGTTGCTGCGGGTGGGCGAAACCACCCGCCGCGGGGGCCTCGACGTCACGAAGTTTCACCCGGCCAACGTGGCCTTGGTGCTGCAGCAGGGCCTGCGCAAGCTGGCGGCGCTGTCCGCCCCGCTCCCGCCCACCGAAACCCTGAGCCGCGCCGATGCGCTGGCCGGCCGCGGCGGCGTGGCCACGCAGCGCTTCGCCATTCAGGGCGCCGCCGAGCCCGCCCGGGGCTTTTACCGCAGCTACCAAGAATTTCTCAGCAATGCGCCCAGCGAGCCCGACTACCCGTTTGCCATCACGCACGTGGCGCACACGGGCAAGCGCTGGGCCGGCACCGACGAAATCCAGGTGAACTACCTCGGTACTGACGATGCCCACCCCACCCGCCCCCTGTATACCGGCAACCTGTGGGGACTGAGCGACGGCAAGGAGGTGCTGATTGCCTACCGCAACCGCTTCTACAAGCTGCTGCCCGCGGCCGATGGCCGGAGCTACACCTTCACGGGCCCGCCGGTGTTTGATGAAAAGGCGGCGACCAACGTGGCCGTGGCCGGCGTGATGGGCGGCGCATTGGGGGCCGCCCTGGCCGGCGCGGCCAACGGCACCAACGTGATGGCGCCGTACGAGCTGCACTTGGTCAGCGGCCGCGTGGTGGCTGCCCAAGACGCGGGCCAGACCGACGCCGACGGCTTTGCCACCGCCCCCGACACGGCCAAAATCTACGTGTACCGCCGCCCCGACGCGGCCAAAGACCACGTGGTAACTTTCAGCGCGTCGGGCCGGCCCGCGGCCACGCTTCAGGCCCGGCAGTGGACGGCTCTTACCTGGCAAGACCGGCGGCAGGAGCTCAAGCTCTGCGTGCAGGCGGGCCAGGGACCGGAGTCGTGCAAGGCTTTTGTGCCCGATTTTAGCCAACCCACTTACCTCGAATGCGTGGTGCCGGCCGGGGGTGGTGCTCCTACCCTGCGGCAAGTGCCAGCCAAGGAGGGCCTGTTTGAGCTGCGGCGCATTCAGCGCTTGGCCAAAGCAGATAAATAACGTCGCGCCCCGCCTTTCTACCACTTAGCCATGCCACACAACTTTTTTATTTCTAACACCTTGGCTCGTTTCGCACTCACGGTGTGCTTCGCGCTTGGGGCGCTACAGCTGGCGGCACAGTCGCCGCTTTCGCCGCAGGGCAGGCCCTTCTACCTCGACCTGCACGCCGAACGCATTGCGGTGCCCGAACGGCAATTTTACATCGAGCAAGTGGTAGACGGCCGGGGTGCGCAAACCGCCATTGGTCTGATAAACCATGGGCTGAACAACAACTTCGCGGCGGTGCTCTTCCGCAACGGCCTCGAACCCGAGCTCACCACCTGGCTTCAGCAACAGGTGACGCAGCGGCCCACCGACCGCCCGGTGGTGCTGTGTGTGCGCCAGCTGCGGGTGGGCGAAACCGTTACGGTGAAAACGCTGGGATATGCGAGCACGGCCACGGCCGACTTGGTGGCCGACGTGTACGAACACCGACCCGATGGCTACCACTTTGTGAGCAACGTGGCCGAACGCATCAGCACCCGGGGCGTGAGCGCCGACTATGAGCACATTCGGCACCTGGCAAGCCTGTTGGAAAAGTGCCTCTACCAAGCCAGTAAGGCCAATTTAGACGTAGCTGCCAAGCGCCCGGCCCGCACCCTGGCGCAACTCGTGGCCGAACGCCCGCAGGTTGTGCGGCCAGCCATTTTGCGGGCTGCTTATCCCCGTGCCGGCGTGTACTACACGGTGGAAGATTTCCTGGCCAACCGGCCCGACAGCACGGCCAATGTGGACCTCGATACGGTGCGGTCGGCCCGCGTGGGCGGCAACTCATCGGAGTGGGACGGCACGGTGCTGCTGAAGGCCCAGGTGCGCACCGCCGCGGGAGCCCGCGTCAACAAAAACAACGTGTGGGGCTTCTCCGACGGCTGGCAGTCCTACATTCGCCACGTAAATCTCTACCACCCCCTTTCGCAACAAGCAGAAATTTTCACCTTCGTCGGGGCGGCCCCCGTCGATGTGGCGGCCCAGAATCAACAAGCCGTCAGAACGGCCGAAAACCAAGGACGTGGTGGCGGCCTTTTCGGCGGGCCGATGGTGGGCACCACCGGCAAGCCCATTGTGTACGGGGTGGACTGGCGCTCCGGCCTGGCGGCGCCGGTGCTAGACGCCAGCACGCGTCCGCGCCACGACACGGCCTTTGTATACGTGTACCGCCCACCGGGTGGGTCGCCCGCCCCCCAACGCCTGCTGCTCAACGACCGCGAGGTGGGGCAGTTGAAACCGGGCCAGTATCTGGAACTGGTGTGGCCCCACTTCGGGCGGCCCATGCGCCTGAGCGTGGGCACGCCCGGCGGCCCAGCGCTGCTGCTGGCACCCAGCACCACGGCGGCCAACTACGTGCGGCTGGGACCCAAGACCGCCACGCCCTGGCAGTGGATGCCCGCCCGCCAGGGCGAAGCCGAAGTGGACGCCCTGGAAAAGCAGCGCAGCCGCTAGCCTAGGCCAGTTCCGTGCTGGGGTCCCAGAACAACTTGGCGAAGTCCACCACCCGGTCTTCCTCCACCCGTATGCCCTCGGCCTCCAGGGCTTCCTGCATGGCAAAGGGCGTGGCGTAGTGCAGGCGGCCAGTGAGGTGGCCCAGGCGGTTCACCACGCGGTGGGCGGGCACGTACTGGCCGGCGGTGTGGGCGGCCATCATGGCGTAGCCCACGGTGCGGGCGCCGTGCCGGGCGCCGAGGTAATGCGCAATGGCGCCGTAGGTACTTACCCGACCCCGCGGAATGAGGCGGGCCACTTCGTGCACGTCCTGAAAAAAATTGCGCGGCTCGGGCGGGTTGTGGTCGGTGGGCTTCATCGGGGCGAAGGTAGTCTCGGTCTGGGTGTTGGCCCTCTACGTCTAGTTTCAACACCCCGGACGCAACTTTCGGGGTAAAAACTGGACTTTTGCAGTCAGAATTCAATTCCGGATGACCCAAATTTCGCCTCCATTGGTTGGGGGCCGAACATCCGCCGGCGCTTGTGCGTTCTTGCCTACTATGCCATTGGAAAACACCACCGTTGCCTCGCCCAAAACCTGGGAAACCACTTCTACACCTGCTCTCAGCGCAGCTCCGCCACCCGCGCAGCCCGACCCCGAAACGCCGCCCTCCAAGGGCCGCGGCTGGCTGGGCTGGCTGATTGCGGCACTGCTCATTGGTGCCCTGGTATTTGTGAAAATGAAGTATTTCCCCAGCAACGCCGCCGGCGAAAAGAAAGGCGGCGACAAGGGCGCGGCCGGCAAAGGCGGCCCCGGCGCTGATGGAGCCAGCAAGGGCGGCAAAGGCGGCGGCGGCGGCGGCGGCCCGCTCCCGGTGCAGGTCTACGTAGTGAAAGCCACCAACCTCACCGACGAAGTGGCCGCCACGGGCTCGGTGCTGCCCGAAGAGTCGGTGGTCATCAAGAGCGAGCTGTCGGGCAAAATCACCAGCCTCAACATCAAGGAAGGCCAAACGGTGGGCCAGGGCCAGTTGCTGTTCAGCATCAACGCCGACGAGGCCCAGGCGGCCATTCGCAAGCAGGAATACAACATCAAGCTGTTTCAGGACCAGGAGCGCCGCCAGCGCATTCTGCTCGACAAAGAATACATCAGCGCCCAGGAATACGAGCAGTCCAACAACCAACTGCTTACGGCCCGGGCCGACCTGCAGGCCCTGCGCGCCACGCTGTCGAAGGCCTACGTGCGGGCACCGTTTGCCGGCGTGCTGGGCCTGACCACCGCCACGGTGGGCACCTACGTGAGCCCTGGCGCCGAAATCACGACGCTCTCGCGGGTGAAACCGGTGAAGATTGATTTTGCCGTCCCGGGCCGCTTCGCCACCAACGTGAAAGTGGGCGATGTGGTGAGCGTGCTCGACGAAGCCACCAACAAGAAGTACGACGCCAAAGTCTACGCCATCGACCCGCAGATTGACCCCGTGAGCCGCACCCTGCCCGTGCGCGCCCGCTACGCCAATACCAGCAACGAGCTGCGCCCCGGCGCCTTCGTGCGCGTGAACCTGCAGCTGGGCGAAACCACCTCAGCCCTGCAAGTGCCCACCGAATCGGTGATTCCGGAGGCCAGCGGCTACAGCGTGTACACGGTGAAACGCAACAAGATGGTGCCAAAGAAGGTGAAAATCGGCATCCGCTCCGACAAGGTGATTCAGATAACCGACGGCTTGGCCGTGGGCGACTCGGTGCTGCGCACCGGCATTCTGCAGGTGAAGCCCGGCGACCGGGTGAAAGTAACGAAGTAAGAACCTTCTCCCCGCCTTGCCAAGGAGGGGACATTTGCACGCAGCGAAATTGGGGTGGTTGAATCGTTGAACGATGCCCGAACGATGTGGCCGCGAGTCGTACAACGCCACAACCACCTCCGTTCGAGCCAAGGGCTCGAACATCCCCTTCTTTGGTAAGGAGGGGAGCTTTACGTTCTATCAGCAGCAGCTATGAGCCTTTCCTCAACCAGTATTAACCGGCCGGTTCTCGCCATTGTGATGAGCCTGGTCATCATCATCTTCGGGGTCATCGGCTTTCGCTACCTGAGCGTGCGCGAGTACCCGAGCGTGGACCCGCCCATCATCACGGTGCAGGCCACGTACACCGGGGCCTCGGCCGATGTGATGCAAAGCCAGGTGACCGAGCCGCTCGAAGAAGCGTTGAACGGCATCGCCGGCATCAAGAACCTGACGTCGAACAGCCGCGACGGCCGCACCCAGATTACGGTGGAGTTTGACCTCGACGCCGACCTGGAAAGCGCCGCCAACGACGTGCGCGACAAGGTATCGGGCGCCCAGGGCCGCCTGCCGCGCGACATCGACCCGCCCATCGTGAGCAAGGCCAACGCCGACTCGCAGCCCATTGTGATGACCTACCTGAGCAGTAACCAGCGCACCCTGCTGGAGCTGACGGACTACGCCAACAACACGCTCAAGGAGCGCATCCAGACCATTCCGGGCGTGTCGGAAGTGCGCATCTACGGCGAGCGCAAGTACTCCATGCGCCTGTGGCTCGACCCGGTGAAGCTCTCCGCGCTGCGCGTGAGCCCGGTGGAAGTGCAGTCGGCCCTCACCCGCGAAAACGTGGAACTGCCCAGCGGCGCCGTGCAGGGCGAAGCCACGCAGCTCACGCTGCGCACCATGGGCCGCCTGAGCACGGTGGAGGACTTCAACAACCTGATTATCCGCAAAGACGAGGTGTCGCTCATTCGCCTGTCCGACATCGGCTACGCCGAGCTGTACCCCGAAAACGACCAGACCATTTTCAAGGTAAACGGCGTGCCCATGGTGGGCCTGGCCGTGATTCCGCAGCCGGGCTCAAACCAGATTGACATCGCCTCGGAGTTCAACAAGCGCATCAAGCTCTACGCCAAGGACCTGCCCAAGGACCTGGTGCTGAAGCCGGGCTTCGACAACTCGGTGTTCATCCAGAAATCCATCAGCGAGGTGGAGCACACCATCATCGAAGCCTTTGTGCTGGTGGTCATCATCATCTTCCTGTTTTTGCGCGACTGGCGTTCCACCATCATTCCGGTGGTGGCCATTCCGGTCTCGTTGGTGGGCATTTTCTTCGTGATGTACCTGCTGGATTTCTCCATCAACGTGCTCACGCTGCTGGCCATCGTGCTGGCCATCGGCCTGGTGGTCGACGACGCCATTGTGGTGCTGGAGAACATCTACAGCCGCATTGAAGGCGGCGAGGACCCCAAAACGGCGGCCATCAAGGGCTCGGAGGAGATTCTGATGGCCGTGGTGAGCACCACGGTGGTGCTGGCGGCGGTGTTTCTGCCGGTGGTGTTTCTCACGGGCATCACGGGGCGTTTGTTCCGCGAGTTCGGCATTGTGGTGGCGGGCTCGGTGCTGATTTCGGCCTTTGTGTCGCTCACGCTCACGCCCATGATGTGCTCGAAGCTGCTGAAGCGCCAAGAAACGCACAACTGGTTTTACCGCAAAACTGAGCCCTTCTTCGAGAAAATGATTGGGGCCTACCAGGACAGCCTCAAAACGTTCCTCAGCAACCGCTGGCTGGCCTGGGTGATGATAGTGGTGACCGGCGGCGGCATTTATTTTTTCATGAAAAGCCTGCCGTCGGAGTTGGCCCCCATCGAGGACCGCAGCCGGGTAAACATCAACGCCACGGGGCCAGAAGGCGCTTCGTTTGAGTTCATGGACAACTACATGACTCAAATCACGAAGCTGGCCTTGGATTCGGTGGGCAATAAGGACCTGAGCAGCGTGTTCGCCGTGACGTCGCCGGGCTTTGGCGGGGGCTCAAACTCGGGCACTGCCCGCGTGCTGCTGGTAGAAGCCGACGCCCGCGAGAAGAGCCAGGACGACATTGCCAAGAAGCTGACGGCCGGCGTGAAGCGCCTGTCGGCGGCCCGCACTTCGGTGAGCCAAGACCAAAGCATTGGCGGCGGCGGGGGCGGCGGCGGCGGCCTGCCGGTGCAGTTTGTGATGCAGAACCAGAGCTTCGACAAGCTGCGCGAGGCCGTGCCCAAGTTTCTGGACCTGGCCCGGCAAGACCCCACCTTCCAGTTTGTGGACGTGAACCTGAAGTTCAACAAGCCAGAATTGCGCGTCAACATCGACCGCGAAAAGGCCCAAAGCCTTGGCGTGAATGTGCAAAGCATCTCGCAAACCCTGCAATCGGGCCTGAGCGGGCAACGCTACGGCTACTTCATCCGCAACGGCAAGCAATACCAGATTATCGGCCAGGTGGCGCGCGAAGACCGCAACCAGCCGCTGGACGTGCGCCTGCTGTCGGTAAAAAACGACAAGGGCGAGCTGGTGCAGCTCGACAACGTGATTCGGCTGGAGGAAAGCAGCACGCCGCCCCAGCTCTACCGCTTCAACCGCTACAACTCGGCCACGTTTTCGGCTTCGCTGGCGCCGGGCAAAACCCTCGGCGACGGCATCGCGGCCATGCGCGCCATTGCCGAGAAGAACCTCGACGAAACCTTCACCACCGAGTTGGCGGGCACCTCGCGCGACTTTGAGGAAAGCTCCTCCTCCCTCCTCTTCGCCTTCGGCCTGGCCCTGGTGCTGATTTACCTGGTGCTGGCGGCGCAGTTTGAGAGCTTTCGCGACCCCGTGGTGATTATGATTACGGTGCCGCTGGCTTTGTCGGGCGCCTTGCTCAGCCTGTGGTACTTCAACCAGACGCTCAACCTGTTCTCGCAAATTGGCATCATCATGCTCATTGGCCTCGTGACGAAAAATGGCATTCTCATCGTGGAATTTGCCAACCAGCGCGTGGAGAAAGAAAATGTGGACTACATGACGGGCCTCGTAGAAGGCGCCACGGCCCGCTTCCGCCCCATTCTGATGACGTCGCTGTGCGCCATTCTGGGCATTCTGCCCATTGCCATTGCCACCGGGGCGGGCGCGCTCAGCCGCCGGGCCATGGGCATTGGCGTGGTGGGTGGCTTGTTCTTCGCCACCGCGCTCACGCTCTACGTGGTGCCGGTGATGTACTCCTATTTCGCCACGGCCAAGAAACACAAGCCCAAAGTGGCCGAAGCCGCCTCCGAGCCGGTAACGGCGTAGGCCAATGCGCAATTCTTCTTCTTGCTAAGAAGGAGAATCAGCTGTTCTGAAATCTCTCCATGAAACGATTACCTCTTTTCTTTCTAGTGGTTGCTCCGCTGCTCGGCCACGCGCAGGTGCCTAAAAGCAGCGTGCCGAAAGGCGGTGTGCCCACGTCGCGGTCGCGGCAGCTCACCAAGCCCGCCAGCGTGGCCGATGCCCCGCCGCTGTCGCTGCAACAGGCCGTGGCCGAGGCGCTGCAGCACAACTTCGGCATTTTGCTGGCGCGGCAGGACGAGGCCATTGCCCAGAACAATGTGACGCGCGGCAACGCCGGGCAGCTGCCCAGCCTGACCGGCAACCTGACCCGTACGTTCAACAACAACAACATCAACCAGAAATTTGGCGAAAACGACCCACGCATCGTGAACGGGGCTACGTCTAACGCCTTCAACACCAACGTGACGCTGGGCTGGACGGTGTTCGACGGCTTTGGCATGTTCATCGCCTACGACCGGCTGAAAACCCTGCGCCAGCAGCAGCAGCAAATCACACGCGCCACGGTGGAGGAAACCGTGGAGACCGTGACCAACGCCTACTACGACGTGGTGCGCCAGGCCGGCAAAATCACCTCCCTGGAAGCCGCCCTCAAGATTGGCCAGGCGCGCATCGACTTGACACAGGCGCAGGTAGACGTGGGCGTGGCCGCCAAAGTAGAAGTGCTGACCGCCCGCGTGGACTACAACGCCGACCGCAGCTTGTTTCTGCAACAGCAGCAGGCCCTTTCGGCCGCCAAAATCCGGCTAAACAACCTGCTGGGCCGCAACACCCGCACCGATTTTGCCCCCAGCGACAGCCTGACCGTGACGCGCGACCTCAACGAAGCCGCCATCACCGAAGGCATCAAGACGCGCAACCCGCGGCTGGCGCAGGCCCGTCTCGGCACCGAAGTGGCCACCTACGACCGCCGGCTGGCCCGCTCGGCCCGCTTTCCGCGCATCGGGCTGGTGTCGGGCTACGGCCTCACGCGCAACATCAACAACGCCGCCTTTGCGGGCACGGTGCTCACGTCCAGCGTGAACCAGGTGCAGGGCCTGAATTACGGCATCACCGCTTCGGTGCCCATTTTCGACGGCTTCAACTTGCGTCGCCAGGAGCAAAACGCCCGCGTGGTCGAAGAGCAAAGCAAAATCAGCCTCGACCAAGTGAGCCTGCAGCTCGACGCCGACGCCGCCACGGCTTTCGCCCAGTACCAGAACTTCCTGCAGCTGCTCGACCTCGAAGAAGCCAACATTCAGCTGGCCCGCCAGAACGTGGACATTGCGCTGGAGCGCTACCGCCTGGGCCTGCTCACGCCGCTGGCCCTGCGCGAAGCCCAACGCACCCAGCTCGACGCCGAAACCCGCTTGCTCGATATCCGCTATTCGGCCAAACAAGCCGAAATTCAGCTGCGCCGCCTGAGCGGCGACCTGGTGCAGGCGCAGTAATAACGCCTGCTGCAGTGCACAAAAAAGCCCCGCTTATATAGGCGGGGCTTTTTTGTGCGCAAGGTCAGCGCTGGTCTGGCGTGTTACTCTTTCACAAATCGCTTGGTTTCGCTGCCCGATTTGGTGGTGATTTTGTAGAAGTAGGTGCCGGCGGGCAGGTCGTGCAAATCCAGCTGTTGGGCGTGGGCGCCTTTCTCGACCTGGCTTTCGGTGAAGAGCGTGCGCAGCTTGGTGCCGGTGGCATCGAGCAAATCGACCGACACGGGGCCGGCTTTCTTCACCTCGTACTCCATTTGGGTGGTGGCCGCGGCCGGATTGGGGTAGAAGCTGGTGGCTCCCAGCGTGGGCTCGGCGGCGGCGGCCGGGGCGCTAGCGTCCATCAGCAGGAATTTGGCAGCCCGGAAAAACCGCGGCTGACCGCCATGACCGCGCCCCTCGAAGCGGGCCAGGTGTGCTTGCTGCTCGGGCGTGGCGTTTTTGAGGACGATGGCGTGAATATCGGTGTTCCACTTTTCGCGCTGCGGCTGCATTTCTGCGGCCAGCTTCGTCAGGGCGGCGTCATACTTTTGCGCCATTTCGGACACTTTTAGCATGATGTCGCGCATGTCGCGGTGCAGCTGGTGCAGCTGCTGGCGCTGGGCGTCGGTTGGCTCGGGGCGCTGGCCGGAAGCAGCGCCGGCGGGGTGCAAGCTCTGGCGCAGGGCCTGGCCCTGGGCCTGCAGCGCCCGGAGCTGGGTGCGATACGTAGCCAGCTGGGCCCGGTCTTCGGCGGCAAGCTGGGGTTCCAGTTTCTGGCGCTGCTGGCGTAGCACGGGCTGCACGTTGGCCGCCATATAGGCTTGCACTTCGGCGCGGCCGGGGCCTCCGCCGGGCCGATGCTGGGGCTGGGCCAGGCTCGTTAGGCCCGTAGCCAGCGTGACAAATAACGACAGGCCCCATACTGCGAGTGAGTTTCTTTTCATAGGACTTCGGCTTAAGTGCTGGGATTTCAACGAATACTCCATAGACGCAGGGCTCGCCGCCGGGTTTAACTCCGGTCCTGTTTTTTTGCCGGCCCGACCTCCGCACCTTCCACCAATCCGGGATTTACAGGCACTCCCGGAACACGATGGGCGGCGTTTGGGCGATGACCGTGCTGCGGCCCGGCGCCGTGTTGCGATGCAGGTAGAAGTAGCATGTAAGCGGCCGCTTCAGGCGCGGGTTGGCCCAGATGCGGGCCAGCGGGTATTCCACCGTTAGCGTATCGTGGCGGCTCGATACCGAAATGACGCCCTGCTGGCCGCTGGAAAACGTCATGCGCGGGTCGGTGCTTTGAAATTTGATGGACACCGCAAAGCCGTGCTCCGACTGCTCCGGCCCGGCAATGGTATACACCACCTTGGCTTTGAACACCGACTGCGAGGTGGGCACCGTGCACGGCGGTTGGTTGAGGACCAGCAACTCGATGCTGCTCGGCGCCGGCCCCTGGCGCGCAGCACCGACGGGCGCTGAAGCCATCAACGCCGCTCCCAGCAACGCGCACAGCCAGGCAGTAAGTTGTTTTTTCATAGCAGGCGAGTAGTTCATTGCCTAAATAAACAGAAAAAGGCCGGCCCCGCGGCGGGACCGGCCTTTTTGCCGGTTTGTAAACGAGCGGATTACTCCACCACCACCTTGCGCACCACGGGCGTGCCGTCGATGCTCAGGCGCAGCGTGTAGACGCCCGCGGCCAAGCCGCGCACATCAAACTCCTCACTGATGCCTTGGCCGGACGGGGCGCTCAGCAGCTTGCTCAGCACGGTCTGGCCCAGCGCATTCACCAGCGTGGCCGACACGGCGGCCTTGCTGCTCAGCACCGGCAGCTGCAGGCGGAACGAAGTCGAGGCCGGGTTCGGGAACAGCTGCGTTTGGGCGGCCAAGGCCTGCGCGGGCGTGGCGGCCAGCACCCCGGCCGTGCGGAACTCCAGCGAGAAGCGGCCCGGAGCCGTGGTAGCGGCCAACGTGAAGGCGTAGTTGCTGCCCGTGTTCAGGGCCGTGCGCGTGCCGGTGAGGGCATCCACCAGCGTCACAGCACCGGTGAAGTTGGCCACGTTGGCGGCCTCGAAGCGGTAGCTACCGGCTTGGGGCACCTGCACCGCCAGGGGCACAACTACGGCAGCACTACCCAATAACGGCAACCCGTTGATGGCCATTTCCTGGCCATTGGCTACCGAAGCCAGGTTGAGGCCGCTGGGGTTGGCCAGCTTGGTGGCATCGAAATCCGCGTCGCGCCCGGCGGTGGCGCCGGCTTCAAAGTACACAAAGGCTTCGTCGAGGCCGGTGCCGGCGCCGCTCAGCTGCAGGTGCACCTGCGGGCGCACGTCCACGGTGCCGCGGCCAAACGCCGGCTGGGCGGCAAACGTGGTGACGCGGTTGGCGTTGTTCAGGTTCACGGCGCCAGCGCTGCCCTGGGCCGCCACCCGCACGAAATAGCCCGACGCCGTGGGGATGAGCGGGGAGCCGCCCAGGCCGTTGGCGTAGCTACGGTAGCTGCCGCCGTACTGGCCGCTGCTCTGGAATACGTACACGGCGGCGTCCATGCCGGGGCGTTGGGCCGCCGTCACGGTGCTCCAGTCCAGCGGCGCCGGGTACGGGTTGCCGAGGAACTGCCAGCCGCCGTCGGCGCTGGTGTAGGCCAGGCCGCCCACGGTCTGCGCACCGTTGTTGAGGGTGCCCACGAAGTCGACCAAGGCCGTGTTGGGCGCGTTCACGGTGTAGCCGCGGTTCGGCGTCATGGCCACGCCGGATGCGGGCACAAACCACCCCTTATCAAACCCGACGTAGTTGGACGTGACGGTGCCCACGCGGCCCTCATCGTAGCCAAACACGTTGGGGAAAGGCGTCACGGTGCCCGGCGTGGACGAGGTGTTGTAGGCGGTGGTGAAAATGGGCGAGAAGCCGGTCGTGGCCAGGTCGTTCACGGTGGTGTTGCTCACCGGCGCCGAATAGTGGCGGTAGCCAATGGCGTTGGTGCTGTTGATGTAGCGCTGCACCGTGGCCGGGCCGTTCACCACGCTGCCCTGGCTGCCGTTGTCGAGCACGGCCGTGCCGGCCGCCGAGGAGAGCAGCGTAAACGCTTGGCCGCTGGTGTTCAGATTGCCCACTTGCAGCGTCACTTGCTGAGCCACGGCCACGGCCTGGCTCAGGCTCAGGCCAGCGGCATTGGTCACGCCGAGGGCCGACACCTGCGCGGGTAGGCCGGGGCCCGTCACCTGGGCCACTGTGCCGTTGTAGATGTAGGCCGCTGCCGGGCTATAGGTGCGGGTGCCCGACACGCGAATAGCGCCCAAAGCCCCCGTCGTGTAAATGCCGGCCGCGTCGCAGATGGCCAGCCCGCCGCCGGCCTGCAGCGCAAAGTTGCCCGTCCCGGTAATGGGCTGGCAGTTCTGAATGAGCAAGCCGCTGGGCTGCACCGTGAGGGTGCCAGCCACGGAGAGCGGGCCGGCCACAATGGCGTTGCCACCAGCCGCAATGGTGACGTTGTTGTAATTGCCCGCAATAGGCGTGGGCGAAGTAGGCGTGCCGGTGGTCACCGTCAGGTCGGGCAGCGTGGCGGCCGTGGCGTTGCCGCTCAGGTTGATGACGTAGGTGGCTTCGTCGGCGTCGTCGTTGACGAGGGTCACAGAGCCGGTGCGCGTGCCGGGCGCCGTGGGCCCGAAGACGAAACTAAGCGCCAGCGAGCCGCCCACCGGAATAACATAGGGCGCCGGACCACTCGCCGCAACGGAAAAGTCGCCCGATGGCACCACGCTGCTAATCGTCAGAGCAGCCGACCCGGTGTTCAGGACCGTGAAGGCCACGGGGCTGAAGCTGCCCACTGTGGTGCTGGGAAAGCCGCTGAAGGTGCTGCCACTAGCGTAGCTGGTGCTGGCCTGCTGCACGTCGATTTCCGGCGTCGGCACCGCCGTGCCGTTGCCCGTCAGGTTTACGGTGTAGGTAGCGCCGGTGCTGGCATCCGAAGTGATAACCAAGGTGCCCGTGCGCGGGCCCAGCGCCGTGGGCGTGAAGGTCACGCTCACGGTAGCCGTGCCGCCGGCCGCTACGGTAGTGGGCGCCACGCCGCTCACCGCAAAATTGCCGGTGGTGGCAATGCTGCTGATGGTGAGGGCTCCGGTGCCGCCGTTGGTCAGCGTGAACACCACCGGTGCGCTGGTGGTGGCCAATGTCTGGTTGCCGAAGGCATACGCCGCGCCATTGCTGGGGTAGGCCGTGCCGTTTTGCGTCACGGCTAAGGTGGCCGTGGGCGCGGCCGCGGTGCTGAGCGTGGCCGCCGCCGACGTGGTGCTGGGGCTGCTGAAGCCCGCGTTGCAGGTCGAGGTAGCCGTCACGGAGTAGCTGCTGCCGGCCGTGAGGCCCGTGAGGGTCACGGGCGAGGCGCCCGACGCCGTGATGGAGGCCCCGCCCGCCGTGGGCGTGGCCGTCACGGTGTAGGGACCCGAGCCGTTCGGGCCGGGGGTCACCGTTACGTCGGCCGTGGTTTGGGTGATGTTGGTAAAGGTGGGCGTGCCGGGGGCGCTGCAGGCCACCAGCACGGGGTTGGCCGTCACCGAGAGGTCGTCCACGGCCAGGCCGTCATCGGCGCCGGAAGCATCAGCGTCCAGCCACCGAATGAAAAAGGTGGCGCCGGGCGCAATGGACAGGCCCGTAATCAGGCCCGAAACGGCCGTGCGGTTGGCGGCTGCGTTGCCGTCTTTGGCGCCGGTGGTGGCCGTGCTCGGCGTCACAAAGTCGAGCGCATTGAAATCGGCGTACGTGCCGGCGTTTACGCCCGTGGCCGTGGTGCTGTACTGAAAATCGAGCTGGTCGGCGCGGCCGGCCGTGCCCAGGCGCCATTCCTCACCGGTGTAGCTGATGCCCAGGCTCGTAATGGTTTGGCCGGTGTTGTTGACGTATTGGGCGCCGAAGCGCGAAGTCACCGAACCGCTGAGCACCGAGCCCAGGGCCCGGTCGGTGGGCACGGCGGTGCTGCCGAAGCTGTAAGTATCGCCGCTATTGGACGAGCCCGTGCCGGCCGTGTAGTTGGCGTCGCCGCCGGCTTCAAAAAAGTCGAAGCCCGTGGGCAGGGTGGTTTTGGCCGCGGTACCGGTGGCCGCCAGGGTGTTAAAATCCTCCGTCACGGGCGCATTCACCGCCGCCAGGCTGATGGGCACTAGCGTAAAGACGCCGGTGGCCGTGAGCGTGCGGGTGCCGCTGATGCCGCTGGGCGTGGTGACGGCTACCGGATAAGTGGCCGTGGCCGACTGCGCCGGCGGCGTGATGCTGGCCGTGAGCGTGGTGCTGCTCACAAACGTGGTGGCCAGCGTAGCGCCGTTGAAGCTCACCGTGGCGCCGCTCACGAAATTGGTACCCGTGAAGGTGACCGTGGTGGCCTGTCCGGCCACAATGGAAGTAGGATTGATGCCCGTAAGCGTGGGCGCCGGCAGCGGGTTCACCGTGAAGGCGGCCGCGGCCGAGGCCCCGCCGCCCGGCGTGGGGTTGGTCACCACCACGTTGTACGTGCCGTCGGTGGCCACGTCGCTGGCCAGGATGGCGGCCGTGAGCTGCGTGCCCGACACAAACGTGGTGGCCCGGTCAACGCCGTTAAAGCTCACCACCGCGCCGCTCACAAAGCCGCTGCCGTTCACCGTGAGCGTAAAGGCGCCATCGCCGGCCGTGGCCGACGACGGCGCCAGGCTGCTGATGGCCGGCGTGGGGTTCAGCCCCTCTCCTTGCAGGGCAAGGGAGTAAGTGCTTTCGTCCTGGTCGTTGCTCGTCAGCACGAGCGAGCCCGTGCGGGTGCCCGCCGACGTGGGCGCAAACACCACGCTCACCGTCACGGAGCCATTGGCGGGCACGGTGGCCGGCGTGGCAAGGCCCGACACCGAGAAGTCACCCGTGGCAGTGATGCTGCTGATGCTCAGGGCATCGGTGGTGCTCAGGTTCTGAATGGTGAAGGTCACCGCGGCGCTGGACGCGCCCGTAGCCGTATTGGCAAAGCCGCTGTAGGTGCTGCCCGTGAGGAAAGTAATGCCTCCCTGCTGCAGGTTGATTTCGGGGTTGGCCGTGGAGTTCTGCCCTTGCCCGCTCAGGTTGATGACGTAGCTACCCTCATCAGCGTCGCTGTTGGTGATGGTGAGCGTGCCGGTGCGCGTGCCGGCGGCCGTGGGCGCAAAGCTGACGCTGAACGTGGCCGAGCTGCCCGCCGCTACGGTAGTGGGAGCACCACTCACCGAAAAATCGCCGGTAGCCGCGATGCTGCTCACGGTCAGAGCCGTGCCGCCGGTATTTTCAATGGTAAATGTTTTGGTGTCGGCGCTGCCAATGGTAGTGGTGGAAAAGCCGCTGTAGGTGCTGGCCGTGAGGTAGGTAACGGCGCCGTCGGTCACGTTGATTTCGGCCGGGGTGGGGCACGGGTTGGCCGTGGTGGCCGAGTTGCGGGGCGCTGCCGCGGCCAGCGCGAAATCCGCGCTGTTGTTGTTGGTATCGGTGCAGCCGCCGGCCGCCCGGAAAATGGCCTGCTGGTTGGTGATGCTGGTGGCGGGAAACGGGCTGGTTTCCGACGCATTGGCCGCCGTGCCATAGCCCAAGAAATCCACCACGTTGGTGCCGGTGGGGGCTCCGGCGGCGTAGGTTACGGTGGTGGCGCTGTTGGCCAGCGCAATTTTGCCCGCCGTTGCGCTCAGGTTCAGGCCGCTGGCGCCTGTCACGTCCGACGTGATGGCCGCGCCCACCGTGGCACTGGCGGCGCCCACGCGCACCAACAGGTACTTGCCCGAAGCAATGCTCACGGTTGACCCAAAGGTTACAATCGAGTTGAAAGTACCTGTGCTCGAAGCATATTGTAACGACCAGCCACTTAGCGACTGCGCGCCCGTGCCGCGGTTGAACAACTCGACGTAGTCGGAATTATACGTGGCGCTCGCATTACCGCCCGCCCCGTACACTTGGCTGATGACGACCTGGGCCCGCCCCGTCAGGGGCAGCAGCAAGGCCAACGCATACAACAGTTTCAGCCAGCGAGCCGGCCGATGATACGTAAGGAGTTTGCTCATATGAAGAAGATGAAAGTGAGAAATAGAGTATGCACAAAAACCATGAAGCCTGTCTCTGATGTCCGGCTCCGCCCGCCCGGCGCACGCCAAACTTGCATCTAAAGTAGGATATATTAGACGTATCGCCCAGGCCGGTAACGATTCCTTTACCTCAGGGCCCGCAGCTGCTCCAACGCTTCCTGCGTTTGCTTCTGCTTGCTGGCCTCTTTCTCTTCTTCCGACAGCGGCTTTTTGGGCGCAGTGCCGTAGAATGCCAAGATGTTTTGACGGGCCACCGGGTTCAAGTTCTCAAACTTCTTGTTGGCCAGCTTGCGCACCCATTCGCCGTAGGTTTCGTCGGCCAGGCCGTATTCGCCGGCGTGGGTGGGGTGGCCGGTATCGAAGTCGATGTTGGTCAACGTGAGGGGCGCGGCGGCCGTGTCGGCGGGCTGGCGGGCAACGTCGGAGCAATACTTCGCCATCACCGAGCGGAAGCTGCCACGGAATATCTTCTCGGCCTCCGGCGTGGGCAGCTTGAAAGCGAACGGCTTGAGCGGCCCGATTTTGGGCAGCACACGAATGAAATAGGAAATAATGCGCGCCCCAAAGCCCGGCCGCTGGTAGTCGTTGCCGTACTCTTTGCGGAAGGCCTTGGGGTGGTTGCGCTGCATGTAGTCGCGCCGCCGGGCGCCGGGGCTCAGCTTCAGAATGTCTTTGCGCTTGTAGTGCCACGCGGCCCGCGCCGCCTGCGGAATGAGCTGGCTTACGGCAAAGCGAAAGCTGGCAATGCTCAGGTCCACGTTCACGATGACCTGGCCCAGCTCCAGGCCGTAGGTTTTCACAAAGGCACGCTCCAGCGCCGATTTACTCACTTGAAAACCAATTTTTTGGTGGTAATCCTGGCTGTGGTACTTGCCGCTGGCCAGCTGCACCACGTCAAAGGAGAACTCCAGCTGCCCGTGCTGCACCTTGCCTTGCTCATAGGTCACCACGTCGCCGTACTTGGCTTTCAGGTCGGGGTACACCAGGGGCACGGCGCGGTTGGTGCCTTCGGAATGGCCGTTGCGGTCGGCCGCGTAGTGGGCCAGCGCCCCCAAGGCAAAGGCGTAGTCGTTGCGGTCCTCGGCTTCCAGCAGCAGGTTGCGCACGAAGTCGCCCGAGCGCACGTAGTGCGTCAGGTTGGTGAACAGGGCCGAGCCGAACGGGTAGTAGCCCATGTCCTGGATAATGGCCCCACCATAGGCATAGGCCTTGGCATCAATCAATTGCTCCGGGGTGGAAGTCGGGTAACGCTTCAGAATGGCCGGCACCAGGCATCGCTCCCAGGTCGAATCAATGTTGGCCTCGTGGGTGAGCACGGCGTAGGCGGCCGCGGGGCGCGCAGAGAAAGCCAGCCCCAGGGCTAGCAGCAAAAGAGTAAAGCGAGGCATGGACAAAGGCAAAGCACAACGTTAGGTGCCTGCAACGACAAACGGGCCCGCGCCGTTGTCAGCAGCGCTGCTCAGGCCCTTGCCAGCCACCATAGCCCGGCCGCCACCAGCGCCCCCACCAGCGTGTTGAGCAAGTTCACCGCGTTGTTGGTCAGCAGCCCCCGGCGCTCCAGCGTGGCCCCCAGCACCGAGTCGGCCAGGTTGCCAGCCGTGCCGGCCACCAGCAGCCAGCCAAACCACGGCCCCCAGCCACAGCCGAAGCAATACGCTCCGGCAATCACCGCGCTGCCCGCCAGGCCCAGCAGCGTGCCTTCAAGGCTCACCACCCCATTTTCGCCCCGTGCGTCGGGTCGAAACGTGAGAATGTTGTAATACCGCCGCCCATACACATTGCCCAGCTCGGACGACAGCGTATCGGCGGTGGCGGCCGCGAAGCTGCCGGCCAGCATCAGCTGGCCCAGCGGCGCGAAGGCCGGAAACGCGCCGCTTAGCAGGCCCAGCCCGGCCGCCACCCCGCCGTTGGCCAGCACCTGCCCGGCCGTGCGGCGGCCTTTGTTGGCCTCGGCCAAGCCCAGGCGGCGCTTATCGGCCACGCGCCAGCTCGAACCCGCCGTGCCCAGCCCGAAAAAAAGCCCCAGCAGCCCCAGCCCTACAAAGCCTGCTCCCCAGTAGATGGCCAGGCCCACGGCCCCGCCCAGCCACACGCCCGCGGCCGTCAGCTTGCCGGCCCGGGCCGCGTAGCCCATGCCCAACGCAAAAAAAAGTGCCACCAGGGCCAGTTGCCACGCCTGCGTCATGTATACAGCGCAGCCGCTTATAGCAGGCCCGGCAGCCCTTTCACATTTAGCCGCGCAAATTTTTGCACCCGTGCAAACCGCGCCGTGGTTTCGGCTAGTTCCTCGTCGCTGGGCAAAGAAGTGGGCACTTCGGTATGCAGGCGCGCAAACACCGTAGCCGCAATGTCCATGTAGCCGAGCAGCAGCAGGTACAACTGCTTTTTCTCCTCTTCGGCGTAGCCCTTCTGCCGTATGGCCTTCGTCAGGGTATCGAGTTGGGTGGTTTCGTCGGTGAACAGGTCGCGCAGGGCCCGCCGACGCTGCCCGTACACGTCCAGCTCTTCGGCCGTGGCCGCCGAGGCAGCAAACGGAAACGTCCCGGCGGCAAAGGCCACGGCCCCGGCAAAAGCGGCTTCGGCCTCGTACACGGTGGCCAGGTGCTTTTGCAGGCTGGTCCACAGCCCCGTCCGGGCTTTGTCGAAGGCAGAAAGGTCGTTACTCATGTGGGCAAAACAATTAAAACGGTGAATCAACAAAAAGAGGCGCTTCTTCTGCAAGAAGCGCCTCTTTTCAACGAAGTAGCCGATGCTTAGGCGTTTTTCTTCGGCCGGCCGGGCTTTTTGGCGCCGCCTTCGCTGGGGGCTTTGGGCGTCCGGGGCTTGCGGGTGCGCGGCGTCGACACGTAGCCGTCGGCCAGTACGGCTTCCATCTCACCCAGCGACGCCTGCAGGGCGCCCAGGGCGGCGGTCACCTTGCGCAGGGCGCGCTTCAGGTCGGTCTTTACCGCGTCGGCTTGTTGCGCCGATTCCACGACTTTCTGGAATTCATCAAAGTTTAAGGCCATATGCAGCAAATAATGAAGTGTGGCCAAAGATAGAATGTCATCGATATACTTGCACCGCCCGGCACGTGGGCCACCGCCCACGCCGCCGGCGCCTGCCCGGTTGAATGATAAAACAAAAACCCCGTCTCCGGACTGGAAACGGGGTTTTTGTTACGTAGAGAGCGAGGGATTCGAACCCCCGGAGGTTTAACCCTCAACGGTTTTCAAGACCGCCGCAATCGACCACTCTGCCAGCTCTCTGGGTCAATTGTGTAGCGCGCTGTGGTATGCGTGAGCAACAAAAAAGGCTTTTTCCAGCGCAGAAAAAGCCTTTTAGTAGAGAAGGGGGGATTCGAACCCCCGATACCGTTGCCGGTATAACGGTTTTCGAAACCGTCGCATTCGACCACTCTGCCACCTCTCTATGCAGGCCCCCGAGTGATTGGGGAGTGCAAAAGTAGAAAGGAATGCGGAATGAAAAACGAGGAGCGAAGAAAAAATTTCACACTTTTTTCTATCCCGTTCAGTATCAATTCCTCATTCTGCGTTCCGCATTCTTAGCTGCTCGCGCATCATCTGCCGGCGCCGGCCGGTGATGGCGTCCATGCTCACGTTCACCTCAAAGCCGATGATGAGCGTCATGCACACAAATTCGAGCCACACCATAAAGCCCACCAGCGCCCCGATGGAGCCGTAAAAGGTGTTGTAGGAATTGAAGATGCGCACGTAGAGCGTGAACAGGAACGACACCAGAAAGATGAGCAGCGTGGCCACCACGGCCCCGGCCGAGAGCAGCGGCCACTTGTCGTGCACGGGCGGCACAAAGTAATAAATTACGCAGGTGGTGCTCAAAAACAGGCCCACCAGCGAGCCGTAGCGAATGAGCGTGAGCACCAAATCGGTGAACCGCTCGGGCACGATTTCATAAAACACCAACCCGTCAATCAGGTAGGTGCCGAAGAAAATGCCGGTGATGGCCAGCACCAATATCAGCGACAGCACGAAGGTGAGCGCCGTGGCAATCATGCGCTTGCGCAAGTAGCTGCGGTGCTTAAACCACGGGTACTTCTTCTCGAAGGCGTCGAGCAGCGCCATGATGCCGTTGGAGCTGAGCACCAGCGCCGTGCCGAAACCAAAGGACAGCAAACCGCCGTGCGGAATGTTCACGATGTCCTCGATGGTGGAGGCGGTAGCGGCGTACAGCTCCCGCGGCATAAAGTCAGCCAGGAACTGGAGGATGTCCACGTTCAGGTTCGGCACGGGGATGTACGGAATGAGCGTGAACAGGAAGATGATGGTCGGAAACAGGGCCACCGTGAGGTTGAAGGCCATGTAGGCGGCGCGCTTTTCCAGCGAGTCGAGCCGCAGCTCGTGCAGGATGCGGTCCAGAATGTCGTAGACCGAGGCCTGGCCGCCGGGCAGCCGCAGCCGCTTCAGGCCCACAATGACCCGCCGGTAGGTGCGCTGGCGGCGCACATCGGGGAAGCGGGCACGGCGGATAGCGGCGGGGGCTTTCAAGAGACAGTTAACAGTTATCAGTGAACAATTAACAATACCAGCTGCGAAAAGCGCTTTGCTAACGGTTAACGGTTCGCAGCTTTTCTACTTCCGAAACGCGGCCGGCGCCGGCGCATCGGGCAAAATGGCGCTGGGCTTGGGCAGCACCGGGCTTTCCAGGTCGTCTTCGCTAAAATACGGCGCCAACTGCTGCTGGATGCTCTCGGGAATGGGCACGGGCCGGCCGGTGGTGGTTTTCACAAACACCATGAGCGTGTGGCCTTCGGTGAGCAGCTCCTGGGCTTCGTTATAAATTTCATATTCAAACAATACCCGCGTACCCTCCGGCGGCTGGCGCAGCAGCAGGCGCACTGTGAGCAGGTCGTCGTAGCGCGCGGGGCGGCGAAAGCGGGTGCGCAACTCCCCTACCGGCATGCCCACGCCATCAGCCTCCAGCTCCTTGTAGCTGATGCCGAGCTTACGAAACGCCTCGGTGCGGGCTACTTCAAAGTAAGCCGCGTAGTTGCCGTGGTAGACGTAGCCCATCTGGTCGGTTTCGGCGTAGCGCACGCGGATTTGAATATCGGAAATGTACATGGGTTTATATTTCTTCGGTGGAATTCAGGTCGTAGAGCGTAACCAAATCCAACAGGTAATGGCCAATTATCTTCACCAAATACAAATCGATGACTACCACCAAAAAAGCATTTTCATCATCGGTAGAAACCGATACATGTATGTACTGACCTGATGGGCTCTGATAGACATAGCGGACTATCCCGTCCAATAACCTGAAGCCTTCTAAATCCGATTCTGGTACTGCTTCAACGTACAGCCAAATATCCAGAACAGGCTCCGCGGTTTGCGACACATCCAGCATGGGTGCTGCGAATGTTTCTTGATATTCTTCGTAGCTCAGCTTGTGTGTTTGCATAAACCCATGCCGGTTATTTAATACCAGCTCTGTTTAATGCTGCCTGGTAGCGGCGGGCGTTGGCAATGTGCTCCGTCTCGTTGGTAGCGAAGGCGTGGTAGCCGCTGAAATCTTCTTTGGCGCAGAAATACAGGTAGTTGTTGCTTTCCGGCTTCAGCACCGCGTCGATGCTGGCGATGCTGGGCAGGTTGATGGGGCCGGGCGGCAGGCCGGCGTACTTATAGGTGTTGTAGGGCGAGTCTTTTTGCAGGTGTACGTTGAG
Source organism: Hymenobacter miniatus (assembly GCF_016427455.1). Taxonomy (NCBI): domain Bacteria; kingdom Pseudomonadati; phylum Bacteroidota; class Cytophagia; order Cytophagales; family Hymenobacteraceae; genus Hymenobacter; species Hymenobacter miniatus. The sequence goes on from NZ_JAELXR010000002.1 coordinate 233,676, forward strand.
CACGCGCTTGATGGTGAAGTCGCGGTTGGCGTACACCACGGTGGGGTCGGCTTGCAGCTTCATGCCGCGCTTGAGGCGGTTGAGGTACACGCCGGCAATGCGCGGCCGCTCGTCGGCGTGCTGCTGCTGCTCGGCTTCCACGATGCTGGCCAGGGTGCTCACCTGGGCGCGGGTCAGCTTGAGCTTTTCGCGCTGGGCGTCGCGCTCGGGCGTCCAGAACTGCTCGTAGGCGGTTTTCAGGCGCTGCATCAGGCGCTTGGCCGAGGTGTTCCAGTACGTGTCGTAGGTGTTGGGGATGAACATGGTGAGCACCGTGGTGGTGTCGAAACCCAGGCTTTTGGTGTAGGCGGGGTCGCGCAGCAGCGAGTCGAGGCGGGCGGCGGGCACGTCGACCTGGCTGGCCAGCTTGGCCACCAGCTCGTTGCGCAGGCGCACCGTGTTGAAGGTGAGCTTCACCGGCGACTGCGAGCCGCTTTTGAGCACGTTGATGAGCTGGCGGTTGGTGAAGCCGTCTTTCAGCTCGTAGTTGCCGGGCTTCACGGCGCCGGGCTTGTCGTATTTCATGAGCCGGGCCACGAAGTGCAGCGAGAGCTTGTCGACCACGGCCCCGGTCTTATCAACGGCATTCAGGGCCGTCTTCCAGTCGGCCCCGCGCGGTATCACCACGTAGGTGGGCTTGCCCTTGGTTTCGATGTTGGCGGTGAAAAACACCTGGTAGAAATAGTAGGAGAAGCACACCAACGCCAGCGTGAACACGATGCTGACGACGCCCCAGCGCCGGCGGCGCTTGAGGGCTTGGTTGCGGTAGTCGAGGGCCGTCTTTTTGGCAGGCTGGGACATGGGAATGGCGAAGAAAAGCGAGGGAGCGGCGCCAAAAGTACGAAGCCCGGCAACCCGGACGCGCGGGCCGTGCGTAGTTGGTTCGTTCCGGCCGGGCGTAGTACCTTGCCCGCCCCTTCGGCTTGGCCGGCCCCGCGCCGCCGCCGGGGGCTGTTCATCGCCGGCTGCGGCTGGCCCTCACGCCTTCAATCCCCACCACACCCCATGCCCGCCACTCTTCTTCGCATTCACCCCGAAAATCCGCCGCAAAACCGTATTCAGCAAGCCGTTGAGGTACTGCGCAAAGGGGGAGTCATTATTTACCCCACCGATACCGTGTACGGCATCGGCTGCGACGTAACCAATGCCAAAGCCGTGGAGCGCGTGTGCCGCATCAAAGGCATTCACCCCGACAAGGCCAACCTGAGCTTCATCTGCTACGACCTGTCGCACATCTCCGACTACGCCCACGGCATCACCACGGCCACCTACAAAGTCATCAAGAAAGCCCTGCCCGGCCCGTTCACCTTCCTGTTCGAGGCCAGCGCCAACGCCCCCCGCTTCGGCGGCGTGAAGCGCAAAACCGTCGGCATCCGCGTGCCCGACAACCAGATTATCCGCCAGCTGGTGAAGGAGCTCGGCAACCCCATCGTGAGCACCTCGGTGCGCGAAAGCGAAGAAACCCTGGAAGAATACGTGACCGACCCAGACCTGATTTACGAGAAGTACCGCCTGCTGGTAGACCTCGTCATCGACGGCGGCTTCGGCGGCAACACCCCCAGCACCATCGTCGACTGCGTGAACGACGAGTTTGAAATCGTGCGCGAAGGCGCCGGGGACATTGAGCAGTACTTGTAGAAACCGTTTGCAGCCAGTGAAATAAAAAAGGCCGTTCTGCTAGCAGAACGGCCTTTTTTATTTCACTAGCTGCGCTTGTGCTTCCACCGTCGGTGCGTCCACAAATACTGCTCGGGCGAGGCGCGCATGTCCTTTTCCAGTTGCCGGGCAAAGGCCTCCGTGACCGGAAAGGTGCCCGCCGGGGCGTTGGCTGCCTCCCTCCCATCGGGCAGCTCCGTGAACGTGACTTCGTAATACCCCCGCCGCACCCGCCGGATGCCCACGTAGAGGACCGCGCAGTCGAACTGCACGGCCAGCCGGTCGGCGCTGGTATAGAAGCTGGTGTCCTGGTTCAAAAAAGTGGTCCAATAGGGCCGGTCCTCCGGGCCGGCGGCCTGGTCGGTCAGCAGGCTCAGGGTGTGCCCCTGGCCTTTGTGGGCCACCAGGTACCGGAGCGTGGCGAGCATGGGCACGGCATCGGCCCCCAGGCGGGTGCGCAGGCGCCGCATGAAGCTTTCGAAAAACAAGTTGTTGAGCGGCTTGTACACGCCCGCCGCCCGGCCCGGAAACGCCAGCGCGGCGCCGCTCAGTATCCATTCCCAGTTGCCCATGTGCGAGCCCAGCGACAGCACCAGGCGCTTGTCGGCGAAGTGGCGCGTCATCAGCTCGGGGTTCACGAAGCGCATGCGCTGGGCCAGTTCGGCGGGCGAGATGGCGGCCAGCTTCAAAATCTCTACCACCACCTGCGAGAAGTGGCGGTAGAACGCCTTGCCGGTGCGCTCAATTTCGGCCGGGCTTTGCTCCGGAAACGAGTTGCGCAAGTTGTCCGTCACCACGCGCCAGCGGTAGCGCACCACGTAGGCCAGCAGGAAATAAATGCCCTCGGCCAGCCCGTAGAGCACGGCCAGCGGCAGGTGCGCCAGGCCCAGCAGCAGCCAGCGCAGCGGCTCGAAGTACCAGGCATAGGGCCGGCCGGTGCCGGAAAGCGCGCCTTTGGTGGCCATGCTTAGCGGGGCACTGCTGCGCCCCCGGGCGCAAATTCGGCCGAGGCCCGCTGGCCAATGACGCGGTGGCCGGCCAGCAATTTCTTGTTGCCGGGCCCGCCGTACACCTCAATAAACAGCGTGAAGGGCCCGTCGGGCAGCGGCCCCAGCGGCATTTGCCCCGCGATGGTGGTGGGGCGGCCCGTTTGCGGGGTGAGCGAGGCGTCGGCGTCGGCGGCCGAGCCGTCGGGCGTGGTGAGGTGGTAGTGCACGCGCAAGGGCTGGCCCTGGGGCGCGTTGTGCAGCTCCGTGTAGAAGAAGATGTTGTCGGCGCCGCGGCCGTAGGTGCCGCCCGGCGCGCGGGTGAGGCGGTAGCCGCCGCGGGCAAAGTTGTCGTCGCCCCCGCTCTTGGCGGCCGGGCGGGCCAGCAGCACCACGTCGCTCAGGAAGGGGCCGGCGGGCGCTTCCAGCACCAAGGGCTTTTCGACGGTGGTTTCGCCGTTGGCGCTGCGGTACTGGTCCTTCACGGTGCCGCGCAGGGTGTACTTGCCGTCGGGCAGGTAGATGCGCTTCAAAAAGCTCTGCGGGTTTTTGATGGCGATGGTGGTGTCGTTGAGCACCGGCGGCTTCAGCGTCACCACCTCGTGGTAGGCGGAAGTGCCGTCGGCCTTCAGCACGTCGAGCGTGACGGTGGCGGCCGACTGAAACGAGCGGGGCGCCCGCTGCCGGTACGTCAGCGGCTGCGTGGGCACGGTCACGTAGATTTCGACTTCGGCGCCCTTCTGCACCTTGTCAATGTTGCGGAAACGGGCCACGTCGAGCAGCAGCTGCGGCGGGCCGGCCTGGGCCGCCAGCGCGGCCATGCCAATGAGGAACGTGAGGAGAAAGCGCATAGGGCAAAAGTACGGCGGGGGAAAAGGACGCATTAGCAGGTGCGGGCGGCAGCAGTGCAGGCCTCCTACAAACATTTACCGTGCCCAAGCGTTAATTTCGCGCTATGCGCTCCACCCTCGCCTTCTTTCTGGGAATCCTGATGCTGCTGGGCAGCTTCATTCCGGAAAATGACCTGGGCGAGCTGGCCAAGCTGCCAGAGCTGGTGAAGCACTACGAATACCACCACTCCGCAGCCGGCGGTGGGCTGAGCTTCAGCGAGTTCATTGCCGAGCACTACGGCGCGGGCACCAAGCACTACGCGGGCTGCACGCTCTCGCCCCGCCACCAGCAAGACCACCACAACCTGCCCCTGCGCTGCCACCACGGCTGCGTACAGCTCAGCTTCGTGGTAACGCCCGTGACGCGGTTGGTGCTGGTGGCCCGGCCCGAAACGGCCGCTGCACGGGCCTACCGCGCTGCCACCGCGCCGCGCTACGCCTTCAGCCTCAGCGCCTCGCTGGGCCAGCCGCCCCGAGCCTAGCCCGCTTGCGCCCCCGGACGCAGTGTGCCCGCGCCTGACCAGGCCCCGGCCCCCGAACTCCGGCTCCTCCCCTCTCTTATTGGAATGTTAGCGCCTTCCCCGGGCCGGCTGTTTCGCCGCGTTCGGGCCGGGCCATAGCGCACCGTATCGCATGATTTCGGCAATCATTTCTTTCAGCATCCGCAACAAGATATTGGTGGCGCTGATGCTGGCCGGGCTGCTGGCCTGGGGCATTTTTTCGGCCGCCAGCCTGCCGCTCGACGCCATTCCGGACGTCACCAACAACCAGGTCCAAGTCATCACCCAAAGCCCCGCGCTGGCGGCGCAGGAGGTGGAGCAGCTCATCACCGTGCCGCTCGAATTGCAGCTGCGCACCATCCCGGGCGTCACCGAAATCCGGTCGATTTCCCGCTTCGGGCTGTCGGTGATTACCGTGGTGTTTGAGGAAGACGTGGACACCTACCACACCCGCCAGCTGGTGGCCGAGAAGCTCAAAGTAGCCGAGGCCGACCTCGGCCAGGGCCTGGGCGCGCCGGGCATGGCGCCCATCACCACCGGCCTGGGCGAGATTTACCAGTACACCATCAAAGTCGACAAGGGCTATGAGAAGCGGTACGGCCTGGCCGAGCTGCGCGAAATCCAGGATTGGCTGGTGAAGCGGCGGCTGGCCGGCGTGAATGGCGTGGTGGACGTGAGCAGCTTCGGCGGCTACGTGCGCGAGTACGAGGTGAGCGTGGACCCCACCCGCCTGGCCGGCGCGGGCGTGAGCATGGCCGAGCTCTACGAGGCCCTGCAAGCCAACAACGGCAACGCCGGCGGCAGCTACCTGGAGCGCGGCCCGCGCGCGTTTTTCATTCGGGGCGAGGGCCGGGCTACGTCGTTGCAGGACATCGGCAACATCGTGGTGAAGCCCGTGGCCCGGCCCGGCCAGGGCGGCGCGCCGCTGCTGGTGCGCGACATTGCGGCCGTGCGCTTCGGCCACGCCGTGCGCTACGGCGCCATGAACCGCGACGGCCTGGGCGAAACCGTGGGCGGCGTGGTGCTCATGCTCAAAGGGGCCAGCTCCGAGGCCACCATCAAAAACGTGAAGACCCGGGTGGCTGAGATTCAGCAAACGCTGCCCAAAGGCCTCGTCATCGAACCCTTCCTCGACCGTACTAAGCTGGTGGACAAGGCCATTCACACCGTGGTCAAAAACCTGATTGAGGGCGGCATCATCGTGGTGGTGGTGCTGCTCTTGCTGCTCGGCAACCTGCGGGCCGGGCTGGTGGTGGCGGGCATGATTCCGCTGTGCATGCTCTTCGCGCTGGGCATGATGAAGACCTTTGGCGTATCGGCCAACCTCATGAGCCTGGGCGCGTTGGACTTCGGCCTCATCGTGGACGGGGCCGTGATTATCGTGGAGGCCGTCATCGCCCACCTGCTGCACGAGCGCCTCAAAGCCGCCCACGAAACCATGGACGACATCACCGAGGGCGTCACCAACCGGCTCATGAAATCGGCCCTGTTCGGCCAGCTCATCATCCTGATTGTGTACTTGCCCATCCTCTCGCTCACCGGCGTGGAGGGCAAGATGTTCCGGCCGATGGCCCTCACGGTGAGCTTCGCCATTCTCGGGGCCATGCTTATGTGCCTGACCTACGTGCCGGCCGTCACGGCCTGGGCTTTGAAGAAAAACATTAGCGAAAAGCCCAACCTGGCCGACCGCATTGTGGGCTTTCTGCACCGCGGCTACGACCCGATTATTCGGGCGGCGCTGGGGATGCGCTGGCTGGTGGTGGGCGTGGCCGTGGGGCTGCTGGCGCTGGGCGGCTTCGTGTTTTCGCGCTTGGGCGGCGAGTTTATTCCGCAGCTCGATGAGGGCGACTTTGCCATGAACGTGACCCTGGCGCCCGGCTCGTCGCTCGATGAAAGCATCCTGATAACGGGCCGGATTCAGCGCATTCTCAAAAGTCAGTTTCCGGAAGTGCTGCAGGTGGTGGGCAAAATCGGCACCTCCGAAATTCCCACCGACCCCATGTCGCTCGAAGACGGCGACATCATGATTATCCTGAAAGACCACGCCGACTGGACCAGCGCCAGCACCCGCGAGGAGCTGGCCAACAAGATGCAGAAGGCCCTGGCCGGCGTGCCCGGCGTGAGCCTGGAGTTTCAGCAGCCCATCCAAATGCGTTTCAACGAGCTGATTTCGGGGGTGAAATCGGACGTGTCGGTGAAGATTTACGGCGACGACCTCGACCTGCTCAAGGCCAAGGCCGACGAGGCCGCCGCCATTATTCGCCCGCTGCAGGGCGTGGGCGACATCAAAGTGGAGCAGATTATCGGCCTGCCGCAGCTGCGCGTGATGTATGACCGCGCCAAGCTGGCCCAGTACGGCCTGCGCGTGATGGACCTCAACACCCTGCTGCAAACCGCCTTCGCCGGCCAGACCACCGGCCAGGTGTACGAAGGTGAGCGCCGCTTCGACCTCGTGCTGCGCCTCGACTCGCTGCACCGCCGCGGCCCCGACGACCTCAACCAGCTCCTCGTGTCGCTGCCCGATGGCGGCCAGATTCCGCTCAGCGAAGTGGCCACCGTGGCCCTGAAACCCGCCCCGGCCCAGATTTCGCGCGACGACGCCCGCCGCCGCGTCAACATCGGCGTGAACGTGCGCGGCCGCGACGTGCAAAGCCTCGTGCAGGACATCCAGAGCAGGCTAAAAACCGGCCTGCGCCTGCCGCCCGGCTACAGCGTCGTGTACGGCGGCCAGTTCGAAAACCTGAACCACGCCAAAGACCGGCTGGCCATCGCCGTGCCTGTGTCATTGGTGCTGATTTTCATGCTGTTGTTCCTGGCCTTCCGCTCGGTGAAGGAGGCACTGCTGATTTTTACGGGCATTCCGCTGGCGGCCATTGGCGGCGTGCTGGCGCTGGGGCTGCGCGGCATGCCGTTCAGCATCTCGGCCGGCGTGGGCTTCATTGCGCTGTTTGGCGTAGCGGTGTTGAACGGCATTGTGCTGGTGGCCAGCCTCAATGAGCTGGCCACGGCCGGCGTGCGCAAAATCCGCGAGCGGGTGCTGCGCGCCACGGAGGAGCGGTTTCGGCCGGTGCTGCTCACGGCTTCGGTAGCTTCGCTGGGCTTCCTGCCCATGGCGCTGTCGAACTCGGCCGGCGCGGAGGTGCAGAAGCCGCTGGCCACCGTCGTCATTGGCGGGCTGATAACGGCCACGCTGCTCACGCTGGTGGTACTGCCGGTGCTCTACACCTTCTTCGTGGACGACGACGAGCCCAGCCCCGAAGCAGCGGCCGAAGCCGCGCACGAAGCCCAAGTGGCCGCCGAAACGGGCGGTACATCCGGTGTGCCGGCGGCAGTGCTGCTGTTACTGGGCGGGATGTTGCTGGTGCCGGCCGCCAGCCGCGCCCAGGCCACGAAAGCTCCCACCGATGCGCCACTCAGCATTGCGCAGGCGCTGAGCACCGGCCTGGCGCAAAGCCCGCTGGTGCAGTCGGCCACGTTGCAGGCCCAGCAGCAGGCGGCCCTGGCCCGCAGCGCTTACGACCTGCCCCGCCTGACCATTGACTACCAATACGGCCAGATTCAGGGCTCGCTCAACGACCAGACTTTCAATATTCTGCAGCAGTCGGCCTTCCCCACCGTGTATGGCGCGCAGCGCCAGGTACTGCAAACTACGGCCGAGGCCGGCACTATCCGGGCACGTGCCCAACGTCGCGAGCTGGCCCGTAACATCCGCTCGGGCTACTACAATCTGCTGGTGACCTACCGCCTCGCGGCCCTGCTGCGCCGGCAAGACAGCCTTTACCAGCGCGCCGCCCGCGCTGCCCGCATCCGCTACCAGGTGGGCGAAACCAACCGCCTGGAGCAGGTTTCGGCCGAGGCGCGGGCCCGCGAGTTGCAAAACCGCCTCGCCACCCTGCGCTCCGAGCTGCTGGTGCAACGCCGCCAGCTGGGCCTGCTGCTGGGTCGGCCCGGGCTGGCCAGCATCGACACCACCGCCAGCCCCCGCGCCGTGCTGCTGCCCGCCGACACGGCCGCCTTCACGCCCGCCACCAACCCCACGCTGGCCCTCTACCAGCAGCAGTTCACCCTCAGCCAGCAGCAAACCAAGCTCGAAAAGCTGCGCCGTCTGCCCGACCTCCGGGCCGGCTATTTCACCCAAACCATCAACCACGAAAAGGGCTTCAACGTGGCCCAGGCCGGCATTGCGGTGCCGCTGCTGGGTGGGGCCCAGCGCGCGCGCATCGCCGCCGCCAAAATCGGCGAGGAAGCGGCTCAGGTACAGCTCAACTACGCCAATACGCAGTTTGGCACCCAGCTCAGCACGTTGCGCCAGCAGCTGGCCCGCGCCCAGGCTTCGCTGCTTTACTATGAGAACTACGCCCTGCCGCAAGCCCGTCTCATCCTCGACACGGCCGAAAAAAGCCGCCGCGCCGGCGACATCGAGTACGTGGAATACGTGGTGAACACCCAGCCCGCCTGGCAAATCCAGGAAGCCTATTTCGAGCAGCTGCGGCAATACAACGAGCTGGTGGCCAGTATTCAGGCCCTGGCCGGAACCGATGCTCAATAAGCAGTGAACAAAAAACAACACGTCATGCTGAGCGAAGCCGAAGCATCTCTACCGCGCAAGTAATCGGCATTGTACCAACGAAGCGGCAGAGATGCTTCGACTACGCTCAGCATGACCGGCCCAACAAAACCAAGAAATATATTCCCATGAAATTCCTGCCCTACCTCACCCTCTTCCCCTGCCTCGTGGCCTGCAGCAGCAAAACCGAAACCGCCGCCGAAAAGCCCGCCGCGCCCCCGCCCCGCGCGCCCAATGAAGTCTTCCTCTCCAAAGCCCAACTGCAGGCCGCCGGCATCGAGCTCGGCACGTTCACCCGCCGCGACCTGGGCACCGAAGTGCAAGCCACCGGCCAGATTGACGTGCCGCCGAACCACAAAGTATCCATCACGGCCATCATGGGCGGCTACGTGCAGCAGCTCCCGGTGCTGCCCGGCCAGCACGTGTCGCGCGGCAGCGTGCTCGCCACCCTGCGCAACCCCGACTACCTCAAGCTGCAGCAGGACTACCTCCAAAGCAAAGCCCGCATTGTGTTCCTGCAGCAGGAAACGGCCCGCCAGCAAGTCCTCAACGACGAGGACGTGGGCGCGCGCCGCAAGCTTCAGCAAGCCACTTCCGAGCTGCGCACCGAGCAGGCCGCGGCCGGCAGCCTCGCCGCCCAGCTCCGCCTCATCGGCCTCGTGCCCGAGCGCATCAGCGCCAGCAGCATCAAGCCCAGCGTGCCGCTCATTGCGCCCATTGGCGGCTACGTGAAGGCCGTGCTAGTCAACCCTGGCCAGTTCGTGAATCCGCAGGACGTCCTCATCGAGCTGGTCGACCGCTCCGACCTGCACCTGGAGTTAAAAGTGTTCGAGCGCGATATCGCCAAGGTGAAAGTGGGCCAGGACATTCTGTTCCGCGTGCCCGCTCAGGGGGCCAGCGCCCGCCCGCTGCCGGCCACCGTTTTCCTCGTCGGCAAAGCCTTCGATGACGACGGACGCACCGTAAGCGTGCACGCCCACCTGCACGACAGCGGCCCCGATGCCGCTGCCACCGCGGCCCTGCTGCCCGGCCAATACGTCAGTGCCCGCATCCTCACCGGCCGCACGCCCCAGCGCACCCTGCCCGAAGACGCCCTCGTGCCCGGCGGCGACATCAGCTACGCCTATTATCAGGTAAAGTCCGACGCCAAAGGCAGCACCTTCCGGCGCTTCAGCCTCCGCCCCGGCGCCACCGACCAGGGCCAGGTAGCCGTGCGCCCGCTGGATAAGCTGAGCGACACCACGCATCTGGTCGTGAAGGGTGCCTACTTCCTCGACGCCGAGCGCAGTAAAGGCCAGGGCGGAGACGAGTAGAGGCGCATATTTGCGTTTCTACACTGCCCATGATTCTCCTCACCGAACTGCACTACTTCCCGCCGGCCGCGCTTTTCGCCGAGCTGCAGCGCGCCGACGGCCTGCTCCTCGAAGCCCACGAGCATTACCGCAAGCAAACCTACCGCAACCGCTGCCTCATCCGCACGGCGCAGGGCGTGCAGCCGCTCACGGTGCCGGTTATTGATGGAAACCGGGCCGAAAAAGTGGGTGTTTCTGAAATTGAAATCGACTACCGCCAGAACTGGATTCACCGGCACTCGCGCACCTTGCAAACGGCCTACGGCAATAGTCCGTATTTTGAATATTATGCCGACTACCTGCACGATATTTACGTACGTAAGCCTATCTTGCTTTTCGACCTCAACCTGCAATTCCTGCGCTTATTGTTGCGCTGTTTTCGACTGACCCTGCCCCTCCACCTCACCGCCGAATACCACGCCTACCACTCCACGCAACCTTCTTTCGAGAATGTTGGTCTTCTAGCTAGCCCGTCCGCCGCCGCCATCGTGGACCGACGCGACTGGCTGACACCCAAAACGGCCTCCCGCGAGCCCGAACCTGACAGACCGGCAGCCCACACCCTGGTGAGGCCCTATCCGCAGGTGTTTGGCCCAGGTTTTGAGCCGGGCCTGAGTGTGCTGGACCTCTTGTTTTCGCAGGGCCCGGCCGCCGGCGGATTTTTACTGTAAAGTTGTGGCGAAAAGCAGCAACCTGTAAATTTCCTCCGACGTTAGATTAAAAGCCTGCGGGCCGCAACCGGTCCGAACCTTCGCCCGAACCAGCTTGTTTTCAAGCTACATCGGCCCAACCCGTTATTCGAGTTATTGCCCGACGCGGGGCTGTCTGATTTTTCACTACGTTTATTGGCATGGAAGCTAAATTCTCAAACCGCGTCAAAGAGGTTATTTCCCTGAGCCGGGAGGAAGCCATCCGTCTCGGTCACGACTATATCGGTACCGAACACCTGCTCCTCGGCATGATTCGCGAAGCCGAAGGCACGGCCCTCGGGCTGCTGCGCAAGCTGGGCGTGTCCATTGATGAGCTCAAGTTCTCGCTCGAACAGGCCACCCGCAACACCGCCACGCAGGGCACCAGCATCACCGGCTCGATTCCGCTCACTAAGCAAACCGAGAAGGTATTGAAAATAACCTACTTGGAGGCCAAAATCTTCAAGTCCGAAATCATCGGCACCGAACACCTGCTGTTGTCTATCCTGCGGGACGAAGACAACATATCTTCCCAAATTCTTTCCAAGTTTAACGTGAACTACGAAACTGTGCGCGACTCGCTGGATTACCATGGCAATGCCGGCGCTGCCCCGCAAAACCGTACGCCCGACACCGACGACGACGACAATGACAAACTGTTTGGCTCGTCGGGCCCCGGCGGCCGCGGCGGTTCGGGCAGCTCGGCGGCCAAGAAGCCGGGCGAAAAATCGCGCACCCCTGTGCTCGACAACTTCGGCCGCGACCTCACCAAGCTCGCTGAAGAAGATAAGCTTGACCCCATCGTGGGCCGCGAAAAAGAAATCGAGCGCGTGGCCCAAATCCTGAGCCGCCGCAAGAAAAATAACCCCATCCTCATCGGTGAGCCCGGCGTGGGTAAAACCGCCATCGCCGAAGGCCTCGCCCTGCGCATCATCCAGAAAAAGGTAAGCCGCGTGCTCTTCAACAAGCGCGTCGTGACTCTTGACTTGGCTTCGCTGGTAGCTGGTACCAAGTACCGTGGCCAGTTCGAGGAGCGCATGAAGGCCGTGATGAACGAGCTGGAGAAGTCGCCCGACGTGATTCTGTTCATCGACGAGTTGCACACCATCGTGGGCGCCGGCGGTGCTTCGGGTTCGCTCGATGCTTCCAATATGTTCAAGCCGGCTTTGGCCCGCGGCGAGATTCAATGCATCGGCGCCACCACGCTGGACGAGTACCGTCAGTACATCGAGAAAGACGGTGCCCTGGCCCGTCGTTTCCAGATGGTGATGGTGGACCCCACCACGCCCGAGGAAACCATCGAAATCCTGCACAACATCAAGGACAAGTATCAGGACCACCACCACGTGGTGTACACCGACAAGGCCATTGAGCAGTGCGTGATGCTGAGCGACCGGTACATGTCGGACCGTTTCCTGCCGGACAAGGCCATCGACATTCTCGACGAAGCCGGTGCCCGCGTACACATCAACAACATCGTGGTGCCCGAGGACATTCTCTCGCTCGAAGAGCAGATTGAGAACATCAAGGGCGAGAAAAACCGCGTGGTAAAATCGCAGAAATACGAAGAAGCCGCCAAGCTCCGCGACACCGAGAAGAAGTTGCTCGACCAACTCGACAACGCCAAGAAGTCGTGGGAGGAAGAGACCAAGAAGAAGCGCTACACGGTGAAAGAGGAAAACGTGGCCGAGGTAATCGCCATGATGACCGGCATCCCCGTTTCGCGCGTGGCCCAGAACGAAAGCCAGAAACTCCTCAACATGAACGAGGAGCTGCAAGGCAAAGTAATTGGCCAGGACAAAGCCATCAAGCAGCTGGTGAAAGCTATTCAGCGCACCCGCGTTGGCTTGAAGGACCCCAAGAAGCCCATTGGCTCGTTCGTATTCCTCGGCCCGACGGGTGTGGGTAAGACGGAGCTGGCCAAGGTGCTCGCCACCTACCTCTTCGACAAAGAAGATGCGCTCGTGCGCGTCGACATGTCGGAGTATATGGAGAAGTTCAGCGTATCGCGCCTGGTGGGCGCGCCTCCCGGCTACGTGGGTTACGAAGAAGGCGGCCAGTTGACGGAGAAAATCCGCCGCAAGCCGTACTCGGTCATCCTGCTTGACGAGATTGAGAAGGCGCACCCGGACGTGTACAACCTGCTCCTGCAAGTGTTGGACGACGGTATCCTGACCGACGGCCTCGGCCGCAAGGTGGACTTCCGGAACACCATCATCATCATGACTTCGAACATCGGGGCGCGTGACCTGCAGGACTTCGGCGCCGGCATCGGCTTCGGCACCAAGGCCCGTCAGGAGAACATGGACGAGATTACGAAGGGCACCATCACCAACGCCCTGAAGAAGACCTTCTCGCCCGAGTTCCTGAACCGCTTGGATGACGTTATCGTCTTCAACTCACTGGAGAAAAAGGACATTCACCGCATCATCGACATCAGCCTCAGCAAGCTCCTCTCGCGGGTGCAGGCCCTGGGCTACCGCGTCGAGCTGACGGAAGCTGCTAAGGACTTTGTGGCCGACAAAGGCTACGACCCCAAATACGGTGCCCGTCCCTTGAACCGCGCCATCCAGAAGTACATCGAAGACCCGATTGCCGAGGAAATCCTCAAGGCCCAGGTGGTGCACGGCGACGTGATTACCGCCGACTACACCGATGGCGCCGAGGAACTGACTTTCTCGGTGAGCAAGAGCGGCGAGGCCCAAAACCTCGCCAGCGACGAGCGCCCGGCCGAAACGCCGGAAGCTCCCGACGCTGACACGAAGAAGTAAACTGTCATTAGATTGCGCTTAAAGGCTGGCCTCCCTGCGGAGACCAGCCTTTTTTGTTTTGCTGCCTGCGCTGCTTCCAACTGCCCTACTATATAGACGGAGTATATTTTATAACTTATCCATTAACTTACGCCGCAATTATGCTCAAGCCCCGCTGATTATAATGATTTTAACATTTTACTAGTATGAAAATCCTGAGAAGAGCTTTACTAGCCGGAGCAGGCGCAGCATTGGCTGGCCAGGCCCTGGGCCAGGCGGCTCCGGTAGCCCCCATCAAGCCCAAGGTCTTCACCGACTTCGGCATCACCCGCACCGATAACTACTACTGGCTGAACCAGCCCACCGACCCGGCGGTGCTGAAGTACCTGAATGCCGAAAACGCTTACTACGACCAGCAAATGGCCGGCACCAAGGAAACCCAGAAAAAGCTGGCCCAGGAAATCAAAAACCGCATCAAGCAGGAAGACTCCTCCGAACCTTATCGAGACAACGACTACTATTATTACACGCGCTACGAATTCGCTTCGGAGTACCCCATCTATTGCCGCAAGAAAGGCAGCTTGATAGCCACCGAAGAAGTGTTGCTGAACGGGGACGAGATGGGCACCGGCCGGCCGTATTTCCAGATTGGCGACTGGGCCGTGAGCGACAACAACCAGCTGCTGGCCTTCTCCGTCGACACCGTGAGCCGCCGCCTGTACACGCTGCGGTTCAAGAACCTGGCCACCGGCAAGGACTACCCCGAGCGCATTCACAACACCAGCGGCGAAGCAGTGTGGGCCGCCGACAACAAGACCGTGTTCTACGTGCGCAAGGACGTGAAAACGCTCCTGCCCTACCAGGTGTACCGCCACACGCTGGGCACCGACCCCAAGACGGATTCCTTCGTGTACGAAGAGAAGGACAACACTTTCAACGTGTCCATCAACCGCTCGAAGTCGCGCAAATACATTGGCATTGACCTCAACAGCTCGCTGTCGTCGGAGTACCGCTACCTGGAAGCCAACGCGCCCACGGCCCAGCCCAAGGTGTTTCAGAAGCGCGAGCCCGACCACCTGTACCAAGTAGAGCACCTGGGCGACAAGTTCTACGTGCGCACCAACTGGCAGGCGCCCAACTACCGCCTGATGATGACGCCCGTGGCCACCACCGGCAAAGCCGCGTGGACCGACGCGCTGCCCCGCAACCCCGTCATCTTCCTCGACAATTTTGAGGTGTTCAAAGAATACCTGGTGTTGAATGAGCGAAAGGGCGGCCTGCGCCAGCTGCGCGTGGTGAGCCTCAAGGACAAGCAGGAGCACTACATCCCCTTCGATGAAGCGGCCTACACTGCCACCGTTGGCGTAAACCGCGAGATTGACACGCCGCTGCTGCGCTACAATTACACCTCGCTCACCACGCCGCCGTCCATTTACGAGTACGACATGAGCACGCGCACCGGCACGCTGCTGAAAGAGCAGTCGGTGCTGGGCAACTACAATAAGTTCGACTACGTGACGGAGCGCGTGTTTGTGAAGTCGCGCGACAACAAGTTCATTCCCATGTCCATCGTATACAAGAAGGGCACGAAGCTGGACGGGAGCGCGCCGCTGCTGCAGTACGCCTACGGTTCCTACGGCTTCTCGCAGGACCCCACTTTCAGCGCCGCCCGGCTGAGCTTGCTGAACCGGGGCTTTGTGTATGCGCTGTGCAACATTCGGGGCGGCCAGGAAATGGGCCGGCAGTGGTTTGAAGACGGCCGAATGGCGCACAAAATCAACAGCTTTAATGACTTTATCGACTGCTCCGAATACCTCACCAAGCCGCGCGAAGTGCAGGTGGGCGCCACCAAGCTGAAGCAGCAGTTCACCTCGCCCGCCACGCTGTTTGCCATGGGCGGCAGCGCCGGCGGCTTGCTCATGGGCGCCGTGGTGAACATGCGGCCCGACCTCTACAAAGGTGTCATTGCCGCCGTGCCCTTCGTGGACGTGGTCACAACGATGTCGGACCCTAGCATCCCGCTCACCACCAGCGAGTACGACCAGTGGGGCAACCCGGCCAACGAGGAGGAGTTCAAGTACATGCTGTCGTATTCGCCCTACGACAACGTGAAGAAGCAGGCGTATCCGAATATGCTCGTCACCACCGGCCTGCACGACTCGCAGGTACAGTACTATGAGCCCGCCAAGTGGGTGGCCAAGCTGCGCGCCCAGAAAACCGACAAGAACCTGCTCCTGCTGCACACCGACATGGCCGCGGGCCACGGCGGCGCCTCCGGCCGCTTTAAGTCCATCGACGACACGGCGCGGCATTACGCGTTTATGCTGATGCTGTTGGGTAAGAACATTTAGCGCGTTTTGGGTTCTTAACCGGAAAGCCCTTCATGCTTCGGCTGCGCTCGACGTGACGGGCTTTTTATGACTCCCGTAATCTACCCGTAACCTACCTTTGGTATCCCATTCCCGCGCACCCTTCCCACCCGCGCGCTTAGCCTCACTCATGCCCGACCCGCACGCCCACGCCCACCTCTCGAAAACCGAACTGCTGGCCCGCAAAAACGAAGAAGCCCTGCTTGGCGGCGGCCAGGCCCGCCTCGACGCCCAACACAAAAAAGGCAAGCTCAGCGCCCGCGAACGGATTGACTTGCTGCTGGACGAAGGCTCTTTTGAAGAGATTGGCAAGTTTGTGATGCACCGCTCCAAGGATTTTGGGCTCGATAAAGAATATTACCTCGGCGACGGCGTGGTGACCGGCTACGGCACCGTAAACGGCCGCCTGGTGTACGTTTTCTCGCAGGATTTCACGGTGTTTGGCGGCTCGCTGAGCGAAACGCACGCCGAGAAAATCGTCAAAATCATGGACCTGGCCATGAAAAACGGCGCGCCCGTCATCGGCCTCAACGACTCGGGCGGTGCCCGCATTCAGGAAGGCGTGGTAAGCCTCGGCGGCTACGCCGACATCTTTTACAAGAACACCCTCGCCTCGGGCGTGGTGCCGCAGCTCTCGGCCATCATGGGGCCATGCGCGGGCGGCGCCGTGTACTCGCCGGCCATCACCGACTTCATCCTGATGGTGGAAAACACGAGCTACATGTTCGTGACCGGCCCCAACGTGGTGAAGACCGTGACCCACGAAAACGTGACCAGCGAAGAGCTGGGCGGCGCCAGCACCCACTCGGCCAAGAGCGGCGTCACGCACTTCAGCTGCGCCAATGAGGTGGTGTGCATCAACCACCTCAAGCAGTTGCTAAGCTACATGCCGCAGAACTGCGAGGAAACCGCCCCCGCCCAGCCTTACGAAGCCGCCGGCGACGAAAGCCGCCCCGTGCTCGACGGCATTGTGCCCGAAAACGCCAACCAGCCCTACGACATCCGCGAGGTGATTGAGGGCATCATCGACGAAGGCTCTTTTCTCGAAGTGCACCAGAACTTCGCCGAGAACATCGTGGTGGGCTTTGCTCGCCTAGCAGGCCGTAGCATCGGCATTGTGGGCAATCAGCCGGCCGTGCTGGCCGGCGTGCTCGACATCAACGCCAGCACCAAGGCCGCCCGCTTCGTGCGCTTCTGCGACTCGTTCAACATCCCGCTGCTGGTGCTGGAAGACGTGCCCGGCTTCCTGCCCGGCACCGACCAGGAGTGGCGCGGCATCATCACCAACGGCGCCAAGCTGCTCTACGCTTTCTGCGAGGCCACCGTGCCGCGCATCACCGTCATCACCCGCAAGGCCTACGGCGGGGCGTATGACGTGATGAACTCCAAGCACATCGGAGCCGACATGAACTACGCCTGGCCCACCGCCGAAATTGCGGTGATGGGCGCCAAGGGCGCGGCCGAAATCATTTTCAAACGCGAAATAGCCGCTGCCGAAGACCCCGAAGCCAAGCTGCAGGAAAAGGTGGACGAGTACCAGGAAAAATTTGCCACGCCCTACCGCGCCGCCCACCGCGGCTTCGTAGATGAAGTCATCTTGCCATCACAAACGCGTCAGAAATTGATTCGCGCCTTCAAGATGTTGGAAAACAAAGTGGACACCATGCCGCGCAAGAAACACGGCAACATTCCGCTGTAACCCGTTTGTCATGCTGACGAAGGAAGCAGCTTATCACGGCCCCTTCGTTACCTCTTCTACCTAGCAGCGCCGACGTGATAAGATTCTTCGCTGCGCTCAGAATGACAGTTGCCATGCGTCCCGAATCCTTCGAGTTCCTCGAAAAATATCTCAACAACCCCTCCCCCACCGGCTTCGAGAAAGAAGGCCAGAAATTGTGGCTGGAATACATCAAGCCGTTTATCGACGAATATTTTGTCGACACCTACGGTACCGTGGTAGGCGTGATTAATCCCGAAGCGAAATACAAAGTCGTCATCGAAGCACACGCCGATGAAATTTCGTATTTCGTCAATTACATCACCAAAGAAGGCTACCTCTACCTGCGCCGCAACGGCGGCTCCGACCCCTTGGTGGCTCCCAGCAAACGCGTCAATATTTTCGGTGAAAAAGGCATTGTGAAGGGCATTTTCGGCTGGCCGGCCATTCACGTGCGCAAGGTGGAGCAGGACAAGGCCCCCACCATCGAAACCGTGTTTCTGGACTGCGGCGCGAGCAGCGCCGACGAAGTGGCCGAAATGGGCATTCACGTGGGCTCGGTGGTGACGTTTGAGGACGAATTCACGGTGCTCAACGACAAGTTTTACGTGGGCCGCGCGCTCGACAACCGCGTGGGCGGCTTCATGATTGCCGAGGTGGCACGCATGCTGAAGGAGAACGACAAAAAGCTGCCTTTTGGCCTCTACATCGTAAATGCGGTGCAGGAGGAAATTGGCCTGCGCGGCGCCGAAATGGTAGCCCACCGCATCAACCCCGACGTGGCCATCATCACCGACGTGACGCACGACAGCCAGTCGCCGATGTATGAGAAAAAGACGGCCGGTGATATTTCCTGCGGCAAAGGCCCCGTAATTACCTACGGTCCGGCCGTGCAAAACAACCTGCGCGACCTCATCATCGAAACGGCCAAGCAAGCCGAAATTCCCTTCCAGCGCGCTGCCGCCACCCGCGCCACCGGCACCGACACCGATGCCTTTGCCTATTCCGGTTCCGGCGTAGCCTCAGCCCTGATTTCGCTGCCGCTAAAATACATGCACACCACCGTGGAAACCGTGCACAAGGACGACGTGGAGAGCGTAACACGCCTGATTTACGAGACGCTGCTGCGCATCGAGGACGGGCACGATTTCCGGTATTTTAACTAAACAGGACGCTAGCTAAATCTGTCATCCTGAACGCAGCGAAGGACCTTCTTACGTCGCAGCAATTTGCTCAAGCGTAATAAGGTCCTTCGTTGCGCTCAGGATGACAGATTTTTTATATGGAACTACCCAACATCCCTTCTCTTCCGCTCAACGTCACCGACCAGATGGGCCGGCGCGTGGCGGTGCCGTTTCCGCCGCGCCGCATCGTGTCGCTGGTGCCGTCGCAAACGGAACTGCTGTTTGATTTGGGCGTGGGCGACAAGGTGGTAGGCGTCACCAAATTCTGCATTCACCCGGCCGAGGCGCGCACGCAGGCAACGGTAATTGGCGGCACCAAGAATGTTGATTTTGAGAAAATAGCTGCTCTTAAGCCCGATTTAATTATTGGCAATAAGGAAGAGAATTATCAGACCGGCATCGAGCAATTAGCTGCTAATTATCCGGTGTGGCTGAGCGACATCAGCAACCTGCCGGAAGCATTGGACATGATTTGCCGCGTTGGCTTCATTGCGGGCGCCAAGAAAAAAGCCGATGCGTTGGCAGCGGAGATAGAAGCCTCTTTTGCAGCCCTGGAAACGGCCGCTACTGCTGCTACAAACCAGCCCGTTTCCGTCGCCTATTTCATTTGGCGCAAGCCGTATATGGTGGCCGCAACCGGCACGTTCATCGATGACCTGCTGCGCCGGGCCGGCTTTACCAACGCGTTTGCGGCCCAAAGCCGCTACCCGGAAGTAAGCGCCGACCAATTAGCCGAAGCTGCTCCGCAGCGGATTTTCCTTTCCTCTGAACCTTATCCATTTGGAGAGAAGCATCTCGCCGAATTTCAGGCAATTTGCCCAGCTGCAAAAATTGCTATTATCGACGGCGAATTATTCAGTTGGTACGGCAGCCGACTGCGAAAATCGGCGGCGTATTTCAGTCAGCTTCGCTAATTGCAAAGCCGCTTTTCGCCAGTTCTTTCCAGAATTGCGGGTACGATTTTTTAACTACCGTTGGCGCCTCGATGGTGAGCGGGCCCTGCAGAGCCAGCGGTGCAAAGGCCATGGCCATGCGGTGGTCGTGGTAAGTGGCTACGGACTGGCCGTTGACCGCAAACCCGTTGGACTCGGTCCGGAACCGGCCTTCGCCCAGGTCGCGCAAGTCGCCGCCGAATTTGGCCAGCTCGGCTTGCAGGGCCGCGATGCGGTCGGTTTCCTTGATGCGCAGGCTTTCCAGGCCGGTCATCTCAACCGGCTGGTTGAGGGCGGCGGCCACCACGGCAACGGTCTGGGCCAGGTCGGGGCAGTCGGTAAAATCCAGCGTCAGCGGCTCCGTGCTGGCCGCGGCGGGCTGCTGCTGCAAGTGTACCGCATCGGCCAGAAAAGTGGTTTTCACGCCGAAATGCGTCATCATTTCCGCAATGGCCTGGTCGCCCTGCAAAGATTCCCGGCGCAGCCACGGCAGGGTGATTTCGGAGCCAGCCGGAGCCAGCGCCACCATGGCGTACCAATAGCTGGCGGCTGACCAATCCGATTCCACGGTGTAATCGGTGGCCTGGTAGGGCTGGGGCAGCACGGTTAAGGCATTGCCCTCGGCCGAATAGCGGGCGCCAAACCGCTGCATGAGCGCGGCCGTCATGTCGATGTAGGGCCTGGAGCCGACGTGGCCCGTCAGCTCCAGGCGCAGGCCGCCGGGCAGGTAGGGCCCCACCATCAGCAGCGCGGAAATGTACTGGCTGCTGATGTCGCCGCGTACGGCCAGCCGGGTGGGTGCGCCATCGGATTTCGCACTGAAGCCTTCGATTTGCAGCGGCGGGTAGCCTTCCTGGTTTTCATATGAAATGCTGGCGCCGGCCTGGCGCAGGGCGTCCACCAGCACGCCAATAGGGCGCTCCTGCATGCGTGCCGTGCCCGTGAGGCGGCCGCGCCAGTTGGTCACGCTCAGATAGGCCGTGAGGAAGCGCATGACGGTGCCAGCGTCTTCGGCGCTGAGCTCGGAACTGCCCGGCGCGGCGGCCAGCAGGCGCTGCATGAGTTGCGTGTCGTGGGCGTCAGAAAGGTTGCCGATGGTGCCCCCGCCCGCCAACGCTTGCAGGATGAGGGCGCGGTTGGCTTCGCTCTTGGAAGCCGGAAGGTGGGCGGTGCCGCGCAGCGGGCCGCCGGGCCAGGATAAGTGCATGGGCAAATGGCGCATGCTACGGCTTGCGCTCTTTATAAATTCAACGATGGGAGGGACGCAAGCGAAAGCGTGCGCGGCGGCGCTACGACTGCAACCGGTGATAGTACCGCAGCGACTCGGCAATTTCATTCACCGTCACGGGCTGGTCGAATACGCCGTGCCCGATGCCGTTGAGCATGGTGCAATTGATGGTGGCGCCCGTGTTTTTCTTGTCCTGCAGGGCAAATTCGGCAATGGCCGCCGTTTCCATCAGCACAAAGGAAAGCTTGTCGAACACCGAGAACACAAAGGTTTCGATTTTGTCGAGCTCCTCGGCGCTCAGCAGGCCGCGCTGCACCGAGAGCCAGCTTTCGCAGACGATGCCCGCCGCCACGGCCTCGCCGTGCAGGGCTTCGCGGCCGGGCTGTAGCAGCAGGTAGCTTTCGATGGCGTGGCCCACGGTGTGGCCGAAGTTGAGCAGCTTGCGCGGGCCGCTTTCGAGCGGGTCCTGGGCCACGATGCGCTGTTTGAGCGCCACCGACTCTTGGATGATGCCGGTCCAATCGTCGGTGAGCCAGCCCAGGCGGCGATTGAGGTCGAAAGCGTTGGCGTCGGCAATGAGCCAGTGCTTGATGACTTCGGCGTAGCCGGATTTGAGCTGGCGCGGGTCGAGGGTGTGCAGAAACCGCGGCTCGATAAACACGGCGGCTGGCGCCTGGAACACGCCCAGCTGGTTTTTGTAGCCCTGAAAGTCGACGCCGGTTTTGCCGCCCACGCTGGCGTCTACCTGCGCGAGCAGCGTGGTGGGCAACTGCACAAAGCGGATGCCGCGCTTGTAGAGCGCCGCCGCGAAGCCCCCCAAATCCGTGACCACGCCGCCGCCCAGGTTCACCAGCACGGCGTGGCGGTCGGCGCGCTGCTCGGTGAGCTGGCTCCACACCGTTTCGCAGCTGCTCAAGGTTTTGTATTCTTCGCCAGCCGGGATTTCGATGAGGCAATAGTTGGCCGGCAGGTGCGGCTCGAGCAGCGGCAGGCACTGCCGCGCCGTGTTGCCGTCGACCAGCACAAACACCCGGCTTACGGCCGGCCGGTACAGAAATTCGGCCAAAGCCGGCAGGGCCTCGGGCCCAATGATGACGGAACTATCCATGGGGCAAAAGTCAGGATAAATTTTTCAGGGAATTCGCTGAGGCGAGAGCAACCATTCGGCGGTGGGGCCGGTCAGAGGGACAACGGCAGGCCCGGGCCCTCTTCTCGACGGGCCTACTGCTCGCGGCATTTCTCACTTTCTTTCTGCTTTCTGCTATGAAACGACTCGCTCACGCCTGCCTCCCGGCGCTGCTGCTGGCGGCCGGTGTGCTCGCCGGGTGCTCCAAAGGCGCGGTATCGCCCGAAGACGCCCAGGCCAACTTGCTGGTGGGCCACTGGGAACTCACCCAAACCGACGGCGGCCTCTCGGGCAAAGTCACGCCCGCCAACCCGGCCCGACGGGAAGAAATCATCTTCACCACCGATAAGCAGGCCACTTTCCTGCTCAACGGCGCCGTGACCGCCGCCACCCCTTATTCGCTGTTTCAGGCCAACTCCTACGTCAACCGCCGGCCCCAGACCTTCCTGCGCTACGGCGCCCGCACCGGCAGCGAAAAAGAGTTCATCGAACGCGTGTCGGCCACCGAGCTGGTCATCGTGGAAGATTACGCCGACGGCCTCGGCTATTACTACAAACGCCGCCTCTAGTGCGAGGGGCGCCAGTTGCTTTCGTCATGAAATTCTCCTTTTGCCTTCGCCTGCTTTGGGCAGCGCTGGCGGGCTTCGGCCTGCTGAGCTGCGACACCTCCGACGACGCTGCGCCCGAAGCCGTGGGCACCGGCCTGCCCGGCACCTGGCAGCTCGTCAAGCTGGAGTGCGAATGCCTGCCCGGCGTGCCCCCCGAAACCGCCGAGTTCACCGACAGCACTTTTGCGGTGTACAGCAACGGCCAGCTCACGGCGCGGGGCTCCTACACCGCCGTGCCCGGCATCATCACCTGCGGCACCACCAACAATTCAACGCCCGGCCTGCGCTTCACCGAGAAGCTGACCACGCCTTTTTTCCGGCACGACGCCCAGGTGACGGTGCAGGGCAATACGCTGGTGCTCGATTACGGCCTGCCCTGCGATTATCCCCGCAAAACCTACCGGCGCCTCCGCTAGCCGCTACAGGCCCGGCCCGTGGTGCTGCACGCCGTCTACCTGCGGGCGGCCGTTGAGCACCTCGGTTTGCTTGCGAATGCTCTCAATGTGAATGAGTTTGTAGAGCTCGGCCACAAACTTCTCGTTCACGTTGAGCTTGCGGGCCCACTCCTGCCGGGTGCTGAAAATTTCCTGCCAGCGGTCGATTTGCAGGATTTTCACGTCGTTTTCCTTTTTGTACTCGGCCAGCTCCTCCACCAGGGCCATGCGGCGGGCCAGAGCTTCCACAATCTCGCGGTCGGCCACGTCCATCTTGTGGCGCAGGTCTTCGGCCTTGTTGAGGTATTCGGCGTTGTTGGAGGAACGGTAGCGGTATTTCAGCTCGCTCAGGATTTCGCCCAGGCGCGCGGGCGTCACCTGCTGCTCGGCGTCGCTGAGGGCGTGGTCGGGGTCGGGGTGGGTTTCGATGATGAGGCCGTCGTAATCGAGGTCGAGGGCCTTCTGGGCGATGGGCAGCAGCAAATCGCGCCGCCCGCCGATGTGGCTGGGGTCGCAGATGAGGGGAATGTGCGGGAAGCGCGTTTTCAACTCAATGGGCAGCACCCAGGTGGGCGCGTTGCGGTAGCGGCTGGGCGCAAACGTGCTGAACCCCCGGTGAATGGCCGCCAAATCGGTGATGCCGGCCCGCTCCATGCGCTCTAGGGCGCCGGCCCAGAGGGCCACGTCGGGGTTCACGGGGTTTTTCACCATCACGGGCACGCCGGTGCCGGCCAGGGCATCGGCCAGCTCCTGCACCGCAAAGGGGTTCACGGTGGTGCGCGCGCCCACCCAGAGCACGTCGATGCCGTGGGCCAGGGCTTCTTCCACGTGGCGGGGCGTGGCCACCTCGATGGCGGTGGGAATGCCGGTTTCGGCCTTCACGCGCTGCAGCCAAGGCAGCGCCACTGCGCCCATGCCCTCGAAGGAGCCCGGCCGGGTGCGCGGCTTCCAGATGCCGGCCCGAAACAGGTCGATGTTGCCGAGTGCCTTGAGGCCGTGAGCGGTGGCCAACACCTGCTCTTCGGTTTCGGCCGAGCACGGACCGGCAATGAGAATGGGATGGCCCTTGTGAGCCAACAGTCGGGTGAAGAACGTATTAGAGTCGGAGGGCATCAGAACAGGGCCAGATGAAGGAAATTTGTGGCCAGACGCCGCAAATTCCAACAAACGTAACTCGTTTCCCCCGAACGTTGTTTACCGGCTACCTTCGTCCACTGGCGCCCTGCTGCCCCAATTCCCACCGCTTTATTTTCTTATCCATGTCGCCCGACGCTCCTACTCAAGCCCCGCCGATTTCCTTCGATGACACCCGCGTGGCGTTTGCTTCCAAGTCCGACGCCCAGCTGCGTAAAGTCTACGCCCTGTTTGCGGCCATGAACAACGGCAGTCTGGTGAAAACCGGCAGCGGCCTCATGAAAACGGCCTTGAAGTGGGGCCTGCCCGGCACGAAATTCCTCATCAAGCACAGCATTTTTGAGCAGTTCTGCGGCGGCGAAACCATTGCCGAGTGCCGCCCCGTGACGGCCGAGCTGGGCAAATACAACATCGGCACCATCCTCGACTACTCGGTGGAAGGCGAAGGCAGCGACGCCAGCTACGACCACACCCGCGACGAAATCCTGGCCACCATCGACGAGGCCCACCGCTCCA
The DNA here is from genome assembly GCF_016427455.1 of Hymenobacter miniatus. Classification (NCBI taxonomy): domain Bacteria; kingdom Pseudomonadati; phylum Bacteroidota; class Cytophagia; order Cytophagales; family Hymenobacteraceae; genus Hymenobacter; species Hymenobacter miniatus. The sequence goes on from NZ_JAELXR010000002.1 coordinate 258,353, forward strand.
AGCACATCCCCTTTTCGGTGTTCAAAGTAACCGGCGTGGCCAACGTGGCCATTCTGGAGAAAATCCAGGCCGGCAAGCTGCTCACGGCCGCGGAAGAAGCCGCCCACGCCCGCGCCGTGGCCCGCGTAGATGCCCTGTGCGCCCGCGCCCACCAGCACGGCGTGCGCATCTTCGTTGACGCCGAGGAGAGCTGGTTCCAGCACACCATCGACCTGCTGGCCTACGACATGATGGCCAAGTACAACCGTGAAACGGCCATCGTCTGGAACACCTACCAGCTCTACCGCCACGACCGCCTCGACGCCCTCAAAGCCGCCCACGACGCCGCGGCCGAAGCCGGCTACTACATCGGCGCCAAGCTGGTGCGCGGCGCGTACATGGAAAAAGAAGCCCGCGTGGCCAAGCAGCGCGGCTACCAAAATCCCATCAATCCCACCAAAAACGCCACCGACGCGCTCTACGATGAGTCGTTGCGCTATTGCATCGAGCACATTGACCGCATCAGCATTTGCGCCGGCACGCACAACGAGGCCAGCTCCCTGTTGCTTACCCAGCTCATGCAGCAGGCGGGCTTGGCGCCCAACGACCCGCGCGTCTGGTTTGCCCAGCTCTACGGCATGAGCGACAACCTCACCTACAACCTGGCCAACGCCGGCTACAACACCGCCAAATACCTGCCCTACGGCCCGGTAGCCGCCGTGATGCCCTACCTGCTGCGGCGGGCCGATGAGAACACCGCCATTGCGGGCCAGAGCAGCCGCGAGTTTCTGCTCATTCAGAAAGAAATTCGGCGGCGGCGCGGACAATAAATTCGGCGGCAAAAAGTCGGCATTCGCCGGCCAGATGGGCTCTTGACGGAGCCGTTGGGCGATTGCGCAGCATTTTCGGAACGATTGTGGTATGGGCCGACCCCGCGGGGCCAAAAATTAGCACCTGCAAGCACTTCTATATGTAGTGCCGGGCAGCTAAAATTCGCTAATTTTCAGCCCCCAAAACGGTTTTTTGTTCATTCAAAGCCCTATCATGATTGGTCGCATTCGCACGTATTTGATTCGCTATTCCCGGCTGCAAACCGGTACCGTAAGCTACCTCACGTTGGTGCAGGAAGCTGAATTGGGGTTAAATCTTGATATTTCTCACGAAAAATCTCGGCTCAATGAAATGCTGGCCGAAATCTCGGCCACGGAGCACGAAGAAGGCCGCCCGCCGCTAAGCTGTCTGGTGAAGGTGCAAGGCTCTAAGGGCCAAGGCGACAACTTCTACAAGCTCTGCGAGAAGATGGGCATGGGCGAGTGGCGCAGCCTGAAACAAGACGAGGATTTTCTGAAAAATCTCATCAGAGAATGCCGGGATTTTTGGCGCAACGAAGCCAACTTTCAACAGTTTGCCCGGACCTCGGCTGACGACTAAAAAACCACGGTTGCTGGACTAAGAAGAGAAAAGTTGGAAAACTAGCGGGATGTAACCTCTACCACGGTGGTCCCGTTAAGAGCCTCAACTAGCCGGGTAGGCTGGTTTTCTTTTCCACATTTTCAATTCCTTCCTAGCATGAACACCAACGATTCGAATAACCCGCAGAATACCGGCACTGGCGCAGGCTCTAACTACGGCACCCAAAACACGGGCACCGGCATGGGCAACAGCACTGGCCTGAGCAATGAAGGCACCAGCTACAACGCCGGCACCGGCGTAACGTCCGGTACGGGCACGTCGAGCACTTCGGGCGCCTCGCTGGGCAACGTAAATAACGCCACCGACGGCGACGACTTCAGCGCCACCCAAAAAGGTGCCGCCGCCGCTGGCACCGCCGGTGCCGTAGTAGGCCGCGCCATCGATGGCGTGCAGAACACCGCCGACCATGCCGCTCACGCCGTGACCGGCCAGCCCTACGATTCGAGCCCCAGCACGAACCTGACCGGCATGTTCCGTGACCGTAGCAGCGCCGAGAAGGCCTATCAGTCGCTCTCGTCGCGCGGCTACGGCAAAGACGACGTGAACTTGCTGATGTCGGACGAAACCCGCAAAACCCACTTCGGTGATGACACCGCCCACACCGACCTCGGCGACAAAGCCATGGAAGGCGCTGGCGTGGGTTCGGCCATCGGCGGCACGGCCGGTGCCATCATCGGCGCCATTGCGGCCATCGGTACTTCGGTGGCCCTGCCCGGTCTGGGCCTCATCATTGCCGGCCCGCTGGCCGCTGCGCTGGCCGGTGCCGGTGCCGGTGGCCTCACGGGTGGCCTGGTAGGCGCCCTGGTGGGCTCGGGCATCCCCGAAGAGCACGCGGCTGAATACGAGCAAGGCGTGAAGAACGGCGGCATCGTGATGGGCGTGAAGCCCCGCAACGAAGAGGACGCCCGTTACTTCGAAGAGGAGTTCCGTCGCCACAACGGCGACAAGATTTACAAGTACTAAGTACGTCGCAGGTTCCGGCCTGCTCGTCCTGAAAAAAGCCTTTCCCGTCTGGGAAAGGCTTTTTTGTTGCAACCTTCGGCCGACAGGCCTAGTTCTTATACTGTGCGCAGTCAGCCTTACCGCGGGCGGGCACTTATTTCACCCGCCAGGGCGTTTTCAACGTACACTTTACGGCCCCCACGCGCCTAGTGCCGGCCGTATATTTGAATTTCAACTCCGTTTTATTTTCCGCAAATGTCTTCCCCCCGCTTGAAAGTCGGGCTGTACGCCTTTTTGGTCGCGGCCGTGTTTGTTCTGGCATCTTACCGGTTGTTCCGCCGGGCCGACTCGGCAGTGCCGAGCAAGGACCAAGTGCTTATTGGCCTCATGCTGAGCGGGCTGAATTCGCAGCATTACCAGCCTGAGAAAATTGACGACGCGTTTTCCAAGCGCGTGTTCGACCTGTACCTGAAGCACCTCGACAACCGCAAGCAGTTTTTGCTGGCGAGTGATGTGGACCAGCTGCGTCGCTACCAGACCCAGATTGACGACGAGGTGAAGCGCGGCACACACGAGTTTCTGGACCTGAGCACCAAGCTCATGACCGACCGCACCAAGGAGATGCAGGCCTTGTACCGCGAACTGCTGGCCAAGCCTTTCGATTTCACGGTAGACGAAACCCTGCAAACCGATTTTGACAAGGCGGCTTTCCCCGCCGACAAAGCCGCCCAGCGCGAGCTGTGGCGCAAGCTGCTGAAGTACGAAACCCTGAGCCGCGTTTCGGAAATGATGGACGCCCAGGAGAAGGCCAAAGACGCCAAGCCCACCGGGGCCACTGCCGCCCCCAGCGCCGCCAACGCAGAAGCGCCCACCGCCGCCGAGCCCGTGCGTACCCCCGCTCAAATGGAGGCCGAAGCTCGCAAGCGCGTGCTGAAGTCCTACGACGAGCAGTTTGAGGACATGGCCGACATCGACGCCAACGAGCGGATAGCGGAATACGCCAACACCATCGCCAACACTTACGACCCGCACACCGAGTACTTTGCCCCCAAAGCCAAGGAAGATTTCGACTACGAAATGACCGGCCGCTTCGAGGGCATCGGGGCCACGCTGCGCGAAAAAGACGGTTTGATTTACGTGGATGAAATTATTCCCGGCTCGGCCTCGGCCCGGCAGGGCGACCTGAAGAAGGGCGACGCCCTGCTGCGCGTGGCCCAGGGGGCCGCCGAGCCGGTGAGCATTGAAGGCTGGCGCACGGCGAAAGCAGTGACGTTGATTCGGGGCAAAAAAGGCTCGGAAGTGCGCCTCACGGTGCGCAAGCCCGATGGCAGCACCAAGATTATTCCCATCGTCCGCGATGTGGTGGTGGTTGACGACAAATACGCTCAGTCGTCGGTTATCACCGACAAGGGCCAGAAAATTGGCTACCTCCGCCTGCCCGGCTTCTACGCCGACTTCAACGACAACGGCGGCCGCAGCTCGTCCGACGACGTGAAGAAGGAGCTGGCCAAGCTCAACGCCGAAGGCGTGAAGGGCGTGATTATGGACTTGCGCTTCAACGGCGGCGGCTCTTTGGGCGATGCGGTGTCGATGGCCGGCCTCTTCATGGAAAGCGGCCCCATGGTGCAGGTGCGCGACGGCCAGGGCCGCACCCAGGTGCTGACCGACAACGACCCACGCGTGCAGTACAGCGGCCCGCTCGTGATTCTGGTGAACAAATACAGCGCCTCGGCGTCGGAGATTCTGGCGGCGGCCATTCAGGACTACAAGCGCGGCGTGATTATGGGCTCGACCAGCACCTATGGCAAGGGCACCGTGCAGCGCATCTTCGACCTCGACGAAGCCCTGCCGGCCGAGCTGAACAGCGTGAAGCCCATCGGCTCGCTTAAGCTGACCACCCAGAAGTTTTACCGCGTGAACGGCGGCTCGACCCAGTTCAAAGGCGTGGTGTCGGACATTGTGGTGCCCGACCTCTACTCCTACCTCGACCAAGGCGAAAAAGAATCGGACTACCCGCTGAAGTGGGACGAGATTCAGCCCGCTCGCTACCGCCCCTGGAACGAGGCCCCCAACCTGGAAAAGCTGCGCGCCAACAGCAAAGCCCGCGTGGCCACCAACCCCAGCTTTAAGGTGATGGACGACATGGTGAAGAGCATGCGCAAGCGCAAAGACGAAAGCGTAGTGTCGCTCAAGCTGAGCGCCTTCCGGGCCGAGCAGCAGGAATCGAAGCTGATTTCGGACCGTTACGAGGCTGCCCAGAAAACCACCACGGCCCTCGCCTTCTCGCCCCTGGCCGCCGACATTCGGGCCGTGGGCGGCGATACCGTGAAGGTGAACCGCGCCGCCCGCTTCACCAAAGGCCTGAAGAAGGACATCACCATTGGCGAAGCCGTGGCGGTGATTCAGGATGAGATTAAGCAATAGCCATTGGCAACTGCACGCTAGCCGTTTGCAAATCAGGCACTAGCTTAGTTGTAGCAAAAGCCCCTGCACCTCGTGATGCAGGGGCTTTTTTGGCACCTTTTTGGCATGACAACTAAATTAGCAAACAGACTAGCAAGAGCTTGCTACAAGAAAATTTTACTATTGGATTCAACTCATTGATTTACAATAACAATATTGATTAGTAAATTTGACAAAAAAGTTAGTAATTAGGCAACTAAAAACCCGCCGAAAGCTGTTTACCTGACATGAAGACTACAGAGGAAACCCGCATCATTCCGCTCAACCCGCAGGTCGACGCGCCTGCCGATGAGCTTCAGCAAAAGCTAGCTGATGAAAACTGGCGTAAATCAATCCCAGCGCAGGTTTTCCTCAACTATTTCTTTGCCATCAACTATCACATTCAGGAGAACGACGACGTGCTCGGCGGCCTCCAGAACCTGCCCTTCTTCCGCAGCCACACGGCCGAGCTGAACGACGCCGACGTGGCCGCGCTCACCAAGCTGCTGCACACTAGCTGGAGCACGGAATACGCCCTGCGGGCCACCGCCGAGCTAGGCGACGAGAACTTCCTGCGCAACGCCCTGCACTGGACGTTCCCGCAGGCGTACCACGCCATCTTATCGGGCCTGCAGGCGTTCCTGTACACCACCGGGGTGCGCTCGAATAACGGTCAGCTCATCCGCCGCGAGGTGGGCCGCTTGGTGGTGAAGAATGCGTACCCGCGCCCGGTGTCGTTTTACGCCGCTGGCGCGTACGGCGACTTCAGCATTCACCGCCTGCCGCTGGCTGGCTACAAGGCCGGGCTGCACATTGCCAGCAAGGAGATTGACGCGCAGGCCCAGATTGGCCAGATGCTGCGCACCACGCGCAAAATGAAGGCGCAGTGGACCCGCCAGCAGGTGCAGGCCAACCCCAACACGGCCATCCGCAGCCAGAAGACGGGCCGCCCGCTCGATAAGTGGACGGCGGCGCACTGGCAGCAGATTACTTGGCGCCTGGGCTACACCACCATCTTCGACCTGCTGGGCCGCCTGCGCATTTCGGAGAGCACCCGCGAGATTGAGCGCTACGTGGAGGCCGATATTGATTTCCGCCTGTTCCACAGCTCGCTGCTCAACATCGTGAGCTACCTCAACGGCATCCACGAGACGTACGTGGCGAAGGCTTTGGGCCTGGAGCGCTACCGCGAGCTGGTGGCCGAGCTGCCGGTGCACTTGCAGTCGGGCTTCGTGCAGGAGCGGTTGCGCACCCGCGTCGAGCCGGTGCTGGCCCCCACGCCGCCCACGGCCCCGGCCATTGCCGCCGAAGGCCAGCAGTTCCGCATGGCTGCGTAAAGCTGAACCACGGATTTTTCGGAATCCGCGGATTTTGTGAACGGAAAGCCGCTCCGGTTTCGGAGCGGCTTTTTTCATGCCGTACTTTTGCGGTTCACTTTAAGCACCACGTCCCTACCTGCCTCCGCAGGCAGACTGATTTTCCGGCTTAGCCAACCGTCCACGAAATCCGTGGAATCCGAAAAATCCGCACGAATCCGTGGTTCAGACAATCATATGCAGCACCTCAGCGAACAGGAATTACAGCGCCGCCACAAACTCGAAGAACTGGAAAAGCTGGGCATTGAAGCGTACCCGTCGGAACTGTTCGACGTGACGTTTTACGCCAAGGAGATTCACGACAATTACCACCCCGAGCTCAACAACTTCCAGGAGGTGGCACTGGCGGGCCGGCTGATGTCGCAACGCGTGATGGGCAAGGCTTCGTTTGCGGAGCTGATGGACACGTCGGGCCGCATTCAACTGTATGTGAACCGCGACGAAATCTGCCCCGGCGAGGACAAGGAGCTATACAATACCGTATTTAAGAAGCTGCTCGATTTGGGCGACTTCATTGGCGTGAAAGGCCACGTGTTCAAAACGCAGGTGGGCGAAACGTCTATTCACGTCACGGAGCTGAAGCTGTTGGCCAAGGCGCTGCGCCCACTGCCGGTGGTGAAGGAAAAGGTGGACGAGGCCACCGGCGAAAAAGTAACCTACGACGCCTTCACCGACCCCGAGCAGCGCTACCGCCAGCGCTACGTGGACCTGGTGGTGAACCCGCAGGTGCGCGACACCTTCATCAAGCGCACGCAGCTGGTGCAGTCGATGCGCAATTTCTTGAACGACAAGGGCTACCTGGAGGTGGAAACCCCGATTCTGCAGCCGCTGTATGGCGGCGCGGCGGCGCGGCCCTTCACTACGCACCACAACACGCTGGACATGACGCTGTACCTGCGCATTGCCAACGAGCTGTACCTCAAGCGCCTGATTGTGGGCGGCTTCGATGGCGTGTACGAGTTCAGCAAGGACTTCCGCAACGAAGGCATGTCGCGCTTCCACAACCCGGAGTTCACCCAGATGGAGCTCTACGTGGCCTACAAGGACTACGCCTGGATGATGGACCTGGTGGAGGAAATGGTGGAGCGCGTGGCCATGGCCCTGCACGGCCAGACGGAGGTGAAAGTGGGCGAAAACGTCATCAATTTCCAGCGTCCGTGGCAGCGTTACACCATGTTCGAGGCCATTGAGAAATACACGGGCGTGGCCATTGGCGAGATGGACGAGGCCGCCCTGCGCGAAGCCGCCGCCAAGCTGAACGTGCACCTCGACCCCAGCATGGGCAAGGCCAAAATCATCGACGAGATTTTCGGCGAGCACGTGGAGCCCAAGCTCATTCAGCCCACGTTCATCACCGACTACCCGGTGGAAATGTCGCCGCTGGCCAAGAAGCACCGCGACCGGCCCGGCATGGTGGAGCGGTTCGAGGCCATTTGCAACGGCAAGGAAATCTGCAACGCTTTCTCGGAACTGAATGACCCCATCGACCAGCGCAAGCGCTTCGAAGACCAGCTGGAGCTGGGCAAGCGCGGCGACACCGAGGCCATGGTGCTCGACGAGGACTTTCTGCGCGCCCTGGAGTACGGCATGCCGCCCACGGCCGGCCTGGGCATCGGCATCGACCGCCTGAGCATGATTATGACCAACTCGCACTCCATCCAGGACGTGCTGTTTTTCCCGCAGATGAAGCCGGAGAACGTGCAGAAGGAAAAGCCCGAAGCCGAGGAGAAATAAAGGCTCTGCACGGTTTGTAGCCGTGACGGTTAAAAAATCGAAAAGCCCCACACGAAATGTCGTGCGGGGCTTTTCTTTTTTACAACCTTCTTACCCTTCAAACCGCTGTTTTTGTCAGAAGCTTGCGATGGATACGTCTGATTTTGCTACTGAATTTTTTGACCTAATTCAGCAGAAGCTCCTACGACCGGCAATTTTACTGACAATACGTTTCGGCCTTCTTTCAAGACGGTTGTGAGGGATTTTACGGAGCCGCAGGGACCAGGTTACAAGAATGCCAAAAATGCCAAAATTATGTTTCTCCCCGGCAGGGTGCTACCCGCGCGGCTGGTGGCGGGCGTCGTCGAAACCGTCGTAGTCGGCATCGGCCTGCGAAAAGTCTCCCCCTGCGTCAAGGCCTTGCAGGAGGCGGTCGGCGGCTTGCTTGTCTTCGCTCAGGCTGGCGTCGGCGTTGGTGTGGCCAGGGGCTTGGCCCTGGGCCTTCGCCAAGGTGTCTTTGAAGAACTTGCTCAGGTCGCCGCCCCACTTGGTGGCCGAGCGTTTGAGGTGGGAGCGGGCGTCGTCGCCGGTTTCGGGGGCCAGCAGCAGGCCCGCCACGATGCCGGCCGTGGCGCCGGCCAGCAGCGAGAGAATGACTTTGCCTTTGTCGTCTTTCATGGGAATGCAGATTTGTAGTAAGAAGTAATGAGCAGCAAGTAGCACGAAGGCAGAATTGTCTCACTTCTCAATACCTGCTACTCACTACCACTCAACGGCAAACCCCGCCGACTTGTTGGGGCAGCAAAAAGCCCCGCACCTGACGGCGCGGGGCTTGTGCTTGCCTAACGCGAAGCGTCGGCTTACAGGTCGTTCAGCATTTTGGTGATTTCAGCTTTGCCTTTGCCGAGCTTCTCCTGCAGGCGGCCTACGAGCTGGTCGCCCTGGCCTTCGGCGTAGGTCAGGTCTTCGTCGGTGAGTTGGGCGTATTGGGCCTTCAGCTTGCCTTTGGCCTCGTCCCAGTTGCCTTTGATTTTGAGGCTGCTGCCGGGCAGGGTCACGCCGAGGTCTTCGAGCTTGCCGGCGTATTCTTTGAATTTAGCTTCGAGGTCGGCGCCCAGCTTCGAGGCTTGCTCGCCGAGCTGGCCGCTGTATTTGGAGGCAACGCCTTTCCAGTTTTCGCGCGTAGCCGAGCCTTTGTCGGGGGCCAGCAGCATACCGGCGATGATGCCAGCGCCAGCACCGGCGAGGGCGGCCAAAAGTACTTTACCGGCGTTGTTGTCTTCTTCGTGGTACGACATGGTAATGGGTAATGAAGGGTGATGAAGTGAAAGTAGGCCAGGGGAAACGCGGAACCGAACACAAAACCAAATATTTTGTTTTAGCCCCGCGATTGGTCTGGCTGCCTATACGAAGGCCAACGCCAGGGGTTGAGCTTAGCAATAAATTTTCCGCAACGCCACGGCCGGAAAGTGCCCCTGAACCACGGGCGTGCCTGGTTCCGCCCGGGGCGGCGTAGATTCGCCCTTCTGCTGCCCGGCCCCATGAGAAAGCTCCTGCCCCTATACCTTGCCCTGCTGCTGGCCCCGGCCTGCCGCCGCAACGCGGCGCCCGCTGCCGCCTCGTCCGATTGCATCGACCCGGCCAAAGTAAATCCCGGCGGCATTTGCACCATGGAATACAACCCCGTGTGCGGCTGCGACGGCAACACCTACGCCAACGCCTGCGTGGCCGGCAACGCCGGCGTGCGCTCCTTCACCAAAGGCCCCTGCCCGGAAGCCCAGCCCAAATAACCCGTTCCTCACCGTTGACCTCTGCCCAAGCCCGCTACCGCGACTTCTGCCGCACCGCGCCCGACGTGCCGGTGTTTGCGCAGGCGTGGTACCTGGACGCGTGCCGCGAAGGCGGCGCCTGGGATGTGGTGCTGGCCGAAGAAAACGGCCGTGTGGTGGCCGCCCTGCCCTATTTTTTTAAGCAAAAAGGGCCTTTCCGCTACGCCACCATGCCGCCGTTTGTGAAGTGGCTGGGGCCGTACGTGCTGCCCGAGTTTCGGGGGGTGCCCAAGAAGGAGCATGTGCTGTTGGAGGAGCTCATCAGGCAGCTGCCCCCGCTGGCGGCTTTCAAGCAGAACTTTTACCCCACCAGCACCAACTGGCTGCCTTTTTACTGGCAGCAATTCCGGCAAACCACCTACTACACCTACCGCCTCCATGACGTGCACAACCTGGCGCAGGTGGAGGCCGGCCTCAACCGCAACATCCGGCGCAACCTGCAGAAGGCCCGGGAACAGGTGCGGGTGGTGCACGACCTGGGCCCCGAGCGGTTTTACGAGGTCAACAAAATGAGCTTTGACCGGCAGGGACTGCCCATGCCCTACTCGTGGGCGCAGTTTGAGCGGCACGATGCGGCGCTGGCGGCCAACGGCGCCCGGCAGCTGTTCTTCGCCGTGGATGCGCAGGAGCGCATCCACTCGGCGGCGTACCTCATCTGGGACCAGCAGGCGGCTTATTACCATCTTTCGGGCGACGACCCGGCCCTGCGCGACAGCGGCGCCGGCATCCTGCTGATTTGGGAAGCCATTCGATACGCCAGCGAGGTGCTGGGGCTGGCCTGCTTCGACTTTGAGGGCAGCATGCTGCCGGCGGTAGAGCGCATTCGGGTGCAGTTCGGGGCGGTGCAGACGCCGTATTTCTTTGTGTGGAAATACAACTCGCGGCTTTTTGAACTGTTGGAACGCGTGAAGCCGTAGAGACAATAATTTTAAGAACGGTCATGCTGGGCGCGGTCGAAGCATGACCGCTCTATCTGAAAACCTTATTCTGTTCTTCCAATGTCCGAAAAACGCTACGTTCTGAACCCCTCCCCTTTCATCGTGCCCACCACCGACGGCAAGCTCATCGAAGAGCACGTGGGCGGGGCCAGCACCGGCACGACCGCCTACAGCCTAGCGCACATGGTGGCGCCGCCGCACTGGAGCGAGCCCCACCAGACGCCCACTTTCGATGAAATCACGATTGTGGTGCGGGGCCGGAAGCGGTTTGAAATCGACGGCGACGTGGTGGAACTGCAGGCCGGGCAGGCGCTGCTCATCAAGGGCGGCGCGCGGGTGCGCTACTCCAACCCGTTTGAGGCAGAGTGCGAGTACTGGTCTATCTGCGTGCCGGCGTTCAGCCCCGACACCGTGAACCGCGAGGCGGAATAGCTGCGGCCGTATTCTTCGCTCAATCAGTACATTTAGCCTCATGGACCAACGCATCATCGACCTTTTTGACGAATACACCCACGCCCCGCTGTCCCGCAAGGACTTCATGGAGCGGCTGGTGAAACTGGCCGGCGGCACGGCCCTGGCGTTTTCGGCCCTCTCGGTGCTGGAGCCCGGCTACGCGGCCGCCGCCACGGTAGCGCCGGCCGCCGACGACCTCGAAACCGAAGACGTGAGCTGGCCCGGCGACGGCGCCACCGTGCGCGGCTACCTGGTGCACCCCAAAGGCAAGAAAAAGCGCGGCGCAGTGGTCGTCATCCACGAAAACCGCGGCCTGACGCCCCACATCAAGGACGTGACGCGGCGCGTGGCGCAGGCCGGCTACCTGGCCCTGGGCGTAGACGCGCTGAGCGTGGCGGGCGGCACGCCGGCCGATGAGGAAGAGGGCCGGAAGCTTATCGGGCAGCTCGACCCGCTGAAAAACCTGAACAACTACCTCGCCGCCCTCACCTATCTGCGCGGCCGGCCCGACTGCAACGGCCGCACCGGCGCCGTGGGCTTCTGCTGGGGCGGCGGCCTGGTGAACCAGCTGGCCGTGCACGACCCGAAGCTCGACGCCGGCGTGGCCTACTACGGCGCCCAGCCCAAGGCCGAAGACGCACCCAAGATTAAGGCCAGCATGCTGCTGCACTACGGCGGGCTCGACCAGCGCATCAACGCCGGCATTCCGGCCTACGAAGCGGCCCTGAAAGCGGCCGGCACCAAGTACGAGCTGTACGTGTACGAGGGCGCCAACCACGCCTTCAACAACGACACCTCGCCGGCCCGCTACAACGCCGAAGTGGCCAAACTGGCTTGGGACCGCACCTTGAAACTATTCAAGGAAAAACTGGGCTAGCCGGGCAACCGCGCCGTTTTTAGCGGCATCTTTGCGGTATCGCCCCGGTATTGATGTCGCGTAAGAAGCTACCTCTTCTCTTAGTTGCGCTGGCGTGCAAAGTCAGCAGCAGCATGGCCCAAAGCCAGCCGACCCCGGCCCGGCAACCGGCCCCCGACCCTGACTATCAGGAATTGACGGTGCCCGTGCCGCGTGCCGTGTCCCTGGTCACGGACGTGGCGGCGGCGCTGTTTTCGCGCAGCCCCGAGGGCAAGAACAAGGTGCAGGACATTGTAGACCGCCGCCGCAAACGCTCCGAGACGGGCGACCAGAGCCTAAAAGTCAGCATTCCGAAAAACGGCCTGACGCGCACGCTGGGGCTGGTGGAGTAGAGCGCTACCGTAGCGCCTCACCCCCCAGCCCCCTCTCCTAAGGGAGAGGGGGTGCCAGCCGACTGCTTGCGTTAGGCCCCCCTCTCCTTTGGGAGAGGGGCCGGGGGCGAGGCGCCCGCTTGTCTCTACTGCGGCTTCGCAGCCGCTGGCAGGGGCTTGCGGGGCAACTTCTGGTCGCGCATGGCGGCGTCATACACAAAGCTGGCCACTACCACGGAAGCCTGCTTGAGGTCGTCGGCGATGAGGCGGTCGTAGGTGTCCTGGTTGGTGTGGTGGGTGACGGGGAAGTAGTCAAGGCCGTCTTGAATGAACTGGAAACCGGGCAGGCCCACGGCGTCGAAGGCGATGTGGTCGGTGCTGCCGGTGTTGCGCAGCGTCACGGTGCTGGCACCGAGGTCGGCGAAGGGCGCCAGCCACTGCTGGAAAATGGGCGCTACGGCCTCGTTGCCCTGGGCGTAGATGCCGCGGATTTTTCCGCCGCCGTTGTCCAGGTTGAAGTAGGCCGCCAATTTTTCGTGCTCGGGCTTGAGCTGCATGGTGGCGGGGTCGGCAAAGTGGTTTTTCACGTAGCCGCGCGAGCCGTGCAGGCCTTCCTCTTCCTCGCCCCACAGGGCAATGCGGATGGTGCGGCGCGGCTTCAGGCCGGTGGCTTTGAGGATGCGGACGGCCTCCATCATCACGGCGCAGCCGGCCGCGTTGTCGGTGGCGCCGGTGGCGGCGTGCCAGGAGTCGAGGTGGCCGCCGAGCATCACCACTTCCGATTTCAGCTTTTTGTCGGTGCCGGGAATTTCGGCTACCACGTTATAGCCCTTCAAATCCTGGGTTTGGAAGCGGGTTTTGGTTTCCATCTCCACTTCCACCGGCACGCCGGCCTCCACCAGCCGGATGAGGCGCAACTGGTCTTCGGGCGCGGTTTCGATTTCGGGCAGCGCGGGCTTGGCGTCGGCAGCGTAGGGCGCGCCGTTGCTGGTGTTGAAGGTGCCGTAAATGCCGCCGCGGGCGCTGAGCACGCCGGCCGCGCCTTCGGCCACCAGCATATCGGCCACGGCGGTGCGCAGGGCGGCCATGGCTTTGCGGCTGGCCAGCATAGCGGCGTCGGGGGCGGTGCGGGCAGGGGTGCTGGCCGGCTCAGTCATCTTCTTCAGGTCTTCGTCGGTATAGCGGCGGATGGCGCCTTCGGTGGCGGGCTTGAGGGGCGCGGCCACGCTCATCACCACAATTTTGTCGCGCAGCTGGCCTTTGTACTGGGCCAAGTCGGCCTCGGTGGCGGCTTTCATCACCACCACTTGCTTGCGCACGGGGCCGGGCGTGCTGGGCGTCCAGGCCTTTGGGATGCCCACCAGGGCGTGGTAGTAGGGCGCCGTCATGGCCACGTAGGATTTCTCAATATCCCAGCCGCGGCCGAAGTCGCCCCAGGCTTCGATGTTGGCGTTCGTGAGGCCGTACTTGGCCAGCTGAGCCTTGGTCCACTCATTGGCGCGCTTCAGGCCGTCGGAATTGGCGAGGCGCGGGCCGTTCACGTCGGTGAGGTAGAAGGCCGTTTCCATCACCTTGGAGCGGTTCATGCCCTCGTCGCGGATTTTGGCCAGAGCCGCCGCATCGAGCTTTTCGGTGGTTTGGGCAATGGCGGGCGCCAGGTTGGCTAGCAGTCCGGCCAGAGTCAGGAGCGCAAGTTTGTTCATTGAATGAGCTGTAAGGAGGTTTTTCCGTCTCTAAGGTAGGCAATACTGAAGGGGCGCCACAGCCCATGAACGCTTCTCAAGCGCCATAAAACGCCTTTTGGCACGAAATGCCGCGATGGTATCGGCGGTTCGGTCTGGCAATTCGGCCGCTTGGTCGGTGCCCGGCGCCTGCCCGTCCAGCTTGGCTTTTTCGGCCGCTTTTCGGCCGGTCGTTTGCAAATACCCTGGCAGAACGAATCGATTCACCCCTTCTGGCGCCCGCTGCCTGCAGCACACGAGCCCAACCTTATTAACCCTCCCATCCCTCACCTTCTTCATTCAGAAATCATGAAAGCCTCCTTGTTTTCCCTCCTCGCCGCCGCTGCCCTGTTCACGTCGTCTGCCGCCTTCGCCGCCGAAGGTCCTTTCGACCATCGCTACGACGACCGCAACAGCAAAGACTTCAACTACGGCTACGACCGCAACCACCGCGTGACCGCCGCCGAAAAAGCCCGCTGGGAAGCCGCCCACCGCAACGACCGCCGCGACAACGATGACCACTTCGACCGCAACCAGAACTATGGCTACGACCGCAACCACCGCGTAACGGCCCAGGAGCGGGCCCGCTGGGAAGCCCAGCAGCGCGCCCAGCGCGAAGCCCAGGAACGGGCGCAGCGGGAAGCGCAAATCCGGGCGCAACGGGAAGCGCAAATCCGGGCGCAGCGCGAAGCCCAGGAACGTGCCCGCTGGGAGGCGGCCCACCGCCAGTACGGCCGCCGCTAAGTGCCTGCCGCTCTAACCCCGCCGCTAAAGTCCCGTTCTATGCTCTGGAACGGGGCTTTTTCGCGGTAAATCCGTAAGCTCCCCTTTTTTTCAATTTCTCACCCCACTTTCAACATGAAAAAGTACCTGTTGCCCCTGTTCGCCGCGTTCGCCTTCACCGTTGGCACCGCCGCTGCGCAAACCTCCCCCACCACTTCCCCCGACGCCGCTGGCATGCAGGGCCCGGGCCGCGGCTACGGCCGTATGCAAGGCTCGCCCGAAGAAATGGCCAAGCGCCAGACCGAGCGCATGACCCAGGAGCTGGGCCTTAGCTCCGACCAGGCCGCCAAAGTGCAGCAAATCATGATGGCCCGCGGCCAGGAAATGCAGTCGATGCGCGGCCAGATGGCGGGCGGCGACCGCGAAGCCATGCGCACCCAGATGCAGGCCATGCGCACCAAGTACGACGCCCAGTTTAAGGAAGTGCTGACCGCCGACCAGTACACCAAATACACCGCCATGGAAGCCGACCGCATGAACCGCGGCGGCGGCCGTGGCATGGGCGGCCCCGGCATGGGCGGCCCCGACGGCGCCGGCATCGACAAGATGAAGGCCAAAACCGACGATGGCGACAAAATCAAAGCCAAAGAAGACAAGCTGAAAATCAAGGAAGCCAAGGCCAAGGCCAAAGCCGACAAGGTGAAGGTGAAAACCGACAAGTAGGCCTTCGCGCAGCCCATGGGCACAAAAAAGCCCCGCTCAGCTGAGCGGGGCTTTTTTGTGCCCATGGGCGGCCGGGATGTTGTTCGGGCCTAGGCGTCCAGCCCGCGGCTGATGCCCATTTCGAGGCCCCGCAGCTCGGCCAGGCCGCGCAGGCGGCCGATGGCCGAGTAGCCGGGGTTGGTTTTCTTGTTGAGGTCGTCGAGCATCTGGTGGCCGTGGTCGGGGCGCATGGGCAGGCTCACGCCGCGCCGGCGCATGGCCAGCACCAGCTCGCGCATCACGGCGTACATGTCCACGTCGCCTTCCAGGTGGTTGGCTTCGTAGAAATTGCCGTCGGCGTCGCGCTGGGTGCTGCGCAGGTGGATGAAGTGAATGCGCTCGGCAAACTGACGCACCATGGCGGGCAGGTCATTATCAGCCCGCACGCCAAAGGAACCGGTGCAGAAGCACAGCCCGTTGGCGGGAGAGGGCACGGCGGCGGCCAAGGCGGCTACATCGGCCGCAGTACTCACCACGCGCGGCAGGCCCAGAATGGGATACGGCGGGTCGTCGGGGTGAATGGCCAGGTTGATGCCCACCGCCTCGGCCACCGGCACAATTTCCTGTAGAAACTGAATCAGGTGCTCGCGCAGCCGGGCCGCGTCGATGCCCTGGTAGGCATCAAGCGCCTGCTGAAACTGGGCCAGCGTGAAGCTTTCCTCGCTGCCCGGCAGGCCGGCAATGATGTTGCGCTGCAGCAGCTGGCGCTCGTCGTCGCTCATGGCGGCGAGGCGGGCTTCGGCCCGGGCCAGTTCCTCGGCGGTGTAGTCCTGGGCGGCATTTTGCCGCTTCAGCAGCAGCGCATCGAAGGCCACGAAGGCGGCTTTTTCGAAGCGCAGGGCCCGGGAGCCGTCTTCCACCTCGTAGGCCAGGTCGGTGCGCGTCCAGTCCAGCACGGGCATGAAATTATACGTCACCGTGAAGATGCCGCAGGCCGCCAGGTTGCGCAGGCTCTGCTGGTAGTTGGCGATGTAGCGCTGGAAGTCGCCGGTGCGGGTTTTGATGTTTTCGTGCACGGGCACGCTTTCCACCACGCTCCACGCGAGGCCGGCGGCGGCCACTTCGGCCTGACGCTTGGTGATTTCTTCTACGGACCAGACCTGGCCGTTGGGGATGTGGTGCAGGGCCGTCACCACGTCGGTGGCGCCGGCCTGGCGGATGTCGGCCAGGCTCACGGGGTCGTTGGGGCCGTACCAACGCCAGCTTTGAATGATGGGCATTTTATGGCAGGAGTTGTAGAGACGCAATACGTTGCGTCTCGTCGTTGCTGATGTTGTTAGGTCTGCGCGGTTACGTTTTGCAGGCGGCGCGGTGCCGGACGTTCAACGGCGAGACGCAATATGTTGCGTCTCTACATTGTTCCGCGGTCCAATTATACCCCGCTGAAGGCATTAAAACCGCCATCTACCACCACCGTTTCGCCGTTCACGAAGCGGGAGGCGTTGCTGAGCAGGTAGATGAGCGTGCCGGTCAGCTCTTCGGGCTCGCCGAAGCGCTGGAAGGGCGTGTGGTCGATGAACTTGCGGGCACGGTCGGTGTGCGAGCCATCGGCGGCCACGAGCAGGCTGCGGTTTTGCTCGGTCAGGAACACGCCGGGCGCAATGGCATTCATGCGGATGCCGCCGCCGTAGCGCTGGCCCAGCTCGTTGGCCATCCAGCGGGTATAGCCCTCAATGGCCGTTTTGGCCAGGGTGTAGCCCATCACGCGGGTGAGCGGACGCTGGGCCGTGAGCGAGGAAATGTTGACGATGGACCCCGTGCCCTGCCCCGCCATCACGCGGCCAAACACGGTGGTCGGAATCACGGTGCCGAACAGGTTCAAATCGACGGCGCGGCGGGTGTCCTCAATGCCCACGTCGAACAGGTTCTGGTCGGGGCCCACGGTGGCGCCGGGCATGTTGCCGCCCGCCGCGTTCACCAGCCCGTCGATGCGGCCCCAGGCGGTCATGATTTTGTCGCAGGCAGCGCGCATCTGGGCCGGGTCGAGCACGTCGCCGAGCACCACCAGCGCTTCGCCGCCAATGGCCCGAATGGCCTCGGCCCGCGCCTGGGCCCGCGCGGCGTTGCGGCCCAGAATGGCCACTTTGGCGCCCGCCTCGGCCACGGCCAGCGACATGGAAGCGCCCAGCACCCCGGTGGCCCCGGTGATGACGACGATTTTATCTTCTAACGAGAATTGATTCGGCATACTTAAAGGGTGGTAGACTTTTAAAATGTGGCGCAACTGAATAAGGTGGGCGTCGTGTCGCGGCTGCGCTCGGCATGACGCCTCATATGGCCCCCCTACGGCAGCAGCTCCACCGTGCCTTCGAGGCGGATGTCGTCGGAGGCGCTGCCCACCATCAGGTTGAAGGTGCCGGGCTCGGCGGCCCACTGCAGCTGGTTGTTGTAGAAAGCCAGCTTGTTCGGGTCGAGGGTGAAGGTGATGGTTTGGCTTTTGCCGGGCTTGAGGCTGACTTTGCGAAAATCCTTCAGCTCCTTGAGCGGGCGCACCACCGAGGCCACGGGGTCGCGGAGGTAGAGCTGGGCCACCTCCTCGCCGGTCACTTTGCCGGTGTTGGTGAGCGTGAAGCTGACCTGCACCGACTCGCCGGCTTTGAGCTGCGGGCGGCTAATGTTGAGGTCGGAGTACTTGAAGGTGGTGTAGCTCAGGCCGTGGCCGAAGGCGTAGCGCGGCGTGCTGGGCGCGTCGATGTAGGCCGATTTGTAGCGAATGTCGCCCGGCTTGGTGACGGGGCGGCCGGTGTTGTACTGCTGGTTGTAGGCAATGGGAATCTGGCCCACGTTGCGGGGGAAGGTGATGGGTAGCTTGCCCGCGGGGTTGTAGTCGCCGTAGAGCACGTCGGCCAGGGCCAGGCCGCCTTCCGAGCCGGGCCACCAGGCGTAGAGAATGGCATCGGCCTGCTCGGCAATGGCGTCAAAAATGAGCGGACGCCCGCCAAACACCACCACGGCCACCGGCTTGCCCGTGGCCTTCAGGACTTTGAATAGTTCTTCCTGCACGCCGGGCAGGTGGATGTCGGTGCGCGACTTGGCTTCGCCGCTCATGTCCCAGGCTTCGCCCACGGCCAGCACCACGAGGTCGGCGTTGCGGGCCGTGGCCACGGCCTGCTCGAAGCCGGCGCGGCTGTCGCCGGTCACCGCACAGCCCTTGGCGTACAGCACCTCGGTGGCTTTGCCGGCGCGCTGGCGCAGGCCGTCGTAGAGCGAGGTGATGCGCGTGGTGTCGGTGTCCACGGTCCAGCTGCCGTTGAGGTCGCGCTTAGCCTTGGCCACGGGGCCGATGAGGGCAATGCGGCGCAGCTGCTTGATGAGGGGCAGCGTGGCGCGCTCGTTTTTCAGCAGCACCAGCGACTTTTTGGCCATCTGGCGGGCGGCGGCGCGGTTTTGCGGGTCGGCCAGCACTTGCTGCTCGCGCTTCTCATCCGAGAAGCGGTAAGGGTCGTCGAACAGGCCCAGCTCAAATTTCTTGCGCAGAATGCGGCGCACGGCGTCGTCCACCACTTCCATTTTCACCTTGCCGCTCTGCACCAGCTGGGCCAGGTTCTGGCTGTACACGTCGGCTTCCATGTCCATATCGGAACCCGCCGTGATGGCTTTTTGGGCTGCATCCTTCTTGTCAGCGGCGTAGCCCCAGGTCACCAGCTCGCCGATGGAGCCCCAGTCGCTCACCACGAAGCCGGGGTACTGCCACTGGCCTTTCAGGACGTCGCGCTGCAGGTAGCTGCTGCCGGTGGCCGGCACGCCGTTCAGGGTGTTGAAGGAGTTCATGAACGTGGCCACGCCGGCATCGGCGGCGGCCTTGAAGGGCGGCAGGTAGGTTTCCCAGAGCTGCTGGGGGCTGAGGTCCACGGCGTTGTAGTCGCGCCCGCCGATGGCGGCCCCGTAGGCGGCGAAGTGCTTGGCGCAGGCCATAACGGCATCGGTGCCGCCCAGCTTTTCGCCCTGAAAACCCAGCACGCGGGCTTTGGCAATCTGGGAGCCGAGGTAGGTGTCTTCACCAGCGCCTTCCATCACGCGGCCCCAGCGCGGGTCGCGGCCCACGTCAACCATGGGCGCAAACGTCCAGTGAATGCCCGAAGCAGCCGCCTCGCGGGCGGCCACGTGCGCGCCCAGCCGAATGGCGTCGAGGTCCCAGGAAGCGGCCTCGCCCAGCGGAATCGGGAAGGTGGTCTGGTAGCCGTGAATGACGTCGAGGCTGAAAAGCAGCGGGATTTTGAGGCGCGACTTCAGCGCTTCGGCCTGAATTTCGCGCGTGTCCTTCACCCCTTTCACGTTCAGCATGGAGCCCACTTTGCCGCTGCTGATGCTGCTGAGCAGGGTGCTTTTGCGGTCGCTGGCCGGGCCAGTTACTTCTCGGCCGGAATACTGGTTGAGCTGGCCCACTTTCTCTTCCAGGGTCATCTGGGCCAGCAGCGCCGTCACGCGCTGGTCGATGCTGGCATTGGCGGAAGGCGCGGGCGCGGCGGTCTGGGCCAGGGAGGCGGCGCCGGGCAGCAGCAGGCCCAGCACCAGAAGCGGCTTGGTAAGCAAACGAGTCATTCGGAAAGCGGAAAAAAGCCACCGGAGCGGCCGGAAAAAAGTGCGAATACTGGCGGCCACCGGCCATAGCGCCCCCGCCCGAGGCTTCCGTTGTACGTTCCCACCATCACCAGGAAGCAGCGGGTAAACCGGGAGAGCTATGTTGAGAATGGGTGTTTCGGGCCGGCGGCCGCCAGCTATACGCAGTGCCCTGGCGGGCAGAGAAGAGAGTGGGTTGGTTAATTTTTGCGGGAAGGGTGGCGTTGCAGGGCCTGCATGGCGGCCGCGTAGCGCCGGCCCAGCAGCCGGGCCGAAGCCGCGTTGAAATGCGTGTGGTCGCCGATGTCGGCCGTGCCCTCGGCGCCGATGTAGGAATAGTTGGAAACCTGAGCTGCTAGTGCCGCCACGGCTTGGTTGACGCGCCGGGCGGCTTCGTTCGGGTGCGGCTGGCCGTCGGGGCCGGCTTTGTTTATCTGAAAAGCGGGCAGCTGCCCGGCCACGAAGGGCACACCGGGCTCCCGCAGGTCGGTACGCAGCTGCGCAATCAGCGCCTGGAGCTTCTGCTCGTACGCGGCGCTTTTTTCGGGGGTGCTGTCGGTTTCGCCCTGGTGCCAGATGATGCCGGCCAGCGTGCCCGTGCGCAGGGCCGTGCGGGCGCGGGCCAGGGCATCGTCGTAGGGATGGGTTTTGGTGCCTTCGAAGTAGGCGCCGGGCACCCAGGCGTCGATGCCGGAGCCGCCCACCGCGCACGGAATCAAACCAATGGTGAGGCCGGGGGCCTGCGCCGCCATCAGCCGGCCGAAGCTCAGGCCCGGCCCCACGCCGGCAATGGCCTTATCGAAGTGAAGGGGGTCCTGGGCCACTTCCCACTGCCCGGCCGGGTTCAGCCGCAGCACGCGCGCGTTGGGCACGGTGTCCTCGGCTTCTACCAGGCCGCGCCCGGCCATGTTCGACTGGCCGATGAGCAGGTAGAGGCGGAACTTCTCCTTTCTAGCAGGCGGCGTTGCGGCTTGGCGCAGGCGCGGCTTCAGGGCTTGCGCGCGCAGCCCGGTCGTTGGCAGCAGGGCCACGAGCAGGAAGTATAGCAGAGGCAAGCGGCAGGAATTCATGGAACGGAATAAAGACGCAATATTTTGCGTCTTGTCGTTACTGATGTTGTTTAGGGAGCGCGGGTCTGGGGGTCGGAGCGGTTCCAGTCGTTCAACGAAGAGACGCAACATGTTGCGTCTCTACCTCGGTTTGGCAATTATTGCGGCTGGCGCTGGTCGAAGAAATCGGCCAGGTGGTACATCTGCTGGTTGAGCTCGCGCATCTTGTCCAGCAGCGGCGGGTAGGGCTCCAGGTAGTTGTCCACGATGCCCTTGTTGGCGTTGGTGTTCGAGGGCTCGGCGCCCACCAGGGTGGGGTCGTTGTCCTGGTACTTGAACCAGTGCCAGCCCACGCAATTCTTCGATTCGAGCAGGCCCAGCGTGAAATTCTGGTAAAACTGGCCGCGGTCGGCCTGGGTCTTCACCACCCAGCCGGCGCCGGCGGTGTTGGCCAGGCCGGGGGCATCCTCCCCTTTCACGTACCATTCCGTCACCATGAAGGGCTTGCCGGCGAAAAGCTCCCAGTCGCGCACCCAGGTTTTTTCGGGCGTCCAGTTGTTGTAGTAATTGATGCTCACCACGTCGAGGTACTTGCCGGCCACTTTCATCAGCTCGGGGTAGTAGCGCTGGGCGCCGTGGAAGCGGCAGCCGAGGTACATGTGGTTGGGGTCGTACTTTTTCATGGCCGTGGCCACGATGCTGAAGTAGCGGTCGGCGGCGTAGGCCAGGAAGTCCTGCCGGTTCTGGTCGGTAATGGTTTCGAGGGTGATGTTGCGCTCGTCGGCCCACTTTTTGGCGGCCTGGTAGCCGGGCTCGGTGGTGGGCAGCTTGAGGTAGCCGTCGAGATTTTTGCGCAGCAGCGGCATCTCGTTGTCGGAGAAATAGCCGAAGAGGTTTTTGTCCTTCTTGTTGCTGGCCAGAAATTTGGCCCGCTCCTCCACGTACTCGGCAAAGCCGGGGTCGAAGGTAAAAATCACGTCGTTGGGGTAGCCTTTGTGGCCGGGCTGCACGTAGGTGCCGCCGCGCTTGCTGCCGTAGCCGCTCATCAGGTCCAGGTTGATGGTGTAGGCCAGCGGCTGGTCGGCCTTCTGGTTTTCGGCCTGAATCTCCTTGGTGGCCGACCACGCCCCCGCCCCATTAAAGCCATTGGCAAACAGAAATTTGCGGGTGGCCGTCATCCAGCCGGCGCGGTCGGTGTACTTATCGGCCAGGGCCTTTTTGGTGCGCTCCGAGCTGCCGGGCTGCACGTCGTTCGGGGCGTTGTGCAGGAAGTAGTAGCCGTCGGGGTCCACGGCCCACCAGCGGCCGTCCACCTTCTTCACGTAGAAGAAGCCGGTGGCCTTGGTCTTCTTGTCGAGGCGCCCGCCGTACTTGTCCAGCTTCACGGTGGCGGGCTTGAAGCCCTGCAGCGTGGCCACGGTGCGCGTGGGGTAGTTCTTGTACTCCGTAAAGCCCGCCTTGCCGTCGACGGTGGAGTTGTTGATGGTTTTCTTGGCGGCCACGCGCAGGGTGTATTCGGCGCTGTCGCGGGAGGCGGTTTGGGCGTGGGCAGTGTAGCTGAACAGGCAAAAACCAGCAGCTAGAATCTGCTTAGATGGCAGACGATGTAGAGACGCATATTTGCGTCTCGTCGTTGAACTATCGCCGTCGATTGTGCGGACGACGAGACGCAAATATGCGTCTCTACGAGTGGCGGACTCAAACATCATTTTCCGTCGTATTTAGTTGCCATCTGCCGGTAGTAATCCTGCAGCACATAAAACGCTTTCTTCTTCACGCCGGTGCTCGAAATCAGCCCCTTGCGGTTGAAGCCGTTCTGATACACCGGGTGCTGGCGGCGGGTGGCACGGAAGTCGGCCAGAATCCAGGGCGTCATGCCGCGCAGGCCCTTGATGGTACTCAGCATCTTGAGCTGGTTCACGTAGAGCGCCTCCTGGTACTCCTCGCTCCAGCGGGTTTCGGCATCGCCGTGGTAGCCGGCCAGCGCATCGCCGCCAAACTCACTGATGACCACCGGCTTGTTGTACTTGATGTCGAAGGTGTACTTCGTGATTTCGCTCGGGCTGCCGCCCCAGTACCAGCCGGCGTACTCGTTAAAGCTGGTCAGGTCCAGCGACTCGCCCAGCTGGTCGTCCACGTGCACCACGTTGTCGGGGGTGCGGTGCAGCTCCAGGGCGGCCGCAATCAGGCGGGTGTCGTCGAGGGCGCGGGCTTTGGCCACCAGGCTGGTCATGAATTTCAGACGGGGGTCGCCGAGCGGCGTTTCGTTGCCCACGCTCCACACCACCACGCTGGCGCGGTTTTTCCCCATCGAAATCAGGTCCGAGAGCTGGGCTTCGGCGTTTTGGTAGGTGGCGGGGTTTTCCCAGGCAATGGTCCAGTACACGGGCACTTCGGCCCACACCAGCAGGCCCATCTCGTCGGCCAGCTTCAGCATGGCTTCGTTGTGCGGGTAGTGGGCCAGGCGCACGTAGTTGCAGCCCAGCTCCTTGGCCCAGGTGAGCAGCATGCGCAGGTCGCCCTCGCCGCGGGCCCGGCCCGGAATCAGCGGGTTCTCGTCGTGCATCGAAATGCCGCGCATGAAGATGGACTTGCCGTTGAGCAAAATGTCCTGCCCGCGGGTCTGGATGGTGCGAAAGCCGATGTTGTCGGTCACGGCGTCGGCGCCGCTGCTCAGCCGCACCGCATACAGCTTGGGGCTTTGCGGCGACCACAGCTTGAGCTTTTTGGCCGGCAGGCTGAACGCGGCGCGGCCGTCGGCATCGGTCTTCAAGGTTTGCTTAATGCCTGCTTCGGCAATGGTCAGCGTCACGGCCTGGTTGGCCTTGGCGGGGCCGTCGAGCTGCACGTAGCCGGCCAGCTTGGTGGGGTCGTTTTTGGCCAGCTGCACCTTGTAGTCCACCACGAAGGTTTCGGGCGCTTCGGCCACGAAGACGTCGCGCGTGATGCCGCCGTAGTTCCACCAGTCGGTGTTGATGGTCGGGACTTCCTCGGCGTGGCGGGTGTTGTCGGCCTTCACCACCACGAAGTTGTCGCCGGTGGCGCTCAGCTGGCTGGTGATGTCGTACTGAATGGGCGTGAAGCCGCCCTTGTGCATGCCCAGCTTCTTGCCGTTGAGGTAGATGTGCGCCTCGTAGTTGATGGCCCCGAAGTACAGGAAGTAGCGCTTGCCGGCCGCGGGCTTCAGGCTGAAGCTCTTCTTGTACCAGATGGTGCCTTCGTAGTACAGCAGCTTGGGGTCCTGCGAGTTCCAGTCGCCGGGCACCATCAGGCCCGCCGATTGGTCGAAGTCGTACTCAATCAGCTCCGGCTCCTGCCTGGAGCTGGGCTTGGCATTGTCGTAGTAGCCGCCTTTGCCGGTTTTCGACTGGTCGAACGCCATGCGGCGGTAGTCGTAGAAGCCGTTTTCGTAGGGGTCGATGATGTAGTTCCAGCGGCCGTTGAGGCTGAGCACCTTGCGGCCCGGCGCGTGCTGAATGAGGGTCTGGGCCGGGGCCGCCGGGGCGGCAGCGAAACCGGCGGCGCACAGCAGCGCCGCCAGCAGCCGCTTCATCGGGGAAAGAAAGGTCATGGGCAAGGAAGGAAGTGGGAAGGCAGAAAAAATGGCGAGTGGATGAGGCGACAGCCCCGGCCCTTGCAGAGGCCATTGGGGGCTGTCGCGGGCTCATCGCCTCACCATTTTTCCATGTGGCCTAGTTGTAGCCCGGGTTCTGGGTCAGAATCGGGTTGGTTTGGATTTCCTGCACCGGCAGGGGGAAAAGCAGGTCGTTCGGGTCGATGCGGACCGCGGAGTTGTAGCGGGCAAAGAAGGCGTTCATCACCGGAATGGCACGGTCGGTGCGCACCAGGTCGAACCAGCGGTGGCCTTCGAAGTTGAGCTCCAGGCGGCGCTCCAATTCGATGCGGTCGCGCAGGGCGGTTTGGCTGATGGTGGCCGGCAGGTCGACGGTGGCGTTGGCCGTGGCCACGGGCAACCCGCGCGAGCGGCGGATGACCTGGTTGATGGCCGCCAGGGCGGCGTTGGGGCCGGTGGCCTCGTTCACAGCCTCGGCGTACATGAGCAGCACGTCGGCTTGGCGCAGCACTATCCAGTCGTTTTCGGCGTCGGTGGCCGCGGTGGGGTTGTCGATGTACTTCTTGGTGTAGTAGCCCAACGTGGCCGCCGAGCCCGTGGGCAGCACGTACGACGTGGCGGCGCGCACGTCGGATGCGCCGCTGGCCGTGAAGGCGGCAATCAGGTCGTTGTCCACGGTGTTGAACTGCTGGCCGGTGAAGGCCGCGCCCAGCAGGGCCGTCGACTGCGTGGTGCCGTAGGCGGGCATAAACCACGTGGTGAAGGCGCTGCCCAGGCCCAGCGTGCCCTTGGTGTAGCGCGCCGCGAAAATGATTTCGCTGTTCATCTCGTTGGTGGTGGCGAAGATGTTGGCGTAGGTGGCCTGCAGGGCGTAGGTGGTGCCGGTAGCTAGCGGCTGCAGCTTGTCGGCGGCGGCCTGATATTTCTTCTGCGTCAGCAGCACTTTGCCAAACAGCGCCGTGGCGGCGCCCTTGGTGGCGCGGCCCAGGTTGGTGGTGCCGGTGTAGGTCACGGGCAGGTTTTTTTCGGCAAAGTCGAGGTCCTGCTCAATCTGGGCATACACCTCGGCCACCGGCCGGCGGCCAAAGGCGTAGGCGTCCTGAATGGCCTGCAACTCCTGCGTCACCAGCGGAATGTCGCCCCAAATGCGCACGGCGTTGAAATACGTCAGGGCCCGCAGGAAGCGCACCTCGCCGTAGTAGCGGTTGCGGGTGGCATCGGTGAGCTTCACGGCGCCGGCGCGGCTGAGGATGAGGTTGCAGCGCGCAATGGTGCGGTACGTCGAGAGCCAGTAGCTCTGGATGTGCTGGTTGTCGCTGAAGAGCGTGAAGTCGTTGAACTCGTTCAGGCGCTCGCCCGAGGTCACGGTGTAGCTGTTGTCCGACGGAATTTCGGCGAAGATGAACCAGCCGCGGCTGCCGCCCGCCCGCCCGTAGAGGTCCTGCAGCGACGAGTACGCCGCCGTCACGCCGGTGAGGATGCTCAGCGAGTCCTTGTAGCTCTCCGTGGTGGGCACGCGCGTGGGGTCGTTCAGTTCGATGAAGTCCTTCTGGCACGAGGTGGTGCCCAGCACGCCCAGCCCCAGCACCGTGGCCACGGCCGCGCCCGAGAAAAATTGATTGAAAGTCATGGCGGGAATTAATTAATAGTTATTAGTTGCTGGTTGTCAGTTGTTAGCGGGCTGCAATTGTCGCTTTACACTGACAACTGACAACCAGCAACTGACAACCAACTAGAAGCCGACCTGCAGGCCCAGCGTGACGGTGCGGTTCATGGGGTAAGAACCCTGGTCGACGCCGTAGGTGGGGTTGGTGGTGTTGCCGTAGTTGTTGGCTTCGGGGTTGTAGCCCACGTACTTGGTGAAGGTGTACAGGTTCTGCACCGAGGTGTAGACGCCGGCGGTTTGCAGGCCGGCTTTCTTGGCCCAGCCCACGGGCAGGTTGTAGCGCAAGGTCACGTTGCGGATGCGCAGGAACGAGCCGTCCTGAATGAAGTAGGAGTTGAACTGGGTGCGCAGCGAGGTGGCGGTGGTGGCAAAGGGGGTTTTGCCGTCGCCGGGGTTGTCGGGGCTGCGCCAGCGGTCCACCAGCTGCACGCGGCCGTTGGTCTGGCCGGGGGCGTTGAAGGTGTACCGGTCGCCGGCGTACAGCACGTCGTTGCCCTGCGAGCCCTGCAGCGTGATGGCCAGCGACAGGTCCTTGTAGCCAAACGTGTTTTGCAGGCCGTAGGTGAAGTCGGGGAAGGGGTTGCCGATGACGCCGATGTCGAGCGAGTTAATCTGGCCGTCGCCGTTCACGTCCTTGAACTTGAAGTCGCCCGGCTGCACGGCCAAGGTGCTGCCCGTCCACTTAGGGCTGCCGTCCACGTCGGCCTTGTCGCGGTAAATGCCTTCCTGCTGGTAGCCGTAGAACACGCCCAGCGGCTGGCCCGGCACCACCCGAATGGAGCTGGTGTAGCCAAACACGGCGTCGAAGGTGATTTGCTCGTTGGCGCCGGCCAGGGCAATTACCTGGTTGCGGTTCAGGGAGACGTTGAGGGCCGTGTTCCAGGTGAAGGGGCCGTTCACGATGTTGGCCGTGTTGAGCTGGAATTCCAAGCCGCGGTTGCGCACCTCGCCCACGTTGGCCAGGGCCCGCGACGAGTAGCCCAGAATGGCCGGGATGTTGCGGTTGAGCAGCAGGTCGGTGGTGTTGCGCTGGTAGGCGGCCACGGTCAGGTAGATGCGGTCGCGGAACAGGCCGAAGTCGAAGCCGGCGTCAAACTGGGTGTTAGTTTCCCAGCCCAGGTTGCGCAGGGCCAGGCCGTTGGGGGCAAAGCCGTAGTTGCGCACGCCGTTGCCGTTGCCAAACACGTAGTTGGCGGCCGTCTGGTAGCTCTGGTAGTTGTAGTCGCCGATGTTGTTGTTGCCCGTCACGCCGTAGGAGGCGCGGAACTTCAGCTCCGAAATGGCCGGAATGCCCTTGATGAAGGTTTCCTCGCCGGCGCGCCAGGCCAGGGCCACCGAGGGGAACGTGGCGTAGCGGTTGTCGGGGCCGAAGCGCGAGGAGCCGTCGGTGCGCAACGCGGCCGTCAGGATGTAGCGCTCCTTGAAGGAGTAATCGACGCGGCCGAAGAGGGAAACCAGCGAGTTGGCCGAGTAATTGGTTTGGCCGAAGAGCTGGCCGGCTGCCGTGGCGTACTCGATGTCGGGCGTGGTGTAGGTGCCGGTCTGGCCCAGCACGGTGCTGCCCTCGTTCTGGTTGTACTGGGCCGAGTAGCCGGCCAGCAGGGTCACGTCGTGGTCGGCGCCCAGCTTGCGGTTGTAGGTGGCCGTGTTTTCCCACACCCAGTTCAGGTTGGTGTTGTTCACCTGCCGGGCGTCGATGTTGTTGAGGATGGGGTTCGAGAGGTTGGCGCTGGCGTTGTTCACGGTGCTCAGCGTGGCCGGCACGTAGATGGCGCGGCGGTTGTTTATCAGCTCGGCGCCGAAGTTGGTGCGCAGGTTCAGGCCCTTGAGTAGTTCAAAATCCAGGAAGGCCGAGCCCAGCCCGCGCACCGAGCTGGTGCGGTCCTTATACAGGTCGATGGTGGCCACGGGGTTGAGCAGGTCGCCGGGCGTGGTCACGCCCGAGCCCGAGTTGCGGATGGCGCCGTAGTCGCCGTTGGCCAGGTACACCGGGATGATGGGCGGCAGAATCAGGGCCGCCGTCACGATGGCCGTTTCGCCGCCGGGGCCGCCCCCCGAGATGTTGCCGCCGTTGTAGCTGCCCGAAATCGGCTTCACGTCGGTGCGCGAGAAGTTGGGGGCCAGGCTCAGGCCCAGCTTCAGCTTCTTGCTCAGCTGCGCGTCGTAGTTGGCGCGCAGGGCGAAGCGGTCGAAGCCGGTGTTCTTCACCACGCCCTTCTGGTTGAAGTAGCTGCCCGAAATGTAGAAGCGCGACGAATTGGTGCCGCCCATGGCCGACAGCTGGTACTGCTGCTGCGTGCCGGTGCCAAAAATCTCGTTCTGCCAGTCGGTGTTCGGCAGCTCGGGCGCGCCGGGCGCCAGCTGGGCCGGCAGGGCGCGGTTGCCGTTTCGGAAAGATTCGCGCAGGTAGTCCAGGTACTGCTCCCGGTCCATCAGGTCCACCTTTTTGGCCACGTTCACCACGCCGGCGTTGGCCGTGAAGTTGAAGCGGGTTTTGCCGTCGTTGCGGCCGCGCTTGGTGGTCACAATCACGATGCCGTTGCCGCCGCGCGAGCCGTAGATGGCGCAGGCCGCCGCATCCTTTAGAATCTGAATGCTTTGAATGTCGCCGGGCGGAATCTGGTTGTAGCTGTCGGCGCTGTTGAGCGGGTAGCCGTCCACCACGTACAGCGGCGAGTTGCCGGCCGAAATAGAGCCCAGGCCGCGCACGCGAATCACGGCGCCCTGGCCGGGCTCGCCCGAGGGCTCCGTAATCTGGGCGCCGGCCACCAGGCCCACCAGGGCTTCGGACGGCGACGACACCGGAATCAATTCCACCTGCTTGGCCGAAATCGAGGAAATGGACGTGGCCAGCAGCTTCTTCTCCTGCACGCCGTAGCCCACCACCACCACTTCTTCCAGCGCCTTCGAGTCGGGCGCCAGCGTGGCGTTGATGGAGGTGCGGCCGTTCACGCTGGCTTCTTCGCTCAGGTAGCCCACGAAGGTGAAAACCAGCGTGGCGTTGTCGGGCGCTTTGATGGTGTAGCGGCCTTCCACGTCGGTCTGGGTGCCGTTGGTGGTGCCCTTCACGATGACGTTGACGCCGGGCAGGCCGGCGCCTTTCTCGTCCAGCACGCGGCCGGTAATGGTGATGTCGGCCTTCACCCCCCGGGCGGGTGCGGGCGCAGCGGCCAGGGCCAGGGTGGGGGCACTCAGCCCCAGGCTCAGCGCGGGCAGCAGCACCAGGGGCCGCAGGTAGCGCCGAAAATCGGGTCGTATAATTTCCGTCATGGTGGTGGGGTGGGTTTGGTGACGATGGGAGGGCCGCGGCGGGCGGTAGGCGGGCCGGCGCTGGCAGCAGAAAAAGTGGCCTAAAGCCAACAGCAAGCGCGGTCAGTGAAGACTTACCCAACCGATTGCCCTGCGAAGTACTGGATTCTTCTGGCCGATTGCAGCTAATGGCCAGGTCTTTATTTACGCAAACGTTTTCGGTAGCTGCGCCCAAAATGGCGGTTTTCCGGGGCCCAACCGTTAGGTTTGTGTATTGCGGCTTTGCCACTTGTTGTAGAAAATTGTCTCTTCTTTTCTTCCGTCTTCCCCCGTTCCTGCCATGACGCCCGTGAACCTGAAGTCGCTGGCCGAGCAACTCAACATGTCTATCGCCACGGTTTCCAGAGCCTTGCGCGACAGCCACGAAGTGTCCGAAGCCACCAAAGCGCGCGTGCGGGCCCTGGCCACGGCCCTCAACTACGAGCCCAACGCCTACGCCAGCAGCCTGCGCCGCAACCTGAGCAAGACCATCGGGGTCGTGATTCCGAAAGTGGCCAACCACTTTTTTGCCCTGGCCATCAACGGCATCGAGGAGGCCGCCCGCCAGAGCGGCTACCACGTCCTCATCTACCTCACCCACGACGACTACGCCCGCGAAGTGTCCATCGTGCAGCACCTCAAGGGCGGGCGCATCGACGGCCTGCTCATGTCGGTGGCCAGCGGCACCGAGGACTTTGCCCACCTCAAAAGCCTGCAGGAAACCAACCTGCCCATCGTGTTTTTCGACCGCGTGTGCGCCGAAGTGCCCACCGCCAAAGTGACCACCAACGACTACGAAAGCGGCTACCGCGCCACCGAGCACCTCATTCAGGCCGGCTGCCAGCACATTGCCCACCTGCTCATTTCCAACAACCTGTCCATCGGCCAGTTCCGGCAGCAGGGCTACCTCGACGCCCTGCAGGCCCACGGCCGGCCCCACGACCCCGACTTGGTGCTGTCCGGCGTGATGGACAACGAGCAAAACGTGGTGCTCATCCGCGAGCTGCTGGAGCGCCGGCCCGACATCGACGGCATCTTTGCCTCGGTCGAGCGGCTGGCCATCAGCACCTACCACGTGTGTCGCGAGCTGGGCCGCCGCATTCCGGAAGACATCAAAATCATCGGCTTTTCCAACCTGGAAGCCGCTTCGCTGCTCGACCCTCCCCTCTCCACCATCACGCAGCCGGCCTACGACATTGGGCGCGAAGCCGCCAAAATCCTGCTGCGCGCCGTGGAAAAGAAGAAGCCTGTGCTGCCCAACCAAAGCCTGGTGCTGGAGTCGACGCTGTTTGAGCGCGACTCCACGGCCCGCGGCTAAGCCGGCGCCGGGCTGTAAACGCACAAAGGCCCGCTCCTGCGCAGGAGCGGGCCTTTTTTCAGGTGGCCTGACCGGTTTCACTGAGCGCGCTATTCCAGCACCACGCGCTTGGTCAGCAGCTGGGTGTCGGCCTGCAGGCGCAGCGTGTACACGCCGGCGGCCAGGCCGGCGGTGCGGAACTCGGCGCTGGCGCCGGCCGCATTCAGCCCAATGGTGCGCACGAGCACCGCCTGGCCCAGGGCGTTGAACAAGGTGGCGCGCACCTCGCGCTGGCCCGACAGCGGCGGCAGCAGCACCGTGAAGCTGGTGCGGGCCGGGTTCGGGTACACGCTCACGGCATCGGCGGCCAGCTCAGCTTTAGAAGCCGTAACCGTGGCCGCGCCGAACGCCAGGCTGAAGCGCCCGTTGGCCGCGCCCGCCACCAGCGTCACGGAGTAGTTGCCGCCAGCCACCAGCAGTTGCTGGGCGCCCGTCAGGGCATCGCGCAGGTACACGCGCGCCGAGCCCAAATTGCTCAAATCGGCCACCGCAAAGGCATAGGTACCGGCCTGCGGCACGCGCACGCTGAGCGGCACCACCACGTCGGCCACGCCCAGCGGCGCCAGCCCGCTGATGGCCAGCGGCGTGCTGCCGGCCAGCGTGGCCAGGTCCAGGCCGGTCGGGTTGGGCAGCTTGGTGGCGTCAAATTCGGCATCGACGCCGGCCGTGGCGCCTTGCTCGAAGTACACGTAGGCGTCGTCCTGCAAGCCGGCCCCGCTCAGGGCGAGGCGCAGCAGCGGGCGGGCGTCCACGGTGCCGCGGCCGAAGGCCGCCTGCGGGCCGAAGGTCGTGACGCGGTTGGCGTTGGTCAGGTTCACGGCGCCGGGCGTGCCGGGGGCCGACACGCGGGCGAAGTAGCCCGAGCCGGCCACAATCAGCGGGGAAGCGCCCACGCCGTTGGCGTAGCTGCGGTAGGTGCCCGCGTATTGGCCGGTGCTGTGGTACACGTACATGGCGGCGTCCATGCCGGGGCGTTGGGCGGGCGTCACGGTGCTCCAGTCCAGCGGCGCCGGGTACGGGTTGCCGAGCAGCTGCCAGCCGGCGTCGGCATCGGTGCCGCGGCTGAGGGTGCCGGAGGCCTGCGCGGCGTTGTTGAACGTGCCCGTGAAGGCCACGGGCTGGGCCGAGGCGGGCGCATTCACGCTGTAGCCGCGGCCGGGCTGCATCAGGTCGGCGCCGCTGCTGGGCGAGAACCAGCCTTTGTCGAAGGCCCCGAGGTTGGAGGTCGCGGTGGCAATGCGGCTTTCATCGTAGCCAAACGCCGTGGGGAAGGGCACCACGGCGCCGGGCGTGCCGCTGGTGTTGTAGCCGGTGTTGAAGGTGGGCGCGAAGCCCGGCGTGCCCACGCTGCTGAGGGGCGCCCCGGCCACCGGCGAGCTGTAGTGGCGGTAAGCCGGCCCGGTCACGGTGCTGGTAATGGCGCGCTGCATGGTGCCGGCGCCGGTCACCACGCCGCCGGTGTTGTCGAGCAGGGCCGTGCCGGCCGCCGTCGACAGCAGCGTGAAGGCCTGGCCGCCGGTAACGAGGTTGCCGTTTTGCAGGCGGGCCACCTGGGCCACGCTCAGCGGCTGGCTCAGGGCGAGGGTGCGGTCGGTGCTCAGGGCGGCCGTGTTATTCACCGTCAGGCTGCGCACGGTGGCGGGCAGGCCGGCGCCGGTTACCTGGGGCGCGGTGCCGTTGTAGGTGTACACGGCATCGGCCGAGAACGAGCGCGGGCCCGTGAGCTGAATGGCGCCCGTGGCCCCGGTGGCGGCAATGCCGGCCGGGTCGCAGATGTGCAGCTCGGCGCCGGCCTGCAGCTCGAAGCTGCCCGCGCCGCCCAGCACCGCGCAGTTGGTGAGGAGCCTACCGCCCGTGAGTACCCGCACCGTGGTGGCCACCGTGGTGCCCAGCTGCAGCGTGAGCGTGCCGCCGCTCTGTACCGTGATGCTGTTGTAGCTGCCGCCGGCGCCCATGCTCTGGCCGCTCAGCACCACCAAATCGGGCCCAATCAGGGCATTGCGCAAGCTCTGGATGTAGGCGATGTTGGGCGTGCCGAAGCCGAAGCCCCAGTTCAGGGCCGTGCTGCCGGAGGCGTTGGCTTTGCCCGTGCCGTTGTAGTCGGCCAGGGTCTGGGTTGGGTTGAGGGGGAAAACGAATTTGCTCGGGCTGCCGCCGTTGTCCAGGTCCGGCGCGGCCATCTTGTAGCCCACTATGGCCTGGTAGTTGGCCGTGACGGCGCCGCCGGCCCCGGCAATGGCCCCGCGGGTGGCAAACGCGTGGAGAGAGCCCGCGAGGCCCGCCGCGCCCGAGCCGGCCGCTTTCACCATCACCATGTCGTACTGCGTGACGTTGAAGATGTTGCCGCCGCCCACGTTGGTGAGGTAAGTAGTATTGCCGAGCAGCAGGTCCAGGGTGTAATCGGAGGCGTCGGTGTCCTGCCCGTAGCCGGCCGGGCCGGCCAGCTGGCGCAGCACCACGGTGGTGCCGCTGCGCACATCGGCCCAAAAGGCGGTGTTGTTGAACTGGTACTTGCCGCCGGTGTCGGCCGTGCCGTTGGATTCAAAATCCTTCACCACCATGCCGCGCAGGTCCACGTGGTCCTGCACCACCAGCAGCTCCACGGCGTCGAGGTTGCCGGTGCCGTCGTTCGAGCCGTTGTATATGCGGTTCACCACCACGGGCGGGGCCGGATTGGCCAGGCCGCGCAGGGTCAGGATGTAGTTGATGTTGTTGGCGCCGAAGCCGTCGCCCCAGTTGCGGCTGGCGGTGCTCGACGTGGCCACGGCCGTGCCGTTGTAGTCGGCCGTGCTCTGGGCCGGGTTGGTGGGGTACAGGAACGAGCCCGCCGGCAGCGTGGTGCTGTAGGTGAGCTTAGGCCCGGCCACGGCGGTGTAGAAGCCCGACACCGGGCTGCCGCCGTTGTTGCTGGCCAGGGCGTGCACGGCGTTGTCGGTGCCGGTGGGGGCGCCGGTTTTCAGCAGCACCATGTCGGTGCCCGTGATGTTGAAATTCTGGCCGGCGCTGCCCAGCGCGTCGAGGTAGGTGGTGTTTTCCAGGAAGAGGTCGAGCTTGAAATCGGCCGGGTTCAGGTCTTCGGCGTAGCCCGCCACGTCCGACACCAGGCGGCGCAGCACGATAGTGGTGCCAATGCGCAGGTCCTTCCACAAGGCGTTGTCCTTGAACTGGAACTTGCCGCCGTTGTCGGTGGTGAGGTTGCTCTCGAAGTCTTTCACAATCAGCCCGCGGATGTCGAGGTGGTCCTTCACCACCAGCAGCTCCACGGCGTCTTTGCTGCCGTCGAACACGGAAGCGGCCTCGTTGTAGGTGCGGTTCACCACAATGCCCGTCATCGGCTGCTCCTCGAAGGTGAGCTTGGAGAAGTTGAGGCTGGCGCTCACGATGTCGAACTTCAGTGTCGCATTCGGCGAAGCCTGCAGGTACACGTTGTTGATGACCAAATCCTGGTAGGTGCCGAAACCGCCCGTGGCGGGCACGCTCACCACGCCCGTGCGGTCCACGTCGTTCACGCTCAGCCGCAGCAAGCCCGTCGATGTCGCGCCCGTGGATACCCGCACGGTGACTTTGTAGAGGCCCGTGCGCAGCACGTTCACCGAGTATTTCAGCCACTCGCCGCTGGCCGAGTAGCCCACGTTGCCGTAGCCGGCGTCGCCGTTTTCGGTGTCTACGGCTTCATTGGGACGGGGCACGGTAGGGTCCACGGCCGCCCCGCGGTTGGCTGCGTCCGAGTCGTTATACGCCGCGCCCTGGCCACCGAAATCGTACTCCACGGCCCGCACCACGCCCGGAATCACGGCCGGCGTGCCGTTGTAAGGGGTTCGCACGCAGGCGCTCACCTGCACGTAAGCCGGCTTGCTTACCACAATGGTCGTGTCGGGGTTCACCAGCGTCAAGGTCACGTCTTTGGGGCCGGCCGTGGCGTAGGTCACCGCAATGGGGCCTTTGCCGCTGGCGGTAGCCGGCGTGGCGCCCGCGCCGAAGTTCCAGTCCAGGATGGTGTAGCCGCCCAGCACGGCGGCCGTATACGTCACGGCTTCGGGCGCAATGCAGCTGAAGGTTTTGTCGGCCGAAAACGCCAGCTGCGTGTAGCTCTGGTTGGGCCCCAGGTAGGTGGGCGGCAGCGTGTTCTGGGCGTGCTGCAGCGAGTAGATGATTTTGCGCGTGAGTTGGCCCTGGGCGTTAAACAGCAGCACCAGCGTCGACTGCGCGTAGAGCCGGTTCGAATACGCGGCGTTGATGCCCGCCGGCACGTTGACCTTGAGCGCACTGGCGCCCGCAATGGCCGTGTTGTCGAGCTGCACCGTGAAATCGTAGTCGTCCACGTCGCTTTCGTTGAGCAGCATCACGGCCGTGGTGCCGTTGTCGGTGCTGCTGAGCACTTTCACCAGGGCCTGGTTGTCGGTGGCATTCAGGTTGGTGCCGTGCAGGTTTTCCGACACCAGCATCTCGTGCCAAAAGGCCGAGCGGGGCTTGAACGTGGCCGCCGTGCCGCCGTCGATGTAGCCCAAATCGCCGGCGCCGCGGGCCCCGCTGCCCTCGTGTATGGACCAGGGCTGCATCGACACGGCTTCGTACTTCATGCCCACGCCGAACACCTCGGCCCAAAACTGCCCGTTCAGGAACGAGTGCACGCCCACGCCTTCCACGGTGTTGTTGCCGGGGTTGGCGTAGTCCACGTTGAACTCGGTGAGGGCCCAGCGCAGGGCGTTGGTACCGGTGCGGTTGTTTTTGTCGTTCGCGGCGGCCATCAGGCCCAACAGGTTCACCACGTTGTTGGTCAGGTTGGTGGTGCCGCCTATTACCCCGGCCCGCGTCTGGGTGCCGTTGAAGGGGTAGGTGTGGAAGGAAATGACGTCGACGTAATAGCGCCCATTGGCGTCGGTGCCGGTGATGTCGTTGGCGCCGCCCACCAGCGCGGGGAAGTAGCCCCCGCCGTAAGACGCGTTTTCGGGCCCCACGATGAGGATGCTGGGGTCCACGGCTTTCATGGCCGAGGCGAAGGACTTGATGTACGCCTCCACGCCCGCAATGCTCACCGGGTTGGGCTGCGACGCCAGGTCGGGCTCGTTGCCGATAATCCAGTACTTGATGTTGCGGCCCATCGTGATGTTGACGTGCTGCACTACTTGCGCCGCTTGCGCCGCCGTGAACCGCCCGCGGCCCTCCGACACCTGCACCATGGGCTCGGCCCCGATGCGGCGAATGGAGTCAATCAGGGCAATGTATTGGGCGTTGGTGACCAGGTTGGAGTTCACCCCGTTGCCGCCGATGCGCACCATGCGCACTTTCGACTGCTTCACCAAGGGCCACAATTTATCGAGCTGCCCGTTGAACACCTGTGTGCCCAGCGCCGTGGGCAGCCAGGCGTTTTGGCCCGCGAGGTAGGGCGAAATGGTTTGGCCGGAGGCCGCGCGCAGCACGAGCCAACTCAGCGCGAAAAGGGATAGCAGTCGCTTCATAAACAGGGTGGGATTGGGGGTGAAAAGCAGCGCAGGGGCCGGCGGCTACGGTTGCGGCCGGCACGGGAATTCCGGGGCCCGCGCGGCGGGCCAGTTCGGCGGGGCCAGGGCCCGTTCCCAGGGTAGTTTCCGCTACGGTGCGTGGCCGTGCAGAGGGGCCGGATGCAGCAGTAGCGCGATTAAAGGTATTGGCATCCCAAACCGGAAAGCAAGGAAACTCACCGATTTATCTATGAAAACGTTTGCGGAAAACTACCGCGACGCCCCTCCCCTGCTTACCGAGCAAAAGGCCCCTCAATGCTGCGCAAGCAGGTTATTACGAAGCATCTCCCCACCGGCTCAGGCTTTTTTCTGAAACAGAAAGCTGATGATGCGCGGCACGCCGCGGCGGTCATCCGCGTCGAAAAACTCGCGCAGCTCAACGCATTGCAGGCCGTGGGCCTGCGCGGCGGCCAAGTAGTCGGATAGGTGGTGCGTGTGGCATTCCACCGTCACCTCGGCGCCTTCGGCCAGGTAGCGGGCCTTGCTGCCCAGGTACTGCTTGAAGGGGTGCAGCTCGCCCACGTACAGTAGGCCGCTGGGCCTGAGCGCGCGGCCGCACTGCTGAAACACGGCGCCCAGGTCCGGGATGTGCTCCAGCATGAGGCTGCACGTCACCAGGTCGACGGCGGGCGGCGCCCAGGTCCACGGCTGCGTCACGTCGGCGGGCTGAAAGCGCACGTTGGCGCTGGCCAGTTTGGCCTGGGCGCGGGCCAGCATCTCAGCCGAAAAATCCACGGCCGTGACCTGCGCGGCTTTGGCGGCCAGCCACTCGGTGTTCTTGCCCGTGCCGCAGCCCAGTTCAATAACTTCCGAAAACGGCACCTCGGCCAGCAGCTGCCGGATGGCCACGGCTTCCAGGTCGCGGGTTCGGTTGGCGACCGTGTCGTACGTGTCGGCCCAGGCGTTGTAAGCGGTTTGCACGTTCATGGCCCAAAGTAAACCCGTCAGGCCCCTTTGGTGGCCGGCAGCAGCTTGTCGGGGGTGATGGGCAGCTCGCGCACGCGCTTGCCGGTGGCGTGGTACACCGCATTGGCCACCGCGGCGCTGAAGCCCACCAGGCCGATTTCGCCCAAGCCTTTGGCGCCCATGGGGTCGAGCAACGGGTCGGGCTCGTTGATGAATTCGACTTCGATGCTGGGAATGTCGGCGTTCACGGGCACGTGGTAGTCGGCCAGGTCGTGGGTCACCACGCGGCCGTAGCGGTGGTCGAGGCGGGCCTCCTCCATCAGGGCCAGCCCGATGCCCCACACCACCGAACCCAGCACCTGGCTGCGGGCCGTTTTGGCGTTCAGCACCCGGCCCGCGTCCACCACCGACACCACCCGGCTCACGCGCACCTCGCCGGTGAGTGGGTGCACCTGCACTTCCACGAAATTGGCGCAAAACGATTTGCCGGAATACTGCTCCATTTCCGGCGCTTTCTCGGCTTTCTGCGTCACTTCCAAAGCGGGCAGCCCGTGCTGCTTCAGCACCTCACCAAAACTCAGGCGCCGGTTTTTCTTAGTTGAAATGACGAAGCCGTTTTCCGCCGTCAACTCCTCGGGTTTTACCTTGCCCAGCGCGTTGCCGGGCACGCGCACGGCCAGGTCCAGCAGCTGCTTTTTCAGGGCCGCGCACACCTCGTGCACCGCCGAGCCCACCGACGTGGCCGTGTGCGAGCCGGCCTGCAGCGGCGCTTCCGGGTAGGCCGCGTCGCCCAGGTCGAAGCGGATGTTGGCCGCGGGCACGCCGCTGGCATCGGCCGCAATCTGGGTCATGATGGTGGCGGTGCCGGGCCCCGTGTCGGCGGTGGCGCTTTGGATGACGAGGGAGCCGTCGGGCAGCAGGCGGGCGTGGGCCGTGGCGGGGCTGCGCTCGGCTTTGTAGATGCCCGTGCTCATGCCCCAGCCCACCAGCCACTCGCCGTGGCGCAGGGTGCGCGGCGCCAGCGGGCGCTTGGCCCAGCCGAAGAGCGCCGCGCCGCGCTCGTAGCATTGGCGCAGGTGCTTGCTGCTCCAGGGCTTGTCGTTTTCGGGGTCGCGGTCGGCGTGGTTTTTCAGGCGCAGGGCCAGCGGGTCCAGGTTCAGGGCCACGGCCAGCTCGTCCATCGCCGATTCGAGGGCGAACGAGCCGCTGGTTTCGCCGGGGCCGCGCGTCCAGGCGGGCGTGCTCAGGTCGAGCGGCACGAGGCGGTAAGTGGTATCGAGGTTGGGGGTGCGGTAGGCCGATTTGGTGGGGTGCACGATGCGCTCGGCAAACTGCTCGTGGCGCGAGGTGTTGCCGTAGGCCCGGTGCGTGATGCCCACCAGCGTGCCGTCGGGCGTGGCGCCCAGCCCAATTTTCTGCATCGACTGCGGCCGGTAGCCAACTAGGTTGAACTCGTGCTCGCGCCGGTTCATCAGCTTCACCGGCCGGCCCACCTTCTTCGCCCCGAGAATGGCCGCCACTTCCGGCGGCCAGATGCGCGACGAACCCCCAAACGCCCCGCCCACAAACTGCGAATGCACCCGCACGCTCTCGGCCGGCAGCTGAAACATGCGCATCAGGTCCTGTTGGGCCAGTTTTGGGCCCTGCGTCTTGGTGTACACCGTCAGCTTGTCGCCTTCACACAGCGCAATCACGGCGTGCATCTCCAGGGGGTTGTGCACCTGCATGGGCGTGCGGTATTCGGCCTCGATGTGCACCGGGGCGGTTTTGTAGGCGTCGGGCTGACCGCGCAGGTGGTCTTTTTCCTTCTTGGGGGTCTCGTTTTTGCTGAGGCTCGCGGCCAGGTCGGTCTGGTGCGGGGCCACGTCGTACTCCACGCGCACCAGCGAGGCCGCGTAGCGGGCCTGCTCCAGCGTTTCGGCCACGGCCAGCGCCACGGGCTGGTTGCTGAAATGCACCTGGTCGTCGTAGAACACTTTGATTTCCTGCCCTTCCACCCGCGGGTTGGCGCTGGCTTTGGCGTCCTGGTAGCCGGGCACTTTCGGTGCGTTCAGGTGCGAGACGATGCTGAGCACGCCGGGCGCTTTTTCGGCCGCGGCCACGTCCAGCCGCTTGATGCGGCCGCGGGCAATGGCGCTGCACACCAGCACGCCGTGCACGCAGTCCTTCACTGCGTGCTCGGCAGCGTAGCGGGCCTGGCCGGTTACTTTCAGGCGGCCGTCCACGCGGTTCAGCGGCACGCCGGTGCTGGGCGTTGGGAGAATGGTTTTTTCCATGGCAGTCAGGCAGAGGAGGCCCTGACTTTACGGCGAGGAAAGGTGGGCGTTTCACCAATAAAGCACTCCCGGGGCTCAGCTGTGGTTTCCATCCTGCTGGCGCGGCTTTCGTGCAGCGTAACCCGCGCCAGAGCGAGGGCCTGGTCGCAGCGGACCTAAGGCCGGCCGCGCAACCAATGCTGGGCGTTTTCGAGCGAGTCGAATAAGTGGATGTGCAGCAGGTCGCCGATGCGGACCTGCAAGTCTTCGATGGCCAGTTGCCCAAAAATGTCGGGCGAAAGCACCTGGGCGAAGTAGCGCAGCCCGGCGCTCACAATGAGCGGCGTCCACACCTGCTCAATCCAGTCGTTGGCGGCCGAAAAGTCGCCCACCAAGTCGCGGTGGTCATTCAGCAGCTTCGGGCAGGGTTCCTGGCGCAGCATATCAACGTAAGTCAGGCCCCCGTCCATGACCGAGCCCAGCGTTTGCCGGCCGTACCACCGAGCGTGTATCCAGTTCTCGGCGCGGTTGCGCTCTACGGTGAGGTACACGCTGCCGTCCCCCCGCGTCAGGGATGT
The DNA here is from genome assembly GCF_016427455.1 of Hymenobacter miniatus. Classification (NCBI taxonomy): domain Bacteria; kingdom Pseudomonadati; phylum Bacteroidota; class Cytophagia; order Cytophagales; family Hymenobacteraceae; genus Hymenobacter; species Hymenobacter miniatus. Next base: position 298,665 of record NZ_JAELXR010000002.1, read on the forward strand.
CATTGACTGTGAGGACTGGGCTGAAGTAGTGGCGGAGGTAGCATCCATGGTGCAAAGATGGGAGCGGGCTCGTCAATGAGGAGAAGCCGGATGGTCGCGTGTATACGGAAGCCCAACGCACTTTGGTAGTCAACAAACCACCAAAACAACCCCACCCCCGCCCCCCTCGTCTAACCGGCTCCACTCCTTCCCCGCTTAGATGAGTCTCTGGCAAATCATTACACGCCTGCTGCCCTTTGTGCGGCCCTACCGGCCGCTGGTCATTGCCACGCTGCTGCTCACGCTAGTGGGCTCGCTGGCCGCGCAGGTCAATCCCTTCGTGCTGCGCTACATCGTCGACAACGTGCAGGGCCTGCTCGACCGGCACGAGGCGCTGGCCGCCGGCTGGCCCATGCTGGCCGCGGTGAGCGGCATCCTGCTGGGCAAGGAAATTATCAACACCTTCATCACCTTCGGGCAGAAATACTACGGCGAGAAAATCCGCATCAACGTGTCGAGCACTTTGTCGCAGACGGCCGTGAGCCGGATTCTGAGCTACGAACTGGGCTTTTTTTCCGACGAGGGCAACCAGACCGGCAAGCTCCAAACCCGCATCGACCGCGGCGTGGAGAGCCTCATGAAGCTGGTGCAAAACTTCTTCATCGACATCCTGCCGCTTTTTGCCAACGCCATTGTGGCCTTGGTGGTAATGTTCGTGGCCAACAAATGGGTGGGGCTGGTGGCGCTGGCTATCCTGCCGGTGTACTTCTGGCTGAGCTTCCGGCAGGCCGACCGCCTGCAGGGCGTGCGCCGCGGCCTGCAAAAGCTGCGCGAAGAGAAAAACCACGGCATCATCAGCATCATCGACTCCATTGTGGTCATCAAAAGCTTCGTGCGCGAAGCCTTTGAGGCCAACAAGCAGGCCGACACCCAGCAAAAGCTGGTGAACGCCCAGCTGGTGACGCGCAAAACCAACTTCCGCTACGACGGCCTCAAAACCTTCGTCGAGCAGATTGGCGTGGTCATCATCATCGTCCTCACGGCCTACCTCGTGCTCGACCGCCAGATTTCCATCGGCGCCATCATGTTCCACATCCTGCTCTTCAACAACGTGTCGGCGCCCATCCGGCAGCTCCACCGCATCTACGACGAGATGAACGAGGCCCTCACCTACTCCGAAGGCTTCTTCGCCATCCTCGACGCCGACGCCGCCATTGAAGAAACCGGCCCCTTGCAGCCGGCCGACGTGCGCGGCACGTTCGAGATTTGCAACGTCGATTTCACCTACCCCAGCGGCACCCAGGCCCTGCACGACGTCTGCCTCACCATCGAAGAAGGCAAAACCACCGCCCTCGTCGGCCTCAGCGGCGCCGGCAAAAGCACCATCATCAACCTGCTCTGCAAGTTCTACGCACCCGATTCCGGCAAAATGCTCCTCGACGGCCGCCCCCTGGCCGACTACGACACCCACGCCCTGCGCCAGCGCATCGGCCTAGTGCTCCAGAAAAACCACATTTTCAAGGGCACCATCGAAGAAAACATCCGCTACGGCGACTTCACTTCCACGCAGGCCGAAATCGAAGCCGCCGCCAAGCAAGCCTACCTGCACGACCAGATTCTGGACCTGCCCCGCCAGTACCAGTCCGATGCCCAGCAGCTCAGCGGCGGCCAGCAGCAGCGCATCGCCATCGCCCGGCTCTTCCTCAAAAACCCGCCCATCATCTTCCTCGACGAGCCCACCGCCAGCCTCGACGCCATCGCCACCGAGCAAATCAAAAACTCGCTCGACGCCATCAAGCAGGGCCGCACGGTGGTCATCATCTCCCACAGCCTCGCCCAAATCGTGGATTCGGACTGCATCCACGTCATGAAAAAAGGCCGCCTCGTGGAAAGCGGCACCCACGACGAGCTCTACGCCAAGCACGGCACCTACCGCGAAATCTTCGACGCCTCGGCCCGGAGTTTAAATATTGAAAAACTGGCGAAGACGATGGCCGACGACGGGGACGAGGTGCTGGATACGGCTTCGTGAGGTAGGTTATTTTTATCGAACTCCGAACCACCAGTTTGGAGCTACTTGTCTCCAACGCCTAACATCATAGCACGTCGAAATTGGTGTAGTCCTTTTTTGATAAGCGTAGCCTAATTGGCTATCAAGCGCACCACTGGCATAAAAAAAGGCTTCTTCGTATTTATCTGACGGCGTACAGGCAACCGCAGTGAAAAGAATTCCTTTTGTTTTTAAAATGGTATTTGCCTGCTTCGTGTCAATTTTATTTAACAAAATATCATTTGCAACGGACTCTAACTCTACTTTATGTACTGCGAAATGCTTTTCTCTTTTAAGGCTTTCGTAATCTCCACCGAGAGACAAAGCCATTATGTTAAATATCAAAAGCAATAACGAATTTCCAATACCCAATAGCTTCCTCTTAACACTCATCATATAGATTCCCCAACCAATTAAGGAAGCTGTACCCCAGAAAACAGAGGTAAGGCCTAACATAAGACCATAAGTTGGGTGATAATCTCCGAGAGCCCAGTAACAGGCCACCCATGTAGGTGCAAGCAACAGAAACAGGCCTAAGTAAATGCCGAAGCTCCTCATAGTAACTGGCTGAATCATTTGTTGAAATTTGTCAGGAATGCTTTCCGGATATTGACGCGAGTTTAGTCAGTTTAGCTTTCTAATGTACTTGCTGATGACCATCGAAGACCTCCAAGCCCTATGCCTGCGCCTGCCCGGCACCACCGAGGACCTGAAATGGGGCGTGCATCTGTGCTTCAGCGTGGGCGGCAAAATGTACCTCGGCACCTCGCCCGATGCCCTGCCGCCCACCGCCTCGTTCATCGCCCCGCCCGAGGAGTTGGAAACCCTGCTCGAAAGCCCCGGCTTCAGCCCCAACAAGCACCTGGGCCGCTACGGCTGGGTCACGATAGACAACATTGCCCGCCTCGGCCCCGCGCAATGGGAGCGCTACCTCCGGCACTCCTACCGCACCGTGCGCGCCAAGCTGCCGCGCAAGGTGCAACAGCAATTAGAGGCCCTGTAGCCACGCCGCGGCACTTCCGGCGGTAACCTCTGCCAAACCGGACTCGTTAGGAAACACTCCTTTCCTCCTAACCTTTCCACATTTTATGGCAACCCAAACCGCCCTCATCACCGGCGCCAGCAGCGGCATTGGCCGCGAGCTGGCCACCTGCTTCGCGCAAGACAAATTCAACCTCGTGCTCGTGGCCCTCGAGCCCGACTTGCTCAACCAGGCCGCCTCGGAGCTGCGCCAGCAATTCGGCGTCGAAGTCACGACCATCGCCAAAGACCTGTTCAAGCGTGACGCACCGTTTGAGGTGTACAACGAAATCAAGCAGAAAGGCCTGCAGATTGACGTGCTGGTGAACGACGCCGGCCAGGGCCAATACGGCACCTTCGACACCACCGACATCAACCGGGAGCTGGACATCATTCAGCTCAACATTGGCGCCTACGTGGTGTTTGCCAAGCTCTATTTGCAGGAATTCAAGGCCCGCAACGAGGGCAAAATCCTGTTTGTGGGCAGCATTGCCGGCGAGCTGCCTGGGCCGCTGCAGGCCGTGTACCACGGCACCAAGGCGTTTGTGAACTCCTTTGTCGAATCCATCCAGGAAGAAAACAAGGACTCGAACGTGACCATCACCAACCTGCTGCCCGGCATCACGAAGACGGATTTCTTCAACAAAGCCCACATGACCCAGGCCAAAAACGTGGCCGAAGGCCAGGGCATGGAGCCCGCCGAAGTGGCCAAAGAAGGCTACAAAGCCCTGATGAACGGCGAAAGCCGCATCATTGCCGGCGTGATGAACAACGTGCAGGTGGGCTTCAGCAAAGTGATGCCCGACCCGCTGGTGGCCGCCCAGGTGCACCAGCAAAGCGCGCCCGTAGACGGCGACGAAAGCGCCCGCTAGCCGCGTTCTGGAGCCGGTTGACCCATAGCGCGGACCACCGAGCCCGCGCTACGAGTCGACCGGCTTCATGAAACGTACGCCATTTGCTCAGCAACTTTGCCGGCCCGCTCACGTTTTGGGCGTTCCCCCAATTTTGCCGCGTCTTGCGCGGCTCCTGCATGCGTCTTTTTGTTTTTTCTCCGCTGAGTGCTTCGGCGCGCGGGCACCTGCAACGGCTGGCCCCCTCCGACCTGGAAATCATTTTCTGCAACGACCTGCCCACCGAGCAGCAGTTTCCGGCTTTTCAGGAAGCTGACTTGCTGATGGGCAACCCGCCACCGGCCTGGTTTGCGGCCGGGGCCCCGCCCCAGCTGCAGTTCTGGCAAATCGACTCGGCCGGGTTCGAGCGCTACCGGCAGGTGCAGCTGTCCATTCCGGTGGCCAACATGGGCGACTTCTTTGCCTGGCCCTGCGCCGAAACCATGGTGGGCGGCCTGCTGGCCCTCTACCGCCACCTGCCGGAGCTGGCCGTGCTGCAAGCGCAGCGGAAATGGGTGGGCGGCGCTTTTGTGCGCAACCGCGCCGGCCTGCTGCGCGGCAAGCGCGTGGTGGTGCTGGGCGCCGGCGCCATTGGCGTGGCCGTGCGCCAGCAGCTCAGCGGCTTCGAGTGCCAGGTGCAGCTGCTGGCCCGCACCGACCCCTCGGCCCAGTTGCACACCAAGGAAGAGCTGAAAGCGGTGCTGCCCGATACCGACATCGTCATCAACACCCTGCCGGGCAGCGCCGTGGGCTTTTTCTCGGCCGAGTTGATTGAGGCCATGCGCCCGGGCAGCATCTACGCCAGCGTGGGCCGCGGCAACACCACCGACGAGCCCGCCCTATTGCGCCTGCTGCAAGCCGGTTACCTTGGCGGCGCCGTGCTCGACGTGACGGCCATCGAGCCCCTGCCCGTCGACAACCCGCTCTGGCACTTGCCCAACGTGCTGCTCACCCAGCACACCGGCGGCGGCCAAGCCCTCGAAGACGAAAGCAAAGTCGACGTATTGCTCGAAAACCTGCAGCGGCTGCGCACCAGCCAGCCCCTGGAGAACTTGGTGGAGCTGAGCAAGGGGTATTGAGTAGAAGCAAAAGAACAGAACGTCATGCTTCATTGTGCGCTGCATGACGTTCTTTTTTCATTACCCAACTACCGCACCGGCACCCACGGCGCACCAGCCGCGAAAATGGCTTTGAGCGTGTACTGCTTGGCCTCTGCCGCGGTGAGCTGGTGCGACCACGCCACCCGCGCTTTCGGGTTAGCGCCCGGGCCGGTCGATTTGTACTCGGCGAAATAGGCCGTCTTTTCGTTTTCGGGGTTTTTCCAGTTGTCCCAGGCGGTGGGCGTAATGTGGGCGCCCATGGCGGTGTTGAGGTACACCACCCTGGCATTAGGGCGCCAGGGCCGGCCCAGGTTCACCTTTTTGGCCAACGCGGTGTCGGCGGTCAGCTTGCACTGCATAAACACGAAGCCAAACGCCTGCCCGGCCGGCGTAGACGCCGCCGTGATAAACGAGTTTTTCTTGCTCCTGATGGTGCAATGGTCGAACACGGCCGTGCTGGCGCCGAAAATAAAGTCGGTGGTGCCTTCGATGTAGCAGTCTTTGAAGTACTGGCGGGTGCCGCCCGTGGCCAGCAGCAGCACGTCCTGGTTGCCCACCATGCGGCAGCGGCGGAAGGTGGCGCGGTCGCCTTCCACGTGCAGGGCCACGGCCTGGCCGGCGGTGTAGCCCGCGTTGTTCTCGAAGGTCAGGTTTTCGGCCGCGAAGTCGGGCGCCTGCACCAGCACCGAGTGCGAGGTTTGGGTATTGTGCCCGGCCGTGTCGCCTGTGTGGTCGTTGAACGTGATGACGGTGGTCGCCGCGTCGTCGCCCACCAGCCGCAGGTGGGTTTTGGCGGCGGGCACCACCAGCTTTTCGCGGTAAGTGCCCTTCTTGATGCGGATGGTGACGGTGGTCGGCGACTGGTTGGGCGCCGCGTCCACGGCTTCCTGCACGGTGCGGTAGGTGCCAGTGCCATCTTGCGCCACGGTGATGGGGCCGGTTTTGGGAGAAGTTTGGACGTGCGCGGAGCAGGTGAGCAGCGCGGCGGCCAGGGTCAGCAGTTTCATTTGGGGTGAGGGTTATTTGGCTTCGGGGTTCCAGCCGTGCAACACGGTGTCGCGGGTATAGAGCCGGGCCTCGGCCTCGGTGAGCTGGTGCGACCACGGCGCGCGCCGGGTGGGCGCGGCGCCGGGCCCGCGGCTTTGATACTCGGCGTAATAGGCCGTTTTCTTGTTCGACTCCTTGTCCCAGGGGTCCCAGCCCTCGGGCCGAATCACGGCGCTGAGCTCGCAGTTGAGGTACACGGTTTTGGCGTAGGGCCGCCAGGGCCGGCCCAGCCCAAAGCTGCCCGCGGGCGCGTCGCCCCCTATGCGGCAGCGGCTGAACACGTAGCCAAACCGGGCCGTGTCGGGCGTGGAAGCCGCCGTAACGAAGCCGCCCTTCTTACAGAAAATCTCGCAGTCCTCGAACCATGCCGTGCTGGAGCCGAAGATGAAATCCACCGTGCCTTCGATGTAGCAACCCTTGTAAAACTGCCGGCTGCCGCGCCCATACGTGTACAGCGTGTCTTGAAAACCCAGAAAGCGGCAGTTCACAAACGAGGCTTTGTCGCCATCGACCCACATGGCCACCGCCTGCCCCACCGGCCCCGACGAGTTCTGAAACGTCAGGTTCTCGGCCGAAAAATCGCCGCCGTAGATGTAGCAGCTCGCCGAGCCCGACGTGCCTTTGTCTTCGCCGAAGATGTTTTTCTTCTGGTTGTAGTCGTCGTAAGTCAGGATGGTGCGGTCCCGGTCTTCGCCGATGAGGTGAACGAATTGCTTGGAGCCGGCCAGAATCAGCTTTTCCTTGTAAGTGCCTTTTTTGATAAAAATGGTGGTGACCTTCTTCCGAAAGTCGGGCACGGCGTTGAAGGCCTCCTGCACCGTGCGGAACCGGCCGGAGCCGTCCTGGGCCACCACAAAATCATAGCCGAAAGCCCGGCCCAGCGAAAGGCTGCTCAGCAGCAGCAACAACAGGAAATGCCTCATGGAAATGCGGAAGTTGGAGCCGCAAACCTAGCAGCCAGTGCAGGCGAAACCGCCGGTTTTCTGCGCAATCGTTCCCGGCCGGTACCGGCATTTTCTTTTTCCCCGGTGTGCAATTGGGCAATAGGCTGCATCAACAAGCTGCATTACCACTTTCATCTGCCTACATGCGATTAGTCTTACTGCTCTGCGCCTGCCTGTTCCCCACCGCAGCCTTTGCCCAAGCCACCGTTTCCGGCCGTGTGGTGGACGCCAAATCTGATGAAGGACTACCCGGCGTGACTGTGCTCCAGACCGGCACCACCAACGGCGTGTCGTCCGACGTGCACGGCTACTTCTCCTTCTCCGTGCCGGGCCAGCCCGACAGCGTGGCGCTCACCGTTTCCTCCATCGGCTACCTCACCCGGCGCCTGCGCGTGGCGACAGGTAGTACCCGCATTGTTCGCTTGACGCCGGATGAAAAGGCTTTCGTCGCGGATGCCGGGGTCATGCACTACCCCTACCTCGGGGTTGGGCTCAGCAGTGGCACCCGCTATGCTCCATTTGGCGCCACGCTGCTACTGGGTGGCCGGCATTTCCTTCACCTTCCCATTTCAGCAACCGGGAGCTTCCAAACTAACTTTTCCAGCAACCACAGCCTGTTGCTTGGTTTGGTATTACCACCCATCCGCGAATACGGCCGCGTAACCGTCGGAGAGGAAATTCACTACGACCACTTGCAAGCAACGGCGCCCAGTCTTCGTTTCAGCAGCTACACGTTCACCACCAAGTTGCGCATTTATCGGATTGGGCATTTGCTGATGCCTACTTTATTGTTGGGGGCAGGATACGGCCGCTACCAATCGCTGCACTCCGAGGCGTTGCCCGAACACGGCTACGGCTATTGTTTCGGGTTGCAGCACGAGTTTCTGCCATATCCATTTCGTCTGTTTGCCACGGCCCAGGCCACTCACTGGCCTACTTTCTGGCAATGGCAGGGCCAGTTGGCCCACCCGTTCGCCAGGCATTTTTGGGTAGGCATCGAAGGAAACTACCTTCGGCAATACGCTGAGGTTTCCCTGACTGTGAGCCGCTATTTTTACAAAGGCATTTGAAAAAGGAAATCCCGACCAATTGGTCGGGATTTCCTTTTTTCAGCCGGTCAGGCCTATTCCTGCATGCCCGAAACCTTCGTCAGCACGTCCACAATCTCGGCCGAGATGCCGGTGGTGCTGAAGCCGCCGTCGTGCATCAGGTTCTGCATGGTTACGTAGCGGGTCAGGTCCGAGAAGAGCGAGATGCAGTAGTCGGCGCAGGCCTCGGCCGGGGCGTTGCCCAGCGGCGACATCATGTCGGCGAAGTTGTAGAAGGCGTCGAAGCCGTTGATGCCGGTGCCGGCCGTGGTTTTGGTGGGCGACTGCGACACCGTGTTTACGCGCACTTTTTTGAGCTTGCCCAGGCGCTGGCCGTAGCTGCGGGCAATGCTTTCGAGCATGGCCTTGGCCTGCGTCATGTCGGTGTAGTCGAGGAAGGCGCGCTGGGCCGCGATGTAGCTCAGGGCCACCACCGAGCCCCACTCGTTGAAGGCGTCCTGGCGCTCGGCCACGGCCAGCATCTTGTGCAGCGACATGGCCGATACGTCGAGAGTCTGCTGGAAGAATTTGTAGTCCAACTCGCCGTAGTGCTTCTTCTTTCGGATGTTGGCGCTCATGCCAATGCTGTGCAACACGAAGTCAATCTTGCCGCCCAGCTTCTCCTGCGCGCCCGAAAACAGCGCCTCCAGCTCTTCCGTGGAGGTAGCATCGGCCGGAATGATGGGCGCGTTGCACTCCTCGCTCAGCTTGTTGATTTCGCCCATGCGCATGGCCAGCGGCGCGTTGGTGAGCACGAAGCGCGCCCCTTCGGCGTGCGCCCGCTGGGCCACTTTCCAGGCAATGGATTGGTCGTTGAGCGCGCCGGAAATGATGCCGACTTTGCCGGCGAGGAGGTTGTTAGCCATGATTTTTAAGGATATGAGGGAATGCGGGTAGGAGGGTACCAGGGGCCACAGGCCGCCAAACCCGGCGCAAGTTAGCTATTCCTTCCTACCCTCCTACCCCCATGCCCTCCTACCCTAGCTCACCGCTTCACCCCGCAGCGCCAGCAGCTCGCGGGCGCTCTGGAAGGCGTTCTCGCTGGGCTTGGCGCCCGCAATCATGTGCGCGATTTCCTTGATGCGGTCCTCCTGGTTCAGCTCGCGGATGCGGCTCACCGTGCGGTCGGCGCGGTCTTCCTTGTACACAAAGTAGTGCACGTCGCCGGCCGCGGCCATTTGCGGCAGGTGCGAAATGGCCACCAATTGGTGCTTCTGCGCCATCTGCTGCATCATGCGGCCCACCTTCACGGCAATCTCGCCGCTGATGCCGGTGTCAATTTCGTCGAACACTATCGTCGGCAACGCCGTCTTGTCGGCCAGCATGTACTTGATGCACAGCATCAGGCGCGAGAACTCCCCGCCCGACGCGGCCTTGCTCAAGGTCTGGGGCTGGGCGCCTTTGTTGGCCGTGAAGAGAATGTTCACCACGTCGATGCCGCTGGCCGTGGGCGCGCCCACCGAGTTCTGCACCACAATGCGGGCGTGGGGCATGCCGAGGTCGGCCAGCAGCAGGCCCAGCTGCTTCTCAAAGTTGGGGAACGACTTGCGGCGGCTTTCCGACAGCTTGGCGCCTTGCTTGGTCACGGCCGCCAGGGCCGCGTCCGAGTCTTTGCGCAAGCGGTTGATTTCCTTGTCCAGGTTCAGCACCGAGCTCACCTTCTGGCGCAACTCGTCGCGCACCGCAATCAGCGCGTGCAGGTCGCGCGCCTGGTGCTTGCGCTGCAGCGTGTAGAGCACGTTGAGGCGGTCCTGCAATTCCTCGGCGCGGGCGGGGTCGCCTTCGGTGCGGCGCTCGGCCACCTCCACTTCGTCGGCAATGTCGTGCAGCTCAATCAGGCAGCTTTCCAGGCGCTCGCGCAGCTCCTTGAAGTTGTCAGCGTAGCTGGCCACCTGCCCCAGCAGCACGGAGGCCTCCTTCATGGTGCCGGTGGCGCAGCTTTCGCTGTCGCGCAGGCCGTGCAGCGCCTGGCTCAGCTTGTACTTAATTTCCTCGGCGTGTTCCAACTGCTTCACCTCCTGCTCCAGAGCGTCTTGGTCTTCGTTGTCGAGGCGGGCTTCTTCCAGCTCATTCAGCAGAAAGCTGTTGTAGTCCAGCTCCTTACTGGCCTGCGCCGCTTGGCTTTCCAGCGTATTGAGGTCGGCTTCCAACTTGCGGTAGGTCCGGAAAGCGTTGCTGTACTGCGTGCGCTGCGGCACCAGCCCGGCAAATAAGTCCAGCAAATTGAGCTGAAATACGGCATCACCCAGCAGCAGCGTGTCGTGCTGCGAGTGAATGTCCATGAGGTTGGCCCCGATTTTCCGCAGGGCGTCCAGCGTCACGGGCGTGTCGTTCACGAAGGCGCGCGACTTGCCGTTGGGGCTGATTTCGCGCCGCAGAATGCAGTGCGTGTCGTAGTCCAAATCTTCGGACTCGAAGATGTCCTGCAGCTGGTAGTTGGCAATGTCGAACTGCCCCTCAATCACGCATTTGCGCTCGGTGTCGAACAGCATGCGCGAGTCGGCGCGGTTGCCCAGCAGCAGGCCAATGGCGCCCAGCATGATGGATTTGCCGGCTCCGGTTTCGCCCGTAATAATGTTCAGCAGTGGCGACGGACGCAGCTCCAGCTGCTCAATCAGCGCGTAATTGTTAATTCGTAAATCGACAAGCATAACTTATGTAAAGTCGTCTGATAGCGAGTTGTCCGTCGTGCTGCGCTTGCCGAAGCATCTCTGCTGCACAAGCAATTCATTCACTATTGCAGTAGAGATGCTTCGGCAAGCGCAGCACGACGTTCTTTTTATTTTGTATTTCAGGTTGTTACTTCAACACGGTTTGGTATTTGGCCGAATTGCCGGGGTCGACTTCGGTAAGCATGGCCACCAGCTGCTGCTTCTGCGACTGGTCCGGGCTGGTGCGGAAAATGTTGGCGATTTCCTCGGCTTTGGCATCGAAAAAAGCCCGGAAAATCAATGCGCCGGGGCGCGTGATGGCGGCTTTCTGGATGCCGGTGAGGGCGGTCATCACCGAGGCACGGGCTTCTTCCGGCTTTTCGATGAAGACGTCCATGCCCAAGCGGTAGTAGTTGTATAAGCCGGTGCGCACGGCTTCAAACTGCGGGTCGGTGAGGTTGTCGAGCAGGAAGTGGCGCTCGCGCGAGCCCGTGCCACGCCACCCTTCGTCGGGTTCGTTGGTGCTGGTTTGGTTGGCCGAGTAGTTCACGATGTTGCGGGCCAGCTCGTAATAGGGCGTTCCCCCGAGCTTGCCGAACGTGTCGCGGTCGATGCCGATGACGAGGTAGGCGTAATAGCTCAGCAGCGACGACAGGTTGGAGTCGAAGCTATTGGGCGAGAAACGCAGCGACATCTGCGGCGAGTAGTTGAAATTAAAGCTCTTGTCGTTGATGCTGATGACGTTGGTTTCATAGCCCGTGCCGTACACCGGCCGCGTCGACACCAAGCGCATGATGCAGTTGTAAGTGCCGTTCTGCGGGATGGTGGTGATGCCGATGAACATGCGCAGGCGAATGCGCTCGGCGTCGCGGTAGGTCTGGGTGGTCCAGGCGCGGTTGTTGAGAAACTCGCGGATGTCCTTCTGCATGCTCGTGACGATGGTGGGGTCCGAAATGGTCACGTTTTCGGTGGTCACCGTCACTTCGGCCAGCAGCTCCTGGGCGTGGGCCACGGGGCCGGCCAGCAGCAAAACAAGTATCGGCAGGGCCGCGAGGAGTTTTCGCAACATGGTTTTCAATGAGTGGCGGCCCGGCGGGCCAAAATCAGGCTTACCAGTCCGCGGGCCACATCGGCTTTGGACTGCAACTCAAAATTAACGATTTGGCCGGCGGCGTCCAGCACGGTCACCTTATTGGTGTCGTGGCCGAAACCCGCGCCCGCGTCGCGCAGCGAATTCAGCACCACGAGGTCGAAGTTCTTGCGCTGCAGCTTGCCCTGGGCGTGGGCCAGCTCGTTCGTAGTCTCCAACGCAAAACCGACCGCAAATTGTTCAGCCCGCTTGCGCTGGCCGAGCGTGGCGGCAATGTCCACGTTTTTGACCAGCTCCAGCGTGAGCGTGTCGCCCGATTTCTTAATCTTTTCGGCCGCCACGTGGGCCGGGCGGTAGTCGGCCACTGCCGCCGCAAACACCCACACGTCGGCCGTTTCGGCCGCGGCCGCGGCGGCCGCAAACATTTCCGCCGCCGTTTCCACGCGCACCGTGCGGATGCGCGGGCTGGCCGGGTTCGCCAGCTGGCTGGGGCCGCTGACCAGGGTTACTTCGGCGCCCTCGGCCGCAAAGGCTTCGGCCAGCGCGTAGCCCATCTTGCCAGTGGAGCGGTTGCCGAGGAAGCGGACGGGGTCGAGGGGTTCGTAGGTAGGACCGGCGGTGATAAGGACGCGCATTTTTTTAGGGATGAAAAAGCTCCCAAAGAACGTCATGCCGAGCCTAGCGAAGCATTTCTCCTTCCAAGAGTATTCATTTACTATTGTGGTAGAGATGCTTCGGCTGCGCTCAGCATGACGTTCATGAAGTTGCTTCGCCGCTAAAAAACCGCTCCAGCTCCGTCACCACGTCTTCCGGCTCCAGCATGCGGCCGTGGCCGCTCAGGCCGCTGGCCAGCTCACCGCTGGGCGAGTCGAAGACGTGGTTGCCGAAGCTGCGCAGGCGGGCCAGGTTCTGCGTCACGGCCGGGTGCGCGAACATATCCAGGTCCATGGCCGGGGCCAGAAACACCGGGCAGCGGGCCGACAAATACACCGCGCACAGCAAATTGGGGCACAACCCATTGGCTAGCTGGCCGATGGTATTGGCGCTGGCCGGCGCAATCAGCAGGGCATCGGCCCACAGGCCCAGCTCCACGTGGTTGTGCCACTCCCCAGCTGCGGCATCACGCAAAAAGCCCGTCAGAACGGGCTTTTTCGAGAGCGTGCCCAGCGTGAGGGGCGTCACGAAAGCGGCAGCCGCTTCGGTGAGGATAACCTGCACTTCGGCCCCGGCCTTCACGAGCAGGCGGGTGAGCGGCGCGGCTTTGTAGGCCGCGATGCTGCCGCTCACGCCCAGCAGAATGCGGCGGCCGCGGAGGGGGCTGGCTGATTGGTTGCTGGTTGTTTTTTCGGGCATGAAGCTAGAAACTGGTAAACAAAGAACGTCATGCAGAGCGCAGCCGAAGCATCTCTACCGCGAGAGTAACGAATTACTTCCTCGGTAGAGATGCTTCAGCTGCGCTCAGCATGACGTTCGTATTAGCGAACCCGACAGCCTTAGAACAGCTCGCGGGGAATCGGCACCTCTTCCGGCTCGGGCGTGGTGTAGGCAATTTTGCCCTGCAGAAACTCCTCGATGGCCAGGCTGGTGGGCTTGGGCATGCGCTCGTACTGCTTCGACACCTCGATTTGCTCGCGGTTCTCGAACACTTCCTCCAGGTTGTCGACCGTGGAAGCAAACTCGGCCAACCGGTCGTTCAACTCTTCTTTCAGCTTCACCGACAGTTGGTTGGCGCGCTTCGAAATCACGGCGATGGCCTCGTACACGTTGCCGTTGTCGCCGGTGATGTCGGCGATGTTGCGCGTCACGATGGAGCTCGACGGGGTGTTGGGATTGGGTTTCATGGGCATGGAATTTAGTTGTCAGTTGCTGGTTGTCAGTTGTCAGGCTGTGCAGCTGGCAAGTCCGGGACTAACAACTGACAACCAGCAACTGACAACTAATATTAATTGGATGCCGCGGCTGGCGTCGCCTTCAGCCGGGAAATTTGGGCCTGGCTGACGTCGTACATGTCCTGCGCGGCTTTCAGGTTCTTGCTTTTGGGATAGGCGTCGAGGAACTGCTGGTAGAAGCTCACCGCCTCCAAATAACGCTCGCGCTGCTTGGATTCGATGCTTTCCTGGGCCCAGGCGTATTGGGCGCTGAGGCGCAGGAAGGCGGCCTGCTCGGCGTAGGCCGAGGCGGGGTATTGCTGCTGAAAATTGGTGAGGGCCACCACCGCCGCTTGGTTGTAGCGGAGCTGATAATACAGCCGGGCGCTTTCGAAGGCCTTGTTTTCCAGCTTCTTTTGCAGCTCCTGCGACATGCTCTCGGTTTCGCCCTTGAACTTGCTTTCGGGGTAGCGGTTCAGGAAATCCTGAATCGACTCCAGCGCCGAAACTGTGTTGGTTTGGTCGAGCTCGTAGCCGGGCGAGTCCAAAAACAACGACCGGGCGTTCAGGAAGGTGGCTTCTTCGGCGTACTCCGAGTTGGGGTACGTGTCGATGAACTGCTTGAAATAGAACGCGCTCAGCACATAGTTGCGCTGCTTGAAGTTGGTATTGGCGAAGTAGAACTGGGCCTTTTCGGCCTCGGGGCGGCCTTTCAGCAGCGGAATGAGGTCTTCGAGCAGCGTGCCGGCCCGGAAATAGTCGCCTTTGTCGTAGTACTGCACGGCGGCTTCGTACTTCTTATTGACGTCGGTGCTTTTCAGCAATTTTTGGTAGCCGCTGGCGCAGGAGCCCAATAAGAGCGTGCTAACGAGCAGAAACAGAACCGTGAGGCGGGAAATCGGCATAAGGGGTGCAAAGGTAACGATTTGAGCCGGCGAAGGCAAACGCGGCGCCAACTCCGGCTGGCCCGCCCGCAGCAAGAGTGCCGGGCCGGGGCCAAAGGTTGCAGCTAGCGCCGCACGGTGGGCGTCGGCAGCGGGGCTGTGGCCGGCGCGGCGCTGGCGTTGGGTTTGGCCGCGGGCGCGGCTTTAGGTGGGGTTGCGGGCTTGGGGCTCGCGGGTTTGGGCGTTGTTTTTTTGGGCGTGGGCTTGGCGGCCGGGCGGCGCTTGGTGGGCGTGGCCTTTTTCTTAACCGGCTTGCGTTTTTTGGGTCGGTCGTCGAACTGCTTGCCCAACACCTGGCGCCGGGTGGGGCGTTCCGCGGCGCGCCACTTGTAGCCTTTCAGGCGCTCGTCGTCGGGCTTGAGCTCGTGCGGCGGGATGAACTTGGCCTCGGGGTTCGAGAGAACGGTGATTTTGTTGAGCTTGCTTTCCAAAAACAGCAGCCGCATGTTGGCCGACAGCACGCGGTTCATGCCGGTGGTGGCGGTGTCGTTATCCAGGGCGTAGAAGATGCTTTCGGCGTTGCCCAGCACGTCCACGCGCCGCAGCTGGTTGTCGCGAAAATAGGCCATCATGCTGCGGCCCTTGGTTTGGTTGAAGTTCAGGAGCGTATCCTGGCTCACGGCAAAGGCGTTGCCGTAGAGGCGCATCTCGTCCACCTTGCCGCGCTTCGAGCGAATTTGCATGGAGTCCGACGTAAGCTGGTTTTTGGCCTGCCACAGCACCGGGGCCTGGTTCAGGTAAATGATGCTGTCCTGCCGGTCGTAGGTCAGCGAGTCGCAGATGCCCTGCAGGTTGCCGCGGAATATCTGCACCTTGGGGTAGGCGTAGAGCACCGTGCGCGTGGTGGTCTGGCCGGGCCGCGCCTCGATGCTGATGAGCGTATCGGCGGCCATGTACAGGGTGTCTTTCTGGCTGCCGATGTTGCGCACCACGGGCCGGCCGCCGTAGAGCTTGGTGCGGCCCAGGCCACGCCAGTACTTGCCTTGGTCGCCGCGCAGGGTCAGGTTGTCTTTCTTGGAGATGAGTGAGACGTGGCCTTTGGCTACGCCGTACTGCTTGGTTTCGTCATACACCAGCTGGTCGCCGCCCAGCAGGTAGTTGGGCGTGTCGATTTTGGCGTTTTTCTTGAAGTTGGAAACCCGCGTGATGGTGTTGTAGGTGCCGCCCTCGGCGTAGAGGTTGCCCTGCTTGCCTTTGATGCGGGTGGGGCCGTTGAAATAGGCAATTTTGCTGACCGTGTTGTAGCGCAGCGTGTCGTTGTTCAGCTCCGAGTCGGGCGTCACGAGGTGCACGTTGCGCTTGAACACGAACACCTTGCTGTTGGTGTCATAGAAGCCCTGCTCGCTGTCGAGGGTATTCTGCGGGTCGGTGAGGTGGCCGGTTTGGGTGTAGGAAGCCGTTTTGCGGTTCAGGTCGTAGTCGAGGGCCGGCGTGGTCAGGGTCATGCGGGTGTCGCGCATCACCACGTTGCCGGTCATGCGAGCCGTGCGCTTGGTGCCGTCGTAAAAGCCACGGTCGCCGGTGATGGTCATGGTGTCGCTCTGCACCACGCGCACGTTGCTGAAGGCCTCCACCTGGTTGGTTTCGGTGTATTGGTAGGCCGAGTCGCAATACAGAAACACGTCGTCCTGCTGAAAACTGACGTTGCCCAGCAGCTTGCGGATTTTCACGCCATTGAAGATGCCGCCCACCAGCTGGCCGGTGGTCAGGAGCTTGATGGGCGAGCCTTTGGTGCCCGGACGCGGCGTGCCGGCGGCAGGGGCCGGCGCGGTGGTGACCGGCACGGGCGTGCCCGTGCCCGGCGCGGTGGGGCGCTGCGCCTGCCCCAGCAGCGGCAACAGAATCAGCAGAAGAAAAAAGACGCGCGAGAAGAACATTCGGGGGGCAAAGGTACGGACGGGGCCCGCGCTAACGGCCATCTTTGCGTGGTAGTGTTCGCGGGTCAGCCGGGCACTCGCTTTGCTTATGCTCGATACCGTTCGCCGCTTCATTGAGGAGCACCACCTGTTTTCCATCGACAACGACCCCATCCTCGTGGCCGTCAGCGGCGGGTTGGATTCGGTGGTTTTATTAGACATTCTGCACCGGCTGCGGGTTCAGGTGGCCGTGGCGCACTGCCACTTCGGGCTGCGCGGCGAAGACGCCGACGCCGACGAGCAGTTTGTGCGCAAGCTGGCCAAGCAGTACGGCCTGCCCTATTTCGCCGAGTTTTTTCAGACCAAAGCCTTTGCCGAGCAGGAAGGCATTTCGACCCAGATGGCGGCCCGCCTGCTGCGCTACCGCTGGTTCGAGCAGGTGTGCCAAACCCAGGGCCTGGCCTACGTGGCCACCGCCCACCACCAGCGCGACCAGGCCGAAACCATGATTTTGAACCTCACGCACGGCACCGGCTTAGCCGGCCTGCACGGCATTCAGGTGAAAAACGGCCACGTGGTGCGCCCGCTGCTGGGCGTGGGCCGCGACGACCTGCACGACTACTTGGTGGAGCGCGGCCTGCGCTGGCGCGAAGACGACAGCAACGACAGCCCCGTGTACCAGCGCAACCTGCTGCGCCACGAGGTGCTGCCCGTGCTGCGCGAAATCAACCCCAACCTGGACGAAACCATGGCCGGCACCGCCGAGCGCGTGGGGGGGGCCGAAGAAATCGTGCGCCGCTACGTGGCCGACACCGCCGCCCAGGCCCGCCGCGACGAAGCCGAAGTAACCTACCTCAACATCGCCACGCTGCAAAAAACGGCCGCCACCGCGCTGGTGCTGCACGAGCTGCTGCGCCCGTTCGGCTTTTCGTGGCTGATTGTGAAAGACATCGTGGCCGCTTTCCCGGGCGAGAGCGGCCGGCGGTTCGATTCGCCCACGCACCGGCTGGTGAAGGACCGGGAGAACCTGGTCATCACGCCGCGGCGCACCTCGCAGTTCGGCACGTTCCAGCTGGCGGCGGACCAAACCGACCTGCTGGCCGACGGCATGCGCCTGAAAGCCGAGCTCCACGACGACGCCCGGCACTTCATCATTCCCCGCTCGAAAAGCACGGCGGCGCTCGATGCCGACAAACTCAAATTCCCGCTCACGCTGCGGAAGTGGCAGGAAGGCGACTGGTTTATGCCGCTGGGCATGAAAGGCAAAAAGCTGCTCAGCGACTTCCTCATTGACCAGAAAGTGCCGCTCAACCTGAAAGACGACGTGCGCGTGCTGACCACGGCCGATGGCAAAATCTGCTGGGTGGTGGGCTGGCGCGTGGATGACCGGTTCAAGGTGGAAGACAGCTCCGAGCGGGTACTGACGGTTCAGCGCATGTAGAGACGCGTATTCGCGTCTCGTCGTTGACCGATGATGCCCTTACGCCTGCCAACGACGCGAACACCGAGACGCGAATACGCGTCTCTACATGCCTTTTGGTTGTGCCTTCCTTCGCGGGGAGGTACTTTTACCCGCGAAACTCCAACCCTCCCAATTCTTCTCTTATGAAAGTTACCGTAGTCGGAGCCGGCAACGTGGGCGCAACCTGCGCCGATGTGCTCGCCACCCGTGAAATTGCCAACGAAATTGTACTGGTCGACATCAAGGAAGGCATCGCCGAAGGCAAAGCACTCGATATCTGGCAGAAAGCGCCGATTATCGGCTACGACTCGCGCACCGTGGGCGTGACCAACGACTACGCCCGCACGGCCGGTTCCGACGTGGTGGTGATTACCTCGGGCCTGCCCCGCAAGCCCGGCATGAGCCGCGACGACCTGATTGGCATCAACGCCGGCATCGTGAAATCGGTGACCGAGCAGGTGGTGGCCCACTCCCCCAACGCCATCATCATCGTGGTGAGCAACCCGCTCGACGTGATGACCTACCAGGCCCACCTCACCGCCAAGCTGCCCCGCGAAAAGGTGTTCGGCATGGCCGGCATTCTCGACACGGCCCGCTACCGCGCCTTCCTGGCCGAGGCCCTGAACGTGAGCCCCAAAGACATTCAGGCCGTGCTGATGGGCGGCCACGGCGACACCATGGTGCCCCTGCCCCGCTACACCACCGTGGGCGGCATCCCGGTTACCGAACTGATTTCCAAAGAGAAGCTCGACGCTATTGTGCAGCGCACCGCCGTGGGCGGCGGCGAGCTGGTGAAGCTCATGGGCACTTCGGCCTGGTACGCGCCCGGCGCGGCCGCGGCCCAAATGGTGGAAGCCATCGTGCGCGACCAGCGCCGCGTGTTTCCCGTGTGCCTGGAGCTGCAAGGCGAGTACGGCATCAACGGCGTGTACCTCGGCGCCCCGGTTATTCTGGGCAAAAACGGCGTAGAGCGTGTGATTGAGCTGCAACTGAACGACGAGGAAAAGCAACTGCTCGAGACCTCGCGCGGCCACGTGAAAGAGGTAATGGATGCCCTCGACAAAATGAGCAGCGCCCAGCCGGCGTAGTGCTTTTTGCTTAACTGAAAAAAGGCCAGCGCTTTCCCGCGCTGGCCTTTTTTTGTTCGACTGAAGCGCCGCATTATATGCTTACTTTGCCATATTATTATCTAATTCCGTGCCTCGTCCATGAAAAAAGAGCTTATCAATTCGTTCGACAAGGTGTACCTGACCATCGAATTGGATGACGCCCAGGGCTGGATTTACAACAACTGGGTGGGCGTGCTGCCCACCGAGAAAGTGATTCGGGGCTGCCAGGCCACCATCGACTTCCTGCGCGACTGCCCTTGCCCCCAAATGCTGAACGACAACCGCGAAGTCATCGGCTCGTGGAGTTCGGCCAACGACTGGATTGCCAAAAACTGGATGCCGCAGGTGCTGCGGCTGGGCCTCAAGCGCTTTGCCCACGTGGTATCGCCCGGCATTTTCGGGCAAGCCTCGGCCGAGGAAATGGTGACGCGCGTGGGCACCCAATTTGAAATGCGCCTTTTTCAGGACATTGAAATGGCCAAAAGCTGGCTGCGCTCGGCATAACCAGCCTTCTGCGTCCTTATTACTGCTGGCTGGCCCGGAAAAGCTTTTGCTTTTCTTCCTTGCTAAGGCTTTCGTAGCCGGAGCGCGAAATCTTGTCCAGAATGGTGTCGATTTCGTCTTGCAGGGGCTGGCCGGCGGGGGCAGGCTTCTTGGCGCCGCTGGCCGAGGCAGCGGCCACGGGCTCGGCGCGGCGCGGGGTGCTCACGCGCATGGCGGGCTGGCGGTGGGTGAGGTTGCTGAAGAAGTTGCCCACGGCCTGCACGGGCCGGCCCAGGTCGCGGCCCGCCTGCAGCTGCTTGATAAACACAAAGCCGAGCAGGGCGCCGCCCAGGTGGGCAATTTCGCCGCCGGGGTTGCCGCCGTTCACGCCGGCCAGGGAAATGAGCACCACCACGGCCGCAATCCACTTAATCTTGACCGGGCCGATGAGAATCAGCATGAAGGTATAGTCGGGCAGCAGGGTGGCACCGGCCACGATGATGGCCGTAACAGCCGCCGACGCGCCCACCATGGGCGTGCCCACCCCGTCCTGAAACGCGGGCACGAAGTTGTAGGTGAGCAGAAACACCGCGGCCCCGGCCAGCGCGCCGAGGATGTAGATGCTCACCAAGCGCCGGTCGCCCAGGTACTCGCGCACCAGCTGCCCGAACCAGTAGAGGTTGAGCATATTGAAGAGAATGTGAAAAAACTCTTCGTGCGTGAATGCATAGGTCAGGATGGTCCACGGGTGCCGGATGAGCACGGGGAAAGCCGAGGATATCTGAAACTGGCTGATGATGAGCGGATAATACCCAATGGCACTGCTAAACTTCAGAATAAACTTCAGCAGGATGAGGCCCGCAAACACCAGCACGTTCAGCCAGATGAGCTGGATGAGGGCGTTGTCGCGGCGGTTGAAAGCGGTACGGATATCTTGAACGATGCTCATGGCACGGGTCCGGGATGAAACAGATGCAACGAAATTTGCGCGCAGTTGGTGGCAGTGCGCGGACGGATTTTTCGGTCAGCTCTTAATAAAACCGCTCCCGGCCGCCTTCCCAGTACTTCACCACGATGAAGCCGATGAGCAGGCCGCCGAGGTGGGCAAAGTGGGCCACGTTGTCGCCGGGCACACGGTGCACGCCCTGGTAGAGCTCAATCAGGGTGTACCCAAACGCCAAGTACTTGGCCGCCACCGGAAACGGGAACGGAAAAATGAACAGCTTGGTGTTTGGAAACAAGTAGGCAAACGCGAAAATGAGGCCGAACAGCGCGCCCGAAGCGCCCAGCATGCCGCCGAATTTCGAGTTGCGGGTTTCTTCCACGGCGCCGTCCACGGCGTCGGTGGCGGCTTTGATGTATTCCTGGTTTTGCGGGTTGCGCTCCAAGGCGTGGGCCAGGGTTTGGTAGCCGGTGGCTTCCGGGAAATACGAGCTGAAGAAACGGTCGAAATCGGGGCCGTTCGGCGATTGGTGAAACTCCTGCCGGGCCTGTTCCATGCGGTAGCCTTCGTAGCCGCGCACGCCTTCGTAGAGCAGGCCCGCGCCCACGCCGCAAATCAGCCAGAAAGTGAGGAAGCGCGACGCCCCCCAGCGCTGTTCCAGCAGCGGCCCAAACACCATCAGCCCCAGCATGTTGGAAAACAAGTGCCCCCAGCCGGCGTGCAGAAACATGTACGTAAAGAACTGCCAGGGAAAGAAGTACGGCGAACCGATGGGATACAGGCTGCCGATTTGGGTGAGGAGCGGCAGCAGGTTCATTTGGGCCAGCAAAAACGCGACGTTCACAATCAAGAGGTTGCGAACGGTGGGGGTGATGTTGAACATGCAGGGAGGATAGGGCGCCGCGCAAGCCGCGCGGCCGGGGCTTACTTACGGAAAAAATCGGCCAGCTGCTGCCCGTCGAGCAGCACCAGGGTTTTGCGCCCGTCAGGGGTGTAGCCGGGGGTTTGGCAGGCAAAAAGGCGGTCGGCCAGGGCATTGAGCTCGGCTTCGGGCAGGCGGGTGGCGGCGGTGCTGGCGGCCACGCGCCGGGCCAGGGCGCGCGCCAGGCCCTCGCTTTGGTCGAGCTTGAGCGGGCCGGCGGCCGTGCGGAACTGCTCAATCAGGCTTTCCAGCAGCTCTTTTTCGTTTTGGGGCGGCATGCCGGCCGGAATGGCCTCCACGGCAATGGTGTTGGGCCCGAACTCCACAAAAATGAAGCCCAGCGCGTGCAGCGGCTCGGTGAGCTCGCGCAGCACGGCAAAATCAGCCGGCGAAAACGTGACCGTGCGCGGAAACAGCAGCGTTTGCGACGTGCCCACGGCCCGGCCCAGCTCCTGCCGGTACTGCTCGTAGAGAATCCGCTCGCGGGCCGCTTCCTGCTCAATCAGCAGCACGCCCGACTTCACCGGCACCAGCACGTAGCGCTGTTGCACCTGCAGGGCCCGGCTGCCCGGGCCGCCTTCGCGCGCCGGCGTGGCGGTACCGGCTTCGGGCACCGCAAACGCCAGGGCAAAGTCGGTGGGGGCCGGCGCGGCCGGCGCAACGGGCTCGGCCGGAAAGTCGGCTTCGAAACTGCGTACCACGGGGTTGTCGGCCCCCACGGTCAGGTCGTCGCGCACGGGCTGGCCCAGTTCGCGGTAAAATGCTTCCAGCTCGCGCCGGGCCTGCTCGGTGGGGCGTGGCGGCAGGCCGCGCTCGTAGCCGTCGCGCCGCACTTCGGGCGAGAAGTTGGAGAAGCCCGAGCTATTGGCCGACGGGCCGCGGGTAGCGGCCGAGGCCGCTGCGGCCAGGGCATCGGGGCGGTAGGCGTCGTGGCTGGCCGCGGCGCGGGCCGCGGGCGTGGCGGCGGGCAGGTGGTCGTGGGCCGTGACGGGCGCCTCGCCGGTGCCTTTGCCGGCGCGCAGCGGCCGGATGGGCGCAAAATTCACGTCGCCGTCGAAGTCCAGCGACGGCGCGATGTTGTGGATGCCCAGGCTTTGTTTCACGGCGGCGCGCACCACGGCGTAGACGGTTTTCTCGTCCTCGAACTTTATTTCCGTCTTCGTGGGGTGCACGTTGATGTCGATGGCCTTGGGGTCGAGCTCCAGAAACAGTACGTAGAACGGGTGGGTGTCGCGGGCCAGCAGGCCTTCGTAGGCTGCCAGCACGGCGTGGTTGAGGTAGGCCGAGCGGATGAAGCGGTTGTTGACGAAGAAAAACTGGTCGCCCCGGCTTTTCTTGCTCGACTCGGGCTTGCCCACGAAGCCGCGCACCGAGATGGAATGCGTCACTTCCTCGCAAGCGGCCAGTTGCTCCTTGTAGCCATTGCCCAGCAAGGCCACAATGCGCTGGCTGAGCTTGCCGGCCGGCAAGCCGAACACCTCCAGGTCGTTCTGGTAGAGCGAGAAGGCAATCTGCGGGTTGGCCAGCGCCACGTGCTGAAACTCGTCGAGGATGTGCCGCATTTCCACGGCGTTGCTTTTGAGGAAGTTGCGCCGGGCCGGCACGTTAAAAAACAGGTTTTTGACGGAGATGCTGGTGCCGTCGGGGCAGGCGGTGGGCTGCTGGCTGGTCACCTGCGAGCCTTCCACCAGCAGCAGGGTGCCGGTGTCCTGGTCGCGCTGCTTGGTGCGGATTTCGACCTGGGCCACGGCCGCGATGCTGGCCAGCGCCTCGCCCCGAAAGCCCAGCGTGCGGATTTTGAACAGGTCATCGGTTGAGCGGATTTTGCTGGTGGCGTGGCGCTCCAGGCTCATGCGGGCGTCGGTCGGACTCATGCCGGCGCCGTTGTCGACGACCTGCACAAGCTGCTTGCCGGCTTCTTTCACAATGAGTTGCACCTGGGTGGCGCCGGCGTCGACGGCGTTTTCCAGCAATTCCTTCACCACCGAAGCGGGGCGCTGCACCACTTCGCCGGCCGCAATCTGGTTGGCGAGGTATTCGGGAAGCAGGTGGATAATATCGGGCATTTCGGGAAAGCTAGAGGCGGGTAGAGGAAATGAGCGTAGCTGCGCTAACGGGCACACAGACAAGCGAAAACGTGCCCGGCAATAACCGGAAACTGAACGCGTTGTAAACCCCCGACGGGGTTTTCTGCGTACCTTCGCGGCTAAATAGCGGAGTTCCAGCTTGAAAATTTCCGGCAGTGCCGGGGGTATTTCAAGCCGCAACCGGCTTCGTTTGGAACCTCCAAACCCAGCCACCGGGTTCCGCTGTTACCCACGACAAAAGTACGGCCCCCGCGGCCCGATTGCCTCTTGAACCAACCCATCAACTCCACGGGGCTCCTGCGCATCCCTCTTCAGCTGAGCCTGGCCGCTTTGCTGCTGGCCGCGGGCCTTCTGCTGTCGTTTTCGGAAGTTAAAAAGCTGCCCGCCGACCCGCTGCCGGCGTCGCCCAAGGAAATGGCCTGGGTCGACAGCGTGTTCAACTCGCTCACGCCCGAGCAGCGCCTGGGCCAGCTATTCATGGTGGCCGCCTATTCCAACAAAGACCGCAGCCACGTGGAGCGCATCGAGCGCTTGGTGCGCAACCAAAACATCGGCGGAGTGATGTTCCTGCAGGGTGGCCCCAAGCGGCAGGCCCTGATGACCAACCGCTTGCAGGCCGCCGCCAAAGTGCCGCTGCTCATTGCCATGGACGCCGAATGGGGCCTCGACATGCGCCTCGACTCCTCGGCCCACTACGCCAAGCAAATGACGCTGGGCGCCATGGACGACCCCAAACTGGTGTACCAGATGGGCCGCGACATTGCCCGCAAAATGCGCGCCCTGGGCGTGCACATCGACTTCGCGCCGGTGATTGACGTGAACTCCAACCCCGGCAACCCCGTCATCGGCAACCGCTCGTTTGGCGAAGACCAGAACCGGGTGGGCGCGCTGGGCATTGAGTATATCAAGGGCTTGCAGGAAAACGGCATCATGGCCGTGGCCAAGCACTTTCCCGGCCACGGCGACACCGACACCGACTCGCACGTGTCGCTGCCGGTCATCAACACCGACCTGGCCCGGTTGCAGAAAGTTGATTTGGTGCCCTTTCAGCAGTCGTTCGAGGCCGGCGTGATGGGCGTGATGGTGGCCCACCTCTACATGCCGCTCTTCGACACCACCAACGCCAAGACCACCACGCTGTCGCGGGCCTTGGTGACGGACTTGCTCAAGGACAAAATGGGCTTCAAGGGCCTGGTTTTCACCGACGCGCTCAACATGAAGAGCGTGAGCAAGCTCTACAAAGACGGCGAATTGGATGCCATGGCTTTGGCCGCCGGCAACGACGTGTTGCTGTTTTCGGAAGACGTGCCGGCCGCGCTCAAGCGCATTCAGGAGGCAGCGGCCAATGGCGCCCTGAAACAGGAAGATTTGGACCTGCGCATCAAGAAGATTTTGCGGGCCAAGTACTGGGCCGGCCTGGCCAGCTACAAGCCGGCACGCCTCGCCACGTTGCGCGACAGCTTAAACCAACCCTACACCAAAGTACTGGCGCAGAATATTTTCGAGCACGCCGTGACGGTGGTCAAGAACGACGACAAGCTCCTCCCCTTCCAACGGCTCGACACGCTGCGCATTGCGGCCATCACCATCGGCACGCAGGCCGAAGGGCCGTACGCTACCATTTTTAATAAATACCAGCCCGGCCCGGTGTACGCCGTGCCCGACCGCTACGCCCCGGACAGCACGTTTGCGCGCATTGCCAGCCGGCTCACGGGCTACAACGTGGTGGTGGTGAGCCTGCACGCCATGAACAACACGCCCAGCCACAGCTACGGCATCGGCGACGGGGCACTGAAGTTCATCAAGCAGCTCGAAGCCAATAAGGGCTTCAAGACCGTGGTGGTGGCCATGGGCAACGCCTACTCCCTGAAATTTCTGGAAGACGCCCGCACGCTGGTGTGCGGCTACGAAGACCACTACGCCGCGCAGCTGGTGGTGCCGCAGGTGCTGTTTGGCGCGCTGCCGGCCCGCGGCAAACTGCCCGTCACGGTGTCGCCCACCATGCGCGTAACCACCGGCATTGCCACCCCCGACCTGCACCGCCTGCGCTACGCCGCCCCCGAGAGCCAGGGCCTGAGCTCGCGCGTACTGGCTCAGATTGACAACATCGCGTTGGAGAGCCAGACCTACGCCGCCGCCCCCGGCTGCCAGGTGCTGGTGGCCAAAAACGGCACGGTGGTGTTTGACCAGAGCTACGGCTACTGCACCTACGACCAGTCTCAGCCCGTGACCAGCAGCACCTTGTACGACCTAGCCTCGGTGACGAAAGTGGCCGGCACGCTGCAGGCCGTGATGTACCTCAAGGACCAGGGCAAGCTCAACATTGAAGAGAAAGTAGCCACTTACCTGCCTGAGCTGGCGCGCACCAACAAGCGCGACATGACCGTGCGCGATGTGCTACTGCACCAGGCGGGCCTCAAGCCGGGCATCCCCACTTGGGAGCGCACCATGCGCGACGGCCAGCTCAAGCCTACGTTCTACGCCAGCATTCGCTCCGATGACTTTCCTAACGAGGTGGCGCCCGGCGAGTACAGCACTAAAGCGGCCGACGACTCGGTGTGGGCCTGGACCATGCGCTCGGGCCTGCTACCGAAAGTGAAAGGAAAGTACCCCACGGAGTATTCCGACCTCAGCTTTATTGTGATGAAGCGGGTGTGCGAGAAGATTCTGAAGCAGCCCATTGAGAACTTCCTGCAGGACAATTTCTACCGCCCGCTGGGCCTGGGCAGCATGACCTACAACCCACTGCAGCGCTTCCCCAAAAGCTGCATTGCGCCCACCGAGAAAGACACCTACTACCGCCGCGAGCAGCTGCAAGGGACGGTGCACGACCAAACTGCCGCTTTAGTAGGCGGCGTGGGCGGCCACGCCGGCCTCTTCGCCACCGCCAACGACCTAGCCGTGCTGATGCAGATGAACCTGCAAAACGGCAACTACGGCGGCGTGCGCTACTTCCAGAACCCGGTGGTGACGGAGTTTGCCCGCCCGCAGAACGGTGGCCGCCGCGGCCTGGGCTGGGACCACGGCGACCCCAGCAAGCCCGAAGGCCCTACCAGCAACCTCTCGCCGGCCAGCACCTTTGGCCACACCGGTTTCACGGGCACCTGCGTGTGGATGGACCCGGACAATAACATCCTCTATGTCTTCCTCTCCAACCGCGTGTACCCCGACGCCGGCAACAACAAGCTGCGCCAGTACAACATCCGCACGCGCATTCACGAGGTGATATACAAGTCGTTGGCGGCGGGACCGAAAGTGGTGGCCGACAGCGGCAAATAGCATCCCACCCCATCCTCTCAGTAGCGCTTTCTACTGCTTTCTCCTTTTTTGCGCAAGTTCTATGTGCAGGTAGGCAGCGGCACCGAAGGCAACAGCTGCGGTATTTACGGTTTGGTAATTGGCGGCACGTATCAGAAGCGGGCGGTTGGAACGGCCACCTTCGGGGCCACTGCATCCAACCCAGCCGAGCCGAAAGAAACCTCTGTCGTTGGTGATGGCCGTTTTGAGCCCGCAGTCTTCCCGGCAAGTGTAGCGGGCCTGAACCACTGCTCCTCGGATTGGCTTGCCGGTAGCAACGTCAACCACCCGGCCTTGTGCATAGGTGGCAACAGTATCGAAATAAGCGAGAGTAACAGGTGTAATTCGCCCGTTGCCCAATGCGTACACTTTCGCCCCATCACCTTCGATGCTGCAGCGGGTACACATTTCGTAGCCCATCTCCCGGACAACTTCCTGCGTAACCCATTTTTGCGCGCGGGCATTAACCGCTCCCAATAAAAACAGGCCGAGAAATGCAGCTTTCGTTTGTGGCGGCTTCATGGGCAGACCGGTTTATGCGGACGGGCTAAAGCTACGTCCTGTGCATCATTTTGCCTGCTTATCCGTCAATGCAACAAACCTTGCGGTTTTCGGTTGGCTAAGCGCAACAGCATTTCTCTATGAACATCGGCATCGTTTGTTATCCCACGTTTGGCGGCTCGGGCGTGGTCGCCACGGAACTGGGCAAGGCCCTGGCCCAACGCGGGCACCGCGTGCACTTCATCACCTACAGCCAGCCGGTGCGGCTCGACTTCTTCAACGAAAACCTCTTCTACCACGAGGTGTATGTGCCGGCGTATCCGCTGTTCCAGTTTCCGCCCTACGAGCTGGCCCTGACCAGCAAGATGGTCGACATTGTGCAGAACGAGAAGCTCGACGTGCTGCACGTGCATTATGCCATTCCGCACGCCTCGGCGGCCTTCATGGCCAAGCAAATCCTTCGCTCGCGCGGCATCAATATTCCGGTCGTCACCACGCTACACGGCACCGATATCACGCTAGTGGGCAAGGATTCCAGCTTCGAGCCGGTGGTCACGTTCAGCATCAACCAGAGCGACGGCGTGACGTCGGTTTCGGATGACCTGCGGCGCGAGACTTACGAGTATTTCGCCGTGGAGAAAGACATCACCGTCATTCCCAACTTCATCGACCTGCATCGTTTCAAAAAGCAGGAAAAAAGCCATTTCCGGGCCGCCATCGCGCCGGAGGGCGAGAAGCTGCTCATCCACACCAGCAACTTCCGCACCGTGAAGCGCGTGGAAGACGTGCTGCGCATTTTTGTGGGTGTGCGGGAACAGATTCCGGCCAAACTGCTCCTCGTGGGCGACGGCCCCGACCGCAACCGCATGGAAAAGCTCGCCCGCGACCTCGACGTACACCGCGACCTGCGCTTCTTGGGCAAGCTCGAAGCCGTGGAGGAAGTGCTCAGCGTGGGCGACTTGTTCCTGATGCCCTCCGAAAACGAAAGCTTCGGCCTCGCCGCACTCGAAGCCATGGCCTGCGAAGTACCCGTGGTGAGCACCAACGCCGGCGGCATCCCCGAGCTGAACGTGCACGGCGTGACGGGCATGATTAGCGACATCGGCGACGTGCCCGACATGGTCAAAAACGCCCTCTACGTGCTTGCCGACGAAAACCTGCCGCGTTTCAAAGCGGCTGCCCGCGCCCGGGCCGAGGAGTTTGCCGTGGAGAACATCGTGCCACGATACGAGGAGTGCTACCAACGAGCCATTGAGGCCGTGAGCGCGGCGGTATAGAATCCCACCGGTCATTGCGAGGGCGCAGCCCGTGGCAAACGAAGTTCAGCGTAGCTAATCCTTCTTCTCTGTGCTACCAGCCTTGAGATGCGCTAACCCAATCAAAAAAAGCCCCGGCACTGCGTAGTGCCGGGGCTTTTCACATTAAAAGGCCTGTCGCTGAGAATAGGACGGATTGCTTCGCTGCGCTCGCAACGCCAGCCGATTCCTAAAACAAGCTCGCCGCTTCGTTTTTCACCACCGCAATGGCTTGGGCAGTGGGCTCGGCGCCGTCCATCATCAGGCCTTCCAGAATGCGCTTGGCCAGCTCGGTGCCACGGGCCTGAGCGGGATTCTGGATGCCGTGGAAGGCGCGGTTTACCATGGTGAGCACGTTTTCTTTGGCTTCCTTCACCAGTGTCCAGGCGTCGGCCGAGATGTAGAGCTGCTGCGAGAGGTTGTGCTCGTACTCGGCCCGGATTTCCTGCTGCAGCAGGCGGTGAAACTCCGGCGCGGTGGAACCGGCGCTGCTCAGGCGCACCAGAATATTGTTGGGCGAAATGCGCTCCAGAAACAGGATGGCGCGCTCGTAGGCCTGCAGGCGCAGGGGCAGCGTGGTTTTATTGCTTTCGAGCCGCAGCTCGATGAGGCGGCGCTGCTGCTCTTTTTCCAGAAACTCTTTGAACAGGAAATAAATGGCCCCGGCCACAATTAGCGCGGGCAGAATGATTTTGAGCAGGTCGTAGAAATAGGTGGTCGAATCCATTGGTTAAGTTGTCAGATTTACTGAACGTCATGCCGGGCGCCGCGTAGCATCACGCGTGCTTTAGCTAACTAGTTATCCCACGCGCAATGCTGCGCGGCGCCCGGCATGACCGGTTTGGTTAAACGCGCGCCGCAAGGCGCTATTGCGCAAACTTACGCCGTGAACCGCCGGCCCCCAACTGCTGTTTACCCCCCGAAGCAGCCGCGCACAACCCACGACCGGCTGCCGTATCTTTGCTATCCATCTCTCTCTAAATCGACTTTCACATGGCTGCTGTTGCCACCCTCGCCCCCATTAGCCTCACCGACCGCGCCTTGGTCGAAGTGAAAAACATCATTCAGGAAAAGAACGTCCCGGCCGACTACGGCCTGCGCATTGGTGTGCAGGGCGGCGGCTGCTCGGGCATGAGCTACCTGCTGGGTTTCGACAAAGCCAAAGACGCCGACGAAACCTACGACCTCGACGGCCTCAAGCTCATCATGGATAAGAAGCACGCCATGTACGTGCTGGGCATGGAAGTCGACTTCCAGGACGGCCTCAACGCCCGCGGCTTCGTCTTCAACAACCCCCAGGCCAAGAGCACCTGCGGCTGCGGCTCGTCGTTTTCGGCGTAAGCATTTATCATCGTCTGTCATCCTGAGCGCAGCGAAGGACCCTATCAAGCCTGAACAAGTCGTTCAAACGTGAGAAGGTCCTTCGCTGCGCTCAGGATGACAACAGAGTCAAAAAGCCCCGGCCCACCAGCCGGGGCTTTTTCGTTTACTTTCGTGCCATGCGCTTTTTCTCCTTTCGCTATTCCTTAGTACTGCCGGCGTTGCTGGCCGCTGGCGCCGCCCAGGCCCAGAAATTCACGGCCCCGGAGCTGGCCCGCTGGAAGCAGCAGGCCCAGCAGGTGAGCATCACGCGCGACACCTGGGGCGTGCCGCATATCTACGGCAAGACCGATGCCGACGCGGTGTTTGGCCTGCTGTATACGCAGTGCGAGGACGATTTTGAGCGCGTAGAGGCTAACTATCTCGATGCCATTGGTCGCCAGGCCGAAGTGGACGGCGAAGCGGCGCTCTACCACGACTTGCGGGCCCGCTTGTTCATGGACAGCACCCAAGCCCTGGCCATTTACCGCAAGTGCCCGCCCGACATGAAAAAGCTGCTCGACGCCTTCGCGGCGGGCACCAATTATTACCTTGCCACCCACCCCACCGTGCGGCCCAAGCTGCTGCGCCGCTTCCAGCCCTGGATGCCGCTCATGTTCAGCGAGGGCAGCATTGGGGGCAACATCAGCGTGGTGAGCACGGAGCGGCTGAAGGCCTTTTACAGCCAGAAGAAATCCAGCTCGTGGATTGACACTGACTTCGAGAAGAAAGACCGGGAGCCCACCGGCTCCAACGGCTTCGCCATTGCGCCCGCCAAAACGGCCAACGGGCACGCCCTGCTGCTTATCAACCCGCACACCTCGTTCTACTTTCGCTCTGAGGTGCAGATGGTGAGCCAGCAGGGCCTGAACGCCTACGGCGCCGTGACCTGGGGCCAGTTTTTTGTGTACCAGGGCTTTAATGAGCACTGCGGCTGGATGCACACTTCCAGCCAGGCCGACTCGATGGACGAATACCTGGAAGCCATTGAGAAGAAGAACGGGGCGTTTTTTTATAAATACGGCGGCAAGCTGCGCCCCGTGCAGGTAGAGAAAGTGTCGTTGCCGTACCGCGACGGCGACCGGATGCTGCGCCGGGAGTTCACCGTATACCGTACGCACCACGGCCCCATCGTGGGCCAGAAAACCGACCAGCAATGGGTGGCCGTGCGCATGATGAACGAGCCGCTGGCGGCCTTGCAGCAGTCCTACGTGCGCACCAAGGCCACGGGCTACGCCGGCTTTCAGGAAGTAATGAAGCTGAACGGCAACGCGTCCAACAACACCGTTTTTGCCGACAGCAAGGGCAGCATTGCCTACTGGCACGGCAATTTTATGCCCCGCCGAGACCCCAACTTCGACTGGAGCCAGCCCGTGGACGGCAGCAACCCCGCCACCGAGTGGAAGGGCTTCCACGGCGTGAACGAGCTGGTGCAGGTGCACAACCCCGCCAGCGGCTTCATTCAGAACTGCAACTCTACGCCCTACACCGTGTCGGGCCCCGGCAGCAGCCCGGTGGCGGCTAAGTATCCGAAATACATGGCGCCCGATGCCGAAAACTACCGCGGCCTCAACGCCGTGCGCGTGCTCAGCCGCAAGGCCGTTTTCAGCCTCGATACGCTGATTGCCGCCGCCGACGACCCGCACCTCACCGCCTTCGACGACATGCTGCCGCCGCTGCTCACGGCCTACCAGCCCACCTCGGCCGAAAAGGCCGCGGCCCCGGCCCTCGACGAGGCCGTGCAGGTGCTGCGCGCCTGGAACCACAACTACAGCAAAACCTCGGTGGCCCAAACCGTGGCCATCTATTGGGCCGAGCGCCTGCTGGCCAAAGCCCGCGCCCGGGTGCCCGCCGCCCAGCCGCAACTCGACTACATCAGCTTCACCAAGTTTGCCCTGGCCGACACCAGCCCGGCCGAAAAAGTGGCTGCCCTCACCGAAGCCCTCGACGACCTGACCCGCGACTTTGGCACCTGGAAGATGCCCTGGGGCGACGTCAACCGCTTCCAGCGCCTCACCGGCAAGGTGCAGGAGACATATGACGACGTGAAGGCCAGCCTGCCGGTGGCCTTCACGTCGTCGGCCTGGGGCTCGCTGGCCGCGTTTGGGGCGCGCACCTACCCCGGCACCAAAAAGCGCTACGGCAACGTGGGCAACAGCTTCGTGGCGGTGGTGGAGTTTGGGCCGCGCATCACGGCGCGCTCCGTGGTGACGGGGGGCCAAAGCAGCCGGCCGGGCACGCCGCATTTCACCGACCAGTCCGATTTGTACGCCAACGGCCGCTTCAAAGAAGTGCGCTTTTACCCGGAAGACGTAAAGGCCCACGCGGAGAAAACCTACCGTCCAGGCGAGTAGTCGGTTCTACTCTATTATTTCTCACTTCACTCGCTCAGCCCATGGACATTAAATATCTCTCCGATGACAAAGGCAAAATAACCGGCGTCTTCATCCCCATCGAAGAATGGGAGCGCCTGCAAAAGCAATACAACATCACCGAAGAGGCTCCGGCCGACTCGGGCGCCAAGCTCCAGCAGTCGCTGGCCGATGCGCTGAAAAAAGCGAAGCCTAGCGAGAAGTAGCCACGTGTGGCCACTAGGAAAACGTAACTGGTAGTTCACAAAAAAGCCCGGCAATGCCGGGCTTTTCGTTTTTCTTCTCTCCGCGTTTTAGCGGCCGAAGTCGTCCTGCACGCGCACGATGTCGTCCTCGTCCGAAGGATTGGCGGCGTCGGTGTGCTGCCAGATTTCGGCCAGCACACCCCAATCCTTAAGGCCTACCAGGCGGTGGCGCTCACCCTGCTTCAGCACAATGCGCTCGCCGACCTGATGGGTTTTCACCTCGCCCTGCTCGTCGGTGTCGCTGGTGGCCACGCCCACGGGGCCCTGCACCACCTGCCAGATTTCGGCGCGGCGGTGGTGGTACTGCCAGCTCAGGCGCTGCTGCGGCGCCACCACCAGCACCTTGGGGCTCAGCTTGCCCGCAATGCGCAGGTTTTCAACCGACAGGCCGTTGAAATAGGTATCGGCAAATTGCTGCGCCTGGTCCTCGTCAATCACGAAAAAACCACCCCAGGGGCGCGTGGGGTCTTCCTTGGCAATGGTGAAGCCCTGCTGCCGGAGCTGCGTTGCTATTTGCTGAAAGAGGGCTTCTTTTTGAAGTGCAGAAGTAGGCATGAAATCACCAGGGAGAGTATTCGTCCGAAATTGGGGCTGCAATTTAGCAAATGACGCGCGGCTAGTCGGTGCCGTCGGCTCCGCCAGGCGCGCTGGGCTCGGGGCTGCTTTCGTGTGAGTGACGTTGCCAACGCGACACTGTCATTTCAAACTTCGCTTCGCCAGTTGGCAGCATGTCCATAAACTGCCACCCGGCCTGCCGGTAAAATGCTTCGGCACGCGTGCCCGGCGCGGTGCTCAGCCATACGGTTTCGGGCGTTTGGCTGAAATACCAGTTCAGCATGGCGTCGTGCAGCGTCCGGCCAATGCCTTGCCCCGCAAAATCGGGGTGCACAAACAAGGCCCAAATGCTGTGGCCCTGTAAATCGGCAATGGCAAAGCCCACGGTTCGGCCGTCGGCTTCGGCCACCCAGCCTTTGCCGCGCCGCGTGAGGTGCTCCACGTAGTCAGCAAACGTCACGCGACCGGGCGTATGGAGCACGTTTTCCCGGACGGAAAGTCGGACGTCGGACATCGCCGCAATGTCATCTATTTGGGCTTCTCTTAGCAGCATAGCAGGTTGCGCGGGGCCGGAAAAGGGCCCGGGTGTTTCCTTTAATACGTCTTGCTGGCGTCGGCCGGCACCACCACCACGTAGTCGGCTACGTTCACCTGCTCCTTCTCCAGCGCCTGCAGTTGCTCCTGCGTCACCACGCTCAGGGTGCGCACGCGCAACTTGGGCGCGTATTGGCGCAGGTAGGCCACAATGCCGTCGTGGTGGTCGGAGTGGTAACTACCGTTGAAGTGCAGCAAGGTTTGGCCGGACTGGCGGCTGGCGGCGATGAAATGGGCCATGGTGGCATCCTTCAAGGCCTGGGCCTGGATGATGTTCTGGGCCCCGCCGCCGTGGGCGCTGCCCGCGCCGCCAAACATGGCCGCCATGTTTTTGTAGCCGGGCAGGTCGTAATCCACCTTCAGCGGCAGTGGCGCCAGCAGGGCGCGGTCGGTAGCGGGCAGGTTATCGAGGGCCGTGAGGCTGCGCTGGGCCACTACCCGGGCAAAGGGCCGCGGGGCATTGGTGCCGATAACAGGAATCTTCTTGCCGCGGGCAAACTGCAGCAGCGGGCGGTAGTCGGTGCCGTAGTTGGGCCACGGGCGGGCCAGGCGCTCGAAGGTCGTATCGGCCAGCATGCCGACGGCGTATTGCGCCACCAGCGGCTGCACGTCGCGCTCAAACATCTCCATACCCAGCACCAGTTGGCCAGGCTTCTTTAGCTTCAGCAGGTCTTTGGCCACCTGCAGTTCCAGCCAGTGGGCCAGGGCATCGTTGTGCTGCTCGCCGAAGAGCACCACGTCGGCCTGGGCCAAATCGCCCAGCATCTGGTCGTAGTCGGCTGCCTGGCCGGTGGCGGTGAAAAGGCGGTAAGCCGGCCGGTCGCCGATGAAGCTGGCGAGGCCAATGAGAAGCAACAGGAAGCTAGTGAGGCGAAGGAATCGCATGGAATGGGAGAGTGTGATTATAAAAGAACGTCATGCTGGGCTTGTCGAAGCATCTCTACCGCGGAGAGTAATCAATTACTGCTGCGGTAGAGATGCTTCGACAAGCCCAGCATGACGTTCAAAGTTCGTCAGGCAAGCCTGATTGTTTACCCTTTATAGAACATCCACTTGCCCAGCTCTTTATACGTCACCTTCTTACCGTACATCAGCACGCCCACGCGGTAGATGCGGGCCGCCACCCACACCGTGCCAATAAAGCCTAGGATGAGCAGGAAAATGGACAAGGCCAGCTGCCACATCGGCACGCCAAACGGCAGGCGAATGACCATGGCAATGGGCGAGGTAAACGGTATCATCGACATCCAAAAAGCCACCGGTCCGTCGGGGTTGCGCAAAATGACCGACACGCCCACGATGTAGCTCAGGATGAGCGGCATGGTAATCGGAAACATGAACTGCTGGGTATCGGTCTGGTCGTCGACGGCCGCGCCCACCGCCCCAAACAACGCGCCATACAGCAGGTAGCCGCCCAGGAAGTAGATGATGAAGCCGAACAGGATGGTGCCGATGGGCAGGTTGCCGAGGGTGGCGAAAATGTTCATCCGTTTGCCGGGGTCCATGTTTTTGGTGGAGTTGTCCACGCCCTTGTCGAACCGCTCGCCGGCGCTTTGCGGCTCGTCGGCAGTCGTTGCGGCCGCTCCTGGCCCATCGGGAGCAGGGCTGGCCGCCACTTCCGTTTTGGGCTTGTCTGTCTTCGTCACCATCGGCAGCAGCACCGAGCTAACCCCGAACGACAACAGGCCCCACATCAGGAACTGCGTGAGGCCCACGGCGGCAATGCCCACAATCTTACCCATCATCAGGTCAAACGGCTTCACCGACGACAGCATCACTTCCATGATGCGGCTCGACTTCTCCTCCCCCACGCCGCGCATAATCTGCACGCCGTAGATGAAGATGAACAGGTAAATGGCCAGCGCCAGCGCATACGCCGTGCCCGACGTGGCCAGGGCGTTGCTGTCGGCTTCCTTGCCGGTTTCGTCGAGGCTGATGGCCTGCAGGTCCACCTTCGAGCGCAGGCGGTCGAGCTGTTCTTGCGAGAGGCCCGACTTCTGCATTTTCAATTCCGAAAACGCCTTGTTGAGGGCATTTTCCACGGCCAGTTGCTTTTTCAGGCTGATGTTGCCTTTGCCGAAAAACTGCACGCCCTGGGGCTTCTCCACGTCGAGGCCAGCGGGCAAGTACACTAGGCCGTCGTGCTTGGCTTTCTGGAAGCCCTTTTTAGCGTCGGCCAGCGTGCCGGTGGCGGTTTCGAAGCGCAGCTGCGGCGTGCTCACCAAGTGGCTGGCCACGTTCAGGCCGGAGTCGTCGCGCACTTCCACCACGTCGGTGGAGTCGTTGTCGGAGCTGGCAATTTTGGCGATGAACACGCCGAAGCCCGCCAGCAGCAGCGGCACGGCCAGCGTGAGGATGATAAAGGCCCGTTTGCGTACCCGGGTAAGGTATTCGCGTTGGGCAACGAGTAAAAATTTAGAAGCCATGATGAAGGTGTTTCGCGGTGAGGATTAAACGGTTTCTTCGACCAGCGTTTCGGGCATGGTTTCGCGCACGCGCCGGATGAAAATCTCGTTGATGCTCGGGATTTTTTCGCGGAAGGCTTCCACCTCCACCGCCCCGATGAGGTAGCGCAGCAGGTCGTTGGGCCGCACGCCGGCGTGCAGCTGCACCCGGGCGTAGAAATGGCCGTTTTCGCGCTCCTTCTGCTCCACCACTTCGAAGTCAGGGTGCACCACGATGAGCTTGCCCTTGCCTTCTACCTCGTAAGTGTTGGTTTTGAACTGGTCGCGAATCACGCCTACGGGCCCGTCCAGCACCTTGCGCGAGCGGTTTATCAGGGCAATGTTGTCGCACATTTCCTCCACCGATTCCATGCGGTGCGTGGAAAAAATGATGGTGGCGCCCTGCTTGCGCAGCTCCAGAATCTCGTCCTTAATCAGGTTGGCGTTGATGGGGTCGAAGCCCGAGAAGGGCTCGTCCAGAATAATCAGGCTAGGCTCGTGCAGCACCGTGGCAATGAACTGCACCTTCTGCTGCATGCCCTTGCTGAGGTCTTCCACGTTTTTGCTGGCCCATTCTTTTATCTCAAACCGATTGAGCCAGTGCTTGATGCGCGCCGTGGCGTCGGAGCGGCTCAGGCCGCGCAGCTGGGCCAGGTAGAGCAGCTGCTCGCCCACTTTCATCTTTTTGTAGAGGCCGCGCTCCTCGGGCAGGTAGCCGATTTGGGCGATGTGGCTCGGGTTCAGCCGCTCGCCCCGGAACCGGATTTCGCCTTCGTCGGCGCCCGTAATCTGGGTGATGATGCGGATGAGCGAGGTTTTGCCCGCGCCGTTGGGCCCGAGCAGGCCGAAGATGCTGCCCTCCGGGATGGCGAGGCTCACCCCGCTGAGGGCGACGTGGTTGGCGTAGGCCTTGCGCACGTCGATGGCTTCCAGAATTGGTTTCACAGAAAAAAAGAGTTGGTTGGCGGGTTAAATGTAGAAGAATGTCGCTGAGCAAATGTATCAAGCCCGGTCCTCACGCCCCAGCCAATGGTCCTCAAACGGCTGCCAAACGCCCCCGAACGGAGAATAAGCCGGATGAGCCGGAGCCGGCAACTTTAGCGCGACACCACCGGCTCGGCCAGCTCGCGCAGGTTGGCTTCGAGGCGGTCGAGGTGCTGGCCGTAGAGGCGCTGCAGGTAGCGTTTCGTCACGCTGGCCACCGGCAGGTAGAGCAGCGCGGGCAGCACCAGCACCAGCAAGGCCACCAGCAGCGCTAGGCCCGGCCACGTG
Organism: Hymenobacter miniatus; assembly: GCF_016427455.1. Lineage (NCBI taxonomy): Bacteria > Pseudomonadati > Bacteroidota > Cytophagia > Cytophagales > Hymenobacteraceae > Hymenobacter > Hymenobacter miniatus. The sequence goes on from NZ_JAELXR010000002.1 coordinate 336,132, forward strand.
GTGAGCCAGTTGTTGCTTTTGGTGGTCGAGACCACCATCAGCACATTCAGCAGCCCGCCCACCGGCAGCATGGCCAGCGTGAAGCGGTAGTAAAAGCGGATGAGGGCCCGCAGGCCGCTGTCGAGGCGCAGCAGGTGGGCGCGCAGGTCGCCGGCGGGGTCGTCGAGGCGGCGCAGCAGGTGCAGCTTGCGATACAGATACCCGATGCAAACAGCCCCAATGGCGGCCAGCACCCAGCCAAACACCCGCAGCCAGAACTGCGGCCCCAGCCAGGCCAGCACCAGCGCCCCCACCAGCACCCCGAAGTTGATGTAGAGCTCCAACCGGGCGCTGCGCCGCAGCTTGTCAAGTATGCCATCGGACTGGCGGGCCAGCAACCGGGTGAGCGCGGCGGCATCGAGCGGGGCGGGCGCATCGGCCGCGGGCTGCTGCCACTGGCGGCGGAGTTCATCGAGTTCCATCATCGGGCGGCGGGGACTAAGAGGGCGCGGAGTTTTTCCTGCACGCGGTGCATTTTTACGCGCACGTTGTTTTGGGTAATGCCCAGAATGTCGGCCATTTCCTCATAGGGCCGGTCTTCGAGGTATAAGAGAATGAACGCCTTGTCGACTTCCGACAGCCGGCCGATGGCCTGGTAGAGCAGGGCGCGGTCGTCGGCATCGAAGCCCGTTTCCGGGGCCTGGGCCACGGCCAAGGCCTCGGCGTCTAGCTCCGTGGGGGCCGGGCGACGGGTGCGCTGGCGCAGGTTCGAGATGGCCACGTTCAGCGCAATGCGGTAGAGCCAGGTGCTGAGCTTGGCGTTGGGCTGGGGCACATAGCGCGGCCACGCCCGCCACAGCTGCAGCACCATCTCTTGGAAGAGGTCCTGCCGGTCGTCGGCGTCCTGACAGTAGAGGCGGGCCACGCGCCGCAGCAGCGGCTGGTACTCGTGCAGCGCGGCAACAAAATCAGCGGACGGGGTGGCGGAGGCCATGCGGTGGGGGAGAGTTTCGGGAAGTGAATCGCATGGCTGCAAAAGTCATTACAACTGCCGCGAAAATTTCCGCAAGACCCGCTATTAATTCGTCATGCTGAAGGACAAACAAAAAGCCCCGTCCGACCACAGGTCAGACGGGGCTTTTCAATTATTAGCCTTCGGGCTTACTGAAAATACTCCTTCACCTTCTCGAAGAAGCCCTTTTCGTTCTTGCCAGGGTGCGGCGTGAAGTTGTCGGAGTCGCGCAGCTTCTCCAGCAACTCGCGCTCCTGGTTGCTCACGTTTTTGGGCGTCCACACGTTGAGGTGGATGAGTTGGTCGCCGCGGCCGTAGCCGTTGATGTCCTTGATGCCCTTGCCGCGCAGGCGCAGGATTTTGCCGGGCTGGGTACCGGGGTCCACCTTGATTTTCACCTTGCCTTCGATGGTCGGCACTTCCAGATTGGCGCCCAAGGCGGCATCCACGAACGAGATGTACTGCTCGAACATGATGTTGTTGCCGTCGCGCTTCAGGAACTCGTGCGGCTCCTCCTCAATCTGAATGAGCAAGTCGCCGGGCACGCCGCCGCGCTCGGGGAAATTTCCTTTGCCGTTCATGCTCAGTTGCATGTCGTTGGCCACGCCGGCGGGGATGTTGATGGGAATCACTTCCTCGTGCAGCTGGCGGCCTTCGCCTTTGCACACGTCGCAGGTGGCCACAATGGTTTTGCCCTCGCCGTTGCAGGTGGGGCAGGTGCTGCTGCTCACCATCTGGCCCAGCATGGTGTTCACCACGCGCTTGGTCTGGCCCTGGCCCTGGCAGGTGGGGCAGGTTTTGAGGTCGGTGCCGTTTTTGGCGCCAGTGCCGCTGCAGGGCTGGCAGGCCACGTAGCGCTTCACCTTGATTTTCTTCTCGACGCCGTTGGCGATTTCCTCCAGGTCCAGCTTCAGCTTGATGCGCAGGTTCGAGCCCTTGCGCTGGCGCCGGCCGCCGCCTTGGCGCCCGCCCCCGAAGAAACCCTCGAAACCGCCGCCGCCGAAAATGTCGCCGAACTGCGAGAAGATGTCTTCCATGTTGGGGCCGCCGCCGTTGCCGCCCACGCCTTGGTGGCCGTACCGGTCGTAGCGCGCCCGCTTGTTGGCGTCGCTGAGCACCTCGTAGGCCTCGGCGGCTTCCTTGAACTTGTCTTCGGCCGTCGGGTCGTCGGGGTTTTTGTCGGGGTGGTACTTAATGGCCATTTTGCGGTAGGCCGACTTGATTACGTCGCCCTCCGCGTTTTTGGCGATGCCCAATATCTCGTAATAATCGCGCTTGGTAGCCATCGTTTTCTAAAATTTATTCTTAGGCAGAATGCACAAAGGTACTACTGCCCAAGCACCACTTTGGCGTGGCGAATTACTTTGTCACCTAAATAGTAGCCTTGCTCCACCACGTCCACGATTTTGCCTTTCAGGTCGTCGCTGGGCGCAGGAATCTGGGTGATGGCCTCGTGCAGCTCGGCATCGAAGTCGCCGCCCTTGGCTTCCATGGCGGTCAAACCCTTTTGCTGCAGCGTTTTGTTCAGTTTATTCTGAATAATGTCGATGCTTTCGCGCACAGCGTTGGCGTCTTCGGTGGCGGCGGTGGCGTTGCGGGCGCGCTCGAAGTCGTCGAGCACGGGCAGCAGGGCCGTCATCAGCTCCTGATTGGCGGTTTTGAACAGTTCAATCCGCTCCTTGGTGGTGCGACGCTTGTAGTTCTCAAACTCAGCGGCCAAGCGCAGGTACTTGTCCTTGAGGTCGGCCAACTCGGCGTCGGTGCGGGTGCCTTCGGCGGCGGGGGCGCCGGTGGCTGTCATGTTGGGGTCGGTGGTGCCGCCGTCAACATCGGTCATTTCGCCAGCAACGTGGTTGGGGTCGGCGGTCAGGTTGTCGTCCTGGGGCAGGGTGGTTTCGTCAGCCATTTTGGGAAAGATTCGTCGGAAAGGGTTTTTCACGGGCTTAGCCGGTTAGTCAAGCTGCGGGCGCAAGGAACTTGCCAAAGGGGCGCAGGCTGCCATAGTGGCACGAGGCTTACGCCCGAAGGTGGGCTTGTCGGCGGCCCCTCACCAGCCGTTCGTATTCCCGCTTGCGGCAAAAAAAGGCCCAGATGCCAATGGGAAAGGTGAGCAACGCAGCCGTCGCGTAAGAGGTAAAGTCGCTAAAATCAAAGAATTGTGATGTCGTTTTGTTCGCATAACTTCCAAACACAAACACCAAAAAGGGCGGCAAGCACGCGTACCCCCACCACTTTATCCCGTAAGCCACGTTGTTGCGCTGCGGCATCGCAACCCTTCGCGCCGTAGCACTGAGCAACCAAAAAGGTGAAGTAGCCAGCAAGGCTTTCACCACGAATAGCATAAATATCAGAAAGTAAGGAAGGCACGCTATCAACACGAATAAGCCGATTCCTCCTGTCGTTACTATAAAGGCTACGACAGCAAAGAAAAGTACCCCAAAGAGATTCCCGATTTTCATCTCACTACTCGTGCAGCGCCTTCCAAATCATGTCCTTCAGCGGCATGATGTTCTTATTAGTTAGGCTAGAAATGAAGACGGACGGCACCTCCACTGGCAGCGTCTGCCGAATCTCAGCTTCCAGCTCCTCGTCTATCATGTCGGACTTGGTGATGGCCAGCAGGCGCTTCTTGTCCAGCAGTTCGGGGTTGAACTGCTCCAGCTCGTTCACCAGCACCTGGTATTCGGCGGCGATGTCGGGGCTGTCGCAGCTTATCATGAAGAGCAGCATGGAGTTGCGCTCGATGTGGCGCAGGAAGCGCGTGCCCAGGCCCTTGCCCTCGGCCGCGCCCTCGATGATGCCGGGAATGTCGGCCATCACGAAGGATTTGTAGTCGCGGTAGGCCACCACGCCCAGGTTGGGCACCAGGGTGGTGAAGGCGTAGTCGGCAATTTTGGGCTTGGCCGCGCTCACCACCGAGAGCAGCGTGCTCTTGCCCGCGTTCGGGAAGCCCACGAGGCCCACGTCGGCCAGCAGCTTCAGCTCCAGGATGACGACGGCTTCCACGGCGGGCTCGCCGGGCTGGGCGTACTCGGGCGCTTGGTTGATGGAGTTCTTGAAATGGTCATTGCCCCAGCCGCCGCGCCCGCCCGGCACCAGAATGGCCCGCTGGCCGTGCTCCGTGATTTCGAGCATCGTTTCCTGGGTTTCGGCATTGCGGGCCACCGTGCCGAGGGGCACTTGCAGCACCACGTCGTCGCCTTGGGCGCCGGTGCGCAGGTTTTCGCCCCCGCCCTCGCCGTCTTTGGCGAAGACGTGCTTTTGGTACTGCAAGTGCAGCAGCGTCCAGAGCTGGGAGTTGCCTTCGAGGATGATGTGGCCGCCGCGGCCGCCGTCGCCGCCGTCGGGGCCGCCGTTGGGCAGGCCCTTGGCCCGGAAGTAGTGGCGCGAGCCCGCGCCGCCTTTGCCCGAGCGGCAGATGAGTTTGACGTAGTCGATGAAGTTATTGGAAGCCACGGAAATTGGGAATGGATTGTAAACGAACTGTCATCCTGAGCGCAGCGAAGGACCTTACCAGGTTTGAAATAAGGGCTGAACAAGCGTTCTGGCCGGTTTTTCTAACGTGATAAGGTCCTTCGCTGCGCTCAGGATGACAGTCGGGTTAAAAGCTGACGGTCGTGTTAAAAACGTAAAGTTACGCCTTCACCTCGCTTGTGGCCTGAGCCGGGCTTTCGGGCACGGCGGGCTTGTGCTGGTCGATGATGGCGCAAATCTGGCCGAAGATGCTGTCGATGGCACCGATGCCGTTGAGGGAGTGAAATTTTTTCTGAGCAGCGTAGTAGCCGGCCACCTGGGCGGTTTCGGTGTTGTACACCGTCACGCGGCGGCGGATTTTGCTTTCGTCCTGGTCGTCGGGGCGGCCGCTGGTTTTGCCGCGCTCCAGCAGGCGGGTCACCAGCTCTTCCTCGGCCACTTCCAGCGCAATCATGCAGTTGATGCCGCTGTCGTGTTGCTGCATCAGCTGGTCGAGGCGCTCGGCTTGGGGCACGGTGCGCGGAAACCCGTCGAAGATGAAGCCGCCGGCCGTGGCCTTGTGGGCTTGCAGCGCCGAGTCAATCATGCCGATGACCACCTCATCGGGCACCAGCAGCCCTTCATCCATCAGCTTTTTGGCCTGCAGGCCAAGCTCCGTGCCCTGGGCAATCTGGGCGCGCAGCAAATCGCCGGTGCTCAGGTGCACAAGGTTGTACTTGGTGATGAGTTTCTGGCTTTGGGTTCCTTTGCCGGCACCGGGAGGGCCAAACAGCACAATATTCAGCATGTGGGTAATGAAGCGTTTTCGCTAAGGGAAGGGTGAGGTGGTTTGGGCAAGTTAATCAATCGGCGCCAAAAGCGTGGGCTACACGGCCACGTACACATCGGGCAGGTTGCGGCCCAGCCCGTCGTAATCCAGCCCGTAGCCCACCACAAAATCGTTGGGAATCTCGCGCGCCACGTAGCGTACGGTGAGTTCGTGCCGCAGGCTGGCCGGCTTGAAAAAAAGCGCCGCGATTTCGACCGACGCCGGGCCTTTGGCCAGCAGCGTGGGCAGCAGGTGGTGCATGGTGGTGCCCGTGTCCACGATGTCTTCCACGATAATCAGGTCGCGGCCCTGCACTTCCTCGCGCAGGCCCAGAATTTCCTGCACCAGGCCGCTGCTCTCGGTGCCCTCGTAGGAGGCCACCCGAATGAAGACGATTTCGCACTCGCCGGTGTACTTCTTCAACAAGTCGGAGGCAAACATGAACCCGCCCGTGAGCACCACCACAAACAGGGGCTGCCGGCCGGCGTACTCGGCGCTGAGGCGGGCCGCCAGCTCCGTCACGGCTTCATCCAATTGGGCCGCCGACAAGTAGGGGCGAAAAGCTTTGTTGTGGATGGTAATCTGGGAATGGCCCATGCGGCGCATGAAGGACTGATGAGGCAACAAAGCTACTATCGGAACCACGGATTCGCGCCGACTTATCGGATTCTGCGGATTGTGTGGCCGTTACCGCACTCCCTGATTGGGGTTCAGAATAGAGCAAGTGCATAAAAAAGGCTGCTCACAGGAGCAGCCTTTTTTACAGCACCTACGCAATCCGTGGAATCCGAAAAATCCGCCCAAATCCGTGGTGCAGGCATTATTTCACCTCGCCCATGGCGGTGAAAATGACGCGAAAAGCAGCCGGGGCCAGCACCTCGGCGTAGCGCACGTGCGGGCGGGCGGCTACTTCGGTGTGGTTTTCCAGTTGCACTGGGGCCATGCCGCGCTCGCCGCCTTTCTCGGCGATGTGGGGCGCAATCACCAAGGACACGATGCTCATCAGTTTGATGAGGATGTTCATGCTAGGGCCGGAGGTGTCCTTGAAGGGGTCGCCCACGGTATCGCCGGTTACGGAGGCTTTGTGGGCGTCGGAGCCTTTATACTCCATCTTGCCGTTCACCATCACGCCTTTTTCGAAAGACTTCTTGGCGTTGTCCCAGGCGCCGCCGGCGTTGCTCTGGAACATGGCCATCAGCACGCCGCTCACCGTGACGCCGGCCAGCAGGCCGCCCAGCACGTGCGGGCCGAACAGGAAACCCACAATGATGGGCGAGAGCAAGGCAATGGCGCCCGGCAAAATCATTTCGCGAATGGCGGCGGTGGTCGAGATGGCCACGCACTTCTCGTACTCCGGCCGGCCCGTGCCTTCCATGATGCCCGGAATCTCGCGGAACTGCCGGCGCACTTCCTGCACCATGGCCATGGCCGCGCGGCCCACGGCCGCAATGGCCAGCGCCGAGAAGATGAACGGAATCATGGCCCCCACGAAGAGGCCGGCCAACACTTCGGCATTTGAAATGTCGATGGTGTCGATGTGGGCCGTGCCCATGAAGGCGGCAAACAGGGCCAGCGAGGTGAGGGCGGCCGAGGCAATGGCGAAGCCTTTGCCGGTGGCGGCGGTGGTGTTGCCCACGGCGTCGAGAATGTCGGTGCGCTCGCGCACTTCCTTGGGCAGTTCGCTCATTTCGGCAATGCCGCCGGCGTTGTCGGCGATGGGGCCGAAGGCGTCGATGGCCAGTTGCATAGCCGTGGTGGCCATCATGCCGGCGGCGGCAATGGCCACGCCGTAGAGGCCGGCGGCTTTAAAGCTGAGCACAATGCCCGCGGCCAGCACCAAAATGGGCAGTACCGTCGACTCCATGCCCACGGCCAACCCCCCGATGACGGTGGTGGCGTGGCCGGTGCTGCTTTGCTGCACAATGCTGTTCACCGGGCGCTTGCCCATGGCCGTGTAGTATTCGGTGATGATGCTCATCAGCGTGCCCACAATCAGGCCCACCACCACGGCATAGAATACGTGCATGGCATCGAAGCTGATGCCGCGAATGGTGAAGGTGCCCGCCGGCAAAATCCACATGATGAGGAAATAGGAAGCCACGGCCGAGACAATCACCGAAACGTAGTTGCCCAGGTTGAGGGCGGCCTGCACGTTGCCACCTTCTTTCACCCGCACGCAGAGAATGCCGATGAGCGAGGCGATGATGCCCATGCCGGCAATGGCCATGGGCAGGAAAATGGGCGAGAGGCCGCCGAACTGGTCGCCGGTTACGGTCACTTCGCGGCCCAGCACCATGGTGGCCAGAATAGTGGCCACGTAGGAGCCGAACAAGTCGGCGCCCATACCGGCCACGTCGCCCACGTTGTCGCCCACGTTATCGGCGATGGTGGCGGGGTTGCGGGGGTCGTCCTCAGGGATGCCGGCTTCTACCTTGCCCACGAGGTCGGCGCCTACGTCGGCAGCCTTGGTGTAGATGCCGCCGCCCACGCGGGCAAACAGGGCAATGCTTTCGGCCCCAAGCGAGAAGCCGGTGAGGACTTCGAGGGCTTTTTCCATTTCCTGCCCGTTGGCCAGGCCGCTGGGTACGAACATTTTATAAAACACAATAAACAGCGAGCCCAGGCCCAGCACGGCCAGGCCGGCCACGCCCATGCCCATCACCGAGCCGCCCGAAAACGACACGTTCAATGCGCCGCTGAGGCTGGTTTTGGCTGCCTGTGCGGTGCGCACGTTGGCCTTGGTGGCAATCTTCATCCCGATGAAGCCAGCCAAGGCCGAAAACACCGCACCAATGATGAAGGCAATGACAATGACCGGGCTCGAATTGCCGCTGGTGCTGCCCAGGTAAAACAAAAAGGCCCCGGCAATCAAGCCAAACAGGGCCAGCACTTTGTATTCAGCTTTGAGGAAGGCAATGGCCCCATCGGCGATGTAGCCAGCAATGGTGGTCATGCGTGCGTCGCCCGCGTCTTGTCGGGACACCCAGCCCGCGCGGAGCCAAGTGTAGAGCAGCGCGAAAATGCCCAGGGCGGGCACAGCGTAAAGGAATGGGGTCATAAAAGAGGGAAAGAACTGAAAAAGAGAAAGTATGGGGAATTCGGTCCGCAAAATAGCGGAAATTGGCAGGAAACCTAGCCGTACGGCCACCGCGTCTCGCATTTACAGCCCGATATACACCCGTAAAGTGCATGTGCATCAGCCAATCCAAACGCTAAAGCATTGTCAATCATAAAGCACTCTATTCGGCCTGTACCAGAAAAGAACGAACGCCTCATCCTAAATAATAGCCCCAACAACTGCGATTTTTACGATGAAGCTTACTTCTAGAGCACTTTCTTAGTGGCACTGTTAGCAGGACTCCCACGGCAAAGCTGTTCGGCGTAATCCACGTCAGTTGGCACACCAATGCAATAATATTGCAAATATTTAATGTATATATGTCTTACAAACGCAGGCCCCTCCTTTCAACATTCTTGTGTTAAATTTGCCCCGAGTACCTACCCACTTAGTGAAGTAAAAATCCTCGTGAATGCTTTTTAATTCTATCCAATTTCTGATTTTTTTCGTTGTTGTTACAACAACTTATTTTTTGATTCCCCACCGGTTTCGGTGGTTCCTGTTGTTGGCAGCCAGCTGCGTTTTCTATGCAGCGTTCATTCCTATTTACCTTCTAATTCTATTTGGCACAATTGTCATCGATTACATCGCGGGCATTCAAATAGAAAAGGCTGAAGGGGCGCGGCGCAAGTCATTCTTAATACTAAGCCTGGTAGCCAACATAGGTGTATTAGCCGTATTTAAGTATTACAACTTCTTTATAGACAACATTAATTTCTTGCTACAGCAGTCGCATGTCGCGGCTGATGGCTTGGATTATTTGCGTATTGCTCTTCCCATTGGCTTGTCGTTTCACACGTTTCAGGCCATGAGCTACACCATTGAGGTGTACCGGGGCAACGTGCCCGCCGAGCGCAACTTCGGCATCTATGCGTTGTATGTGATGTTTTATCCGCAATTGGTGGCGGGCCCGATTGAGCGGCCGCAAGCGGTTATTCACCAATTCTACGAAGAGAAGCATTTCGACTTTGAGCGAGTCATCGTCGGGCTGGAACGAATCCTGTGGGGTTTATTCAAAAAAGTCGTAGTCAGCGACTTGCTGGGCATTTACGTCAATTCCATTTATAATCATCACGAATCCAATACCGGCCTGACGCTGTTAGTGGCTACTTATGGATTTGCATTTCAGATTTACTGCGATTTTTCCGGCTATTCCGACATCGCCTTGGGCACGGCTCAGGTGATGGGCTTCAAGCTGATGGAGAATTTCAATTTGCCATACTTCTCCAAAAGCGTGACGGAATTCTGGCGCCGCTGGCACATTTCACTTTCTTCGTGGCTACGCGACTACCTGTATATTTCGTTGGGCGGCAATCGCAAAGGGACGGTCAAAACCTATCGCAACTTGATGCTCACCATGCTACTGGGTGGCTTGTGGCACGGGGCCTCGTGGAACTTTGTGATATGGGGTTTTCTCAACGGGGCCTACCTCAGCCTGGAGAAAATGTTCGGAGTTGACGTGAAAAGTGGCAGTAAATACAGCTTGCCCTATAAGCTATTGCGCATTTTTATCACTTTTCACCTCATTTGCTTCACCTGGGTGTTTTTCCGGGCTACATCCTTCTCGCAAGCCTTCTACATCATCACTCATATCTTTAACCCCACCAATTTTTGGAACCTGCGCATTCAGGACACGGGTATATTCGCGTCTATGTCGTTGGGCGTGGTGCTTTTGCTGCTCTTCGAATACCTGTACTTGCGTAAGCGGCACATTGCCGAAATCACCCCCGCTTATTCCTGGAAATGGCCAATGGCTTTTTCCATGGTGCTCATCTTTCTCATAGTGGGATTTGGCGTGAGCGGCGGTGACCAGTTTATCTATTTCCAGTTTTGATAGGGCCTTACGAGTATATCTAGCTAATGCGGCGATTCTTTTTGTTTATGGGCCTCTTGGCTCTGTTGGTCATCGGAGCCGATTTTGCGCTTACCAAGCTTTTTGACGGCCTCTATACCCGGGTTCGGACTGGCCAGACGGGAGGCGAGATAAACCAGTACCTGGCGATGCCCAAGGTACCGGCCATGTTAATTATGGGAAATTCCCGGGCTCGCTACCAAGTTGACCCGGATAGTTTTGCGGTGCCAAGCTACAGCTTGTGCCATGCCGGCATGGGACAAGTGTTTCAAACAGGGCTGTTGGACGTATTGCAGCTTCAAAAAAAGCTCCCCCCGGTCATCATGCTGCACGTCGATTTTGAGGAGTACATGGGTGAGGACAACACAGAAGACATTGGCAACCTGCGTTATTATTACAACAAAATACCGTCTATTACAAAAGAAATAGACGGTATTTCAAGATACGAGAAGGTCAAATACCTCTTTCAATTTTACAGATATAACGGCCGTATTATCAACACCCTAAAGAATTACGTGCAGTCCAGGAACTACACTTATACGGGAAATGGGTACCAGAAACTAGCCCCGTTGGTTTATGACACCGCCACATTCAGGCAGCCAGCCCTGAGCCCCCCGAACGCGAGGGTGCATCGGGCAAGCCTGCGGCACCTGGAAGCATTCATTGCCACGTGTAAGCAAAACCGCGTCAAGCTGATGTGTTTCACCTCCCCGTACTTGTCTCCGCATGGCTACGCCAAAGCCGCTGGCTTTACCATTGATTCGTTGATGAGGGTAGAGCATGTGCCCTACTTTAATGCGGCAGCTCATCCACTGCCTGTGCTTCTTAACCACGCCAATTACTGGCAGGACGGCGACCACCTAAACGAATTGGGTGCCGGCTACCTGAGCCAACAATTAGCGCAATGGAGCACGCCTTTGCTCACTAATGCTGCTACCGATTCCTTGGTTTATTCACAACACTAGCCAGTCGTACCCCAATAAATGGTTCGGTTGCCGAACGACTGCACCGCCCAATCTTTCTTACAATTGCTCCATAAGCACTTGATAGAGCGCCAACATGCTGGCAATGTCGCGCTTGTCAACTACCTCGTCAGGCGAGTGCACGTAGTTCTCGGGGGCACCAACAAAACACCAGTCCCAAGGCGCAGCGGCGTGTTGTAGTTCTTTTGCATCGGACCCTCCGCTTCCTTCCACTTCAAGTTGGTGCGGGATTCCCGAGGCAGCAGCAATGGCCCGAATACGGTCGACGTAGGCCCGGCGCGGAATGAGCGAGTCGCGCAAGGAGATGGCGCAGCCCTGCCCGGCGTGCACGCCTTCGGTCACCCAGGTAATATCCGAAATCAGCGCTTGGCGTACGCCGTACGTTTCATAAATGAACTTGGCCAAGTAGGCCACCGCCCCCCCGCCGTGCTCTTCCCAGCAGGAAAAAGCCACGATGCCATGCTCCAACGTTTCGCACAGCCGCAGTGCATTCCACACACCGAGGCGATTGTCGAGGTAACAGCTCTGAACGGTTGTATCGGTTTCGCGGAAGTCGCAGTAGAACGTGAGCTCCGTGCCGCGGTCGATGTCGCGGTGGAACGCATAGCCCAGTTCCCCGGTTTCGTCATCTATTGTTAGTGTGCAATCTATCTGTCCTTGCGAATCCTCTCCTACCAAGCGGTAGCCGGCCTCGGCCTGCGGCCCCCCGATGCGCACCAGTTGCCGGCCGTAGCGCACCGTGAACCCAATGCTGTCCAGATGGGCAAACACGGCCGTGCGCGGCTGCCCAAATACCAGCACAATGCAGTCTTGAAACCGGTCGTCGGCGATGATTTGGGGCTGGTGCCGCCAGCTGCCCTGCTGCTCGCGCACGTAGTCGAGCACGAAGCGCGTAAGGGATTTTTCGTTGCCAGAAGGGGCTTGGATGCGGCAAAGGGAGTGCAACAATTGCATAAGGACAGGGAAAGTCGCCCAAAGCTAGGTCAAAGTCCGTACTTTAGCATGCCCGTTTCCCCTGGCCCGCTTTTGGATGGGCTGCGGCTCAGGTCCGCCTTCTACTCGCTTTATATGCTGCGCTCGCTGTTTTGTATCTGCCTGGGGCTGCTCTTTGCGCCGCTGCTGGCCAGTGCTCAGAAGCCCGATACAATTCGCACCCCTCCGCCCATTAAAACGGTGGCCCTCGACACGGTAGGCGTGTTGCCTTCGGCCATCGATACCAAAGGCTGGCTGCTCCTTGATAAAGACATCCAACTGGAGCTCGACGGCGCGGTTCATAACATCTACAATTTCAAGTACGACCGAGCCGAAAAGCAGTTTCGCTCCTTGCGGCGGCGCTACCCTAACCACCCCATGCCGTACTTTCTGCTGGGGCTGAGCACGTGGTGGAAAATCATGCCCACCAACTTCCAGACCAATCAGTACGATAAGACCTTCTTCGCCTACATGGACACGGCCGTGACCAAGGCCCAGAAGCTCTACGACGCCGACAACAACAACTACGAAGCCAGTTTCTTTCTCTCGGCCGCTTACGGGTTCGATGCCCGCCTGCACGCCGAACGGCACGACTGGCGCAAAGCCACGGTGGGTGCCCGCCGCTCGCTCAACTTCTTAAAAAAGAGTCAGGAGGCCAACGGCTTGAGCCCCGAGTTTCAGTTTGGTCAAGCGCTGTTCAATTACTACGCCGTTTGGATTCCAGACAACTACCCCCTGCTCAAACCGGTGCTGCTGTTCTTCCCGAAAGGCGACAAGAAACTGGGCATGCAACAGCTGCGTAGCGTGGCCAACAACGGGTTTTACACCGCCACCGAAGCGCGCGTGTTCCTCATGCGCATCCTTAAAAACGAGGAAAATAACGCCGAAGAGGCCATGCCCGTGGCGCGCTACCTGGCCACCACGTTCCCGGATAACGGCTACTTCCAACGTTTCTACGCCCTGCTGGCCTACGACCAAGGGGAATTTGCCGACTGCGAGCGGGTCAGCAGGGAAATCCTAGACAAAATCAACAAAGGCATGCCGGGCTACGAAGGCATTAGCGGGCGCTACGCCAGCTACTTCCTCGGCTATTTGATGCAGAACCGTTACCGGGACTTGGCCAAAGCAAAGGATTATTACCAGCGGTGTATCGTGTTTGCCGAAAGCACAGGCGACACTTCCGGCGGGTTTTACTTGTTCGCCAACATGAACCTTGCCCGAATAGCGGTACGAGACAAGGACACTGCTGCAGCCAAGCGGTACTACGCTGTCATTGCCGACAAGGCTGACCGCAAATCTGAGCAGTACAAGGAGGCCAAAGCGTGGCTAAAAAAGAACGGAAAAGTCTGATATGCTTAGTTTAAAAGACTTATTTATCACCCCGATATACTTAGGCATCTTGTATCTGATTGCCTATGCGGTGCGTGATAAATTTTCCAATCATTATACGCGCCCTTATTTCATTCGGGCCCTCACCCTCAAATTTGTTGGGGCCATTGCTCTGGGTCTGATTTACGAATATTATTACGGTGCTGGCGATACCACAGGCTATTTCAATCACGGCACGTACATCCAAAATGCCTTTGCCGATTCCTTCCAGGCGGGCATGAAGCTAATGCTCACCAGCGGTGGCACTTACGACCCCCAAACGGTTAAATACACCAAGGCGATGTATTGGTACCAGCCGGGGTCTTCGGAGTATCTTATTGCGCGCATCACAGCAGTTTTGGGCATGCTGTGCTTCAATACCTACACGGTCATTGCTTTATTCTTTGCGCTGATAAGTTTCAGCGGGGTGTGGGCCATGTACCTCACCTTTATAAAAATCAGGCCCCAGGTCTACAAAGAGTTAGCCATTGCTACGCTTTTTGTGCCTTCTGTTTTTTTCTGGGGTTCGGGGCTAATGAAAGACTCGTTGTGCCTAGGGGCACTCGGTTGGGTGTTTTATGCTTTTTACAAAGGCGCTATTCAGAAGAAGAGCATTCTTTTTTGCACAATAGTGGGGTTCTTCTTCGCTTACTTTCTGGTACTGGTGAAGGTGTACATCTTGCTGTGCTTCCTGCCTGCCGCGTTGCTCTGGGTATTTAACGAGAATAGCTCGCGCATCAAAAGCCCGCTTTTGCGGATGGTTGCCAAGCCCGTATTTATAAGCATTGGGGCCGGTATGGCATTTTTTGCGGCTACTAACCTGACAAAGGGAGACGAAAAATACGATGTAGATAAGATTGGCGAACGCAGCAAAATCGTTTCGGAGTACCTCTACGAAACCAGTGTGAAGCAAAATGGCTCGGCCTATACGCTGGGGGAGCAGGACGGCACGCTACTGGGCATGGTCAAGCTTGTACCCCAGGCCATTGTGGTATCGCTGTACCGGCCATTTCTGTGGGAAGTGCGCAACCCGGTTATGCTGCTGTCGGCTATTGAAGCGCTGGTGTTTTTGGTTTTCACGCTTCGCATCATCATCCGCTCAGGATTTTTCAAAACGATGTCGCTCATTCTCAGCACGCCGTCTCTAACGTTGTGTTTTCTGTTCGCGCTGGCATTTTCGGGCACCGTGGGAGTAGTTTCTAACAACTTTGGCACGCTGGTGCGCTACAAAATCCCTATGATTCCGTTTTACGTGGCGGGCCTGTATATCACGCAAAGCATGAGCGTGCCTCGCCGCAAGTCGGCCGCGTTGGCACAGGCCTCGTCTTCTAGGGGGCGACTGATACCTGGCTAGCGCACCCCGGTGCGGCGCCGGTTGGCCCAGTACTGGCTTAGCGTGGGGTGCGACCACAGCCGCGAAGCGCCCTCGGGTGCGGGCCGCAGCTGGATGGTGCCGCGCAAGGCGGCCCGCACGGCCTCTTTCAATAAGGGCATGCCGGCGATGAGTTGGTGCAGCGGATAGGTGGCAAAATTGTCTTCGGGGCCGGGCTGGATGAGCGCCTGCGCGATGATGCCGCCGGTATCGATGCCGGCATCGACTAGGTGCACCGACACGCCGCAGTGGGCCGCGTCGTTGTTGGCCAGGGCCCAGTAACCGCCGTGCACGCCACGGTACAGCGGCGTGATGCCGGCGTGGGTATTCAAAAAAGGGCAGGGCACGCTGGTAAGCACACGTTTGGCAATGATGCGCGTGCCGTTTACCACCACCACGTCGGGGTTCAGGGCTTGAAGCTGAGCAATGCAGGCCGGGTCGTTCACCGACGGCACCCGAATGGTGCGGTCATCGGGCAAGGGCTGGTCGTTGAGCTGGTTAGCTTTCTTCAGCGCCGTCAGGCGCGGCTGCGAGGCGCGCCCTAGCGGCCCGGCCACGGCCAGCTTAAAAGCAATCTGCCCCAGCACGGTGGCCCAGCCCAGCTTTTCGGCCCGGCGCTTGAGCAGTTGCTTTTGGCTCACGGGCGTTTCGACGATGATGCGATGGACCCCAAACTCTGCATCCAGCGCGTGAAACAGGATGTTGGTAGACTCGCCGGGCCCGGCGAGCATCACGATTTTCTTACCGGCAAATTCTGGGGCAACGCTCATGCAGCGGGAGAATTAGAATACGTGGAAAGACGGTCGGCCACTTCGCCCATGCTCAGGCTCTCGAAGCTGTAGCGGGCCTGCAGGCGACGGAAGTGCTGAGCAATGCGGCGCAGTACGGCCATGTTTTCGGCCAGGTTCACGCCAAAATTATGCGGGTGCCACCACAGGTGGAACACTTCGCCGTGCTTAGCGGCGTGCTCCATGCCCGCCAGAATGCGGCGCAGCCGCAGGCCTTCCAGCGCTTTGAGCCGGCCCGACCACGGCCGCAAAAAGCGGCTGGCGGGCACGTTGTACGGGAAGTTGCGCGCCATGTCGGCCCAGCGCGCCGTGTGCTGGCCCGAGAGGTTAACGTAGGCATCGAGCAGCCGCGCGCCGCGTTTGTACAGCGCCTGCTGCTCCTCGCTGCGCTCCTTGTATATCCACGACTGCTCGTTGCCGCGGTAGCTGGTGATGCCCGCCGCGCGGCAGGTTTCGAGGTACTGGGCGTTGTACTGGTTGCGCGGAAACACTAGGCTGCGCAAGGCCATGCCCTGCTCCGCTCCTACCCGCACGGCGGTTTCGATGTCGTGCCGAAAACTCTCCACCGTTTGGCCGCGCTCCAGGCAGTAATAGTGGCAGAAGGTGTGCGAGGCCATTTCTTGCCCCGGCGTAGCTCGAATCTGGTTAATGAGCGAACGGCCGAAATGGTATGGGTCGTGGGCTTCATCTTCCCCCACTTGGTCGAGCACGAGGTAAGGCGACAGGTTGGGGTCGGCGTATTCGGGGCGCACAGCGGGCAAGTGGGCCAGCATCTCGGCCTTGGTTTCGAAGAACAGCAGGCCCACCGTGGCCCAGGTCACGTGCAGGCCGAACTCGGCAAACAGCGCCAGCATGGCCGGGATGGCCTGGCGCACGCCCAGCAGGTTGGCGCCGTACTGGGCCAGGGTCTGTTGGTCGCGCACGCCCCAGTTGATTTCAAAATCGAGCGAAATGACCAGGGCACCGGGCATGGCCGCGGCGGAAGGTGAAGTAGACATGCTTTTACTGAAAGAGAAATAGAAGCTTCCCGGCCAGGTACGCGGGCCGGGAAGCCCCGGCGCTACACCACAGCCGACTCGATGGGTTTGCCCACGGGCAGCAACTGCGTGTAGGCCTCGCGGGCGCGGTTGATGCTGCGGTGCCGCACCGCCAGCCCGCGGATGCGCGTCCGATAATCGGGTTCGCGCAGCAGTGCGTCGAGCCGCGTCAGGGCCGCGGGCACGCTGCCGGGCTGGCTCAGGTCGAACACGGCCCCGCCGCCTTCGGCTTCCATGATGGCGGAGTCGTCGCCCACGCCGGTGGTCACCAGCACGGGCAGGCCGCTGGCCCAGTATTCGCCAATCTTAATGGCCGAACAGAACAGCCGGCAAGGCGCGGGCCGAATGGGCGCAAACGCAAAATCGGCGGCCGACAGGTAGTCCGGCACCTCGTTGTGCGGCGCTTTGGTCACAAACACGCGGTCGGGGCCCAGCCCCACGGCGGCCAGCTTGCGGCGCACGTCGGCTTCGGCATTGGGTGTGAGGATGATGAGCCGGAAGCCGGGGCCGAAATGGTCGGCAGCGGAGCGAAACAGGTCGAAGGCCTCCTGGTCGTAATAGATGTCGCCGAACTTGCCCACGTAAATGCCCACCAGCGTTTCGGGCGCCGTGTAGCCCAGCCGTTGGCGCACTCGCTGGCCGGCATCTGCATTGGGGGCGAAAGCCGCGGCGTTGACCGAGCACGGTACCGTGACGATGCGCTCGGCCCGCACGCCTTCTTTGATGAGCTGTTGCCGGTAATTTTCGGCTACGGGCATCAGGCCCAGCGCTAGCTGCTTCTGGCGCTTTTCCCAGTGCCGCTGGAACAGGTAACGAGGGTCGTAGGCGCGCCACACGCCCGATTCGAGCATGTAGTCGGCGTGCGGCTCGAAGGACTCCACGTAGAAGGGCATCTTCGTCTTCTGCCACACCAGATAGGCCAGCGCGCCGGCCGGGGCGCCACGCGCCAGAATAAAGTCGGGCTTAAACTCCTCCACCTGCCGCACCAGCTCGCCCGGGAAGCGGGTGAAATCTTCAATTTTGTTGAGGATGACGTTGCGGCTGGGCCGGGAGCGCAAGGGCTCAAACGTGATTTTAGTGGGGGTGAAACCGGGGTCAAACGTCAGTTCGGCCTGAGCATCGGCGCCGCGCTCCACCGTCACGAGCCGAATGGCCGACACGTCGGGCCGCTCCTGCAGCAGGCGCAGGTGCGGGAAAACGGTGGACGACGTGAGGCCGTCGTTCAAGCCCCAATAACTCAAAAACAGAATACGCATACGGATAAGCAGTAATGGGAAGCGCGGCGCCAGAAGAGGACTTAGGCCCGCAGCTTTTTCAGCCAACCCACCGCCCCCTGCCCCACCAGGCAGCGCACCAACAAAACGATGGCCTGCTTGGCGGGCAGAAACGGCGCGGCGCGGCGGGCGAAGGCAAACGCCTCGGCGCGGTGCTCGTCGGCGTAGGAATGGATGGCGCAAAGGTAGTAGACCCGGCCCGTGAGCACGCGGCGCTGGGCCGGCGTGAGGGGCACGCGCACCAGCATCCAGGCCAGGGCCAACTGCAGGCGGCGCACCAGGGCCGTGTTGTCGGAGCGCATGGAGCGTTGGTCGTGGTCGTTCATGGTCAGCGTCACGGCGTCGACGAGGTACACGGCGTCGTCCTGCGTGTTTTCGAGCATGAACATCCAGTCTTCCACGGCCGCGTAGCGGCGGTCCTCTTCAAACAGCCGCAGCTTAGGATTCTGGCGGCGCACGCACACGTTGCAGGCCAGCGCGTTGCCGCTCACAAAAGTATCGAGGCCTAACGGTCCTTCGGGCAGGCCGGCGGTGTCGCTGGGTGCCCGCACGCCATCGCGGTCAAAATCGTATTTAGTGGCAATGAAGTTGGGCTGGCCCCGCTCCTGAATCTTGCGGTGTAGGGTGCTCAGGTGGTTGGGGTGCAGCCGGTCGTCGGAGTCCAGAAACAGTACGTATTCTCCTTGGGCCCGGGCCAGGCCGTAGTTGCGGGCGGCCCCGCGCTCGGCGTTGGCTTTGGGGAGGTAGTGCAGGCGCGGGTCGGGACAGGCCTGCACCACGGCGGCGGTGTTGTCGGTGCTGCCGTCGTCGACCACCAGCACTTCAAACGCCGCAAATTCCTGGGCCAGCACCGAATCCAGGGTAGCCCCGATGAGGCCGGCCCGGTTGTAAGTAGGGATGACGATGCTGAAAAACGGGGTGCTCATGGGGCGGAGTTACGGCAGCAGCTTATACCGCGTTTTGAGGTAGTACAGCTCCAATGGGTTGGCGAACACCTGCTTGTCGATGACTTCCATCAGGGCGGGGTGGCGGTCGTACTGGTGCACGATGTTGGCCCGGTGGCCCTGGCCGTCGAGCAGGTAGCCTTGCGCATCGTGCTTGAACGCGTGCTCGTGCCCCACGGTAAGGATGGGCGAGTTGTCGTTGTAGAGCTGGCGCACGGGCTTGAGCGCCCCGGCGTGCAGCAGGGCGTTGTGCACCGCCTGGTCGGCGCAGGCATACGCATCCTTCAGCCCCAGAATGGCCGTGAGCAGGGTGTGCAGGTAGCGCTTTATCTCGGGCAGCGGCCCAAGAGTGGTGCCCGCGCAGCTCACGATGTGGCCGGCCAGTTCGTTGAGCTTTTCCTGGCCGTAGCCGGCCAGCACCCAGCCAGAATTATAGGTGCAGGACCCGATGATTTTCTCGCGGCTTTCCATGGCCACGTACAGCGCCTGCTCGATGGGAAAGTCGAAGGGTTCCTTTTGAAATACCACGTCGCGCACATCGGTCAGCAGCACGTTGCCGAACTCGTTTTCGTGCTTGAGGATGTAGTCGTAGTACAGGAAATGCCGGAAGTTGTAAATGTGAATGGGGTCCGGCAATTGCTTGAAATTGCCGGGGTGCGGGTTGCTGATGTAGGGGAATTGGGGTTTGTAGGGGATGGTTTCCACGCCCATGCTCTGCAGCTTGCTGATGGTGTGCGCCCCGGTGTTGGGCCCCACAAACAGGCACATCTTACCCTTGAATCCACTTTTATATAGGGACTTAAAGAAGCGCGACAGGTGGAAAAAATTATAATTGTCGCTGATGCTTAAAATCAGGTTCGGCTTCATACGGAATCAGACGGATGGAAATAAACTGGAAAGCACTTCCTGCAAGGCAGCATACTCCACCACCAAGTCGGAGTCGTTGGCTTGCCAATCATCGCCGGTGCTAGCGGCCTGGCAGGGCACGCAGTAGTAGTGCAATTGCAAAGAGTTGGCCAGGTAATAATAACAGGGGTTAAATACCGCCTCGTGGGTGCTGTTGTTCATCAGCTCCACCACGGCAGCGTCGGGCCGCAGAAAGAGCATATTGGTGAGGTTGGCGCCGTGCACGCCCACCAGCACGGTGGTTTCGGTCATCAGGCGCACCTGCTCGGCAAAGCTGAGCTCCTCAAAATACACCGTCTCGAACCCGTATTGCCGCAGCAGGGGCTCGATGGCGGTTTCGTTGAGAAGCCGGCGCAAGCGCTGCCGGCTCCGCGACACATATACCCGCCGTTCGCCAGCAAAGCCCTTGAGGTGCAACGCCTCTATCACCCGGTCGCGCGCGGCCAGGCTCAGGGCCCCGTCCTGGAAGCCCGACGGCGCCGGGTAATCGGGCATGGCCAGCTCGGGCACGTTGGCCACGGTTTCGGGCGGCAAGGGCAGCAGGCGCTCAAACCCAAACATGGCCGCGGTCTGGCGCACGTAGGCCGGAACGGGCTCGAACAGCACCAGCGGGCAGCCGGGGTGGGTGCCTTGCAGCAGCAGCAGGCGCGGCAAGGTGTCCACCATCCAGTGGTAATAGTTGCCCGTGGCCCAGGGCCCGTGCACCAAGCCTACCACCTCCGGGGTAGCTACGTCCTGATGACGGCCCATCCACTGCCGCAGCAGAAACGTGCCGTTGAATTCGGGCGGCAGGCGGGGCGTGGCCCACACGCTGGGCAAAAACAGCCGGAGCTGCTGAAAAACCACCCCGTGCCACGACACCACCGCATTGCGCAGCCGATGCACGCGCCGCTCGGCTAGGGCAATGCCGTGCCCGAACAAGGCCCGAAAGCTGGCGGGCAATTGGTCGGCGTTGCGCGGCAGCGGCACCGGCTGGGCTGGCACCGCGGGCAGGAGCACGGGGCCGTCGGCCACCGTCCAGGGGCCACGCAGCCCACCCAGCACCTGAATGCCGCGGTCCGACACCTGTTTCACCAGCCGGTAGATACGTGCCTTCATTTCCTAGGCCATAAAATGATGAATGCCTTCGCGCCCCGCGTAGAGCAACGCCAGCAGGCCGGCGAAATACGCAAACTGCTCGATGGCAATGCGCCAGGAACGCACGCCCATAGTGGCCAGCAGCACGTAGGAATTCAGCGCCGTCAGCACCAAGCTTACCGCGCTATAGGCGCCCACCGCGTAGAGGAAGCCGTGGCTCTGGACTACAAAATAGACGGCCGCAAACCGCGCCACCAGCAGCACGATGTTGAAAATCAAGTCGTACAGCTGCTTGTGCACGATGGTGTACACCGACACGAAGATGTAATAGTTGATGCGGAAAGCGTAGTAGCCGGCCAGCAGGCAGGCCACCACTCCGGCCGTTTGCCACTGGGCCCCAAAAACGGTGGGGAAAATAAGGTCGCCCAGCACGGCCGCAGCCGCAAAGGGAATGGCCAGGCCAAGGAATATTTTCCGGAAGTAGCCCGCGCAGAACTTCCCCAACTGGTTTACGCCGCCCTCGTGGTAGGCCTGCACCGAGTCGCGCATCACCACCGGCGACAAGGCCCCGCCCAGCAGCGAAACCGGCAGCTCCAGCATGCTGGAGGCAAACGCAAACGACCCCACCTCGGCCGAAGTGCTGAACTTTTTAAACAGCAGAATGGGCAGTTGCGACGACACAATGTTCAGGTAAGTAGAAGGCAATACCTGAACGGGGAAGCGCCGGAAGAAATAAGCCGTTTTCCACAAGCGCCGGAACGGGGCCGGCACCGTCAGCAGCCGGGTGATGCGCAAGGGCAGGCGCACCAGCACCACCCCTACCGCCACGAGGCGGTTGAGCATGTCGCCCAGAATGAAGCCGATGGGCGAAGGCCCAAACCACAGCGCGTGCGCAATGGTGTAGCCCTTGCCCGACAGGTTGGCGCTGACGTCGGACACGGCGCGCACGGAGTACTTATTCTCGCGAATGCACAAGGACTGCAAACACGACGAGAGCACCGACACCACCAACAGAAAGGGTATCCAATACACCATGTTCCCGATGCTGTGAATATCGAAGAACGACAGAATGCTGTCTTCGAACAGCCACAGCAGCCCCAGAAAACCCACCGAAACCAGCGTGCTCAGCCACAGCGTGAGCTGGGCCAGCGCCGCAAACCGGTCGTTGCGCTTGGGCAGCAGCAACGCCCCCAAGTAGTTGAGGCTCGACACGATGGACAGGTTGCCCAGCAGGATGCTGAACACCGCGTACTCGCCGTAGTCGGTGGGCCGGTACAGGCGCGAAATCACCGGCGAGAGCAGCATGCCCGCCGCCGTGATGGCCGCCGACCCCGAGAAACCAATCACCGCTTTGCGAAAAACGGGGTTGCTGAAAAACCCCGTTATTTTGGCAAAGGGAGAAGATACTGTAGGCATCAGATAAGGAATTGCCGGATGGCGCCGGGCAAATGAGAGCCGGCCGCGGGAAAGGACTGCGCCGATTCCGCGGCCGGCTCGTGTGCCGGGGGGCCGGCGGGTTTACTGGTGCTGCTCGTGCTGGTAGTTCACCTTGTGGCCGCCTTTCAGCAGGTAGGCGTCGCGCTTGAACAGCTCCACGTCGGCCTGCACCATGTCCTGCACCAGCGCGGCCAGGTCGTACTTGGGCTCCCAGCCCAGCTTGGCCTTGCACTTGGCCGGGTCGCCGATGAGCAGTTCCACTTCCGTGGGGCGGAAGTAAGTGGGGTCGACGCGGCACACGATGCTGCCCACGCGGGCCTGGTACTCGGGAATGGAGCACGACACCACGCGGCCCACTTCGTTGACGCCTTCGCCCTCAAAGGCCACTTCCACGCCCACTTCGGCAAAAGCCAGGCGCACAAACTCGCGCACCGTGGTGGTGACGCCCGTGGCAATCACGAAGTCTTCGGGCTCGTCCTGCTGCAGGATGCGCCACATGGCTTCCACGTAGTCTTTGGCGTGGCCCCAGTCGCGCTTGGCGTCCAGGTTGCCCAGGGCAATGTTTTCGCGCATGCCCAGCACAATCTGCGCCACGCCGCGCGTGATTTTGCGGGTTACGAAGGTTTCGCCGCGCAGCGGGCTTTCGTGGTTGAACAGGATGCCGTTGCAAGCAAACATGCCGTAAGCTTCGCGGTAGTTCACCGTAATCCAGTAGCCGTAGAGCTTGGCCACGGCGTAGGGCGAGCGCGGGTAAAAAGGCGTGGTTTCGCTCTGGGGCACCTGCTGCACCAGGCCGTAGAGCTCCGAGGTGCTGGCCTGATAAATCTTGGTTTTCTTGGTAAGGCCCAGCAAGCGCACAGCTTCCAGAATGCGCAGTGTGCCCACGCCGTCTACGTCGGCCACGTATTCCGGGGCATCAAACGACACTTTCACGTGCGACATGGCGCCGAGGTTGTAAATCTCGTCGGGCTGCACTTCCTGAATGATGCGAATCAAGTTGGTCGAATCCGACAGGTCGCCAAAGTGGTTGGTGAAGTTCGGGTTTTTATTACCGTCCTCGTCGTTGATGAGGTGGTCGATGCGGTCGGTGTTGAAGAGCGACGAACGGCGCTTCACACCGTGCACGTGGTAGCCTTTATCCAGCAAGAATTCGCTTAGGTAGGCACCGTCCTGACCCGTGATGCCGGTAATTAGAGCAACTTTCATAAGGAAAGAGTAAGTAAGTCTGAGGGCTACGCCTCAGTCAATTAGAGATACAAATGTAGCGAGGAGGCATTGTCGCGGGACTAGTACGGATAAACCGACTCGTAGTAACGCACAGTGGCTTCAATGCCTTCGGTAAAATCGGTGAACTGAAAGTCCGGAAACACCTGCCGGAACTTGTGGTCGTCCATGATTTTCTTCAGAGCGCCGTCGGGCATGCTCGTGTCCCACACCAACTGGCCGGCGTAGTTGAACTTGTCCTGAATGATGCCGATGAGTTCTCGCATGCTCAGACCGCTATTCTGGGCCAGGTTGGTGGGCTGCTCCAAGCCGGGGCGGTCGGGGTTTTGCAGCACTTCCCACACCAGGCGGGCAAAATCGGGGGCAAACAGCCACTCGCGAATGGCCACGCCCGTGCCCCACACCGTGAGTTCGGGCTGGTGGGTACGCTCGGCTTTCACAAACTTGGAGATGAGGGCGTTCAGGGCGTGGGCCTTGTTGGGGTCGGTCGAGTCGTAGGGCCCGTACATGTTGGGCGTCAGCAGATGAATGCTGCGTACGCCGTATTGCATCTGGAAGCTTTCGGCAGTGGTCCACAGAAAGCGGCGACTGGAGCCGTAGCTGAGCACAGACCGGTGCAGGTGCCCGTCCCACCATTCGGCTTCGCGGTACACCAGCGCCTCGGCCGGATAGGCGCAGTTGGCAATGGGGTTGATGACGATGGCACCGGGGCACTCCTGAGCAATGGCCTCGTACATGGCCAGAATCATGCGGGTGTTGTCGGCCACCACCGTGGCGGCCATGGCGGTCACGTAGTGCAGGCTGCCTACGTGAGCGGCGCAGTTCACAATGTGAGTGGGCTGGTGCTGGCGCAGGAAAGCAGCCGTGGCCACGGGGTCGCGCAGGTCGAGGCCGCCACGTAGCGAGGTACCCACCACTTCCACGTCGTGCCGGGCCAGCTCGTCGGTTACGTTTTGCCCAGCAAAACCCGTATTACCAAATATTACTACTTTCATACTTAAAATTCAGCCTCTTTCGGATAGACAAAGCGCATACGTCTTTGCCAAGACAAGCCACGCCGGTGCAACATCGGCGCTTGAGTTTGGCATTTTGAGTGGATAAAAGAGGTTGGTGCGCGTGCCTGCTCTGACAGCAGGCGTGGACAACTTCCTGTTGCACTTTTCGTGCAAATAGAATGCAAAGGTAATGGTCAGTTGCCAAAAGCCTTCGCACAGCTGGCCACCTACCCGGGTTCGGCCACGCCGGCTAGGCCCTCCCAAAATCAGACTGACTGGCCCGGCACGCCCGTCGGCTATTCGGCGAAGGGCACCGGCCGCTGCTCGCGGCTGCTCTGCTGCGCCAGCTCCAGTATGCGGATGACGTTGCGCGCTTCCCGGGGCTTCACCAGTAGCTCAGCGCCTTCGCGGATGGCAGCGTAGAGGTTGCGGTAGAAGAGGCCGTAGTCGCCGGGCTCGCTCTTGATTACGGCCGTCAGGTCGAGGCCGGCGTGGGCGGTGGTCAGGCTGCCCCAGTAGGCTTCGGGCTCGCGGCCCCAGCCGATGGTTTCGGTGGGCGAAGCGCCGCTGCGCAGGGCATCCTCCTGAATGTCGCGTCCGCGCTTGATGAACGAGCCCTGCTCGCCCAGCACCGTGAACTGCGGAAAGGCATCGCCGGCCAGCATGCTGCCTTTGAGAGTCACCTTCACGTCGGGGTAGCGCAGGCCGAGGTCGAAGCTGTCGATGGCGGCGCCGTGGCGGCGCTGCACGCGCAGGTCGGCCGCTACGGCCTGGGGGTAGCCAAAGAGCTGCACCGCCTGGTCGATGAGGTGGGCGCCCATGTCGTAGAGAATGCCGCTGCCGGGCACGTCTTCTTCCTTCCACGAGCCCGCCAAAATGCCGGGCCGGTAGCGGTCGAAATGCGCTTCGTACTCCACCACGCGGCCAAGCAGGCCGCTGTTCATCACCTGCTGCACGGTGCGGAAGTCGCTGGTCAGGCGGCGGTTGTGGTACACGGTGAGCAGGCGCTGCTGCTCTTGAGCCAGCGCTATCAGCTCATCGGCTTCGGCAGCGTTTAGGGTGAAGGGTTTGTCGACCACCACGTGCTTGCCCGCGCGCAGCGCCGCCCGCGCCAGGTCGGCGTGCCGATGGTTGGGAGCGGCTATTATCACCAGTTCAATGGCTTCATCGGCCAGCACTTCTTCGGCGCTGTCCACGCGCACGGCGTCGCCGGGCAGCGGCGCGGCGCGGCGGGTGCTCACTTTGCGCAGCCGGAACTGAGGCAGCGCCGTCAGGAAGGGCGCATGGTAAATGCGGCCCGCGTTTCCGTAGCCTATCAGCCCAACGGCAATGGGAAGTACTTCGCTCATAAGTATTTGTGTAGCTGTCGCACCAAGGCGCGGCAGCCTATTGGCGTGGCGCCTCCCCTACCAAGGAGCGTGCCACAGGTCAGCGGCACCGTCGGGCTAGCGCGTAAACTTCTCGGCCTTCTTGGGGTCGAACGACTGGTACAACGTGGCGCGGTGCTGGGCGTAGGTGGTGGCAAAATCCTGCTGAGCAAAGTTTTCGGCTTTGATGGCCGACGATTTGCGGTGCAGCAGCCCGTACGCCTTTTGCTTCAGCGAATTGATGGCCCGGCGGCGGTTGAGTTCGGACACGGGTCGGCCCGTGGCGATTTCGCGGTACTTGTCGTTTATGCCCTGCTCGATGTTCTTTATTTTCAAAAACTTGAGCGTGTTGCTGTCTTCGTTGATGATGCGCACGAACATGGGCTGGCGGTACCACACCACCTGCAGCGGCAGGCACATGATGCGGTAGGTGTACTCGTTGTCGACGAATCGACTCAGGCTGTGCGTGAGGCCGATGAGGGGCAGCGAAGAGTGCCGGAGCATCAGGCCGGGGCCGTAGAAACCAAAAGGCTCCTTGGTCTGCTTCCACTTGGCAAAGTGAGCGGTGTGCTCAATCAGCTCCAGCGCCTGGCCGGTATAGTTGTCGAAGCCGTCGGCGCCGATAACGTCCACGTCCGGGTTGGCCAGCATGAATTCCTTGCACTCACGAATGGCCGGGTAGCAAAACACGTCATCGTCGTTTATCCATTTGAGCAGCGTGCCGCGGCAAGCGAGCAAGGCCCGGTTCACGCCGTGGGCCTCGCCCTTGTCGGGCGCCGACATGAAGCCCTGAATGCGGCCGGCGTCATACTGCTCCTGCAGCCACTGGGCGGTGCCATCCTTGCTTCCCCCGTCCGACACCACAATTTCCTCGTCGGGCTGCCGGTTTTCTATCAGGTCCGTCAGCGCAATCTTGAGGTAAGGCAGTTTATTGAAAGTGGTGATGTAATAGGAAAGGTTGATGGTTGATGGCTCCATAAAGCAAAAAAGAGAACGGCTGATGCGAAAAATGTTGGCTTTGCCCGTCAACGGGCGGCCTTGAATACGAAAAAAAACAAATGCCGCCTTGTGGGCCGCGGAAAGACTTTACGGCTAGCCGCAGCCCTAGGCCCAGGCATTTGCCACGCAGCCTTGGCCCGGCAGCACCCGCAAAGGTACGCCCGCTCCTCCCCCAAAGTCGCTTTTGCTGACCACAGAAACTCGCCGCGCGGTGGCCGGGCCCCGGGCCCTGCTGCCGCTAAGCCTTCAAAAACACAGATTCTATCCCAATGCGCAGCCCTTTGAGCAGCAGCAGCGTAGCGCCGAGCAATAGAATGGTCCGCAGCGCAATGCGCACCACAGGCAGGCCCAACAGGTGCAGGATGTGCATGTCGATGAGGAAAATGCACGCCAAGCTGCCCACCCCGAACAGCAGCAGCGCCAGGTCCACGTTGTGCAGGTACACGCCCATGGCCAGCCCGGCAGCGCGCGTCACAAGCAGCAGCAGGTTGGTCAGCAGCAGGTAGCGCTGCTTGCCCAGCACCGTATAGAGGTTGCCAGTGGCCTGCGAGGTGAGCTTGAAAATATAGTAGTAGCCCAAATAGCCGGTAAATACGCCGGCCATTTCCCAGCGCGCGCCGAAGGCAATTTTGAAAATCCAGTCGCCGAACACGGTAATGAGGCCCAACGGCACGATGCCGACGTAAAGCAGCTTATTGTAAATGTTGAGCGTGAGTTCGCGCAGGCGAGGCAGGTCGGTGTGGTATAGCTCCGAAGCTTTCTGGTAAAACACCGGCGCAATGGCCGAGCCCGTGAGCCCAACCGGAATTTCCAGCAGCGTGACCGAAAACGAGTATAGCCCCACCACCGTGGCGCCAAACCCGCTGGTGAGAAAGAAAATGGGCAGTTGCGCCGACAGCGTGTTGACGTAAGTCCCCGGAAGCGTGTAGAGCGGAAATTCTCGGAAGTCATGGGCCGCCTTCCGCACCCGCGCCCAGGAAAACGTGCGCCGCAACTCGCCCCATTCGCGGTGAACCCCGCTGCGCAGCAGGGCCACGAAGGTGGTGAACTTACCGAACACATCGCCCAGCACCAATCCACCCGGATGCCCGTGTGTGACTAAGCCACTGCCAATGGTAAATGCCCGCCCAAGCACGGTAGCCACCACGTCGGCACCCGTTCGCGTGCGAAACTCCTTGGTGCGCGTATACCAGGAGCTCAGCAGCAGCGACAGATTGTAGAACAGCAGCAACACGGGCAGCAGGTAGAACCAGCCACCCAGGGCCTGCACGTCGAGCCACGCCGTTATCCAGGGGCCAAACAGCAGCAGCACCAAGCTAATCAGAACAAACGAGCCCACGGACAGCACCCCCGACAGCTGCATCAGCGACAGGGCATCTTCCTTGGTTTTGGGCAGCGGCACGGCGCTCTGGTAGGTGAGCGTGGTGAGCAGCGTCAGGTTGCTCACCGCCGCGTTGAGCACCGCCATTTGCCCGTACGCTGCCGGCGGGTAAATGCGCGTCATGATGGGCGTGAGCAGGAAGCCCAACGCCGTGACGGCCGCCGACCCCGAAAACGTGACGAAGAAGTTCTGAGCGAAAGAGCCTTTCTGGCGCAAGGGCTGCGTCAGGTCGAGCAGGCGCTGTTTTAACATGAGAATAGTAAAAAGCCGGGGATATTACGCCAACGGGCCCACCGCGCGGGCATGACGCAGCTGTTTGTTAGGCCTCAGCCGGCACGCCGGAAGCGCCGGCTACTCCACGACACAGCCCAGGCGGCGGTACTGGCCTTTGAATTCTTCCGTCCAGCGCAGCCATTCGGGGTAGGTGGCGCGTTCATTGGCCGCGGCCTCGAGCAGTGGGCGAAGGTATTCCGGCGCAAAATCCTGCGGGAAATCATGCATAGCGTCCAAGTCGCCACGCAGCCAGGCTTCGTTCAGCAGGTAGTTCAGCACGAAGGGGTCCAGCCGCACGCCAGCGAAAACGTTGGTGGCCGAGGTAATGAACGACGTGCGGGTGAGCTCCTGCCGGGTTTTGGCAAAGCGGCCGCCCGTGCGCCGCCACCACGAATGCGCCCGCCGCAGTTGCTCGGCCTCGTCAACCTGGACCTGGCCCATTGGCCAGAGGTGTAACCAGTACTCCTTCTTGAAAAAGGCCGAAGCCACCGCGTACAAGGCGTATAGCGGCAACTGGTATTCCATGTCGGTCTTGCAGAACCGAAGCAGACGGGCGTGATACAGCACCGAGCGCACGCGAAAGCGGTTCAGGAACACCGTTTGGGTAGATAGCGGGATGCTAGGCACCATTTCCTCCAGCTCCACCGCCCCCGCGGAGGGCAGGATGACCCGGCGGCCGCCATTCAGGCGCTCGTTGCCCAGCCAGCTCAGCTTCACCATGGCCAGGCGTTGGGCCTGCATTTGCTGTGCAAACGCCGCCAGGTCCAGGGGGCCGGTTATCCAGATATCGTCTTCAATCAGCAGAAAAATGTCCGAACACGCCCGAATCTGCTCCACCCAAAAATCAAACGGAATCACCTTTTGGTCGAAGGAAGCTCCGCCGTCGACGTGCCGGCGCAAGGCCGCCACTTTATTGGGGTAGCGCGGCGAGCAGAATATTTGCACCGCCGGATATTGCGCCCGAATGCGGTCCAGGTATTCCGGTGGGGTACCGTCGTCGAGCACCCGCAGCGTAAAGTCGCCCGTGACGTAGCGGTAGATGCTGCGCAAGCAACGGTCGAGGTAATACGGCCGGTTGAATGATTTGATGACGATGTCCATATCCGCGTAAGGTGCCGAGACGGGAGGCGGGTTTTACCGGATAACGGCGGCCTCCGGACGCGCGGCGTACTCCTCATACACAGCCCGCAACCCTTCGGCCAGCCCAATCTGGTAGTGCCAGCCCAGGCCAGCCAGCTTGCTCACGTCCATGAGCTTGCGCGGGGTGCCGTCGGGCATGGACGCGTCGAAGCGCAGGGCGCCGGTGTAGCCCACGGTGCGGGCCACCAGCTCGGCCAGCTCGCGGATGCTCAGGTCTTCGCCGGTGCCCACGTTCACCAACTCGGCCCCGCTGTAGTTGTGCAGCAGGTGGAGGCAGGCATCGGCCAGGTCGTCGACGTGCAGGAATTCGCGGCGCGGGTTGCCCGAGCCCCACACCTGCACTTCGGGAGCGTTGGCTTCCTTGGCCTCGTGAAACTTGCGAATGAGCGCCGGCAGCACGTGCGAGTTGTTCAAGTCGTAGTTGTCGTTGGGCCCGTAGAGGTTGGTGGGCATCACCGAGATAAAATCGCAGCCGTATTGCGAACGGTAGGTTTCGCAGAGCTTGATGCCCGTAATTTTGGCCACGGCGTAGGGCTCGTTGGTTTGCTCCAGGGGGCCGGTCAGCAGGGCGTCTTCGCGCAGCGGCTGGGGCGCCAGTTTGGGGTACACGCACGACGAGCCCAGCATCAAGAGCTTCTTCACGCCGTGCAGGTAGCTCTGGTGCACCACGTTGGCCTCAATCATGAGGTTATCGTACAGGAATTCGGCCCGGTACACGTTGTTGGCGTGAATGCCCCCCACCTTGGCGGCGGCCAGCACCACAACCTCCGGCTTCTCTTCTTCAAAAAAACGGGCCACGGCGGCCTGATTGCGCAGGTCGAGCTCGCGCGAAGTCCGCGTGACTAAGTTCTGGTAGCCGGCCTTGGTCAGGCGACGCACCATGGCCGAGCCAACCATGCCACGGTGGCCCGCCACGTAGATTTTCGCGTTTTTTTCGATGCTAGTCATAGCGATATCGGTAGGGTTCAAAAGCTCGGTTATTTCTTGGGGGCGCCGGCCGGGCGGGCATCGGCGGGGGTTTCTTTCCACCAGTCCAGGTCCACGGCCGCTGCCGGAGCCGTTGCCGGGTCGGGTCGCATGGCCTTAAGTAAACCAGTTGGAACCAGCTTCTTCAGCATTGGGTTCACGCTCGCGCCCAGAATCATGCGGCGGGTGCGGGGGCTGTAGCTCAACAGGCCGGGCAGCTTGCGAAAGGCAATGGGCCGCGCCGCGCTCATGTCGCGCTTGCCGGTCCAGTTGATTTCCCAGTAGGTGTAGAGGTTGCGGCGCTCTTCGTCGGTAAGGCGAAACTTCTGGCCGTAGCGCGGCTCCTGTTCGCATAGCTCCACCATTTTCACCAGGTTGGGGTACCACTTGTCGCTGGTGGTGGTGCGCTGGTCGGGGTGCAACTGGTACACGGCCAGCATGTCGGAGATGTAGCGGCCCGGCGCCAGGTGCGCCACGCGGTACCACTGGTCGATGTCGGCGCACATGTCCACTTCGCGACGCATGCCGCCGGTTTCCTCAAAAAACTTGCGCTTGACGAAGGTGGCGTGCTGTGGCGGAATGGTCTGGAACAGGATGGAGTGCGGCGTGATGTCGCCCACGGGGCTGCTGCTGCTCACCACGTTGCCCTGCAGGTCGATGGCGTACTCGCCGCCCGAAATGAAGCTGGCCGCGGGGTAGTGCTGAAACGCCGCCGCCATGGCCCGGAACGCGCCGGGCAGGTAGTAGTCGTCGGAGCTCTGAATGGCCAGGATTTCGCCGGTGGCGCGGGCCACGCCCTTGGTCACGGCGTCGACAAAGCCCTTGTCGCGCGCCGACCACCAGATGAGCCGGTCGCCGTACTTTTTCAGCACGTCCACGGTTTCATCGGTCGAGCCGCCGTCGGACACGATGACCTCGACCGTGCCCGGATAGTCCTGCTTGAAGATGCTGAGCAGGGTGCGGTCGATGAATCGGCCTTGGTTCCAGGACGGAATGACAATGGAAAGAGAAGGAAACTCCTGCATTGGAACCAGCTTACTTCGTCAGGGCCGCCACGTCGGCCAGCCACAACTCCAACAATTCAATCTCCTGAGCCGTCACGATATTTTCGGTGGCCAGCTCGGCGTAGGCGCGGCGCAGGTTTTCGCTCACGGTATTGGCCGGGTCGATGGCGCGCT
This sequence comes from Hymenobacter miniatus, assembly GCF_016427455.1. Taxonomy (NCBI): domain Bacteria; kingdom Pseudomonadati; phylum Bacteroidota; class Cytophagia; order Cytophagales; family Hymenobacteraceae; genus Hymenobacter; species Hymenobacter miniatus. The sequence continues at coordinate 368,056 of NZ_JAELXR010000002.1, forward strand.
TTACGGCCGCAATCACGCGGTTGGGGTGCAGGTAGCAAGGAATTTCCGACTCAAAATCCTTCACGTAGTCGTGCGGGTTGCGCTCCTGCAGCACCGTGGCTTCGGTGAAGCCCAGGCGGTAGCCGTGCGCCCACATGATGGGCTGGGCCACCAGGCCGCGCAGAATGTCGGTGAAGCGGAACGTGACGTAAGCCGGCAGGTAGAGCAGCGGAAACAGCTCCTGGCGCACGGCCGTGTTCTGGGAGTTGAAGGGGCAGAGGGTGCCTTCGGGCAGCACAATGGGGGCGCGCTTGTCGAAGAAAATCTCGGTGTTGTCCACCAAGCGGTAGATGGCGTCCACGTCCGGGTCGGAGTCGGCCAGGCCCTGCCAGAAACCGATTTTGGCGGTTTCGGCGGTCAGGTCGGCTTCTTTCAGGTTGTGGTCGGTGTTCAGAATCAGGTCCAGCGGGTAGCCGCGGGGCCAGATGTGGTGGCTGGTGAAGTTCTTGTAGATGTTGACGAAGCCCTTGTTGGCCGGGGCCGTGTCGAATTGCCCCTCAAATGCCGGAAACACCCAACCGTCGTAGGGAATGTTGTCGTCGTCGGTGTCGACGATGACCGTGGCGCCCGCCTTGATGGCGTGCAGGTAGCCTATCATCTTGCGGCCGTAGTGGTTGAACGGCAGCTTTTCGCTCATGCGGAAGCCCTGGGCCTCCTGGTCGGCCACGGACAGGTAGTGCACGCCATCGGCCTGCCAGTCGGCGGGCGATTTCTTGTCGCCGGCCACCACGAGCTGGTACTCGGGCATGGCCGCAATCTTGGTCACGGCCTTGGTGGGCGCGAAAATGGAGGTAATAACTACGTGGGTCTTCGACATAAAAAAGCAACGAAAAGAAGCCCTCAACCGCCATTCAGGAGGCCGGTGAGTTAGGGTGTAAGTTCGGCAAAGGTAAGGCAGCCTGGTCCGTTAGCCGCCGGCTGGGCTCATAAAGCCATGCGGTCGAGCAGGGCGGCGAAGCTGGCGGCGTAAGCCGGGCGGGTGTGATGAGCGTCCGCAAAGGCCTGGACTTCAGCCGAGCGGCGCGCCAATTCGGCCTCGGGCCACCCCAACATGGTGCGCACGTGCTCGCGGATGGCGGCGATGATGAGGTCGGGCTCCTGGCTGGGTATTTCGAAGCCCAGGTGGGCAGCCCGCACCGTGGCGGTTTGGGTCACGATGGGAATCAGGCCAAAGTGCAGCAGCTGGGCCACGGCCCCTCCCCCGCCCTCCGAAGCGCTGGGGTACACGGCGCCAATGCAATTATTTGCCAGCTTGGCAAAAGCCGGCTTGCCCACGTCTACCCAACCCAGGTAGTGCAGGTTGGCATGCGCTTCGAGCAACGGCTTGAGCCACTGCCAGAGGCGCGGCTCCCGCTCGATGCCGCCGGCAATGTACAGATGGGCGTCGGGGAGGGAGCGAAAGGCTTCCACCGCCAAATCCAACCCTTTGAGCACGGCGCCGCCGCTGCCCAGCCACAAAAAATTGGCGCGGGCCGCGGGCACGTTTTTGGGCTCGTGCGTGGGCACGGCAGCCACGGAAATGTCGAGTTGGTGCCGTTGGGGACGGGCGCTGTAGAGCTGGCCCTGAAACGGCGTGCCCAGCAGAGTGATGTAGTCGGCGTATTCGTCGGAAAAGCTGATGCGGGTCTGGCGCTCGGGCCGCACCCAAATGCCGGTACGGTCCCGAAACGCTTTGATGCGCGTCATCTCGGCCAGGTTTTGAAAGGCCCAGTGGTTTTCGGTGCAGTAAAACACTTTTTTGACGGGCAGCTCCGGGGGGCATTCGGCCAGTCGGTCGCTTTGCACAAAAGCGGCGGCGTAGCGCGGCCAGTCGATGGGCTCCGGGCAAAACACGTCGTAGAAATCCACCACGTAGCCGCGCTCGTTCAGCTGCCGCACCATCTCGGCAATTTCCCAGTACATGGAATGCTCGTTGAGCATGGGCGCGCTTTCCAGCTTGTTGGCCACGTAGTACGGCATGGCGTGGATGACGTAAACCACCAGCGCGCGCGGCGCTGCTGGCCCCAGCTTGCCTAGGCCAATGTCGCGGATGGACCCGCCGCCGGGCGGCACAAAAAGACGGTCGGCCGTTTGGCGCAAAGCCTCGGCGAGGCGAAAACGAATACCGCGAACAGTGGGCATTGAGCTTTATTATAGGAAAAAGAATGAAGAAGCATTCACCCTAAAAACTGCTTCAGCCATCCATAAGCCTGGGCTACACGATTGGCGGGCACACCCAGCCGAGCGAGTTGCAACAAAGCCCAGCCGCGAACACTGGGTTGCACTTCTTGGCGCCGATTAAGCCACTGCACGCTTTCGGAGCTACCAAGCAGGTACAATTCTTCTGAGAAGGCGGCGATGTGCTGATGAATGATGGAATCGCCTTCAGAACTAACACCAAGGTGCTTGCTAACAATACGCAAATTGGTTTCTATTAACTGGCGCTTACGTTTATGCATGAAAGAATTACCGTGAATTCGATAATAACACGTTATTTCGGGCAAGTATAAAAACTCATACTTGCGTGCCAAACGCAGCCACATATCCCAATCTTCGTATGCTAAGTTCTCATCAAAAAACCCAACATTGGTGAAGCATTCTCGGCGAATGAGCAGCGTCATGGCACCCAAAAAGTTAGTTTTTAGCATTTCCAGCCATACGTCACCTGCAAATGGCAAAATTTCTTTTGTATCATATACAGAAGGCACCAAAATATTTCCTGCCGCGTCGATTTTGCTCAAATCGGTATAGACAAGCCCGACTTTTGGTGGAGCAGCTTCCATCAATGCGACTTGGCGTGTCAGCTTATCTGGCGAGAATATATCATCGGACCCGATGGTGGAAACATATTTTCCCTTCGCCATGCCGAGGAAGGAATTAAGAGTATGGCACACCCCCCTGTTAATTTCCTTTGCAACCAGTGTGGCTTTCAATTCTGGATATGCCGTAAGCCAAGAGCGAATCAATTTTACAGAATTATCAGTTGAGCAGTCGTCTATGATTATTAGTTCCCAATTTTTGTAGGTCTGCAGGCGAATACTTTCTAATGTCTGAATAACATAGGAGTCGTTGTTGTAGGAAGCGACGCCTATGCTCACCAACGGCGCACTGTGCTTCAATGAATTATTCATGAACATTTTGGTCGTTGGCCATTATTTTACGCTCCATTACCAAGAAACGGGGGTCTAACTTATCCTCAGTTTTCACGAAGTGGAAGCCTGTTTTGCGATATAGGCGCACAGCGCGCTCATTATCTGGAAGTACTCGCAAGTATATGCGCCGCAATCCACGCTCCTGTGCCAGCCGCACCGCTTCTGCTATCATCCAAAGACCTATTTGGCGTCCCCAATAATCTTTATTACCCAAATAGCCCCAATACTCCGCGTCGTCAGAAGTAATGTGCTTAAGCCCCATTACGCCGATGGCTACATTGCCGTGCCAAATACTTCGAATGAGTACATCTGTTCGTTGGCCTAACGTTGAGAACCAGCGAAGCTGTTCTGCTTTGTCTACGTGCTGACCATCTATTAACGTCCGAATTTCTGGGTCATTTACCCAATAAAAAGACAAGTCTAATACATGCTCATCAAATTTATCGATTCGCAATTGGTCGGCAGGCACTACTTCTAAGGCGCTCATTAGCGAGATATTTTTGCGCCTAAATAATCAGAAGGCTTTTTCATACGTATCAATTAATTCAACGGTGGCTCCGAAGCCTTCTTTCTGCGCGAGCAATCCTGCATTCAATTCTCCTTCGGCAGTGGATATTCCAAAGGAAAAACGCGGAAAAACGCCCTGAACATCGGTGAGCACCTGGGCAATGATGGCGTCGACGGCCCCTACTTGTTTGCCTTGCTCATTGGCCGAAATGTACTGGGTGTGCACGAAGCCGTGGGCAGCGTCGAGAAACAGCAGCACGCCGCCCACCACCGCCTCCGCGTAGCGGGCCACATACAGCTGAATATTGTCGGGGAATTGTTGTTGAAGCAACCGAATTTCAGCTTCTGAGTGTGGCGGTCGCACCCCGTGAGTTTGCCAGAGGTTGGCCACGAGCAAGGGCCAGAACTCCGAAAAGTCATTGCTCATCGCCACAGTCACGCCCGCGTTGCGGGCCTTGCGCACATTGTCTTTCCGCCCCTTGCTGATGCGTAACGGTTGGGTCAGGTCGATTACAGAATTCAACTCCCGTCTTTGCAAGGCGAATCCCTGCTGATGGAAGTAAAATAAGCTGGCCTCGGCGGGCTGACGGCAGAACACCCGGGCTACGGGCTTGACCAGCAAGGAAGTAAATCCATCTGCCCGAAAGGCTGTAAACAAAGCATCATACACCTCCTCCAGCAACGCATACTTCAGTTCGGTGGCGTACACTAACCCACCGTATGTGAGTCCCGGATGCGCAACGAGGGTGGTTGGAATTGAAGAAGTGCGCGAGCGCCCGGCTACGAATACGGCAACAAGCTCGTTTTTGCGCCAAACCAAGTAAGAGTGGTCCTCAAACCGGTCGGCATGATATTCCATAAATTCCCGTCTGAACAAGAAAGTGCCGTTCGCCGACTGGTCGATGAACGCATTCCAGACAGCTGACGCCGATGGTTCATAGTGACGAACTTCGAGTGTTGTTCTTACTTGAGGGATCATAATTGTCGGGGCGCCAAATTTTTAAATTGCTGCTGTAAAGCTTGAAATACAGCGTATTCCCGAATATAATCTTCTTCACTGTACTCCAGAGATGCCAAGCACAGCAATACGGCGTTGTGCGAAAACTTAATTGTGCGCCAGTACAGTTTAGGGATGTAAAGTGCCACATTGGGCGAATCCAACACGAAGGTTTCGGTCTTGCCATCCACCCCTTCCAGCACAAACTCGATGCGCCCGCTGGTGGCAAAAATCAACTGCTCCAAGTCGTGGTGGGCGTGGTGGCCCCGAATCACGGAATCGGGTGTGTAGTAAGTCCAATACACCCGCTGCACAGTAAAGGGGAGGGTACTATTCTGGCTCACCGTAATGTACCCTAAGGCAGGGGAGCCTATTTTAGAAAACTCAATAAGACGAGGAACCGACATGGGAAAGGTATACCGTAAATAAGCAGCAGAAGTTAGCTGCCAATGAAACCACGCACGGCGGCGGCCACGGCCGCCACGTGTTCTTCAGTCATGCCGGGCCACATGGGCAGGCTCAGGCTGGTAGCGGCGAGCTCCTCGGCAATTGGGTAGGTACCGGCCGGAATGTTGAGGTGGGCATACGCCTGCTGGCGGTGCGGCGGCACGGGGTAGTGAATGAGCGTGCCGATGCCGGCCGCCGTGAGGTGGGTCTGCAAAGCATCGCGTTGGCCGGTGCGCACCACGTAAAGGTGATAGACGTGGGTGGCGCCTTCGGCCACGGCCGGCAGCAGGAGCCCACCGATGCCTGCGAGGTGCTGGTTGTAAAGAGCGGCCACGGCTTGTCGCTGGGCCGTCCAAGTGGGCAGGTGCGGCAGCTTCACGCGCAGGGCTGCCGCCTGCAGCTCGTCGAGGCGGGAATTGTGGCCTACTACTTCGTTGTAGTATTTCTGCTGCGAGCCGTAGTTGCGCAAGGTGCGAATTTTGGTGGCCAGGGTTTCGTCGTTGGTGGTCACGGCCCCAGCATCGCCAAGGGCGCCCAGGTTTTTGCCGGGGTAAAAGCTGGTGCCGTTTACCTGCCCGAAGCTGCCCGTGATGCCGCCCTGCCAAGTGGCGCCTTGGGACTGGGCGTTGTCTTCCACCACCCACAGGCCGTGGCGCTGCGCGATGTCCATGATGGGGCCCATCTCGCAGGCCTGCCCGTAGAGGTGCACCGGCATGACGCCCTTGGTGCGCGGCGTGATGGCGGCCTCCAGGCGGGCGGAGTCGAGGTTGTAAGTATAAGGATTGGGCTCGACGGGCACCGGCACGCCGCCCACGAAGGAAATGGCCAGCCAGGTAGCGATGTAGGTGTTGCTGGGCACGATGACTTCGTCGCCGGGCTTCACGCCCAGTGCTTCCAGCGCCAAGTGCAGCGCGTCGAGGCCATTGGCCACGCCCACCGTGTGGGCCACGTGGTTGAAAGCACTGTATTCGGCTTCAAAGGCCTTTACCTGCTCGCCCAGCACATACCATTGTTTGTCATACACATCGGCCAAGGCGGACAGCATTTCCGTACGGATAGGGTCGTGCTGGGGAGAAAAGGAGAGAAACGGAACGGTCATGAACGAAGCTGTAATAGCAGATATATGGGCTGCAAAGATAACAAGGCCGTACCTCCCTTTGCGTCGGGGGCATCGAGTTTTGGGTATGTTCAGCTTTTAAGCAACCTTTCGTGTAACCAAAGTGATAACAATCGGCCTGCGTTCAACACCTCTTGAATGGACCACCGTTGCGTAATGAACTCTTGAGCCTGCCCCCAAACCTAAATCCGCATTCGCGTTCAACTACTTGTCAAAATCATTGTCAGCAGCCTCATTCATACACCCCTGTTATTTAGCAATTGATTTGAGCACGTACAGCACTTCTCCAGAAGTGAAATCCCGGTAGCTGGCCCGCACCAACGGCTGCAGGGAAGCAGGCAGCACGGCCCGGCGCGAGGCGCAGATGAATGCCAGCTGCGCCTCGCGCACCAGTGCCAGCGGCAGGCTATCGGCGCACACGGGGTGTCCTTTCTGGCGTTGCAACTCGGCCAGCCGGTACAGGGTGGTGTTGCGCTGGGCAACCCCGGCCTCCAGGGCTCCTTGGGCGTAGCGTGGGTCGGTGCTCAGGCTATCGGGCACCAGGGCCGAGAGGGAAAGCAGCTGATAGTCGTTTTTAAAATTGGAGACGTAGGTGCCCGCCGTGTACGAATCGGCCCACAGCATGTAGGCGTTCTCGTAGTCGGCATCGGCCAGCAGGTAGCCGCCGCGGTTGGGCAGCGCCCGGAGCACCGGCCCTACTTGCTTGAGAAAGTGGCTGGAGAAGCGGCCGTTGCCGGTGGTATCGGTGCGGGTATTCAGCAACGCCAGCGCGGCCATGCCGGCCACCGCCAGCATGGGTCGTACCGCGTGCGAGCCCTGCACGGCGCGGCCTATCCCCACCGCAACGATGGCCGCCGACAGCGGCAGCACGGGATTGGAAAAAAACTGAAACGCGTCGAGAAAATGATGACCAATGGCGCGCATCAGGGCAGCTCCCAGCACGGTCATTACGGCCCAGACCAGCAGGGGCAGGTCGGCGAGCAGGGTCGCCCGCGTGACGGTGCGCCACCCCAGTCCCGCCATCAGCGCAGCATGGCCAACGAAGTACAGGACGTAGATGAGCAGGGTGCCAACGGCGATGTTGAAGACCAGACGCGCTTCGCCAGCCGGCGGAATGATGGCGGCCAGCGCTACCTCCTGCCCCGCGCCCGGCAGCTGCACGATGCGGGAACTCAACAGGTAAAAAACGCCCAGATACAGCGCTACCCCCGCCGTGGGCGCCACCACGGCCATGGCTTCCCGTAGCGAAGCTTTTCGGGTGGCCCACAAGTATGCAGCCATGCCCACTACGCCCAGGCCAATGGCCGGAGCCGTGGATATAAACGCCAGCGGCACGGCGGCCACAGCCAGCCCCGCGGCCCGGTACCGGTGCCGCAACAGCAGCAACACGCTCAGCAGCTCAAACAAATAAATGGACGCCAGCTTGGGGTGCAGCACCAGCGGCAAATGCGCAATCAGCGAGCCGTCGAGGATGACGCGGTACCGCAGCAGGTAGGGCCAGCAGGTGCCCGTGACGGTGAGCGTGGCCAGGCCCAGCACCACCGCCCAGCGGGGCCGCAGCCCGCAGTGCGCGTAGATGGCGGCAAAGCCCACCCCGCACATGGTCAGCAACACGGTGGCCACGCTCACAAAATACACCCACACCGATGGCAGGCCCGTGAGGCGCACGGTCAGGGCATTGAGCCAGATGCCGAAATAGTGGTAGGGCTGCGCCGTCTGAAACTGCGGGTACAGCATTTCCAGCGAGTTGGTTTCGATGCCCAGGTGGTTGAGTGGCAGCGTGAGGCGGCTGTAGTACACATAGTCCTGAAACGGGGTTTGCAAAAACGGTGAGCCTGGCTCGTATACCAGCAGAAACTGGCCGACAAACACCACCCCAGCCAGGGCCAGCACCCAGGCCAGCTGGCGAGCGGTGCCAAAGGCGGGCCCGGGCACAGTGCCTAATGGAGCCCGCAGGGCGTAGAGAACTCCCAGCACCAGCAGCAGCACCGGCAACAAGGTGGTGGCGCCCCGCGTCTGCCAGATGGCATAGGAGGCCGTGAGCAGCACCGTCCCGCTGAGCAGCCGCAGAAAGCAGTTCCAGAAAAATTCTTCGGCGACGGGCCGCAGCCAGCGCAGCAACCCCGAACCCGCGCCGTAGCACAGGCACAGGGTTCCCAATGCCACCCCCAGCAGCCGTAGGCCTAGTTCCACTGCCACTGCGCGCTAGTGGCCACCCAGCTCCGTGCCAGGCAGCTCATATACGTCGCGCACCACGTAGAGCGGGCGCTGGCGGGCGGCGTCGAGGCCGCGCCACACGTATTCGCCAATCACGCCGAGGGCCACCATCTGGAAAGCCGACACCACGAGCAGCACCACCATGAGCGTGGTCCAGCCGGCCGGCTCATTGGGATGCAGAAACTTGAGGGCGATGACGTAGAGCCCGTAAACGAGGGCGACAAGCCCCAGCCCCAGCCCCAGCACCGAGATAGCGCGAATGGGCACGAAGGAAAAAGCCATCAGGGAATCGATGAGCAGCTTTATCTTCTTGGAAAGCGTCCAGCGCGACTTGCCAATCTGGCGCTTGCGCCGCGTGTAGGGGATGTTGACGTAGGCAAATCCCAGCCACACCATGAGGTAAAACACGTTGGAATTGCGCTCGTGCAGCTTCAGCACCTCAGTGGCCACCTGCCGGTCAAAAAACACGAAGTCGAAGCCGCCGTCGGGGATGTTGCGCAGGGCCAGCTTCTTCATCAGCCAGTGAAACGTCTTGGCCAGGGTTTGCGACAAGCCGGTTTCCTCGCGGTCCTGCCGGTTGCCGATAACCAGCTTGAAGCCCTGCTGCCAGTGGCCGTACATGCGGGCCATCAGCTCGGGCGGGTCCTGCAAATCGGCGGTGATGACGGCCAGGCAGTCGCCGGTGGCGTGGGCCATGCCGGCCACAATGGCATTATAGGAGCCCACGTTGCCGGCCAGGTCCACCACGCGGATGCGGCCCGGAAACTCCGCCTGGGCCCGGCGCAGGGCCCCGAGCGTGTCATCGCCGGAGCCATCGTTCACGAAAACGTACTCAAACGTGACTTCGGGCGGAAAATTGACCTCGTTGGCCACCAGCTCGCGCGACGTAACCGGGATATTCTCCTCGTTGAAATAGCAGGGAATAATAACGGAAAGTTTGGGCATAGCAGAAGAGAGGCGAAGGGCGCAAATAAGGCCGGCTGAAAACCGCAGGCTGCAGCACGGGAAGGCCAAAGTTAATGGCTATTGTACGCCAATACGTGGCTAGTTGCGCCGAGCCGGAACCCCAGCTTCTCGGCCGTCCGAAACACAGCGTGGTTGGTGGCCTGGGTGGTCATCAACACAGCTTCGTGGCCCAGGGCCTGGGCCCGACGCAGGGTTTCGGCCGTGAGGCGCAGGTGCCAGCCCCGATTGGCCGGCCCCACGGCCGTGAGCAGCACCCGCGACAGCCGGGTGCCGAGGGCCTCAGCGTCGTGCGTCAGGTCGCTGATGGCCAGAAACGAATCGACGGGCAGGCCGGGCTCGTCGGGCACCAGCACGGTGGTGGCTAAGCCAGCACTCACGGTGTTTTCGGCGTAGCGGGCGAGGTAGGCATCGGCTCGTTCAACGCCAAACCACGGGTCGGCGTGAAACCGGTCGTAGGGGTTGCGGGCCGTAGCGGCAATCCGGCCAATGTGCGCGTCCTCCCCTACGTCTGCCCTGCGCACCGGAAAGGATGGAAATTGAAAGCTGGCCAGCTCGCTGCGGTAAAACGTGAGCCGGGTTTCGACCAGGCGCCACCCAGCGCCGGTAAGAGCCTGAAACAAGCGTACGTCCTCGGCTGGCACGATGCTGAACGCATAAAAAGCCGGGTGCCGCGCTGCGAGGTGCTCGCGCAGGCCAGCGGCCGCCTGGGTAAGTACCGCGGGCGAGGCTTCCGGGCCAAACAGGCCCGTGAACAGCCGCAGCATGGAAGTGCCAAAGTACGCCGAATCCCAAGGCAGCTGCTGCCACAGCCAGCGCATTTCCGGACTGCCGGGGGCTCTGTAGGTTTCCTCGCCGGCCTGCTGGCCCCAGCGAGCCGCGGCCCCGGTGCCAAACAGCTCCTGCTGCCGCTCGGCGGGCAAGTTCCGCAGGAAATAGTAGGGCGAATAAAAGGCGAGGTCGGCCGCCCTCGCGCCCACCAGCCCGGCTACGCTTTCGGCGTCCATGTCTGCCGGAAGGTGTCGTAGTCCCGAATGTAGTCGTCTTCGCGGTAGGGCTGCGAGGCCAGCGCCAGCTGCACCGCCGTGTGCGAATACTGCATGGTGTGCCACGCGCAGGGCGGGATATAAAGCCCCACGTAGGGGTCTTCGAGCCGGTGAATCTGGATGTCGCCGTCGGCCAGCTCGGTCGTGACGATGATGCGACCGGCCACGGCAATGAGCACCTGTTCGGTGCGGTGGTGCGCGTGGCGGCCCCTCACGATGCTTTCGGGGGTATAATACGTCCAGAACACGCGCTGCACGGCAAAGGGCAGCGAGTCCTGTACGTTTTCGCCCACCGAGATGTACCCAATGCCGGGGTCGCCAAGCTTGGGGAAATGAATGAGATGCGGAGCGGGATAATCGGCCATAAAAACAAAAGTGGGGGATGAAAACGAAAAAAGAGCAGCCGGCTATGCCAACTGCTCTTTTTCGCCTTTGCGCGAAAGCTTTATTTCACGTGCTCCTTGAAATACTCCAGGGTGCGGCGCAGGCCTTCGGCGCGGTCCACCTTGGGCTCCCAGCCCAGGATTTCCTTGGCCTTGGTGATGTCCGGGCGGCGCTTCATGGGGTCGTTCTCGGGCAGGGCCTGGTAGGTCGGCTTGAACTCGACGCCGGTGAGGCGCGCGATTTCCTCGCCGAACTCCTTGATGGTGATTTCCGACGGGTTGCCGATGTTCACGGGCAGGTGGTAATCACTCAGCAGCAGGCGGTAAATGCCTTCCACGAGGTCGTCGACGTAGCAGAACGAGCGGGTCTGCGAGCCGTCGCCGAACACCGTCAGGTTCTCGCCGCGCAGGGCCTGCGAGAGGAATGCCGGCAACACGCGGCCGTCGTCCAAGCGCATGCGCGGGCCGTAGGTGTTGAAGATGCGGATGATGCGCGTCTCCAGGCCGTGGTGGTTGTGGTAGGCCATGGTGATGGCTTCTTGGAAGCGCTTGGCTTCGTCGTAGCAGCCGCGCGGGCCCACGGGGTTCACGTTGCCAAAGTACTCCTCCACCTGGGGGTGGATTTCCGGGTCGCCATACACTTCCGAGGTGCTGGCAATCAGCATGCGGGCGCCTTTCACGCGGGCCAGGCCCAGCAGGTTGTGCGTGCCGAGAGAGCCCACTTTCAGGGTCTGAATCGGAATCTTGAGGTAATCAATCGGCGAGGCCGGCGAGGCGAAGTGCAGGATGTAGTCCAGCTTGCCGGGCACGAACACGAACTTGCTCACGTCGGCCTGGTGGAATTCAAAATCGGGCCGGCCAAACAGGTGCTCAATGTTCTGGAGCGAACCCGTCACCAGGTTGTCCATGGCGATGACGTGGTAGCCCTCTTTCAGGAACCGGTCGCACAGGTGGGAGCCCAGAAAACCGGCTCCGCCGGTAATCAGGACGCGTTTTTTTTCTTCAGTAGGGTTGGTCATATTATCTGGGTAGGTCGTCATGCCGAGCGTGAGCGAAGCATCTTTACTGCGCAAGTAGATGAATTACTCCTGAGGTAAAGATGCTTCGCTCGCGCTCTGCATGACGTTCTGTTATTCTCTGATTGTTACGCCTTCACCGGCTCTTTGTGGTCGGTTTTCACGCCGATGCAGTGGTAAGCGAAGCCCAAGGCTTTCAGCTCGCTGGCTTCGTAGATGTTGCGACCGTCGAAAATGACCTTCTGCTTCATCAGACGGGCCACCACGTCGAAGTTGGGCGAGCGGAAGTCGGGCCACTCGGTCACCACCAGCAGGGCGTCGGCGTCGATGAGGGCCGCAAATTCGTCTTTGGCGTAGGTGATGCTGTCGCCAATCATGTGCTGCGCCTCGGGCATGGCCACGGGGTCGTAGGCCGTCACGGTGCAGCCGGCGGCCAGCAGCTTCTCGATGATAACCAGCGAGGGAGCCTCGCGCATGTCATCGGTTTTGGGCTTGAAGGACAGGCCCCACAGGGCGATTTTCAGGCCCTTGAGGTTGCCACCGAAGTGACGGCTCACCTTGTTGAAGAGCACCGATTTCTGGTCCTCGTTCACGCTTTCCACGGCCTTGAGCACCTGCATCTTGTAGCCGTTTTCTTCGGCGGTTTTGATGAGCGCCTTCACGTCTTTGGGGAAGCAGGAGCCGCCGTAGCCGATGCCGGGGTAAATGAATTTGGTGCCAATGCGGGCGTCGGAGCCGATGCCCTGGCGCACCTTGTTCACGTCGGCGCCCATGATTTCGCACAAGTTGGCCACGTCGTTCATGAAGCTGATTTTGGTGGCCAGCATCGAGTTGGCGGCGTATTTCGTCATCTCCGCCGACGGAATGTCCATGAAGATGATGGGGTGGCCGTTCAGCAGGAAGGGCTTGTAGAGGCGACGCATCACCTCTTCGGCGCGCTCCGAGGCCACGCCCACCACAATGCGGTCGGGCTTGAGGAAGTCGTCGATGGCGGCGCCTTCTTTCAGGAACTCGGGGTTGGAGGCCACATCGAACTCGATGGTTTCGCCGCGCTTCTCGAGGGCTTTTTCAATTTCGGCGCGCACCTTGGCGGCCGTGCCCACGGGCACCGTGCTCTTGGTCACGATGACGCCGTAGCTGTTCATGTTCTCACCGATGCTGCGGGCCACGGCCAGCACGTACTTCAGGTCGGCCGAGCCGTCTTCGCCGGGGGGCGTGCCCACGGCGATGAACGCCACATCGCAATCCTTGATGGCTTCGCCGATGTTGGTGGAAAAGTGCAGACGGCCTTTTTCCACGTTGCGGCTCACCATTTCTTCGAGGCCGGGCTCGTAAATCGGCAAGATGCCTTTGTGCAGGTTGTCAATTTTCTTCTGGTCGATGTCGATGCACGTCACGTCGATGCCGACTTCGGCAAAGCACGTTCCGGTCACCAGACCTACGTAGCCAGTGCCTACAATTGCGATTTTCATATAAAAAGGATTGTGAGAAATTTCATTTTGGCCGCGCAAAGTTAGGGCCGTGGGCCGTTGCTTGCGCGTAGCAGGCTGCTAATTAGCTGGCCATGTACTGTTTCCACCACGTCTGGAACACGATGAGGCCCCAGATACGCGCGTGAACATCACCGGGATTGCGCGAAAACAGTTGCGCCTTCAGGTCGCGAATGGCCTGCACGTCGAAGATGCCCTGCGCCTCAATGAACTCGTCGCGCAACAGGTCGTTTTCGATGAGGCTGCGCAGTTCGCCGCGCATCCACTTCAGCAAGGGCACCTCGAAGCCGTGCTTGGGCCGGTCGTAGAGCTCAGCGGGCAACTCGGAGCGGAAGGCGTCCTGCACGATTTTCTTTTTCATCGTGGCGTCCACCTTGCTGCTCACGGGCAGCGAGAAGGCGAAGTTGACGACCTTATAATCAAGGAAAGGGGTGCGCACCTCCAGCGAGTTGGCCATGCTCATCAGGTCCACTTTCGTGAGCATGTCGTAGGGCAGCACCAGCTTCATGTCGGTGAGCAGCACCTCGTTGAGGTCGCCGTCGGAATGCAGGTCTTCCAGAATGTCCTTGCGGCGCTTGGCGGCGGCCTTTTTGCCCACCTTGCGGCGGCTGTCGGCGCTGAGCAGGCGGCGGGCGTCCTCGGGCGAGGCGAAGCTGGCCCAGTCCCAGTACCGGTCTTTCACGCCGGCCGTCATGCCGCGCGAAAAGCGCTGCAGCTGCCGGATGCGGTTGCCAAAGAAGCTGTTGCGCGACTTGGGCAGCGCATCCCACACAAAGCCCAGGGCCGTCACGGCTTCGGCCTTCACGCCGCCCTGCCGCACCTTGAATTCGCCCATGTGCTTGTTGTAGCCGCCGAACATCTCGTCGGCGCCGTCGCCGCTCAGGGCCACGGTCACTTTTTGGCGGGTGCGCTGGCTGAGGATGTACACGGCCAGGGCCGAAGAGTCGGCAAACGGCTCATCGAGGTACGACAGCATGTCGTGAATGTGCTCGTAGAGGTCGTTGTTGGTGAGCGAAAACACCGTGTGGTTGGTGTTGTGCCGGGCCGCCACGAGGTTGGCGTACTTGGTTTCGTCGAAGAAGGGCTCGTCTTTGAAACCGATGCTGAACGTGTTGAGGTGGGGCGTGTGGCGGGCGGCCAGGGCCGTGATGACGCTGGAGTCGATGCCGCCGCTAAGGAAGGCGCCGAGGGGCACGTCGGCCACGAGGCGGCGCTGCACCGCGCCGTCCATCAGCTCGACCAGCTTCTTCTGCTGCTGCTCGTAGCTGAGCTTGTTCTTGGCGACTTTTTTGGGGTCGTAGGGGATTTTGTACCAGGCTTTGCCCACCACTTTCCCGTCCTTGATGTAGAGGTAGTGGCCGGGCAGCAGCTTCTTCACGCCCTTGAAAATGCTGGCCGGACCGGGAATGTAGTTGAGCTGCAGGTACTGGCTCAGGGCCACGTAGTCGAGCTTGCGGGGCACGCCCAGCGCCATCATCGACTTCATTTCCGAAGCAAAAAACAGCTTGTCCTCGTCGCGGTAAATCAGCAGCGGCTTCACGCCAAACCGGTCGCGGGCAATGAACAGGGAGTTTTCTTCTTTGTCGAAGATGGCCAGGCCGAAAAAGCCGTTCAGCTTCTTGATGAAGCTGCGGCCCTCGGTGATGTACAGCTGAAGAATGACCTCCGTATCGGTCTGCGAATGAAACACGCAGCCGCGCTTGATGAGCTTTTCGCGCAGTTCGCGGAAGTTGAAAATCTCGCCGTTGAATACAATGGTGTAGCGGTTGGCGGCGTCGCTCATGGGCTGGTTGCCGTCGGCCGAGAGGTCGAGAATGGCGAGGCGCCGAAAGCCCAGTCCGCACTGGTCGTACACAAAATGGCCCTCCGAATCAGGACCGCGGCGAATGATGGCGTCGGTCGACGCCTGCAGGTTGGCCAAAGACTGGCGACCCGTTTCGGTAAAGGCAAATACTCCGGTTATTCCGCACATAGTAGCGCGCAAAAGTACGACCCGGCAACCTAAAGGTTGGTACCGGGGTATTACGAAAAAGGGAATTGCCTCAATTCCTTCTGAGCGGCGCCGGGTTATGCGGCGCTGTAGTCAAGCTTCTCGGATGGGTTTCGTTCAGCCCCTGCCCTTCTTCCTACCGTTTCACCTCCCCATCTTTTCTTTCCCATGAACCTCAACGAGCAATTTCAAGCCGCCGCCCAGCAAGTCAACAACCTGCCCGATAACGTGGCGGCCCAGCACATGACCGAGCTCTACGGCCTCTACAAGCAAGCCACCGAAGGCGACGTAAACATGAAGCCCGACGAAGTAGACCCCAACGCCGCCGACCAGGCCAGCGGCCCCGCCGGCCTCTCGCAGGCCCAGTGGGACTCCTGGAACCAGTTTAAAGGCGTGCCCCAGGACGAAGCCAAGCAGCGCTACGTGGCCCGCGCCACGGAAATTGCCGGTAGCTCCTCCGACACGCCCACCAACGCGGTGCCGACCGATGCCGCCACCAACGCCCCCGCCGGGCGTCCCAACGCCGACACCGACAACACCACCAGCTCGCGCCAGCCCGACCACGGCCCCGGCCAAAGCACCCAGGGCGGCTTGCGCGGCGACATCACGGCCGGCGCCCCCTACGGCGGCGAAGACAAGCTGAAAGGCGAACAGGAATAACGCCGGGTCGGTTAATCAGTCAACAAAGCGCACGAGAAGCGTCAGAAGGCAATCCCGAGCGTGGGGCTGCCTTCTGACGCTTCTCGTGCGCTTTGTCGATTGGGTACTGAGGATAAGGTCACGCCAGGGCTGGTTTCAACTGTATCATTGCCCTCCGGAGCAGCCCCGCTCCTGCTTAGCCTCCCAGCCTCTATGGACCGTCGCCTGTTTTTGAACCAAAGCACCCGCGTGGCCCTCACGGCCGCCCTGCTGCCCGCCGTGGCCTGCCAAACCACTACTGATAAGAAAATGACTGCTGAGGCGGCCGAAGCCGCCGGCCCACCTTCGGCCGATGCCGCGCCCTTCGCCCTGCACGAAGCCACCGTGGCCGACCTGCAGGACCGCATGGCGAAGGGCACCGAAACCGCCCGTAGCCTGAGCGAGAAGTACCTAGAGCGCATCAAGGCCCTGAACGAGGCCGGGCCCATGCTGCGGGCCGTCATCGAAACCAACCCCGACGTACTGAAAATTGCCGACGGGCTGGACCAGGAGCGCAAAGCCGGCAAGCTGCGCGGGCCGTTGCACGGCATTCCGGTGCTTATTAAGGACAACATCGACAGCGGCGACCAGATGATGACCACCGCCGGCGCGCTGGCCCTGCACGGGCACAAGGCCCGGCAGGACGCCTTCATTGTGCAGAAGCTGCGGGCCGCCGGCGCCGTGCTCCTGGGCAAAACCAACCTGAGTGAATGGGCCAACTTTCGCTCCTCGCACTCGGTGAGCGGCTGGAGCAGCCGAGGCCAGCAGAGCCGCAACCCGTACGTGCTCGACCGCAGCACCAGCGGCAGCAGTTCGGGCTCGGGCGCGGCCGTGGCGGCCAACCTGTGCGCCATTGCCATCGGGACCGAAACCGACGGGTCGGTGGTGTCGCCGTCGTCGTGCAACGGGCTGGTGGGGCTCAAGCCCACGGTGGGCCTGCTGAGCCGTAGCGGTATTATTCCGATTTCGAGCACCCAGGACACGGCCGGCCCCATGGCGCGCACTGTGCGCGACGCGGCCCTGCTGCTGGCCGCCCTGCAAGGCGCCGACCCAGCCGACCCGGCCCGGCTGCCCCTGCCGGCCGCCCTTCCTGCCGATTACACGTCTTTCCTCAAAGCCGATGCGCTGAAAGGCCAGCGGCTGGGCGTGGAAAAAGCCCACCTCAACGGCCCGCCCGCCGTGGCCAAGCTGCTGAAGGCAGCCGTAGAAACCCTCAAAGCCCAGGGCGCCACCGTGGTGGAAATCGAGCTGAATAAGCTGGTGAACCCGCTGGGCGAGGCCGAGTTCGACGTGCTGCTGTACGAATTTAAGGACGGGGTGAATAAGTACCTGGCCGGCGCCGGGGCATCGGTGAAAAACCTGGCCGATGTCATTGCCTACAACAACGCCCACGCCGCCGAGGCCATGCCCATCTTCGGTCAGGAAACCCTTATTCGGGCCGAAGCCACCGACGGCCTGGGCAACGCCAAATACAAAGCCGCCGTGCAGAAAAGCGTAAGCGGCGCCCGCCAGGCCATCGATTCCCTGCTGAAAGCCAACCAGCTCACGGCTATCGTGGGCGTAACCACGGGCCCGGCCTGGTGCATCGACTGGGTGAACGGCGACTACTCCACGGGGGTGGATTTTTCCTCGCCGGCGGCCATGGCGGGCTATCCGCACCTCACCGTGCCCATGGGGCAGGTGCGCGGGCTGCCGGTGGGCCTGTCGTTTGTGGGCTCCGCGTATCAGGAGGGCAAACTATTGGGGCTGGGCTACGCCTACGAGCAGGCCACGCACCACCGCGCGGCGCCGAAGTTTTTGCCGACGGTGCAGGCGTAACCTCACCCCCTGACCCCCTCTCCAAAAAAGAGGGGGCACCGGCCTTGCTCCTGACGACTGAATAAAGCATCGACTTCACGCACCGGCGCCCCCTCTTTTTTGGAGAGGGGGTCAGGGGGTGAGGTCTTCGTTAGAAAATCTTGCCCGGGTTCAAAATGCCATGCGGGTCAAACACCTTTTTGATGCCGCGCATCAGTTCCAGATTGGCTTCTTTCAGGGCAATGCCGATGTAGCCTTTCTGCACCAGGCCGATGCCGTGCTCGCCCGAGATGGTGCCGCCCAGCTTTACGCAGAGCTCAAAAATTTCGGAGATGGGCTGGCGCAGGCCCACGTTCCACATCTCGTCGTCGAGGTCGCCGCGAATGATGTTGACGTGCAGGTTGCCGTCGCCGGCGTGGCCGTAGCACACGCTTTTGAAGCCGTAGCGGGCCCCGATTTCCTTCACGCCCTTCAGCAGCGTGGGCAGCTCGGCGCGGGGCACCACGGTGTCTTCTTCTTTGTATACGGAGTTGTAGCGGACGGAATTGCCGATGTTGCGGCGAATTTTCCAGAGCTCGTCTTTCTGCGTGGCATTGTCGGCGAGCAGGATTTCGCCTACGTCGTACTTTTCGAGCACGCCGTACACCTGTTCGGCCTCCTTGTACAGCTGGTCGAGGTCCTGCCCGTCGAGCTCGATGAGCAGGTGGGCTTTAATGTCTTCGGGCAGGGTGAGCGGGATTTTCAAATAATCGGACGACCAGGCAATGGCCTCGCGCTCCATAAACTCCATGCCCGAGGGGATGATGCCCGCCCGAAACACGGCCGACACGGCGTCGGCGGCCTCTTCTTCCTGGCGGAAGGGCACCAGCATGAGGATGTTCTGCTGCGGGAAAGGCAGCAGGCGAAACACCACTTTGGTGATGATGCCCAGGGTGCCCTCCGAGCCCACCATGAGCTGGGTGAGGTTGTAGCCGGTGGAATTTTTGAGGGTGTTGGCGGCCGTCCAGATGACGTCGCCGGTGGGCAGCACCACCTGCAGGTTGAGCACGTAGTCCTTGGTGGTGCCGTATTTCACGGCTTTGGGGCCGCCGCTGCTGTGGGCCAGGTTGCCGCCGAGCGAGCAACTGCCTTTGCTGGCCGGGTCGGGTGGGTAGAACAGGCCCACTTCCTTCACCGCGTTCTGAAACGCCTCGTTTACCACGCCCGGTTCCACGGTGGCCTGCAGGTTGCGCTCGTCGATGTGCAGGATTTTATTGAGCCGCTCGGTGCTCAGCACCACGCCGTGGTGGATGGGCAACGCGCCGCCGCTGAGGCCGGTGCCGGCGCCGCGTGGCGTGACGGGAATGCGGTGCTCGTGGCACAGGCGCATAATCTGGCCGATTTCCTCGGCCGTGCCGGGACGCAGCACCACGTCGGGCGCGAAATGGAAGTCCTCGGTGTGGTCGCGGCCGTAGTCGGCGTAGGCATCGGCGGTGGCGGCGGCTTCGGCGCGCTGGGCCGTGAGCACGTGCGCGGGGCCAACAATGGCCTCGAAGGCCACCAATAATTCGGGGGTAAGGGCGTTGAAAGGCATGAGCGGTTAAACTGAACAGGCCGCGCAAACTATCTTTGCGGCTAATGAGGAGGGCGACAACGAAGATACTACCGGTGCTGCTGCTGACTTTGCTCGGGCTGGCCAGCTGCCACCGCAAGCTCAACTACCGCGACGGCCAGTACCGCTCGGCCCGCGAAATGGTCCGGCTGAAAAAAGGCGGCCGCGCCGCGCCCACCCGCCCTGGAAGCAAGGTGAAAGTGGTGAGCGCCACGCCCAGCGGCGGCAAAAACAAGGTGGTGGTGAAGCGCCCGGCTCGCATGGGCAGCGCCACCGGCACGCTGGCCTCGGTGATTGAGACGGCCCGTTCTTATCAGGGCACCCCCTACCTCTACGGCGGCACCACGCGCCTGGGCCTCGATTGCTCGGGGCTGTTGCAATTGTCTTTTGGCGCGGCCGGCGTCAGCATCCCGCGCTCGTCCAATGAGCAGGCCGTGTGGGGCGACCCCATCAAGAGCACCGACCTGCAGCCCGGCGACCTGGTGTTCTTCGGGGCCTCGCCCGGCAGCCGCACCATTACCCACGTGGGCCTGGTGACCGTGGCCGACGAAGAAGGCGTGGATTTCATTCACGCGTCGACCTCGCTTGGGGTGGTGGAGAACAGTTTGGAGTCGGATTATTACCTCAGCCGGTTTATTCGGGCGGTGCGGCCTCGTTTGTAATATTCCGCCGCTACCTTTGTGGCGTTAACGCTTCGATGGGCCCTGACGAGTTAATGGTAAAACTCCCGTAATCTTGGCTCCTTCGCGTCGGCGTTACCTTTGCACTGCTTTCTGCCCTTACCTGATTTTTACTTATCCCACTGTTTCACCAACTCTTTTTTGTATGAATAATTCACGTTTACGCCATTTATTCCTGGTGGCGTTGATGCTCCTCACGGCTCATCTGGGCTGGAGCCAGGGGGCTACCACCGCGGCCATGAGCGGGGTGGTGTCTGACAAAGACGGCTCGGGGCTGCCCGGGGCCACGGTCATCGCCGTGCACACTCCCACCAACACGCAGTACGTAGCTCCTACCAACTCCGACGGCCGCTTCAACATTCAGGGCATGCGCGTGGGTGGTCCTTACACGGTGAAAATTACGTTCGTGGGCTACCAGGATGTGAACCGTAACGACATTTTCCTGGCCCTGGGCCAGAACCTGCGCCTCGACGTGGCCCTCACCACCTCAACCACTGAGCTGACCGAGGTGACCGTGAGCGGCCGCCGCGACCCGGTTATCAACGCCGGCCGCACCGGCGCCGAAACCAACATCAGCCGCGAGCAAATCACGCGTCTGCCCACCCTGAGCCGCAACCTCAACGACTTCACCCGCCTCACCCCGCAAGCAGCGGGCGGCGGCAGTTCGTCGTTTGGCGGCGCCAACAACCGCTACAACAACATCACCATCGACGGCGCCGTGAACAACGACGTGTTCGGTCTGGCGGGTTCGGGCACGCCCGGCGGCCAAGCCAACACCAACCCCATCGCCCTCGACGCCATCGACCAGATTCAGGTTGTATTGGCGCCTTACGACGTGACCCTCGGCAACTTCACCGGCGCCGGCGTGAACGCCATCACCCGTTCGGGCACCAACGAATTGTCGGCTTCGGTTTACGGTTTTGGCCGCAACCAGAACACCATTGGCAAGAGCGTGACCGAGCCCCGCGTGAAAGCTGACAAGTTTTCGAACTACACGACCGGTTTCCGCGTGGGCGGCGCCGTGGTAAAAGACAAGGTGTTTTTCTTCCTGAACGGGGAAATTGCCCGCGTCAACACGCCGCTGGGCTTCCTGCCGGGCGCCAGCGAGTCGCGCGTTTCCATCGCCGACCTCGAGCGCATCCGCAACGCTTCGCTCAACGCCGTGTACACGTCGGGCCCCCGCGCCGGCCAGCTCATCTACGGCGGCTACGACCCGGGTTCCTACGGCGACATCAACGCCCGCACCGAGAGCAACAAGATTTTTGCTCGCCTGGACTTCAACTTGTCTGAAAACACTACCCTGACGCTGCGTCACAACTTCGTGAAGGCGTTTGACGACAACATCACCCGCGCGGCCAACAACGTGCGTTTCAGCAACAACGCCTACAAATTCAGCAACCTGACCAACAGCACGGTGGCCGAATTGAACTCCCGTTTTTCGGGTGGCTTCTCCAACAAGCTGATTCTGACCTACACCGCTATTCGTGACTCGCGCGACGTGCTCGGCCAGCCCGGCCCGGCGTACCAAATCAGCGACAACGGCAACACGTATTCGCTGGGCCAGGAACGTAGCTCGGTGGCCAACCAGCTCGACCAGGACATCGTCGAAATCACCGACAACCTGACCAAAGCTTTCGGCAAGCACACCATCACCATTGGCACCCACAACGAAGGCTTCAAGTTCCGCAACCTGTTCTTGAACAACGGCGCGGGCTACTACCTCTTCGGCGCCACGCCGGCCATTGCCGCCCAGCCCGCCACCGCTACCACCAACGCGGTGGCCGCCGTGCCGGCCTACACCGGCATCCAGAACTTCGAATTGGGTCGTTCGACCCGCATTCAGGCCTCCTACCCCACCGCCGACAACGGCGAAGCCAAATTCAAAGCCGCCCAGCTCGGTTTCTACGTGCAGGACGAATACACCCCCGTCGAAAACCTGCGCCTGACCTACGGCCTGCGCCTCGACGTGCCCTTGTTCATCGACAAGCCCGGCGACAACACGGCGTTTAACACGTCGGTGGCCGCCAACCGCCCGGGCTTCGGCTCCGAATACAAAACCACCAACACGCCGAACGGCCAGTTGCTGTGGTCGCCCCGCCTGGGTTTCAACTGGGACGTGAACAACGACGCCAAAGTGCAGCTGCGCGGCGGTACGGGCATCTTCTCGGGCCGCGTGCCGTTCGTGTGGATTTCGAACTCCTACACCAACAGCGGCATCATTCAGGGCTCGGTGGACCAGACGGGTACCGCCGCCATCCCCTTCAACTCCACCACGGGCGCACTGGGCACGGTGTCGTCGCCGGTACTGCCGACCATCTACCTCTCGCCGAGCGACATCTCCACGCGCTACAACTCTGTGCCGACCAGCCAGATTAACTTGGTGCGCAACGACTTCAAGCTGCCGCAGGTATGGCGCTCGAACCTGGCCGTAGACTTCCGCCTGCCCGGCGACATCGTGGCCACCTTGGAAGGCATCTACTCCAAGACGCTGAACGACATCTATTACCAAGACATCAACCTGACTGCTCCGGTAGGCCGCCTGGCCGGCCCCGACCAGCGCCCGGTGTATGCCGCCGCCACGGCCGACCGCCGCGTAGACGCCCGCTACACCAACGTGTACCTGCTGGCCAACACCAGCAAAGGCTACCGCTACAACGGCAGCTTCCAGCTGCAGAAACGTTTCAACAACGGCCTGAACGCCACCGCGGCTTACACCTACGGCGAGTCGAAGGAAGTGAACAGCGGTTCGAGCAGCACGGCCTCGTCGAACTTTGGCTTCAACCAGATTCAGTACGACCCCAACAACCCCGAGCTGGGCTACTCGCGCAACGACCAGCGCCACCGCGTTATCGCCAGCGCTGGCTACACCTTTAAGTACGGCAACGACGCCTACGCCACGACCCTGACCATGTTCTACGAAGGCCGCTCGGGCCAGCCGCTGACTTACATCTACGGCCAGAACACGGACGTGAACCGCGACGGCAACACCGGCAACGACCTGCTCTACATCCCGACCAACGTGTACGATGAAAGCCAAATCAAGCTGGCACCGGGCTCGGGCGACACCCGCACCAAGCTCGAGATTCAGCAGCAGCTGGACGCCTTCATCGAGAACGACCCCTACCTGCGCACCCACCGCGGCCAAGTGGCCGAGCGTTTCGCCGCTCGCCTGCCCTGGACGCACCAAATCGACGTGCGCGTGGCACAGGATTTCAACTTCATGGCCGGCGGCAAGAAAAACTCCATCCAGCTGACGTTTGACATCCAAAACGTGGGCAACCTGCTCAACAACGACTGGGGCCGCCAATACACCGTGGCCAACAACGCCACCGAACTGCTCCAAGTGGTGAGCACGGGCCCCGGCGTGCAGCCGACCTTTACGTTCCCGGCTTCGTTTGCCACCACCAACCGTCCTTACGACTTTGCCCCCTTCTTCTCGCGGTGGCAGGGCCAGTTGGGCGTGCGCTACAGCTTCAACTAATAAAACCGTTGTGTAAGCAACACCAAAAAATAGGCAGGGCGTTATCCCTGCCTATTTTTTTGCCTTGTTGCCTAATTGTTACACTGGCCTTTTTGCATCGTCGGCCGGGGCACCCTTTGCCTTAAATTGGAAGACCGAATGGGCCGCATTCATCCTACTCCTACACATTGTTTCACCAAACTTTTTTGTATGAATAAGCTGCGTATACACTCCCTGTTCGTGGTGCTTCTGCTGCTCTTCTCGGCCCAACGGGGCTGGAGCCAGGGCGCTACCACCGCCGCCATGAGCGGCCTCATTGCCGACACCAAGGGCCAGGGCCTGCCCGGCGCCACGGTGATTGCCACCCACACGCCCACCAACACGCAGTACGTGGCGCCCACCAACGCCGACGGCCGCTTCAACATCCAGAACATGCGCGTGGGTGGCCCCTACACGGTGAAAGTCACGTTTGTGGGCTACAAAGACCTGGTGCGCGACGGCCTGTACCTGACGCTGGGCCAGAACCTGCGCTTCGACCAGCAGCTGAGCGACGGCAACACCGAGCTGAGCGAGGTGACCGTGAGCGGCCGCCGCGACCCCATCATGAACGCCGACCACACCGGCGCCCAAACCACCGTGCAACGCGAGCAGATTGAACGCCTGCCCACCATCAGCCGCTCGTTCGACGACTTCACCCGCCTCACGCCCCAGGCCAACGGCCAGAGCTTCGGCGGGCGCAACTCGGGCTACAACAACATCACCATCGACGGCGCCATTTTCAACAACTCGTTCGGCCTGGCCTCCACGGTGGGCGGGCAGGCCAACGCCCAGCCCATCTCGCTCGACGCCATCGACCAGATTCAGGTGAGCATTGCGCCCTACGACGTGCGCCAGGGCTCCTTCACCGGCGCCGGCATCAACGCCGTGACCCGCAGCGGCACCAACAAGTTCAGCGGCTCGCTCTACGGCTTCTACCGCAACCAGAACCTGGTGGGCAATAAAGTGGGCGACTTCAAGCAGGACTACCCCAACTTTAACCTGAAGAACTTCGGTTTCCGCCTAGGCGGCCCCATCATCAAAGACAAGCTGTTCTTCTTCGTCAACGGGGAACAGGAAACGCGCGTCGACCCGCCCACGGGCAACTACATTGCCAACCGCGACGGCGTGGCCGCCCCCGGCGCCAACTCCACCACGTCGGCCGCCACAGCGCGCGACCTTTCCATTCTGCGCAATTTCCTGGTGACGAACTACGGCTACAACCCCGGTGAGTTTGAGAACTACAACCTGCGCACCTTCAGCCGCAAGGCCACGGCCAAAATTGACTGGAACATCAGCGCCAACCACCGCCTGAGCGTGAAATACAACTACCTGCAGTCGTACCGCGACGTGCCCCCGAGCGGCTCCGGCGCGCTGGGGCCGTCGAACATCGGCCGCTCGCAGTCGCAGTTCGGCCTGCCGTTCTTCTCGTCGTACTACACCATCAACAACAACCTCAACTCGGTGATTGCCGAATTGAACAGCACCTTCACCAGCCGCTTCGCCAACAACCTGACGGCCGGCTACTCGGCCTTCCGCGACTTCCGCGAAAGCCCCGGCGGAGGGTCGTTTCCGCTGGTCGACATCGGCACGGCCACGGCCCGCACGGCGGCCGGCGGCAGCATCAACGCCGCCAACAGCTACACCTCGTTTGGCTACGAGCCGTTCTCGGCTTTCAACGTGCTGAACTCGGACGTGTACCAGATTGGCGACAACTTCACCATCTTCATGGGCAAGCACAACGTGACGGTGGGCACCTACAACGAGTTCTACAAGTTCACCAACGGCTTCTCGCCCAACTACTACGGCGCCTACGCCTTCAACGGCCTCGACGATTTTTATGCGGCCGCCCGCACGGGCCAACCGGGCCAGCCTGGCTACTTGGGCTACACCCGAGATGCTAACGGCAACCCCATTCCTATTCAGTCCACTCCCACCGGCACAGCGGCCTTCCCGCAGCGCTACCAGCT
Organism: Hymenobacter miniatus; assembly: GCF_016427455.1. Classification (NCBI taxonomy): domain Bacteria; kingdom Pseudomonadati; phylum Bacteroidota; class Cytophagia; order Cytophagales; family Hymenobacteraceae; genus Hymenobacter; species Hymenobacter miniatus. The sequence goes on from NZ_JAELXR010000002.1 coordinate 393,611, forward strand.
GTCGTACTCGGCCCTGCCCGATGGCTCGTTTCCCTTCGCCGTGACCAATGCGGCCCAGTTCGGCCTCTACGCCCAGGATGAATGGAGCCCGCGCAGCAACCTGAAAGTGACCATCGGCCTGCGCGGCGACCTGCCGGTGATTTACTCCGACATTGCCCGCAACCAAAACGCTGCCAACCTCACCTTCCGCGACGGCGTGAAGGTGGAAACCGACAAACTGCCCACCCGCAGCGTCCTGCTCTCGCCCCGCGCGGGCTTCAATTGGGACGTGAACGACGACCGCAAAACCCAGCTGCGCGGCGGCACGGGCATTTTCACGGGCCGCATCCCCTTCGTGTGGCTGTCGAACCAGGCCGGCAACAACGGCGTGCAGTTTGGCTCGTTCTCGCGCTCCGGCGCCGACGTGTCGAACGCCGGCAACTACTTCTCGCCCGACGTGAATGCCTACCGCCCCAACGGCGCCGCGGCCAACACCCAGTACAACTTGGCCGTGACGGCCCGCGACTTTAAATTCCCGCAAGTGTGGCGCACCAACCTGGCCCTCGACCAGGACCTCGGCGGCGGCATCATTGCCACGCTCGAAGCCCTGTACACCAAGGACCTCAACGCGGTGTACTTCCAGAACGTGAACCTGCCGCAGCCCGTGGGCCAGGCCAATGGCCCCGACAACCGCCCCATCTTCTACCGCTTTGGCACCATCAACACCACCGGGCCCAACGCCGGCCTTTACACCACGGCTTCCGTGGGCTCCGGTGCCAGCGCCCAGCCCAGCCTCATTGCCAACAACCGCATCTACAACGGCCAGGGCGGCGTATCGGCGGCCAACCCCGTCATCACCGACGCCATTCTGATGAAGAACACCAACAAGGGGTATTCGTACTCCGTGACCGGGCAGCTGCAGAAGTCGTTCAGCAACGGCCTGTACGCCAGCGTGGCCTACACCTACACCGACGCTCGCTCGGTGAACGACGGCGGCACCATTGCCCAAACCAACTGGCGCGACCGCCCCGTGTCGGGCGACCCCAACGCCGACGTGCTGAGCTACTCCAACTTCCTGCAGCAGCACCGCGTCATTGCCTCGGTGTCGTATAAGCGCGAGTACCTCAAGCACTTGGGCACCACGCTCTCGCTGTTCTACGAAGCTGCACCGGCCGGCCGCTTCTCCTACACCTACGCCGGCGACATGAACGGCGACGGCTCGGGCGGCTCGGGCAACGACCTGATGTACATTCCGCGCAGCCAGTCCGAAATTGCCCTGCGCGACATCACCCTGAGCGCCGCCCAGGGCGGCGGCATCTACTCGGCCGCCGACCAGTGGAACGACCTGGACAAGTACATCAGCCAAGACGCTTACCTCAGCAAGCACCGCGGCGAGTACGCCGAGCGCAACGGCGCCGTGCGCCCCTGGCAGAACCGCCTCGACGTGCGCCTGCTGCAAGACATCTTCACCAACATCGGCGAAAACCGCAACACCCTGCAGCTGAGCATCGACGTGTTTAACATCGGCAATTTGCTCAACAGCAGCTGGGGCACTTTCCGCACGCCCAACGTGACCAACCCGCTCACCTTTGTGGGCTACGACGCCCAGGGCCGCCCCAACTTTAACTTCCCCTACCTCACCAACCCGGTGCGCAACGCCGACAACACGGTGACGCCCGGCGTGAAGCTCACCGACACCTTCCGCAGCGACACCGGGGGCCTGGGCTCGCGCTGGCAGGCGCAAGTGGGCATCCGCTACATCTTCAACTAGGCCATTGGGCCCGGTTCGACCCGGAAAGCGGGCAGGAAGCTTTTCCTGCCCGCTTTTTTTGTGGCTGATTGTTTGAGTCTTGCGGTTTTTGGCAGAAAAAAGTACGCCGCGGCCTTGCCAAACCGGCGGCGGGCCGTACTTTTGTCGAACCAAAGCGCAATTGGCACCGCGGTAATCAACAATTCTGGGGGATTAGCTCAGCTGGCTAGAGCGCTTGCATGGCATGCAAGAGGTCATCGGTTCGACTCCGATATTCTCCACAGAAGTGAATAAAAAAGCCCGACCGGGAAACCGGTCGGGCTTTTTGTTTGGCCTGGATTTCACCAGGCCAAACCAAGAACGGCCAGCGACTACACAAACAAGCCTTCCACCGACAGGTACCGCTCGCCGGTGTCGTAGCAGAAGGTGAGCACGCGGCTGCCCTCGGGCATGTCGGGCAGCTTCTTGGCAATGGCCGCCAGCGACGCCCCCGACGACACGCCCACGAACAGGCCTTCCTCGCGGGCGGCGCGACGCGTCATTTCGTAGGCCTCCTGCTGCGACACCTGAATGGCGCCGTCCAGCACGTTCACGTGCAGGTTGTCGGGGATGAAGCCCGCGCCGATGCCCTGAATGGGGTGCGGCCCCGGTGCGCCCCCGCTGATGACGGGCGAAGCCTCGGGCTCCACGGCAAAAGTTTTCATGCCGGGGAAATGGGGCTTGAGCACTTCGGTCACGGCCGAGATGTGGCCGCCGGTGCCCACACCCGTGATGTGAAAGTCGAAGCCTTCGGGCGCGTCGCGCAGAATTTCCTGGGCCGTGGTTTCGGCGTGGATTTTGGGGTTGGCGGGGTTGGAAAACTGCATGGGCAGCCACGCGCCGGGCGTGTTGGCCACAATTTCCTGGGCTTTCTCGATGGCGCCTTTCATGCCTTTTTCGCGGGGCGTGAGCTCCAGGTTGGCACCATAGGCAGCCATGAGGCGACGGCGCTCGATGCTCATGCTCTCGGGCATCACGAGGGTGAGCTTGTAGCCTTTCACGGCGGCCACCAGGGCCAGGCCCACGCCGGTGTTGCCGGAGGTAGGCTCCACAATCAGGCTGTCTTTGGTAAGCAGGCCGTCGCGCTCGGCTTGCTCAATCATGCTCAGGGCAATGCGGTCCTTGATGGAGCCGCCGGGGTTGGCCCGCTCCAGCTTCACCCACACCTCCACATCGGGGCGAACCTGGGCAAACAAACGGTTGAGGCGCACCAGCGGCGTGTTGCCGATGGTATCGAGAATGGTATTGGCTTTCATGTGAGAGAACTTGAGGGCTTTGAGTGTTTGGAACCTGAAAAACGTCTGTCATCCTGGGCGCAGCGAAGGCTGACAGGTTTTGAGCATTCGTGTTAAATCGAAAATACCAACTCCGCCGCGGGGTCTACGGAACGGGAAATATTGATGTGGGCGCGGTGATACACGCGCGAGTGCGAGGGTACGCTCTCGGTCAGCCACACGTTGCCGCCCACAATGCTGTGCGCGCCCACCACCGTGCTGCCGCCCAGAATGGTAGCGCCCGCATAAATCACCACGTGGTCTTCGATGGTGGGGTGGCGCTTGGTGCCCTGCAAGCCTTTGGTCACGCTCAGGGCGCCCAGGGTCACGCCCTGGTATATCTGCACGTTGGCCCCGATGACGGCGGTCTCGCCAACGACGAGCCCCGTGCCGTGGTCGATGCAGAAGGCGGCGCCGATTTGGGCGCCCGGGTGAATGTCGACGCCGGTGCATTGGTGGGCGTGCTCGCTGAGCAGGCGCGGCAGGCGCGGCAGCCCGCGCTGGTGCAGGGCGTGCGCGATGCGGTACATGGCCGTGGCATAAAAGCCGGGGTACGAGCCAATGATTTCGGCCAGGCCCTGGGCGGCGGGGTCGCTGGCCAGGATGGCGCTGGCGTCGCGCAGCAGGGCCGCGCGCAGGGCCGGCAGCTGGGCCGTAAACTCGTCGGCCAGCGCCGTGGCCGGGGCCGGCAGGTTGGGCACCTTGGCCAGCAGCACGGCCAATTCGGAGCGGAAGTGGTAGAGCTCGGCGGCCACTACGTCGGCGTTGGGCAGGGGGCGCTCGGCGCGCTGCGGGAAGAGCAGGGCCAGCAAGCCGTCGGCGAGGGCGCAGAAGGCGGCGCCGGGCAGGGCATCGGGCACCGAGGCGTGGGCCAGGGCCAGCTCGGCAGCAAAAGAATCGGGAAGCACGGGCACTGAAAAAGGAGGGTAAGAACCGGGGGGATTAACCGCGCGGCCCAACGAAGGTTTGTGGCAGCCCGCAGCAACGGCGAGGGGATTTTGGCCGTTAGCGCACAGGCAGCCGCCCCGAGGGGCAGCCGGCCAAAAGATACCTCCTCCCTTTCTTAATCCAACACCTTATGGCTGACACCACCATCATCAAAGTCGATTCCAAGCACTCGCCCAAGGGTGCTGATGGCGAAAAATACCTCGCCTCGGGCAAGCAAGTGGCCATGCGCATGTGGGAAAATGAGCAGCCCGGCGAGCCCAAGGCCTCGGCCTCGCGGCCCTACGAAACCGTGGGCTACGTGCTCAGTGGCCGGGCCGAATTCCATTTGGCCGGCCAAATGGTGCTGCTCGAACCCGGCAACTCCTGGGTAGTGCCCAAAGATGCCGAGCACACCTACAAGATTCTGGAAGCCTTCACGGCCGTGGAAGCGACCTCGCCCCCGGCGCAGGTGCACGGCCGCGAAGAGAAATAGAAGTTTGCATGCAACAGCTCGCCGTGTCGCGGCAGCGCCCGACACGACGTGCTGTTGATACGAATGTTTTGCCAATACCCGAACGCCTTCCCCTACCCTGTTGACTACCATGCAAACACGCGAACTCGGCCGCACCGGCCAGCAGGTTTCGGCCCTCGGCCTGGGCTGCATGTCGATGGCTTCTGACTATGCCTATGGCCCCAGCGACGAGCGCGAGGCCATTGCCACGCTGCACCGCGCCTTGGAACTGGGCGTCACGTTCTGGGACACGGCCGATGTGTACGGCTTTGGCGCCAACGAGGAACTGCTGAGCAAGGCACTGGCCACGCATCGCCAGGAAGTGTTTCTGGCTACCAAGTTTGGCTTCGTGGCCGATGGCGCAGGCGGCGCCAAAGTGGACGTGCGCCCCGAGCGCATCGCCGCCGCCTGCGATGCCAGCCTCCGGCGCCTGGGCGTCGACACCATCGACCTGTATTATGCCCACCGCATCGACCCGGCGGTGCCCGTGGAGGACATGGTGGGGGCCATGGCCGCGCTGGTCCAGGCCGGAAAAGTGCGGTTTCTGGGCTTGTCGGAAGCCTCGGCGGCCTCGCTGCGGCGGGCGGCGGCCACGCACCCCATTGCCGCGCTGCAGTCGGAATACTCCATTTTCACCCGCGACGTGGAAGCGGAAATCCTGCCTACCTGCCGCGAGCTGGGCATTGGCGTGGTGCCGTTTTCGCCGCTGGGCCGCGGCTTGCTCACCGACCCCGGCCCGCAGTTGGCCGAAAAAGACATGCGCCGCGCCCTGCCCCGCTTCGGTGCGGAAGTGGGCGACGCCAATGCGCCGCTGGTGGCCGGCCTGCGCCAACTGGCTGCCGAGAAAGGCATCAGCACGGCGCAGCTGGCGTTGGCCTGGCTGCTGGCGCAGGACGACAGCATCGTGCCCATTCCGGGCACCAAGCGCCGGAAGTACCTGGAAGACAACGCTGCCGCCGTTGCGGTGACGTTGACGCCCGAGGAACGGCAGCGGCTGGCGGCCCTGCTGGCGGCGCACCCGGTGGTGGGCGCCCGCTATGGCGAAGGCGCCCTCAAGCTGGTAAACAACTAGCAGCGAACGGCGAGCGAGTCAGCAGCGACGCGTAGTAACCGTTATGCGTCGCCACGCGCTGAGTGCGAGTCGGCGGGCTCATCATTTATCGCAAAAGGCCCGGCTACCCAATCGTACACCATTTTTACCAGCTCGGCTTCCTGGAAGGGTTTGGTGAGGTAGTCGTTCATGCCCGCGGCAAGGCACTTGCTGCGTTCGCCCTGAATGGCGTTGGCCGTGAGCGCAATGATGGGCGTGCGCAGGCCCAGCTCCTGTCGAATGATAGTCGTAGCCTCGTAGCCGTTCATGACCGGCATCTGCACGTCCATCAGCATGAGGTCGAAGGATTGCCGGCGGGCCAGGTCCACGGCTACCTGGCCATTGCTGGCCTCGGTCACGTCCAGCTCGGCGTTGGCAAGGAAAATACCGGCCAGCATGCGGTTGAAGGCGTTGTCTTCGACCAGCAGCACGCGCTTGCCGCGGAGGTCCTGCGGCGGACCTGCCGCGTCGGCGGTGGGCTTGCGGGGCACGTCGTGCTCGTTGCCCACGGGCAGGCGCAGCGTGAAACAGCTCACCGTGCCGTGGTCTTTGCGGCTGTCGATGCGCAGCTCGCCGCCCAGTAGCTCCACCAGTTTTTTGCTGATGCCCAGCCCCAGGCCGGTGCCCCCAAACCGGCGCGACACCGACGAATCTTCCTGGCTAAAGTCGTTGAACACCTGGGCCAAGTAGTCTGCGTCGATGCCGATGCCCGTGTCCCGCACCGTGAATTCGACCACGGCCTCGCCCGCGGCGGTGGTTTCGAGCAAGGCGCAGGACACTTGCACGGCGCCTCGCTCGGTAAATTTCACGGAATTGCCGGCCAGGTTGAGCAGCACCTGGGTGATGCGGTAGGGGTCGCCGCGCAGCACGTCGGGCATGGCGGGGTCGCAGCTGGTCACGAAGGTGAGGCCTTTTTCTTCGGCTTTGTATTGCAGCGTTTTCTCTACCTGCGCGCACACGCGGCACACGCTGAAACCGATGTGCTCGACGGCCATGCGCCCGGCCTCAATTTTAGACAGGTCGAGGATGTCGTTGATGATGACCAGCAGGTTTTCGGCCGAGGCCGTGATGGCGTGCAGGTAGCTGGCCTGCGGGGCGCTAAGGGCGGTTTTGGCCAGCAGCTGGCTCATACCCAGGATGGCGTTCATGGGCGTGCGGATTTCGTGGCTCATGTTGGCCAGAAAATCCTGCTTGGCCCGCGAGCTGATTTCAGCCACCGCTTTGGCCTCGCGCAGACTGGCTTCGAGCTGTTTCTGCGGCGTCACGTCGAGGTAGATGCCGATGGAGCCCACCAGCCGTTGGTCGTCGTCGTAGAGCGGGGCCCCGCTCACCAGCAGCCACTTTAGCTCGCCGCTTTTAGTCGTCACGGCAATTTCGTAGGAATCGGCAATGCCACGCTGACGCACGGCAAGCTTGCTTTCTACGAGCTCCAGACTCTCGCCGCTGAGCAGCAGCGGCGAGAGCTTGCGGCCCTCCAGCTCGTCGGTGCAGAAGCCGGTCATCTCGCAAAAGCTTTGGTTGGCGTAGAGCAGGTGGTCGTCCAAATCGGCCTCCACCAGTCCCAGCGACATATTTTCGATGATGCCCCGATACTTTTCCTCCCGGCGCTTGAGGTCGGCCTCGGCGCGGCTGCGGGTTGTGATGTCCTCAAATTTCCAGAGGTGGCCGATGTAGCGGTCCTGGTCGAAAATGGGGGCAAAGTCGCGCTGCAGAATGCGGCCGTCGCGCAGGGCCAGCACGTCGCCCACTGCGGGCTTGCGGCGCAGCAGCAGGGCCGTGATGCGGGCCACGTAGCGGTTGGGGTGCTGCAGGGCGCCCCGCAGCCCCTCGGCCAGCCAGTTCCCTTCGCGCCCCACCAGCTGCTCCGGCGTGAGGGGCACGTCGAACAAGCGGCAGAAGGCTTCGTTGGTGAACACGATGCGGCGCTGCTCGTCCTCAAGCACCACGCCCTCGGGAAAGTTGGCAATAACGGTAGTGAGGCGGCGGTTGGAAGCGTCGAGGGCTTCGCGGGCCTGTTTCAGCTCCGAAATGTCGGTGTGCATCCCCGTGAACATGAGCGGCTTGCCATCGGGCGCGCGCATCGTGACCACGCCGCGGCTCAGCACCCATTTGTAGCTGCCGTCTTTGCAGCGCATCCGGAGCTCGGCGCTCATCAGGGGCGAGTCGCCGCGCAGGTGGGTGGCGATGCTGCGCAGCACGTCTTCCAGGTCGGCGGGGTGCACGCGCGAGTGCCAGCTGCTGTATTCGTTGGGAAACTCGGCTTCGGTGTAGCCCAGCATCGAACGGTAGTCGGCCGAGAAAAAGGCCGTGTTGGTGCGCAGGTCGTGCTCCCAGGCGCCATCGCCAAAGCCCTCCACGGCCAGGCGCCAGCGCAGGTCGCTTTCGCGCAACGCGGTTTGGGCCTGCTTCAGCGGCGTGATGTCTTGCAAAATGCCGGCGTAAATCACGCCCTCCGCGTCGACGCCTGTCACGATGGAACGGGCCTGCAGGCAGCGCTCTGGTTGCCCGGGCACCACCACCCGCCCCTCGAACTGCCAATCCGAGTGGGCGCTCACGGCATCGGCCATCGATTGCAGGAACCCGGCCCGGTCGTCGGGGTGAATGAACTCGGGCATGCGCACGATTTCTTCGGGCCGAATGCCGAACAGCTCAAACAGCTTGGGGCTGACGTAATTGAAGCGAAAGCTGCCGTCGCGATTCTTGCGCCACTCGTAAAGCACGCCGGGCACGTTTTCGGCCAGGGCCTGAAAGCGGAGTTCGTTTTCGGCCAGGTGGTACTGGGCGTTTTTCCATTCCGTGATGTCTTCCAGCAAGCCGGCCATCACCACTTCGCCCTGCTCGTTGCGTAGCGGATGCGCCCGCACCCGAATCCAGCCGCGGGGCGCGTCGGCCCGGGGATTGGGCACGTCGTACTGAAACGGCACCAGCGCCCGCAGGCTTTCCTCCACGTACCGCCGGGTGGTTTCGTCGAGGTTGGGCCGCAAAAAGCTGCGCGGAAACTGTCCCAGCACCTCGTGCGGCTCCAGGCCGCAGAGCGCGGTAAAGCCCTTGTTCACCCACGTCACGCGGTTGTCGGCGTCGGTGAGCATCACGGCGGCGTACAGTTCCTGCATCAGCAGGAGCAACTGCTCGTGGTTGGGCAGGTCCGGCGGTGCAGGTGCCGGCCGCTGGGCCAATGCCCGGCGCAGGGCGGCGTTTTCGGCTTGCTGCTGGGCCAATGCGTGTTCTAGCTCCGCGTGCGTCATGGGCCTGTGGCTTTGCTCGTGCCGGTCGACGGCGTGGGTACTTCGGCGCTAGCCAGCGCGGCGAAGCCCCGGGTTGGTAGTACTACGCTGAATGCGACAAGGTTGTGCTTATCTGCCGGGTGGCTTAGTTGGGCAGGGTGCGCACGTAGCTGTGCTGCACCGGCACCGGGCTGCCCACGCCCTGCTGGGCCAGCCCGCGCTGCAATTGCTCAATGAGGCGACCCTGGGCACCGCCGTTGTGCCCGGCGGCGGTATAGGCCCGGAAGGCCACCGTCATGCCACCGGGCTTGAGGCCCGTAACCACTACCTGCGGCGCGGGGGTGGCCAGCACCTGTTCGTCGGCCTGCATCAGCGGAATGGCCCAGCCGCGCAGGTCGTCGAGGTTGGTGGCGTTGTCGAGGTCGGCCACAATCTCTACCAGGGCCTTATTCTGGGCCGTTTTGTTCACAATCACGTTGTTGGACGTGGCGCCGTTGGGCAGGATGATGGTGTCGCCCTGCGGCGTGACGAGGATGGTGTTGAAAATCTGAATTTCCCGCACCTCGCCCGACTTGCCCTGCGACTCAATGGTGTCGCCCACCACGTAGGGCTTGAAAATGAGGATGAGCACCCCGCCCGCGAAGTTGGCCAGCGTGCCCTGCAGGGCCAGGCCCACCGCCAGGCCCGCGGCCCCCAATATGGCCACAAACGACGTGGTTTCGAAGCCCACCATGCCGGCCACCGTGATGAGCAGCAGCACCTTGAGCACGATGTTGACCAAACTGGTCAGGAACGAAGCCAGCGACACATCTAGCCGCGTGGTGGCCGCCGCAATCAGCCGGCTGGCCCAGCCGATGAGCCACCAGCCCACCACCAGCGCCACCCCGGCCATGAACACGCGGGGCAGGTAGAGCACAACCAGGGATTGGAGCTGCTGGGCGTACGTAGCAACTTGATTCATAGCAGAGAAAGAACAGAAAGGAACGTAGAAAGCCGCGCTACTCGTGCGCTTGGTGGGCGTCAATTTCGCAAATAATCTTGCGCATGTGCCGCAGCACGCCGTGGTAGCGGCCGATACTATGGTGAATGGCCGGGTCCCGGTTCAGTAGTTGTACATCAGGTCGGCCTGCATCACGTAAAAGTAAAAGCCAATTGCTTTTGGCCCCGCCCCTACTTTACGGTTACCAGTTCCACGCCCAGAATCTGGTCGCCGATGTCGAGCTTGTGCACCACGTCCAGCCCGCCCACCACTTGCGCAAAAATGGGGTAGCGGCCGTCGAGGTGCGGCGTGGGCGTGTGGGTGATGAAGAACTGGCAGCTTTCGGTGTCCTTGCCGGCCGAGGCCAAGCCCACGCTGCCCTCTTGGTAGTGCAGGTCGCCAAATTCGGAGCGCAGATTGTAGGGCGCGCTGCCGTTGCCGTCGCCGCGCGGGTCGCCGCCCTGGGCCACGAAATTGGGCACCACGCGGTGGAAGTACAGTTTGTCGTAGAAATGCTCGTTGAGCAGCGCCACGAAGCTGGCCACTGCGCCGGGCGCCTCGTTGGGCTTCAGTTCCAGCAGAATAATGCCTTTGCTGGTGCGCAGGCGCACCTGCTGGCCCAGCGGCACACCCTGTACCACCGCCCAGTCGATGGGGTGTTGCGCGGCCGTGGCAAGGGGCGAAGGCGTGGGCACCGCCTTCTTTTCCAGCTTATCCAGTGCCTGCTGCAAGCCCTGCCACGCCTCGATTTCGCGCGGCAACTGCAGCTTGGCCTGGGCTTGGCGCAGGGCGGCGAGGTCGGCGGCCTGGGGTTCGGGAAAAAGTTTAGCGTCGGCGTAGGCTTCGGCGGCGGTGCCGAGTTGGGCCACGTCGCCACCGGCCAGGGCCTGGCGCATGGCCGCGGCAAAATCGGCCTGCTTGGCGGCCGGAAAATCGGCATGGCGGCGCAGGGCCAGCAGCGCGGCGGTAGCGTAGCCGGCCACCACCGGCGACTGCCCCGGCGCAAAGGCCTCGGTGCGCACAAAGTCGAACGCGGCCGGGTCTTCGCCCAGGGCCTGCAGCAAGAAGCCCTTCTCGTACACGGTGGGCACCGCTGGGTAACGCTTCTCGATGGTTTCGACCAGGCTGGGCCGGGCCGCCGGGCTGGCGTGGCGCACGGCCGCTTGCAGCAAGGCCGCCCGCACGCGCGGCGAGGACTGCTTGTTGCCGTCGGCCAGCGCGGCCAGGGCCGCGCCCGACTCGCCTTTGGCGTGGGCCAGCAGCCACTCCGCCGCCGTAAGGGCCACGGCGGGCTGGTCGCGGTTCAGGGCCGTGAAGACGGCTTTGCGGCTGGCCGGGTAGTTTTCCTGGTCGAACGGCAGGGCACGAATGGCGCTCAGCCGCACGCGGTAATCCGCGTCCTTGGTGGCGAGGCGGGTCAGGGTGGCGGCCGCGCCTCCTGCGCCCTTCGTGCGCAATGCATCGGCGGGCACCGGAATGGCGGCAATTTTGCCCAAAGTGGTGGCAACAGAGGCCCGCACGGCATACGACCGGTCTTTCTGTGCAAGGCGCAGCAAGGTCGTCTCGGCCTGCTTTTTCAGCTCGGCATCGAGTCCTCGGGTGCGCGAGAGGCCTACGGCAGCCAACACGCGCGCTCGGGTTGGCAATTTGGGGGTATTCAGCAAGGTAACGGTTTGACGAATGCCCTCCGGTGAACCGATGCCGCGCAGCGCGGCGCGGCTCAGGCCATACGCCAGGGCCGCGGTGCGGGCAGTATCGTTTCGGGTTTCGACGCGCCAGAGCTCGGGCAGGGTGCGGCGCGTGACGGTGCGGCCCAGCGCCTCGTGCACGTAGCGGCGTACCACGGGGTCGTCCTCTTCCTGCACGCGCACACGCAGGGGCTCCACGGCGGCGCTGTCGCCGATTTGGCCCAGGGCATACGCGGCGGCGCGGCGCACGCTGGGGTCGGCATCGCGCAGCAGCGGCAGCAGGCCGGGCACCGCGGCCGGCGCCTGCACCGAGGCAAACGCCAGGGCAGCCTCGCGGCGGTAAGTAGGGTTGGAATCGGCTAGGGAAGGCAGCAGCGCGGCGGTGTTGCGCTCGTCCTGCGCCGTGCCGATTTGCCGAATGGTGGCGTCGTGGTACTTATTGGCGAGGCCGGCGCTGGGCCGGGGCGTGCGGGCGCAGCCGGCCAGCAACAGCAGCAACGGCCAGAATCGTGAGGAGCGGTGGGGCATGCGGTAAATGTAGCGCGAACTTGGAAAGAGGCGCTCCCCTACTCCCCACCCCACGAGGCTTCCTGCGCCGCGAGCTCGGCCGGCAGGTGGCGGCTGCCGATATCCTGTAGCTCCTCGTCGAGGCGCGCAAACAGCACCTCGTTGCCCTCCTGCTGGTAGCTGGCCAGGGCTTTTTCAAAATTGGCCAGGCCGTAGAGGAAAGCGCGCAGGTTGTCGGCCGTGATGGCCTCAAAATGGCGGCCGTAGCCCATTTTTTCCACTTCGGCCGCGTTCAGCCACTGCTCAAACTGCGCCGGAATGGGAATGGCGCAAATGGGCTTGTGCAGAAACACAGCTTCCGAAATCAACGAGAAGCCGCCGTTGGTGACCACGGCGCGGGCACTGGTCAGGTCGGCAATGAAACCGGCTTCGGAAAAGGCGCGGAGCTGCACGTTGCCGTGGCTTTCCTGCTTGTTGAAGCCGTAGACGCGAAACTCCTGGTCGGGCAACTGCTGGAGCAGGGGCACCAGGTTTTGCTGCGTGGTGGCCGACTGGTACACCAGCACGTGGTCGCCTTTCGAAGGCTTGGCGGCCAGGATTTCGGGCCGGATGATGGGCGGCACCAGCGTGGTGCGCTCCTTCTGCAGGGGCAGGTCGAAGAAGGTGGTGACGAAGTAGTGGCGGCTGTGCGGCAGCTTGGCCCGCACAATGCTTTTGGCCAGGTTGAAGTTGCCGCGCTCGGCTTTGGGCACCGCCACGTTCAGCTTGGCCCGGCTGATAATCTGCATGTTGTCGATGCTGACCACGGGCAGCCGGTGCATCTTGGCAAACAGGTAGGTGAAAGATTCAAAATCCGACACCACCACCTCGGGCTCAAAGTCACAGAGCAGCTCGCGGTATTTCGCGAAGTTGATGCGCAGGTCTTCCGGCGCGGTGCGCAGCGTGAGCGCGGCCGTGCGCAGCTTGCTCACGGCCAGCCCCTTGTAGGCCAAGTGAAACCCCCGGATTTCGTGCACCCGGCCCGGGAAGGCAGCGGCCAGCATTTTGTAGGCGCGGCTGCTGCTCACCACGCACACTTGGTGGCCCTGCGCCAGCAGATGGCCGATGACGACTTTGCTGCGGGTGGCGTGGCCCAGGCCCTCGCCGGGCACTCCGTATAAGATGTTCATGGGGCAAAGATGGGCAGGTCTGCGCAGACGTCGCGCCTCGCCCCCCGGCCCCTCTCCCAAAAGAGAGGGGGAGCCGCACGGCACAAAACCCACACTATTTCCAAACAAAAAGGCATCGACTGGCACCCCTCTTCTTTGGGAGAGGGGCCGGGGGTGAGGCGTCCGCCAGCATGTATTTACTTCACCACCAGCTTCTCATTCCGCGTGCCTTCGTTCGATTCCAGCTTCACGAAATAGATGCCGGCGGCCACGCCCTCCAGCGGCAGCGGGAGTTGCTGCGGGCCGGCCGGGTAGGCCTTCTCGCGGGCCAGCGTGCGCACCACGCGGCCGGTGGCATCGACCAGCGCCACGCTGACGGGCCCGGACTTGGCCAGTTGGAAACTAATGGCCGCACCGCTGCTGGCCGGGTTCGGAAACACGGCCATTTGCACGGTGCCGGGGGTGGTGGCCACGCCGGGCAGGGTGCTGAGCACGATGCTTTCGTCGCCGGGCTGGTAAGGCAGCAGCTCAAAATAGGTGAGCAGCATCTCGGCGGTGGTGCTTTCGCCCCAGGTCACTTGCTGGGGCGGGTTGTTGGGGTTGCGCGGGTTGTTGGCGGTGTTGTCGTAGGTGGCTTCGGCCATCAGGCGCGAGCCAAAGGGAATGCGCTGCAGGCTGGTGAAGCGGTAGGTGCCCTGCCAGCGGAAATCCCAGTCGTTGATTTTCACCAGCCGAATGGTGTCGCCGTTGGGCTTGACGGCCCACACCTTCCAGCTCTTGCTGAGCAAGTGGGCGTGCGGCGACACGCTCAGCACCGTGGCCTCGGCGGGCACCGTGAGCTGGGCGCGGAAGGTTTTGGTCTGGTTGGCCGGAATCACAAACGGCCCGTTGGTAAGCACGCTGGGCGAAATGGCCGGCAGCGTTTGCACGAAGCGCGTGACGGGCTGGCGGGCGAAGAAAATATTGACCACCGACGAGTCCTTCTGCGTCACGAAGTTGGGGCCGTAGTGAATCTGGAGCAGCAGCGAAGCGCGGCGGTACAGCTTCTTGCCCATGCCCGTGGGGTAAAAGCGCGCCTGCATGCCCGGCACCCAGGCGCCGAACACCTCTTCCACGGGGCTGAAGCCGAAGCCCCCGAAGCGGGTGTAGCCGTAGCCGGGGTCGGCGGCGTCGAGGGCCTGGGCCTGCTGGGTGGTGTCCATGCCGATGATGACGTGGTGCACGATGCGCTTGTTGCCGGCCCGAAACTCGATGGCGGCAATGTTGCGGTCGGCGGGCAGGTTCACGGGCAGCACGAAAATGCGGTACATGTCCTGGCCGTTGCCCTGGTGCGTGAAAGCCTGGCGCATGGGCACCACCAGGTCGGGCGTGCCCAGCTGCGAGCCGCTGGGAAACGTGGGCACGGGCGGCGTCTGGGCGGCGTTGCCCTGCGGCATGCCATTATCGACCCAGTCCCGAATCTGCTGGATTTCGGTGGTGGTGAGGGTGTTTTCGTCGAGGTAGTGCCGGTAGTTGGCATCGGGCTTCCACGGCGGCATGTACTTGGTGCCCGTCACGTACTTAATGGTCTGGGCGTGGCTGGCCACCTCGGCGTAGGTGGTGAGCGGAAACGGCGCCACTTCGCCCGTGCGGTGGCAGGGCGTGCAGTGCTGGTACACCAGTGGGGCAATGTGCTGGCTGAACGTGACCTGCGCGCCGGTTTGGGCCTGGGCGCGGGGCGCCGCCAGTAGGGCGGTTAAGCAGAGAAGGGAGAAAAGGTGTTTCATGAATAATAATTAAAACGTCATGCTGAGCGCAGCCGAAGCATGACGACTTTTTTTGCACATAGGGCAAGCTCTAACCTCAAATTTACTCAATAAAACAACCCACTGGCTCGGTGCGCGGCACGGCCACGGGCCGGCCGGCCACCACATCGGCCAGGGCGTCGGCCAGCTCGTGGCGACGCGTCACGGAGCGGTGCTGGCCCAGGGCGGCGTAGGCGTCGTTCAGGCGGCCGCGGTAGAGGACGGCGCGGCCATCGGGCCCCAGCACCACGGCCTCCGGGGTCACGCGGGCCTGCAGCTGCCGAGTGAGCCGGTGGCCAGGGTCGGCTTGCAGCGGGAAAGGCAGCTGGTAGGTTTTGGCGAAGGCGGCCAGGGCGGCCGGCGTGGCGTCGGCCGCCGGAAACACGCCCACAAACCGCACGCCCTGCGCCGCGTATTGGCCGTGCAGCTCGCGCAGGGGCAGCGTGGCCGCCTGGCTGATGGGGCACGTATCGGCCAGAAAAACGTAGACCGTGGCCCGCGGCGCAGGCCCCGAAACCAACAGCGTTAAATAACTGACCAGCAAGTACAGCAGCGGCATACGCGAAGATACAACGGCCAGCGTTGGGCCGAAGCGTTGGAAAGACACCGCCGGCCCGCGCCGGGTTCCGGCGTTTTCGGCCTGATTTTCGTTTTTACCCCGTTCTCCTTATTCTTCCTCTATGAAAATCTCTTTCTCTTTTGTTGCCTCGTGGCGCTCGGCGGGTCTGTTCGCTGCTTCAGCCCTGCTCCTGGCTACTTCCTGCACCGCGCCGCGCGCCATTGTGGCCACCGGCAAAGTCACGCCCCAGGGTGAGTTCCGGGTGGGCTACAACCAAGGCTTCAACGTGGCCACGGCCTCGCTCAGCAAGGCGGGCGCCGCCGTGAAAGAAGCCGCCAGCCAGGCCCTCACCCAGCAAAAGGTGGACTACACCGACGCCACTACCCAGCTGCAGGCGGCCGCCCTGGCCTACGTGCTCGACCCGGTGCAGCCCACCGCCGACCTGAACTTCCGCTACGGCATCGTGCCGCGCCTCGACGCGGGCTACAAGTACGCCTTCGGCTCGCACGTGTTCGACACCCAGTACCAGTTTCTGGGCCCCACCGGCACGCCCGAGGACCCCGGCGCCGGCGCCACCACCGGCACCACCTACGGCAGCATCGGCCTGCAGTTTGCCACCCAGCGCGCCAAGCTGCCGGGGCTGTCTTTCCTGTCCGACATCAACTCGCTGCTGAATTTCCGGGCCACGCGCAACGACCTGCTCATCCCGCTCACGTTCAGCAATTCGTTTGGGCCCGAGGAGGAAATCGGGGCCATCAGCTACGGCCTGGTGTATGCCCACAGCTGGGTGAGCTACGGCTTCGCCCCCACCAAGCTGTTCAACGGCTCGGTGCAGGTGCCCGAGCTCACGCTGCAGAAGCGCGATTTTTCGTCGTTTGGCGGGTTCGTGAACCTGAAGCTGGGCTACCGCTACTTCTACGTCATCCCGGCGGTGTCGCTGTTCTACCAGAACTACGGCAACTACGCCCTGCTCAACGGCCAAAGCACCTCGCTGAGCGGCGTGACGGTGGTGCCTTCGCTGGGCTTCCAGCTGCGGCTGCCCAATTTGTTTAAGCAATAAGCTTCGACGCCAGAGGGGCTTGCTTGCCAAACCGGGCCGTCGCAGCCGGTTACACGACGGGCAACAAAGAATGTCACGCGCAGTGGCGTTCTTTGTTGCCCGTTTTTCGGAATCGTTTCCGGAAACCGCTTTTCGACGTCTCCCCACCTATGGAAGCTCCCAACCCCGAATTCATGCGCGAAGCCATTCGCCTCTCCATCGAAAAAATGCAGGCCGGTTTTGGCGGGCCCTTCGGGGCCGTGGTGGTGAAAGATGGCCACATCATTGCCCGCGGCTTCAACCAGGTCACCACCACCCACGACCCCACCTGCCACGCCGAAGTCGACGCCATCCGCAAAGCCTGCAAAGAACTGGGCACCTTCCAGCTCGACGGCTGCGACCTCTACACCAGCTGCGAACCCTGCCCCATGTGCCTGGGCGCCATCTACTGGGCCCGCCCGCGCCGGGTGTTTTACGGCAATACCAAGGCCGACGCGGCCGCCATCGGCTTCGACGACCAGTTCATTTACGAAGAGCTGGACCGGCCCATGGAAAACCGTAAATTGCCCATGACGCAGCTGCTGCGCGACGAGGCCCTGGCCGGTTTCCGCGCCTGGACGGAACTGGAAGGCCGGACGGAGTATTAGGGTAAATCGCCTGTCATCCTGAGCGCAGCGAAGGACCTTATCACGTTTGCGCTACCTGATTACTGCAAATTGTTCTGGCGTGAGAAGGTCCTTCGCTGCGCTCAGGATGACAGACGGCACAATCACCAAGCTATTATGATTGAATTTCTCCTCAACGACCAGCCCATTCGCACCAGCGAGGCCCCGGCCAGCGCGCTGCTTGATTTCGTGCGCTACCATGAGCAGTTGAAGGGCACCAAAATCGGCTGCCGCGAGGGCGACTGCGGCGCCTGCACCGTGCTGGTGGGCGAGCTAAGCGCCGACGGCCAGACCGTGAACTACCAGAGCATGACCAGCTGCCTCACGCCGCTGGGCAACGCCCAGGGCAAGCACATCGTGACGGTGGAAGGCATCAACGCGGCCGGCTCGCAGCTCACGCCCGTACAAAAGGCCATTGTCGACGAGGGCGGCTCGCAGTGCGGCTTCTGCACGGTGGGCTTTGTGATGTCGCTGACGGGCCACAGCCTGAGCAGCACGCCGGCCACCGAGAAAAGCACCATCGCGGCCATCGATGGCAACATCTGTCGCTGCACCGGCTACAAGTCGTTAGAGCGCGCCGCGGCCAAGCTCACCGCCGAGCTGGAAAGCCGCCCGGTTGAAAACGCCTTGGCCTGGCTCAGCGAGAAACAATTTGTGCCCGGCTACTTCGCCAACATTCCGTCGCAACTGGCGAAGCTGCGCGCCACTGAGGCCCAAGCAACCGAGGCTTCGGCAGCAGCACAGGTTGCTTCAGGCACAGCCCAAAATGGCGGCAGCGCGGTGTCGACCTCGCCCAACGGCCACGCCCAAAACCAGAACGACCACGGCCACAACGGCACCACCAAACCGTTTGCCCACGCGCTGCTGGGCGGCGGTACCGACCTGCTGGTGCAGCGCCTCGAAGAGCTGCGCGAGCAGCCCGGCGTGCGCCTGATTTTCGACCAGCCCGGCCGGCGCGGCATCCGCCACGAAACCACCGGCCGCGTGGTGCTGGGCGCCGCCACCACGGCCAGCCAGCTGCTCGAATCGGAGCTGATGCGCGGCCTGCTGCCCAACTTGCCGCAGTACCTGAAACTGGTGAGCAGCACGCCCATCCGCAACATGGGCACGGTGGCCGGCAACTTCATCAACGGCTCGCCCATCGGCGACCTCACCATTATGTTCCTGGCGCTGGGCGCGTCTATCACGCTGCTCGACGCCACTGGAGCCACCCGCGAGCTGGCCCTGCCCGACCTCTACCTCGGCTACAAAAAGCTGGCGAAAGCGGCCGACGAGCAGGTCATCGAAATCAGCTTCCCGGCTCCGCTCGCCGGCGACTTCTTCCATTTCGAAAAAGTATCCAAGCGCACCCACCTCGACATTGCCAGCGTGAACTCCGCCGCCTGGCTGCGGGTCGAACACGGCCTCATCCAGGCCGCCCGCGTCTCGGCCGGCGGCGTGGGGCCGGTGCCGTTGCTGCTGGCCCGCACCAGCGCCTTCCTGCAAGGCCGCGAGCTGACGGCCGAAACCGTAACGGCTGCCAACGAGGTGATGCAAGCCGAAATCAGCCCAATTTCCGACGTGCGCGGCACCAGCGACTACAAGCGGCTTTTGCTGCGGCAGCTGCTGTGGGCGCATTTCCTGGAGTTTGCGCCGGAGCTGGCGGTGGATGAATTGATTTAGAACGTCATGCAGAGCGCAGCGAAGCATCTCGCGTGCGGCAGTAATTGACGCTGTTTTACCGATTGAATTAGTTGCGCTGGCGAGATGCTTCGCTGCGCTCTGCATGACGTTCTTTTTGGAACGACGCCCAAGAGCCAAAACCATGAACCACCTCGACCCCCACCGCCACGTGCGCGGCGAATCGCAGTACCTCGACGACGTACCCGTGCAGCAAGGCACCCTGTACGCGGCCGTGTTTGAAAGCCCGCTGGCCCACGGCGTGCTCCGCAGCCTCGATTTCGGCGCGGCGCTGGCGGCGCCGGGCGTGGCGCGCGTGCTCACGGCGGCCGACATTCCCGGCGAAAACCAGATTGGCGGCATTGTGCCCGATGAGCCGCTGCTGGCCGAGGGGCACGTGCATTTCCGGGGGCAGCCGGTGGCGCTGGTGCTGGCCCGCACCGAGGCGCAGGCCCACGCCGCCCTCAAGCTCATCAAGGCCGAAATCGACCCGCTGCCCATCATCACCGACCCGCGGGTGGCGGCGGCGCAGGGCGAGTTCATCGTGCCGCCGCGCACCTTCCGCCTCGGCGATTCGGCGGCGGCCTGGGCGACGTGCGCGCACGTGTTTGAGGGCGTGGCCGAGAATGGCGGGCAGGAGCATTTGTACATCGAAACGCAGGGCGCCTACGCTTTCCCGACGGAGATGGGCGGCGTGCGCATGATTTCGTCCACGCAGGGCCCCACGGCCGTGCAGCGCCACACGGCCGTGGTGCTGGGCCTGGGCATGCACCAGGTGGAAGTGGACGTGACGCGCCTCGGCGGCGGCTTTGGCGGCAAGGAAGACCAGGCCACGCCCTGGGGCGCGCTGGCCGCGCTGGGTGCGTTTATCACTAAAAAGCCGGTGAAGCTGGTGCTCGACCGCATGGCCGACATGCGCATGACCGGCAAGCGCCACCCCTACTCGTCCGATTTCAAAATCGGCTTTGATGCCGACCTGAAAATTGTGGCTTACGAAGTCACTTTCTATCAGAACGCCGGGGCCGCCGCCGACCTTTCGCCGGCCGTGATGGAGCGCACGCTCTTCCACGCCACCAATGCCTATTTCGTGCCCAACGTGACGGCCACGGCCTTTTCGTGCCGCACCAACCTGCCGCCCAACACGGCCTTCCGGGGCTTTGGCGGGCCGCAGGGCATGTTCGTCATCGAGTCGGCCCTGGCCAAAGCGGCCGAGGAGTTGGGCGTGCCCACCCACGAGCTGCAGCGCCGCAACCTGCTGCGCGAGGGCGACCTGTTTTCGTACCGGCAGGCGGCCGAAGGCTGCCACGCCGAGCAGGCCTGGGACACGGCCGCCGCGCAGTACGACCTGGCCGGCATTCGGGCCGAGGTCGCGCAGTTCAACCAAACCAATAAGCTGAAGAAAAAGGGCTTCGCGGTGATGCCCATCTGCTTCGGCATCAGCTTCACCAAAACGCCCATGAACCAGACGCGGGCGCTGGTCCACATCTACTCCGACGGCTCGGTGGGCATCAGCACGGGCGCCGTGGAAATGGGCCAGGGCGTGAACACCAAGATTGCGCTGGTGGCGGCCCGCACGCTGGGCATTTCGGTGAACCGCATCAAAGTGGAAACCACCAACACCACGCGCGTGGCCAACACCTCCCCCAGCGCCGCCAGCGCCACCGCCGACCTCAACGGCAAGGCCACCGAAATGGCCTGCCGCGCCCTGCGCGAGCGCCTGCTCCGGCACGCCAGCACCGAGTACACCCTCAACTACGAGGGCCTCGAAATCCGCGACGAGCAGGTGCTGGCCGCCGGCGTGCCCGCCGATACCAACTGGGAAAAGCTGGTGTCGTCGGCCTTCTGGAAGCGCGTGGCCCTCACCGAAAACGCCCACTACGCCACGCCCGGCCTGCATTTCGACGCCACCGTGAACCAGGGCCACCCCTTCGCCTACCACGTGTACGGCACGGCCCTCACCAGCGTGACGGTGGACTGCCTGCGCGGCACCTACACCGTGGATGCCCTGCGCATTGCCCACGATTTCGGCCAGAGCTTCAACGAAATCATCGACCGCGGCCAGATTGAGGGCGGCGCGGTGCAGGGCATCGGCTGGATGACGATGGAGGAAGTGGCCTACAACGCCGAAGGCCGCCTGCTCAGTAACTCCCTGAACAGCTACAAGATACCCGACATTTACGCCGCACCCAAGGTGCTCGACGTGCATTTCCTCGACACGCCGGGCCACCCCAAGGCCGTCCTGCGCTCCAAGGCCGTGGGCGAGCCGCCGCTTATGTACGGCATCGGCACCTACTTCGCCCTGCGCGACGCGGTGCGAGCCTTCCAGAGCCACACCGCGCTGCCGTTTTCCGCGCCGATGACGCCGGAAAAGGTGCTGGTGAGCTTGTATCCGGAGTTTGTGGGGGCGGGAGAAGCAGTTGCAGTGGCGCGGGGTTAGTTCAAAACAAGTTGTGGGGTATAATGCTGCGGCAATGCATCTTTACCTAAAACAGAACCCTAACATTCAATGATGAATCTGAAAGAGGCTATCCTAATATCCTTAGAGGAATTAGGAAAAATAGTAACTCACAACGATGTATGTGGGCATATCAACAATAAGGCTTACTATGACTTTGGGTCTGCCAAAACTCCTGCTTCTACAGTTTCGGCACTGCTTGGCGACTTTGTTCGCAAAGGGGATTCCAGAGTAAAAAGGATAAGTACTGGGAAAGGAAATTTCAGCTACTATTTAAGTAAGTATGAAGAATCTCTTTTTCCTGTATCAGGTACTATTAATCAAGTAGCACCATCGCTAATTCAGAAACAAGCGAGCTATAGTGAAAGAAGCTTACATAAGCTATTTAGCACGTATCTGAAAAGCGTCAATATTTCTTCTAAAACAATCTATCACGAACAATCTTCGAATAGCAAAGACAGCAACCAAAAATGGATTCATCCAGATATGGTTGGAGTTGAGTTCGCCAGTCTTCACACGAAAACCAGCCAAAGCTTCATTAAATCCATTAGCGTTGCAGAGTCTTTTAAGATAACCTCTTACGAATTGAAGCGAGAGATAAATACTGACTATGATTTGAAGCAAGCTTATTTTCAAGCAGTATCAAATTCAAGCTGGGCTAATTTTGGCTATTTGGTTGCTTTCGAAATAAGCGACAATCTGAATGACGAAATCAGCAGACTAAACCAGTCATTCGGTATTGGCGTGATAGAAATAAAAGCCAATCCTTACGAGAGCAAAATTCTTTATCCTTCAAGATTTAAAAGCCTTGATTTCAAGACAATTGACAAACTATGCAACATCAATGACAATTTTAATAAATTCATCGATAAAATTGATAAGATATTAAAAGCACAAGACGGCTATGTAAAATCAAGCGAAAGGGAGCTTGAAGAGTTTTGTGATACTTCTTTCAAATCAGAAGCCGACATACTCACCTATTGCAAGGAAGAAAACATTCCTACAAGCGAAAATTAAATAGAAACGAGAAGAGGCTGAAGCTCCCGTAGCTTCAGCCTCTTCTCGTTTCTGCCGCAGCGCATGGCTTTGGGGCAGTAGCTCGGCCAGCGCAGACCTCCCATCGTCCGCCGTTTTCTTTCGCCGCACCTATGACGCCGGAAAGGGTTTTCGTAATTTTGCACCCCGATTTTTACGAACCCCCTCCCTACTTGCAACTTACCCGCTCTATTCCCCTTGGCACCCACGTGCAAGGCTTCCTGATTTATGCGGCTGGCGACACCGCCGCCGCGCTGTTGCTGCATCAGTTTAGCTGGCTGCGGCTGCTGGGCATGGCCCTGGTGGGCGGCCTGCTTTACTCCACGGAGGTACCGGCCTATTTCCGCTGGCTCGATGCGCGGGTGCCGGTGCGCCCCGAGGGCAGCCAGCTGCGCAAAACCAGCCGCGCGGCCCTCACCCTGCTCTACTTCAACCCGCTCTGGATTGCCCGGCACTACGTGTTTCTGGGCGTGTTCGGGGGCGCGGCCGAAACGCTGTCGCTGGCGCTGCTGCCCGTGGCGGGCCGCTCCTTCCTGCTGAACGCCCCGGTTTCGCTGGCGGCCAACTACTACATTCAGAACCGCGTGGCCACCGGCCGGCGCTTCATGGCCAGCGCCGTTTTCTCGGGGGTTATGGCCGTGTCGTATGCCCTCAGCGCCGCTTGGCTGTAGTACGGAGGCGCCTTACCTGCTTCGCTGACCATTTGCAGGCATCAACGGCTTTTGGCAACCGGCGCGGCCTCATATACCACCCTGCCGCCCACCATCGTCAGCTCGCTCACGGTGCCGGGCAGGGCCGGCAGCGGCACCGTGAAAATATCCTGCGAGAGCACCGCCAAATCGGCCAGCTTGCCGGGCGCCAGCGTGCCTTTTTGCTGCTCCTGAAACTCGGCGTAAGCAGCCCCGGCGGTGTAGGCGCGCACGGCCTGCTCGCGGGTCAGGGTTTCTTTGGGGTCGGCCAGGGTGCAGGCAAACAAGATGTTCAGGTAAGGGTTGGATGGGCCATCGGAGCCCAGCGCGAAGGGAATGCCGCTTTCCAGCAACGAGCGAAAAGAGCCGCGCAGGGTGGCCGGCGCGCCGTGCTGCGGGTCCAGGGCGGCGTTGATGAAGTGCGAAGGATTTTGCACCACCACAATGCCCAGCGCGCGGGCTCGGGGCTGCAAATCGGCAGCCAAGCCGTCGCCGTGCTCGAAGCGGACGCGCTTTTGGCGCCAGGTGGCGGCGTCGCCCAGCTGGCTCATGAGGCGCAGGACCAGGCTGGCCGTGCTGTCGCCGGAAATGTGCAGCATCAGCGGCTCGGAGCCGGCCAGGGCGGTGCGCAGTAGCTGGCGCACGGTGTCGACGGGGAAATTGAGCTGGCCGTACCAACCGGGCCGGCCGGGATAGGGACGCCGCATGAGGGCGCCGCCTTCCAGCGGCGTCGCGTCGAGGATGTATTTGACGCCATCCACGCGGGCGCGGGGCGCGGGGTGACGCTCCACGCCAGTCCATTCGCGGCGGTTGATGCCCCGTTTGGAGGTCATCGGAAACGGGATGACACGCAGGCGGAGGGGCAGACCGGCGGCTTTTACTACCCGAATGGTTTGGTCGGGCGGCAGGCCGTCGGCCATGTCCTGCACGCTGGTGATGCCGAAACGCAGAGCCTCGGCGCCGTAAGCTTTGAGGGAGTGCACCCAGGTCGAATCGGCTATTTTGCCACTGAAAGTGCGGCGCGGGGCCCAGTCGCCGTACTCGCTCAGCAGGCCGTTGAGCTGGCCCACGTCGGGCAGTCGGCCGTAGGCGCCGCCCAACGGGGCCACGTCGGAATCCTCAACGCCGAGCAGGCGCAGCGCGGCCGTGTTCACGATGCTGCCGTGGCCCCAGGGCGTGCGCAGCAGCACCGGGTGCCGGGGCGCCACCAGGTCGAGGTCGGCGCGGCGCAACTGCGGGTCCATCAGCGCGTCGCGCCCAATTTCGCCTATCAGCCACCTGCCTTCCGGCTCCCGGCCGGCCAGGGCGGCCACCGTGTCCAGCACCTGGGCGCTGCGGGGGCCGGGTATCATGTCGGCCTTGGGAAAGTCGAAAAAATGCCCCGGCAGGTGGCCCGGCGGCAGGTGCGTGTGGGCGTCGTTGAAGCCCGGCACCACGGTGCGGCCGCGCAGGTCAACGCGGCGGGTGCGCGGGCCAGCCAAACGGGCAATTTCGGCAGTACTGCCCACGGCTACGATGCGCTCGCCGCGCACGGCCAGCGCTTGGGCGTAGGGCCGGGCCGGGTCGGCGGTGAAGATTTTGCCGCCGGTGAGCACGTAGTCGGGCGCGGCTTGCTGCGCCGCGGCGGCCGACGCCATCAGCAGGGAAACAGCTAATGAGATGGATTTTAATGCGCAGCGCATGTGGTTTCACCGGGTTGTGGAAGTCGCATCGAGACGGTGCGCCCGGCCAAATCTACATAGCTTTTACCGGATATTTAAACAGCCTTCAAAAAGCCATTTTTCTTACTATTGGAGGTGCTGCTCTGGGATTGGTCAACTAAATTGTTTACACCAGATTTTTCTTGATGTAGGCCAGGCTCTGTGTCAGGCTGTCGAAGGGCGAACCGGGCGTGGTGTCCTGCTCCACGAAAAAATAGTGCAAGCCGGCCTGTTTCGCTTGGGCGAAGATTTTCTTGAAATCAATGACGCCGTTGCCTACTTCGGTGAAAGCGCGTTCGGGGGTTTTGGCCATGTCTTTCACGTGCCAGAGCGGGAAGCGGCCGGGGTGCTGCCGAAACAGAGCTACTGGGTCTTGGCCGGCTTTGGTGGCCCAGTACAGGTCCAGTTCCAGTTGCACGAGCTTCTCGTCGGTAGCCAGGAGCAGGTCGAAGGGCCGCTGTCCGGCTTGGGGCACGAACTCGAAGTCGTGGTTGTGGTAGCAGAGCTGCAAGCCGGCTTGTTGGCAGCGCTCGCCGGCCCGGTTGAGCTGGTCGGCCACGTACTTGTAGTGGTCGAGGGTGCCCCGCTCGGCCGGGGCGAGGTAGGCGCACACCATGTACTTCGCCCCCACGGCGGCGGCATCGTCCACGGCCCGGTCCCAGCCGTGCAGCAGGGTGCCCAGGGTCGGGGCGCCGTTCGTGGGCTCCTCGCCCAGGCGGTAGTGGCTGCTGGGCATTAGCAGGCCGTTTTGCTTGAGCAGCGCCGCAAATTCGGAGGGCGTCAGGCCGTAGAATTTCTGGCTGCCCGTGTAGGTTGCGCCTTCCACCGCATTGTAGCCGATGCTGGCCAGCCGCGCCAGGGTGCCGGCGGGGTCTTTTTCCATGGCCTCGCGCACGGTGTAGAGTTGCACGCCGAGGTATTTTTTCGGGGGCGCCGCTAGCAACGGGGGCCCCACCGCCAGGCCGGCAGCAAGCAGCGCAGCCGAAGCCAAAAAATCGCGCCGGGAAGTCATCATGAGCAAACGGGCTTGGGTTGATGGACAAAAAAGACGGGCCGCACCGGCCACCGGGCATAAAGAAGGCCACCGCAAACACGGCCCCGCCCGGCGGCAGACCGCCACAAGTACGCAAATATGAAGCCCGGGAAAAAGACCTTCTGGAGAAGGCCCTTCCCGGGCTTCGCATAGCGTTGCTGTTTTGCTGCTGGCCGGCTTACGCCACGGCGGCTTTGCGGCGGCCTTCCAGAATGCGGTAGAACGAGCGGGTGTTGATTTCGTCGCGCGTGAGGCCCGTGGCTTCGATTTCCTCCTCCGAGATGGCGCCGCAGTTCAGGGCTTTCAGGAAGAAGTTGAGCAGGCCCTGGCCGGTGGCGGCGTCGTCGAAAATATCGCCGGTGAGGGTGGAAATGGCAGCCCGCTCCACAAAGGTTTTCAGGCGATGCACCGCGTCGTCGTAGCTGCTCAGGAAGAAATTGTAGGTGGCGGCGTAGCGCATGGGCAGCTGCGCGGGGTTCAGGTCCCAGCCCTGGTAGAGGCCGTTGATGAGCGAGTGCGTGGTGTGGTGGTAGGCCTGGCGCCAGGCGTTGTGCACGGAGTCCTGGTTTTCGCGCAACTGGGCGTAGCTCAGGTTCTCGCCGCGGTGCGGGCCGATGGGCATCACGTTGGTGGCGCCGTCGGAAAGGAAAATGCCGGTGCCGCCCAGCGCCACCTTGGTCATGTGGTGGGCGAAGTCGCACACGGGGTGGGCCATGGTCTGGTACTTGGCCGTGATGCCGCAGCTGGCCGTGTAGTCGTAGGTGCCAAAGTGGGCGGCCACGCAGCGCCCCTCGCTGGCCCGAATGATGCGCATGAGCGGGTTGCGACCTTCCTCGTCCATCACAATTTGAGTGGCCTCCACCATGGTTTCCATTTTGAGGGTGCCGGGGGCCAGATTGTTGGCCTGCTCCAGCAGCTCAAACAGGCGCACCATCGTCGTCATCTGCTCCGGAATGGTCACTTTGGGCAGCATCACCACGAAATTGTCGGGCAGCTTGCCGCCGGTTTCTTCCAGCAGCGTGGTCAGGAAAATATCGAGCGTGCGCACGCCGCGGGCCTTCAAATCTTCGGTGAAAGGCTTGATGCGGATGCCGATAAACGGCGAGAGCGTGCCCTGGGCCATGCCCTTGGCCACTTCCCGGGCGGCGCGCACGGCGGTTTCGTCCTCCTCGGCATCGGGCCGGTTGCCGAAACCGTCTTCAAAATCGACGCGGAAGTCTTCCACGGCTTCGCGCTGCAGCTTCTGCACAATCTTGTTGTAGACCGAGTACGCCAGCCAGGCGGGCTCTTGCTTGCGCTCTTCGGCCGTCATGGCGTCCAGCCTAGCTGTCAGTTCGTAGATGTCCTTTTCCAGCACGGGCAGGTGCTCGTGGTTTTTGAGTTGGAGCACGCGGGCCAGCTCCACGAAATTGGGCGCGTAGGTCTGCAGGTTGTTGAGGGCGATGTCGCCCATGCGCTTGCAGGTGTCGGCCTTGAAGAGGTTAGCGCCGCCGTACACGGTGTGCACGGGCTGGCGGTCGGGCTTGTCGCCGGGGTATACCTGCTGGAAATGGCGGTTGGCCACGCCCAGCTCATCGAGCAGGGCGGTTTTGGCGGAATCTTGGAGGCTGAGTTTCATGGTGGGAATTGATAAAGCGAGGTAGAGACGCAAAATATTGCGTCTCGTCGTTGCTGATGTTGTGTAGTGTGCGCAGGCGGTGCGGCCCCGGTCGTTCAACGCCGAGACGCAAAATAGTGCGTCTCTACACCGTTCAGGAGCCGCGGTAGGTGGCGTAGCCGAAGGGATTGAGCAGCAGCGGCACGTGGTAATGCTCGGTGGTAGCCACGTCAAAAACGATTTCTACAAACGGATAAAAATTCGCCGTGCCGTCCTGCGCGAAATATTCCTGCGTGAAAAATTTCATTTTATAAATCCCCAATTCCAACTGCGTTTCCTTGGGCAATAAATCGGCAATTCGGCCATCTTTATTCGTTACGCCGCGCGCTATTTCCTGCCAGTTGTTGCCCGCTTGCCGCAGCAGCGCAATGGTCACATTAGCCGCTGGCCTGCCCTTGGTGGTATCGAGAATGTGCGTAGTTATCTGGCTCATGCGGCAAGTAATTTTTCGAGGCGAATGCGGGTAATTTTATCCTGCTCGCCCGCAGCAAGTAGAATTTCGTCTTCGGGTTTATTGGGCATTCGCGCCTGCAACAACGCCAGCATTTCTTCCGCCGATTTCCCCGTGGCGCAGACAATAAAGATGTAGCCAAATTTCCGCTCATAAGCCGTATTACCCGCGGCCAACGCTTCCAGCGTGGCTTGGGAAGCCTGTTTCACCGCCGCTTGCTCGCCTTCGGCCCAGGTGCTGGTACTGGCGAATTTTTCGCGCAAAGCTGCCACGTCGCCGCCAATTTTGGGGTGGTGCGTGAAGGCTTCGCGCCAGTCGGCTTCGCTGAGTTTATTCCAGACAGCGGTGGCTTGTTGCATCAGCGTTTCGGCGTCGGCAATTGGAAATAAGGCCACCATATTCTCCACCCACGCCGAGGCGCCGCAGCATTTTTGCAGGGTTTCGGCCAGGGCGGGTTTGGGCAAGTTATTTAATTCGGCTAGGGTCATAAAATGTAGCGCGGACTTTTAGTCCGCGAGTACGCAGTTGGCGGTTCTATTCGCGGACTAAAAGTCTGCGCTACATCACCGTCGGAAACCGGTTCACGTTCTTGTAGTAGATGTACACCGATGGCTCCTGGCCCATGGCCGTGGCCCATTGCTGGCAATAGGGCGCCATCCAGATGGAATCGCCTTTTTTCACCGGGTACCAGCATTGGTCGAGCATGTAGATGGCCTGTCCTTCGAGGTACATCAGGCCGTGCTCCATGATGTGCGTTTCCACCATGGGCAGGTTGCCGCCGAGGCCGTAAGTGAAGATGTTCACGGCCATGTCGAAGCCCGGCTCATTCGGCAGCAATTCTTGGATGCGCAGGGCCTCGTCGTTCATGTAGATGGGCGCTTTATTGTAGTCCCGCTCGCCCCAAAATACGCCCGGCGTGGCGTGGCCCGCCAGCGGCTCGTACACTTTGTGGAAAGTGAGCAGCTGCGTACTGGCTTCGGGCTGGCTAAAATCGTAGCGCTGGCCCACGGGCACGTACACGTATTCGCCCGCTTTCAGCGCGCGGGTTTCGCCGCCCACGGTGGCCGTGCAATTGCCCTGCACCACGTAGAAGAAAATCTGCGAAGCCTCGGTTTCGCCCTGCACGCGGCCGGCCTCGGTAAGGGTGACAAGCGTTTGGCAGAGGCGGGCGCCCATCTGCTCGTTGATGATGACGTTGGTGGTGCAGCCGGTCCAGCCGGGCACGTTGCTGTTGATGTAGCCATCGGGGGCAATGATGGCGTGGTTGCGCTTCACAACTGAGCGCGTCAGGGCGGACATTTCCATGGGTTAGCGGGTAGGATATTGGGTGCGGAGAAGGGCCACAAACCGGTCAGCCACGGCCACGGCGGCCGCCAAATCGGGCAGCTCCACATTCTCCAACGGGTTGTGGCTGATGCCTTGGTAGCAACGAATGAACAGCATGGTGACCGGCGCCACGAAGGAGATGGGCACGGCGTCGTGGCCGGCGCCGCTCACCAGCGGAATGGTTTCGTGGCCGCTGGCGGCAATGGCTTGGGCCAGCAGCTCGTTCAGATGGGCGTCGCAGGTCACGGGGGCCGTTTGCTGCACCGGTTTCCAGTCCAGCGCCACGTTGCGGTGGCCGGCCACGGCCTCGCCGTGGCTGCGGAGGTAGTCGTAGGCCTGGGGCAGTTGCGCTTCGTCGGGGCTGCGCAGGTCGAGGCTGCAGGTCACTTCGCCGGGAATCACGTTGCTGGCCGCGTGGCTGATGGCCAGCTTGCCCACGGTGGCCACCAGCCCGCGGCCGTGCACCTGGGCAAACTGCTCAGCGGTGAGCACAAACTCGGCGGCGGCGCACAAGGCGTCCTGGCGCATGCTCATCGGCACGGTGCCGGCGTGGCCAGCCATGCCCCGGAAGGTGAGCTCCACGCGCTGCTGGCCGGCAATGGCCGTCACCAGCGCCACGGGCACGTGGCGCTCCCACAGCACCGGTCCCTGCTCAATGTGCATCTCAAAATAGCCCAGCCAGTCGGCGGCCGGCATGGCGTCCGTTGCAAGTTGGGTCGCGTCGGCGCCCATGGCTTCCAGGGCCTGGGCCAGCGTGATGCCGGCCGCGTCGGGGCGCGCGAGCCAGGCGGGCTCGAAGGAGCCGGCCACCACTTTGCTGCCCAGGTAGGTGGTGTGAAAGCGCACGCCTTCCTCGTCGCTGAAGGCAATCAGCTCGATGTGGAACGGCAGCTCAGCTTTTTGCGCAATGAGGTTTTCCAGCAAATCGAGCCCCATGAGCACGCCCAGCGGCCCGTCGAACTTGCCGGCATTCACCACCGTGTCGATGTGCGAGGCCAGCACGAAGGTTTTGGCCGCGGGGGCTTGGCTTTCCAGCCGGGCGCGCAGGTTGCCAATGCCGTCGACGCGGGTGGGCAGGCCGGCAGCCTGCATCCAGCCTTGCACCAGAGCGCGGCCCTGCAGAAAAGCGGGCGTGCCGAAGGTGCGCGTCACGCCGTCGGCGTCTTCGCTGATGGCGGCCAGCTGCTCAATGCGCTGCATGATGCGCGCGGCGCGCGCTAAGTATTCCTGCTGCATCCAGCTACCGGGTTAAAAAGTTGCCGTGGTTGAGGCGAAGGGCGTTGGGGCGCTGGTAAACTTGTTCACCGGCCAGGAAAGTTAATTCCACCACGCCCGCCAATTCCTGGCAAATGTAAGGCGACACTTTGTGTTTGTGCCGAATGAGTTCCGCGGTGACTTCAAACGTCTTTTCAGGGTCCAGCACCACCAAATCGGCGTCGAAACCCACGGTAATCTGGCCCTTGCGCTGGTGTTGGCCGGCCAGCTTGGCGGGGTTCGCACTCAGCCACTTCGCCAGGTCGTTCAGGCTGGCGCCGCGCTGCCGGGCGGCCGTCCAGAGCACGGGCAGGGCAAATTGCAGCGAGGCAATGCCGCCCCAGGCGGTGGTGAAGTCGCCGCTGGCAAGCTGCTTCAAATCGGGCGGCGCAGGCGAGTGGTCGGTGGCCACAAAGTCAATAACACCGCGCTGCAGCGCGGCCCACAGCTGGTCGTTGTTGGCTTTCTCGCGGATGGGCGGCGCGCATTTGAACTGCGTCTGGCCGTCTTGAATGTCTTCGGCGTTGAAATAAAGGTAGTGCTGGCCGGTTTCCACGGTCAGGGGTAGGCCCCGGGCTTTGGCCGCGGCAATGGGCGCAATGGAATTGGCCGACGACAAATGCACGATGTGCACCCAGCAGCCGGTTTCTTCACACAGGCGAATCATCATCGCAATGGCCTCGTCCTCCCACTTTTTGGGGCGCGAAGCCAGGTAGTTAGGGTACGAGCGGTGGTCATTTTTTTTCCACTCGTCGTTGTCCTCCGATAACTCGCAGTGTACCAGCAGTGGCAGCCCGTGCCGGGCCAGCACGGGCATCACCCGCCGCAAATCAGCTTCGGTTGCATTCGGAAAATCATCAATGCCGGAGTGCGTCAGAAAAGCTTTAAAACCCAGCACCCCGGCCGCAATCAACGGCTCTATCTCGGCCGCGTTGCCGGGCACCACGCCGCCCCAGAAGCCCACGTTGCAGTGCAGCTGCCCCTGCGTGGCGGCGCGCTTGATTTCCAGATTGGCCACCGACGTGGTGACGGGCGCTGAGTTGAGCGGCATGTCGACCAGCGTGGTGAGGCCGCCGGCCAGGGCGGCTTTCGTGGCCGTGTCGAAGCCCTCCCAGTCGGTGCGGCCGGGCTCGTTGATGTGCACGTGCGGGTCGATGACGCCGGGCAGCACGGCGTGGGTGCCCACGTCGAGGAGTTCGGCGCCGGCCACGTCGGCGTCGTGAGCCAGCAGCGCACTGATGCGGCCGTTTTCGAGGAGGATGGTGGCGGCGCGCACGCCGTCGGGCACGACGACGCGCTGGCTGCGCAAAGCGAGTATTGACATGAAGGAGAAGTTTGGCGCTAAATTGGGGGCTTTTTCCCGGTTTAATTAATTTGGACGACGGGCAAGCGGCCAACGCCATTCAGCCCGTCATGCAGAGCGCAGCGAAGCATCTCGCGTGCCGCAACTAAACCAAACAGCTGAGTCACCCTTGCACGCGAGATGCTTCGCTGCGCTCTGCATGACGGCAGATTATTCTCTGCTTTCGCGCGCCACTGCTCCCCACATGCTCCAATACGTTACCCTCCTTTCCCTGATACTGGCGTTTCTGCTGCTGCTGGGCGTCATTTATGCCCTGCAGCGCGTGGCCAAAACCCGGCCCGGCGGCGGCGCCGTGGGCAACAGCGGCTTCACGCTCGAAGGCTATTCGTATGCGCTGATGCTGCTGGCCGTCATTGCCGGGGTGGGCATCTGCTACGTGCTGGCGCGCGACTCGCCCTGGTCGGGCCACATCATGGAGTGGCTCAACATTGTGGTGCGCCTCATGCACATCACCTTCGGCATCGCCTGGATTGGGGCGTCCTTCTACTTCGTGTTCCTCGAAAACGCCCTCAACCGCACCGACAACGTGCGCGAGGAGCTAGCCGGCAACCTCTGGGCCGTGCACGGCGGTGGGTTTTATTACCTGGAGAAGTACAAGACGGCGCCCAAGGAAATACCCAAAAGCCTGCACTGGTTCAAATACGAGGCCTACTTCACCTGGCTCTCGGGCTTCAGCCTGCTGTTTGTGGTGTATTACTTCAACGCCAGCTCCATGCTCATTGACCCGCGCGTGCTCGACATCTCGCCGCTGGCGGGCGTGGGCATCGGGGTGGGCTCGTTTGTAGCGGCCTGGCTGATTTACGACGGGCTGTGCCGCACGGCATTTGTGCGCAGCCCCTGGTTTAAAGTGGTGGGGTTTCTGCTGGCCACGGGGTTTGCGTTTTTTTACGCCGAGGTCTTCAGCGCTCGGGCAGCTTACATCCACTTCGGCGCCATGCTGGGCACGCTCATGGTGGGCAACGTTTTCTTCACCATTATTCCGGCCCAGAAGGCCATGGTGAAGGCCGCCACCGAAGGCACGCCGCTCGACCCCACGCTGGGCAAGAATGCCCTGGCCCGCTCGCTGCACAACAACTACTTCACCTTGCCGGTGCTGTTTGTGATGGTCAGCAACCACTTTCCCAGCACCTTCGGCCACTCTTACCCCTGGGCCATTCTGGCGGCCATCACGCTGGGCACCGCCGGCGTGAAGCATTGGCTGAACCTGCGCGAAAAGCACCAGACCGATACGGCCGTGTGGGTGCTGCCGGCCGCCGTGGCCCTGCTGCTGGGCGTGGTGTTTGTGACGGCCCCGCCGGCTCAAACCGGCGCGGGCGGGGCGGGCGCGGCCTCGGCCTGCGCCCAGGAAATACCCATGAGCCAGGTAAACCTGATTGTGCAGAAGCGCTGCATTCAGTGCCACTCCTCCCACCCCACCGACGACGTATTCAAGTCGCCGCCCAACGGCGTGGTATATGACACGCCCGAGGACATCATCCGCCTGAAAGACAAAATCATGCAGCGCGTGGTGGTGACCAAAACCATGCCCCAGAACAACAAAACCCAGATTACCCAGGAGGAGCGCGACCTCATTGCCTGCTGGATTAATCAGGGCGCCAAAAACCAGTAACGCATGCCCGCCACTCCCCGCGACCTACCCGTTTGGGTTCTGGCAGCGGCCAGCCTGCGGGCGGGCACGCCGGTGGCGCTGCTGTGCGTGGTGCGCAGCGAGGGCAGCAGCCCCGGCCGCCAGGGCTTCAAGATGGCCGTGACGCCCGACGAGGTAGCCGGTTCCATCGGGGGCGGCATTATGGAGCACAAGTGGGTGGAGCTGGCCCGCCAGCGTCTGCGCGAGGCCGACGCCGCGCCGCTGTTGCGCCCCCAGATTCACCGCCGCGAGGCGCCCACCGACCGCTCCGGCATGATGTGCTCGGGCGAGCAGGAAGTGTTGCTGTGGCCCTTGGCGGCCGCTGATTTGCCCACGGTAGCAGCTATTGCAACCAGCCTGCAGACTGGCAGCCCGGGCTCACTCAGCATCAGCCCAACGGCGGGCCTACAGCTGCACCCGGCCGAAACGCCTCCCGCCACAGCCGCCGCCGAAACCACCGAAACGCCTTTCTACGCCTTCCAGCCGGGCCTGGAGTGGCAGTACCGCGAGCGGCTGGGCTTTCGCGACCAGCTTACCATTGTGGGCGGCGGGCACGTCAGTTTGGCATTGTCGCGGGTGCTGGCCGAGCTCGACTTTGAGCTGACCGTACTCGACGACCGCCTCGACCTGCCCACGCTGGAAGCCAACGACGCCGCCCACCACCGCATTTTGGTCGACTACGAAAACGTGGCGGCCGAAATTCCCGCCGGCGCGCACCGCTACGTGGTGGTGATGACCGTGGGCTACCGCACCGACGCCGTGGTGCTGCGCCAGCTGCTGGGCCGCTCCTTTCGCTACCTGGGCGTGATGGGCAGCGTGGCCAAAGTGGCCGAGCTGCGCCGCGGGCTGCAGGAAGCCGGTTTTTCGGCGCAGCAAATTGCCCGGCTGCGGGGTCCCATCGGCTTGCCCATCGGCAGCCAGACGCCGGAGGAAATTGCCATCAGCATCGCGGCCGAGCTGATTCAGGTGCGGCGGGAAGCAGCGCAGAAGCCTTGACCCTATGGCGCGTTAGCCCGGACGCGTGCAGTCGCCTGTCATTGCGAGCGCAGCGCGCAGCGAAGCATGACGTTCACGTGTAAAACCAAAAAGCCCCGGCACTGCGCAGTGCCGGGGCTTTTCACAGTAGAAGGCTGGTCGCACAGAGAGGAAGGATTGCCGCGCTGCGCTCGCAACGACAGGCGCTCCCTTGCGCCACCGGGCAATTCCCTAGCGGTCGGCGTCGCTGGCGCCGCTGGGGCTGATGTTGCCGTTGGCAAATTCTTCGGTGAAGACGCGGTAGCGGTCCAGAATGGAGCGCACGGAGCGCTTGAGCACGATTTCGCCCATGGGGCCTTCGGGTACGGTCACGCCCGAGGCGTAGCCGTTCCACACGGCGCGGTTGGTTTTCACGTCGATGAGGGTGACGAGCAGCGTGCCTTCGGCCAGCAGCAGGCGCACGGGCTGGTAGCCCTGGCGGTCCTCCTTGGGCGTTTCGTCGGTTTCCTCGATGTTGCGCTTAATCCACTGGCTGAGGTCTTCCTGCTGGAAGCCGTGGAAGTTCATGTCGCCCTCGTACACCCGGAAGTTCACCAGCATGTCGGGGCGGCGGCGGGCCAGCTTGTAGCCCTGGGCCATGAAGCGCTGCTGGATGGCCTCGCGCAGCGACTGCCCCAGGCGGCTGCTGTCGGAGGTGAGGCCGGTGCCGCTCACAAAATCGTAGGTGCGGTAGCGCCGGAAATTGCCGCGGTAGCTGTAGTCGGAATCTACCCGCGCTTCGCGGGTGGTCATGCAGCCGGATAAGGCCAATGCGACGAGGATAACAAGCGTAATGGTGGGTTTCATGCGAAGGACGTACGGCTGGTTAAAGTGATTACCAATGTACGAAACCTAAGGCACTTAGCGTTGGCCGCCGGCCCGAAAAATTCTGCGGTTTGTAATTTTTCGGGCCTATTCGCGGCTCTAGCGGTAGCCAGCCGCCTGCAAGGCAAACAACTCCGCGTAACGCCCGCCCTTGGCCAGCAGCTCTTCGTGCGAGCCGATTTCCACGAACTGGCCGTTTTCAATCACCAAAATGCGGTCGGCCATGCGGACGGTGCTGAAGCGGTGGCTGATGAGCACGGCGGTTTTGCCCTGGGTCAGCTCCTTGAAGCGCTGGAAGACTTCAAATTCGGCGCGGGCGTCTAGCGCCGCCGTGGGCTCGTCGAGGATGAGGAGCTGGGCGTCGCGCATGTAGGCGCGGCCGAGGGCGATTTTCTGCCACTCGCCGCCGCTCAGGTCCACGCCGCCGTTGAAGCGGCGGCCAATCATCTGGTTGTAGCCGCCGGGCAGCTTGGCGATGACGGTATCGGCGAGGCTTTGGTGGGCGGCGGTTTCGATGCGGGGCTGGTTGTGACGCTCCTCGATGCGGCCGACGGCGAGGTTTTGGCCGGCGGGGAGCTGGAAGCGCACGAAATCCTGGAAGATGACGCCGATTTCCTGGCGCAGCTCGGCGGGGTCGTACTCGCGCAGGTCGTGGCCATCGAGGAGGATGCGGCCTTCGGTGGGGTCGTAGAGGCGGGCCAGGAGCTTGACGAGGGTGGTTTTGCCGGCGCCGTTTTCGCCCACGAGGGCCAGCTTTTCGCCGGCTTGCAGGGTGAAGCTCAGGTTGCGAATGGCCCATTTTGTACCATTCTTGTACTGGAAGCCGACGTTTTCAAACTGAAAACCCTGCTGAATAGGCCGGGGGAAGGGAATGGGCCGTTCGCCGGTGAGCTCCTGGCGCACGATGCGCGGCCGGAGCGCAAAGAAGTCGAAGAAATCCTGCAGATACAAGGCGCCGTCGGCCACGGAGCTGAAGCGGCTGAGGATGCCTTCGAGCAGGGCGCGCAGGCGGGCGAAGGAGCCGGCCAGGAAGGTGAGCTGGCCGAGCGAGATGCTGCCGGCCGCGGTGCGGGCGATGATGTAGACGTAGGCGCCGTAGTAGCCGGCGGCGCCGATGGCGGCGAAGAGCGTGCCCCAGCCGGCGCGGCGCAGCACGAGGGATTTGTTTTGGCGGTAGAAGTCGTCGGAGAGGGTGCGGAAGCGGCCGATGAGGAAATCGGAGAGGCCGAAAATCTTGACTTCCTTGGCGGTTTCGTCGGAGGCGCCGGTTTGGCGGAGGTAGTCGAGCTCGCGGCGCTCGGGCGTCCAGGAGTGCGAGAGGGAGTAGCTGCGCTCGTTGAAGTGCGACTCGCCGAGGAAGGCGGGCACCACGGCCAGCAGCAGCAGCCCCAGCAGCCAGGGCTGGAAGGCCACGAGGCCGCCGGCGAGGAGCACGAGGGTGATGAAATCCTGGCCCTGGCTGAGAACCTGGCTCATGAGCACGGTGCGGGAGAGGGTTTGGCGGCGGGCGCGCTCGAGCTTGTCGTAGAAGGTGCTGTCTTCGAACTGGTCGAGGTCGAGGCGGGCGGCGTGCTCCATGAGGCGGATGGAGGACTGGTTGGCGAAGAGGTCGCCGAGCAGCGAATCGAGCAGGGCCACGCCGCGGCCCAGGGCATCGGCGAGCAGCACGAGGCCGAACTCGAGGCCCACGAGGGTGAGCACGGGCGTGAGCTGGCGGGCGGCCGCGGGCAGCTTGGTGAGGGCCACCACGTCGTCGATAATCAGGCGGCCGACGTAGAGCGTGGCCAGCGGCAGAAACGCGCGCAGCAGGCGCAGCACGAGGTTGGCGGAGGCCAGCGCGGGGCTGGTGGCCCAGATGAGTTTCAGGAAGGCGGGCAGGTGGCGCAGGGCCGATACCCGCTCGCGCACGCTCACGGCGGGCTTTTCGGGGCCGCGCCCGGCGTTGGGGTTCTTGGCGGAGATGGATTTCAGGAAGTCAAACATGGCCCGGGCGTGGGCAAGGTTGGGGCCGGGTTTGGGGGGCGGCCGTTTTGGCAGGGGGTGGGGCTACTCGGATGCTCGGAATTAAGCACTAACTAGCAGCTGAATCCGTCGTTTTGCTGAACGATTCCGATAATTAACCTTATCAACTATGCTGCGCAACTGGTTTCGTCCTCGCTTGTGGTGGGTGTTAGTCTTGCCCTTGGGGTTTTATTTGACACACGGACGGTACGTCTTTGACAAGCTGGACGAACAGTACAAGGTTATTAGCTTGGAAGTGTACGACAAGTTTCCCTTGCAATACGAGTTCAAGGAGTACTTCATACTCGGTGGGTATTACTCGCCAAACACTTACCACGTCTGGCAATTCGTGGCCAACGCTTGTTTGGTCATCGGATGCTTAGCGCTGGGAAAGGCATTGCTGTTCACCAGACCTACGCACACACAAGCATAGGCTCGGTTTTCTAAAGGCACCCAACCGCCCGCCGCAGCCCCGACAGCTTCTAGGAAACCCAGCTACGCCCCAACGTTTCCCAGCAGCCCCCGCCCCGCCAGCGGCGGGGGCTGCTGGCGGTGCCGGCCGGGGCCGCTTACACGCCACGCGGCCCCTCCTACACGCCACGGACGTGCTCCTACGCATCTCGGGCGCGCTCCTACATGCCACGGGCTTGCTCCTACACGCCACGGGGCTGCTCCTACACGTCTCGCGCCTCCTCCTACACGTCTCGGGCATGCTCCTACACGCCAAGCGGCTGCTCCTACACGCCACGGGCTTGCTCCTACACGCCACGTGGCCGCTCTTACATGCCAGGCTCCGGCCCCAACAAATTTTTGGCGGCTAAAACCCCGTCCACGGCGAACAGGAGCGGATAGCGGGGAAGACAAGGGGCACAACGTCGGGAATACCTACCTACTACGGGGGAGAATTGGTAGCTTACTGCCTCATCATTCCCAACCCAACTACCCTTTTTATGGATGCCCAAGACACCTCCATCCTCGACAGCGGCCAGCGCGTGGGCCTGGTCGCCGCCGATTATCCCAAAGAGCTGGCGGACTTCCTGCCCCTGCAAGCCGCCAACACCGACCGCGCCGAGCTGGTGACCGCCATCGAGGCCCAGCAGCAAACCCAGGACACCCGCACCACGTCCGCGACGACCGACAAGGACGACGCCCGCGAAAAAATGGCGCAGGCCACGGCCACGCTCTCGGCCAAGGCGGTGGGCTACGCGCTGGCCACCGGGCAGCTGGGGCTGAAGCAGGCCTTCACCCTCTCCTACGCCGACGTGCGCTACGGCGAGGCCACCGAGGACGTGAACCACGTGCGCGACCTGGTGAAGGCCGTGGCGGCCCTGCCCGCCCAGGTGCGCCAAGACTACCGCCTGACCGATGCCGTGATTCAGGCCCCGGCCGACGCGGCGAAGCTGTTCGAAGACGCCGCCGACGACCAGACCGACGCCAAAGCCGCCCCGCGCCTGGCCACGCTGGCGCTGCCGGAGCTGCTGCGCCGCCTCAGCGCCGCCCTGCGCCTGATGGAGACGCTGCTCAAGGGCCAGCGCACCGATGCGGACCCGGCGTTTCAGTGGCCGGCCTTTTATGCGGCCTTCAAGGAGGCCAACAAGCGGCGGGGCCTGCCCGCCCGCAAGGCCAAAAAGGCAACCCTGCCGAAACTCGACGGGGCGGTATAGGGGCAGCCAGCGCGGCGGTGCGGCGGCTTGGCACGACCACGAAAAAGGCCCTCACCTGACGGTGAGGGCCTTTTTTATGGATGGTGGGTTTGGTTCCCCGCTGGCGCGCGTCTCCGACGCGTGCCGGACTGGGCGTCGGAGACGCGCGCCAGCGGGATTTGACGGCCGGGCGTAAGGGGGCTACTCGGATGCTCGGAATTAAGCACTAACTAGCAGCCTGAACCACCGTTTTACACAATTGAAGTATGGAATCCAACATTCAAGTAGGCGACTTCTTAGAATTTGACGGCCTATTGTGCATCGTCGTGGCGCTTGCTGGCCGCTACGGAGACGAGGATATTCCAGAAGAACATATTGCCGTGTGGTTTGGCGGCAACGACCCAGCAGGAAAGCCCGTCGAAGAAGAGCGATTCAAACCGGCGATTTGGACCATTCCGCAAGAATATTTCAAAAAAACGCCAAGGCCAGAAGTGCTGCATTAGTCCGCTTTTTGTTTCGAGAGAGCGTTTGGCTTCCGCCCGTTTTCTTGTATATCTATTAATCTGCTGCACACATGGCGTTATACCTCTCCCGATTGGAATTAAAGGCCCGGGTTCACGCCGGCAAGGAAGTCGAACAATGGCTGGGCCATGCCGACGAAGGCGAGTACACGGTGATAAAGTGGCTCTACATCGCTCCAGCGGAGGGGCACCAATACAGCGTCACTTATCTAGAATCGTTCGATGAAGGCGATGCAGAGTGGCAACTCGTGCCTGAGTTTTCTCTGTTGGACCCTGATGCTGACGAAAGTGCTGTCTTTGATTCGGTCGAAGAAGCCGTAGCGTATGCTGTTCAGACATATGGTGCTTTGCCCGACCGATTCATCCCGGGAGGAATGTTAGCCGAGGAATATGCTCGATACTGGCAAAGCAAAAACGCCTCTGCTAAGTAACCGCTCGATTTCCCAAGCCGCCGCAGCCCCGACAGCTTCTCAGAAACCCAGCTACGCCCCAACGTTTCCCCAGCAGCCCCAGCCCCGCCAGCGGCGGGGGCTGCTGGCGGTTCTGGCGGGCGGCGGGAACCAATACACTACCGGCGACCTTAGTCAGCCGCTGTATCTTTGTTTGAGCCCCGCAAACCCCTTCAACCGCATTTCGCCATGGGCCCTATCACCTGCCTCTCGCAGCTCGACCCCAACGGCGTGTATACCTACGCCGATTACCTAACGTGGCAGCTTGACGAGCATGTGGAGCTGATAAAGGGCAAGGTGCTGCGGCCAATGGCCGGGGCCAGCCGCCGACACCAGCAATTATCGCGGCGCTTGGAATACGTTATTGAAGGCCATTTGCGGCGCAGCCCGTGCGAGATGTACCACGCCCCGTTCGACGTGCGCCTCACGCGCAACGTGGGCGCGGGCGATGCGCAGGTGCAAACCGTGGTGCAGCCCGACATCCTAGTAGTGTGCGACCCCGCCAAGCTGGACGAACGCGGCTGCGTGGGGGCCCCGGACTGGATTATCGAAATCGTGTCGCCCGGCAACCTCAAGCACGACACCAAAACGAAGTTCGACCTCTACGAGGAAAACGGGGTGCGCGAGTACTGGGTGGTGTTTCCCGGCGAGCACACCGTGCTGGCCTACGTGCTGGACGCGCACGGCCGCTACGAGGTGGCCGGCGAGTACGCCGCGCCCGGCCCCATGCCCGTCACGGTGCTGCCCGGGCTGGCCGTGGAGTGGAGCGAGGTGTTTGACGCGGCGGTGTAAAAAGCTCGGCCCGCAGGATTAACGACAGAAGCCCCCGCCCCGCCAGCGGCTGGGGCTTCTTCACGTCACAGCCCACCGGAAACCTCGGTCGCGCCGCGCTACGAGTTGCATGGCTCATGCCCGCTCCGCTACCAACCGGTACAGGTCCTGGGCATTTTCAAAAGCGGCGCCCATGGTATTGTTGAAGTAGGCATACACGTCTTTCCCCTCCTGGAGGTAGTCGTGTATCTGCTCGGCCTGGTCGTGCAGAAAGTCGTGCTCGTAGGACTCGCGGTAGTTTCCCTTGGGGCCGTGGAAGCGCATATACACAAAGTCGGCCCCTTCGTTGAGTTGGGCGTTTCGGGCGGGGCCTTTGTCGTGCAGCACGAGGCTGGCGCCGTGGTGGTCCAGCATCTCCAACGCATCATCGACATACCAGCTGGGGTGGCGAAACTCCACCGCTTTGCGCCACTCGTGGGCGGGGTCGGCCGCGGCAAGGGCAGCCAATAGGACATTGACGGCCTTTAGCTGGCGAATGGTGTTGCTGGGCGGGAATTGAATGAGCAGGCAGCCCTTTTTGGGGCCCAACTCCCGGGCGGCATCCAGAAAGCGGGCAATGCCGGAGAGGTCCTCGGCCAGCGCCTTGGTGTGCGTGATATCGCGCCACAGCTTGATGGTAAAGTCAAACGCAGGGCCGGTTTCCGCGGCCCAGGCGGCAAACGTTTTGGGCTGGGGGATGCGGTAGAAGGTGCTGTTAATCTCCACCGAGTTGAACAGGGTGGCGTAGTAGGTGAGGCGGCTCGTCGCCTGGTAGGCCTCCGGAAAGGTGGCCTTGGGGCCGGGCACGACGATGCCGCTGGTGCCAGTGCGCAGGGTGCCAAGGTGGGCCGGCATGGGAAGGGGTTATGCGGGAGTTTCGGGGTATAACGGGCCGCGCTGCCTCGGCGTTTTATCCCAGGCGCCTCTTCACAGGGGCCCAACGTATCAGTTGCCGCCTCGGCCGCGGCAGGCGTTTGACCCGGCTACAACGACGCCTGCAAATAGGGCCACGCGAAATAGAGCGCCGCGCCTTGCAGCAGCGTTAGCGCCAGGGTAACGCTCCAGAAAGCGGCTTTGCGGTTTTTGTGGTGCAGCAGGAAGATGGCGGCCCACGCGCCGGGGGCGGCGCCCGGCAGCGTGGCGAAGTGCAGCGTTTTTTCGGCAATGCGCCGCTGGCCCCGTTGGGCCTTGCCTTTGTCCAGGGCGAAGAGCAGGAAACACAGGAGGTTGAGAAACAAGAGGAAACTCAGGAGGAAGGTCATGGATTGGGGTTACGGCCGGAGTGCTCACGGCACGGGTCCGAACTGCTTGGACGGGCGTAAGAATGGGGGCGGGAAATGGGATGCCAGCGGTGAGGCAGCCGCAGATGGCACCGGCGGGGCTGCAAGTTAGGGCGTTGCGCCAAGCGCAAGGGCGGGGTATCTGCCGGCGGCTGCAGCTCTGTAAGGGCCAGGGCTGCTGCGTGTCACGGCCCGCGGGCAGTTCCGGCCTTCGCCAAAATGTTGCACAGCACCACCCGGATTTTGTGGAACGAAAATTTTATTCCGGTTAAGCCCGACCGTAGGGAACAGCTTGGTACAATTATGTGAGCAGAACGCGGCATCCTGCTACCGCAGGGCGTTTTATTTCACGCTTTTTGCCCAGCTTTTATGCCATGTGCCCTCCCCTCTCGTGCTGCCACCAGCGGCTAACGCAGCCGCTGCCCACGCAACTATATTACCTCACGCGCCTGCTGCTGACCCACGCCGAAACCGACGAATTGCTGCCCGACCAGCACGCCCTGGTGCAGCAGCGCCTGGAGCAGCTCTGGCACCGGGT
Organism: Hymenobacter miniatus; assembly: GCF_016427455.1. Taxonomy (NCBI): domain Bacteria; kingdom Pseudomonadati; phylum Bacteroidota; class Cytophagia; order Cytophagales; family Hymenobacteraceae; genus Hymenobacter; species Hymenobacter miniatus. The sequence goes on from NZ_JAELXR010000002.1 coordinate 436,104, forward strand.
GCAGCACGCGGTGCAGTGCCGCTGCCGCGTGTCGATGGCCCGGGCCATTGAGCTCACCGAATGCTTGGTGGCGTGCCTGCTGCGCGAGGAATGCTGCCGCCGCTCGCTGCGCCGAGCGGTGTCGTTGCGCGAGGCATTGGGGCCGGTGCTGGACTAGGGCCGGCGCTGGGGCTGGCAACGCAGTGGTGCGCCCCGCCGCCGGCCCTAGTCCAGCACCGGCTGCGCCAAGGCGAATGCGGCATCCTGTAAGCAGAGCCGACGGGCAAACAAGGCCTACAAATGGCCACAAAGGGCTTTTTTGATATGGGCAGGAATCTATATTTGCCCTGGCATGGCCATTGGGTTAGGTCATATTTCGTTAGCCAACGCGCTTGTTTCTGTCTATGAAATCAGTTTTTACGCTTCTTCCTTTGCTCACCCTTGGCCTGCCCCTGGCTGTTCGCGCTCAGAACGTGGGCATTGGCGTGGCAGTGCCGCAAGCCACGCTGCACGTGGGCGGCGCCGCCAGCACCCTGCGCGTCGACGGGCTGGGCGGTACCGGCACCCGCGTGCTCACCACCGATGCGTCCGGGGTACTGGGCTCGCAGGCACAGCCCACGCTGGGCCTGAGCAGCCAAACCCTGACGCTGACCAGCGGCACCAGCACCAGCAGCGTGACGCTGCCGCCCGGGCCCACAGGGCCACAAGGGCCGCAGGGACCACAAGGCCCCACAGGGGCCACGGGTGCCACGGGTGCAACCGGCCCCCAAGGACCCAGCGGGGCCTTGGGCCGCTACGGCGATGGTAGCGCGGGTGCTCTCACCGTCTCGTCTGGCCAAACCCTCGACCTTTCTGCATCCTTTAGCAGCCTTCCCAGTGGCGCCAACTTGCAGTTCACCACCCTCACCGTTTTGGGCAGTTTGATAGTGCCCAGCGGAACGGTACTGCGCTGCACCGGCAACGCGACTATTTCGGGCACCATCAGCGTGGTAGCCGGAGCAGTGGGCGGGCTGGCGGTGGCCGCGGGCGTGGCGCTCGGGCCACCCAGCGGGCTGGCGGGCGGCACCGGTATTAGCGCGCTCACGGCGGCGGGATTGCCCGTTGCCGGCAGCCTGGGAGGCGGCGCGGGGCTGCGCAGCGTGGCCAGCGGCAACTCGGGGGGCAACGGCGGCGGCCGGTTTGCACTGCTGTGCGGCGGCAACCTGAACGTGGCCAGCACTGGCTTTATTCAGGCCAATGGCACTTCCGCTGTCAACCTCAACACCGCGGGCCAAAGCATACCCGGCGCGGGCGGGGGCGCGGGCGGCGTGGTGGTGCTGGCCACCAAAGGCACCCTGACGTTGCAAGGAACCGTTCAGGCCAACGGCGGCAACGGCGCCAGTGCCTTCGACGGCAACGGCGGCAACGGAGAAGGCGGCGGGGGCGGCGGCGGGGGCGGCATCGTTCGGCTGCTGGCCAGCTCCTCGCCCAGCGTAACGGGCACCGTCCAGGTGGTCGGCGGGTCGGCGGGGGCGGCGGCGGGCTCCACTACCGTGGTCGTGACCGGGGGCGGCGGCGGTGCCTGCGGCGGCAATGGCGGCGCGCCGGGCACTAGCGGTGTATCGGCGGGCGCCGGGTCGGCCGGGTATTTGATTCAAACGGTAGCGCCGGCCCCCGAAAACCTGCTCGAATAAGCAATGCCCGGGTGCATACAGGCACAAGCCCCGGCCGATGGTCGGGGCTTTTTGGTGCAGTAGCTGAGAGGCCGACAGGTGAGTGTCGTGGCCCATGACGGTGCAGGAAGGTGCTGGGAAACAGGCCGCGTAGGTTAGCCGCGTCAACTTTTCCCATCCCTCGCACTATGGTTCACCGTTACCTCCTAGCCCTGCTGCTGGCCCTGAGCTTTGGCCCGGCATTTTCCGCAAAATACTACGTGGCCCCCACGGGCAACGACACGAACAGCGGCACCATTCTCCAGCCCTTTCTGAGCATTCAGCGGGCTCAGGTGGCCGTGGCGCCCGGCGACACGGTGTGGGTGCGCGGCGGCACGTACCTGATGCAGAGCTCGCAGATAGCGAACTACGTGAGTCCGTATGCCTACGTGACGCAGCTGAGCAAGAGCGGCTCGGCCGCGGCGGGCCGCATCAACTACTGGGCCTACCCCGGCGAGCGGCCCGTGTTCAACTACGCCAACATCGACCCCAACGTGGGCGTCAGCAACGCCAACGTCACCTTTGCGGCACCCTACCGCATCAGCGCGTTTGAGATAACGGGCTCCTACATCCACCTGCGGGGGCTGGAAGTGGTGGGCGTGCGGGTGCCGCTGGTGCCCACCAACACCAACACGCAGTCCATCTGCTTCTCGCAGAGCGGGGCGGGCGGCAACAACATTTACGAGCGCCTGAGCATGCACGACGGGCAGGCCATCGGCTTCTACCTGACGCGGGGCGGCAACACCCTCGTGCTCAACTGCGATGCCTACCGCAACAACGACAACGTGAACACCTCGAACTCCACCGGCGCCGCCAACGGCGGCAACGTGGACGGCTTCGGCTCGCACCCCAATAATGCCAACTACTCGGGCATCGTGTTTCGCGGCTGCCGTGCCTGGCAAAACAGCGACGACGGCTACGACTGCATCTCGGCCTTCGCCGCTACCACGTTTGAAAACTGCTGGGCCTTCTACAACGGCTACACCCAGAACTTCGTGAGCCGCGGCGACGGCAACGGCTTCAAGGCGGGCGGCTATGGCACCTCCACCTCGTTTCCGGCCGTGGTGCCCAATAATACCGTGCAGCTGTGCCTCTCGGTGCGCAACAAGTCGAACGGCTTTTACTCGAACCACCACCAAGCGGGCAGCTACTGGTACAACAACACGGCCTACCACAACGCCACCAACTACAACATGGTGAACCGCAAGGACAAAACCGCCAGCGGCTACCTGGTGGACGTGCCCGGCTACGGCCACGTGCTGCGCAACAACATCAGCTACCGGGGCCGCTCGGCCAACAATCCCGACACCATCAGCATTAGCCGCTCGGCCAGCACCTTCGACCACAACGCCCTCGGGGCGGGCGTGACGGCGGCCGACTTCCTCAGCCTCGACACCACCCAGCTGCGGGCGCCGCGCCAGGCCGACGGCGCCCTGCCCGTCCTCAGCACCCTGCGGCTGGCGCCGGGCAGCGGCCTCGTCGATGCCGGCGTGAGCGTGGGCCTGCCCTACCTCGGCGCGGCCCCCGACCTGGGCGCCTTCGAGGCCGCCGCCCTCAGCACCTGGACGGGCGCGGTGAGCACCGACTGGTTTGACGCCGCCAACTGGACCGCCGGTGTACCCACGGCCACGGCCGATGCCCTCGTTCCCGTGGCGCCGCGTTACCCGCTCATTGGCGCGGGCGCGGCCACGGCCAAAAACCTGACCCTCGCCGCGGGGGCGGCACTCGGCCAGACCGGGGGCACGCTCAGCCTCACCGGCGACCTGACCAACAACGGCACCTTCACGGCCACCGCGGGCACGCTGGCCACCAGCGGCACGGCCAACCAGCTACTCGGCGGCGCCAGCGCCGGCGCATACCGGAGCCTCACCGTGGGGGCGGGCGGGGCCACCCTGGGCACGGCGGCCAGCATTCAGGGCGTGCTCACGCTGGTGGGCAACCTCAGCACCAACGGCAAAACGCTCACGCTGCTCTCGGCCGTGAGCGGCGGCGTGGCCGCCGACGCGCTGGTGGTGAACAGCGGCGGCGCGGTGCTGGGCGCGGCCACGGTGCAGCGCGCCATCGACCCCGGCCAGAACGCCGGCGCCGGCTACCGCCATTTCAGCTCGCCGGTGCAAAGCACCACCGTGGCCGACCTGGCCACCGCGGCCTTCGCGCCCGTGGTGAACCCGGCCTACAACACGGCCGCGGCCCCCGCCAGCGTGACGTCTTTCCCGACGGTATTCGGCTACGACGACAGCCGCCTGGCGCTGACCAACACTATGAGCGACTTCGACAAAGGTTTTTTCTCGCCCGCCGCCCTCAGCGACCCGCTGGCCGTGGGCCGGGGCTACGCCGTGAACATCGGCGCCTCGCAGCTGGTCGACTTCGTGGGCACCCTCACCAACGGCGACCTGCCCCTGGCCCTGACCAGCGCCCGCGCCCGCTACGCCGATGGCGGCTGGCAGCTGCTCGGCAACCCCTACCCGGCCCCGCTCGACTACTCGCTGGTGGCCCCGGCCGACCGCGCCGGGCTGGAAAGCGCCGTGTACGTGTACGGCAGCACGGCCCAGTACGCGGGCCAGTACCGCAGCTACGTGAACGGCGTAGGCAACCCGGTGCTGCCCGTGGGACAGGCCTTCTTCGCCCGCGTGGCCGCCGGCCAAAGCACGGCCAGCCTGACGTTCCGCAACGGCCAGCGCCTGACTGCTCCTAGTGGCACCACCTTCCAGCGCGGCGCGGCCGAAACCCGGCCGCTGGTGCAGCTCAGCCTGCAGGGCGTGGCCAGCCCGCTCACCGATGAGGCCACGGTGTATTTCGAGGCGGGTGCCACCAGCGGCTTCGATGCCGCCTACGACGCCGCCAAGCTGCCCAACCCCTCGGGCCTGAACCTCGCCACGGCCCTCGCCGGCACCCCGCGGCTCAGCATCGACGGCCAACCCGCGCTGGGCACCGGCCCGCGCGTGCTGCCGCTGGCCGTGGCCGTGCCCGCGGCGGGCGCCTACACCCTCACCGTCAGCCAGCTGCTGAACCTGCCCAACGTGCCCGTGTACCTGCGCGACCTGCAGCTCGGCACCCTCACCGACCTGCACCAGCAGCCCGCCTACCGCTTCACGGCGGCCACTGCCGGGGCCCTCAGCCCCGCCCGCTTCGAGCTGGTGCTGGGGGCACAGCAGGCGCTGGGCACTGCTCCCGCCGCATTGGCCGGCCAGGTAGCCCTCTACCCCAACCCCGCCCGCACCCAGGCCGTGGTGGAACTGCCCCTGGACCTGAGCCGTCAGCCCGTGGCCGCCGCCCTGGTCGACGCCCTGGGCCGGGTGGTGCGCCAGCAGGCGTTGCCGGCCGGCCAGGCCTCGCACGCGCTGCTGCTCATGGGCCTTGCCCCGGGCGTGTATGCCCTGCACCTGCGCACCGAGGCCGGCACGGTGGTGAAAATGTTGGTGGTGGAATAAGCAGGTTGCATTAAGATAAAACCCCGCAGCCGGCCTGGCTGCGGGGTTTTATTTTGCCCCACAGGCTGCCGGGCACGACTTCAACCCCCAAAGCTGACCCGCCCCAAAAAGCAAAGCCCCGGCTGCTGAGTGCAACCGGGGCTCACAATCATCTACCCAGCAAAAAGCTAGTTCAGCCACACGCGCTCTATGATTTCGAAGCGGTGCGGCGCGAAGGCGTTGTAGTAGGGAGCTTCGCCTTGGAAGCTGAGCACGTGCACGAGGTCGGTGCCTTCGGCCTTGCCCTCGGTGACGCGCACGGCATATACCTGCCCTTTCACGGGCCAGTCGCCCACGTGCCGGGCGGGGCGATTCTCGTCGTCGACGCAGATGGCGTAGTCGATGAACGGCGCGGTGGTGGTGGCTTCGGCGAAGGTGTGGTTGGCGACTTCCATGGGCATAACGGTAAAGACTCGCCAATATACACAGCCTCCGGCCACATGGTTCCGACCCAAAGACACCTTGAGGCTGCACGGGTGGGCGCGCCTGCCGACCTTTGCGGCTGCTTATGGCCCCTTCCTCCGCCCGCACCTACTCCGTCGGCTTCTGGCTGATGTGTTTGTCGTCGTTTCTGTTTTTTGCCAGCTTCAACCTGCTGCTGCCCGAGTTGCCCGAGCACCTCTCGCGGCTGGGCGGCGCCGAATACAAAGGCTTCATCATTTCGCTGTTTACGCTCACGGCGGCCATTTCGCGGCCGTTTTCGGGCAAGCTGGCCGACACCGTGGGCCGCATTCCGGTGATGGTGTTTGGCTCGCTGGTGTGCTTTGTGTGCGGTTTTTTCTATCCCTGGGCCCTCACCGTGTCGGGGTTTCTCACGCTGCGGCTGCTGCACGGGTTCAGCACGGGCTTCAAGCCCACCGGCACGGCCGCCTACGTGGCCGACATCGTGCCCGTGGCCCGGCGCGGCGAGGCCATGGGCCTGCTGGGCGTGACGGGGGCCCTGGGCATGGCCTTCGGGCCGGCCTTCGGCTCGTGGGTGGCCGAGACGTTCTCGCTCAACGCCATGTTTTACTGCTCCAGCGGGGCGGCGCTGCTCTCGGTGCTGGTGCAGGGCACCCTCACCGAAACCCTGCCCCGGGCCCAGCGGCGGCGCTTCAGCCTGGGCCTGCTGCGCCTGAAATGGGCCGAAGTGCTGGAGCCGCGCGTGCTGGCGCCCTCGCTGGTCACGGCGCTGTGCCTGTTTCCCTACGGCGCGGTGCTCACCGTCATTCCCGACCAAAGCCGGCTGCTGGGGCTGGCCGGTTCCACTAAGGGGCTGTTCTACATCTGCTACACGGCGGCGTCGCTGGCCGTGCGGCTGGTGGCGGGCAAGTCGTCGGACACCTACGGGCGGGTGCCGGTGCTGCGCTGGTCGGCGGGCATCCTGGCCGCGGGGCTGGCGCTGCTGGTGTGGTGCCCGTCGGTGCCGGTGTTTTTGGCCGGGGCGGTGGTGTTTGGGCTGGGCACGGGCCTCAACTCGCCCACGCTCTACGCTTGGACCATCGACCTGAGCCACCCCGAGCACCGCGGCCGCGGCGTGGCCACCATGTACATCGCCCTCGAAATCGGCATCGGGCTGGGTGCGCTCTTGGCGGGCTGGATTTTTGCGAACCAAGCCGCGCATTTGCCCTACGTGCACGGCCTTAGCCTGCTGTGCGTGCTGGCGGCCATTGGCTACCTGCTAAGCGTGAAAAGCACCGGTCCGGTGAGCCACGAAAGCGCCTCGGAAGCGCGGCCGGAACCCTCGCCCGAAGAGGTGGTGTAGCGGCCCAAAAAGAAAGATGAATAGTTGGTGAAATTCAGATAGATTCTTCTATTTTTAGGGTTTCAAAGACTGTCTACCCCTTTCTTTTTAGTTGATGCCGGCTTCTTTTCTGCTTCGCGGCATGCGACGGCTGCTACCCCTCCTGCTCGTGCAGGCGTTGGCCCGGCACCCGGCCCTGGCCCAGCCCGAACCCGTCAAGTTTGGCCACATCGACAGCCACTTGCTGACGGCCGCGCCCTTCGTGGGCGACAGCGCCGCCGAGGCGGTGGTGCTGTGCGACTACGGCACCGCCAGCATCCCCAACGGCGGCGAAGTGCGCTTCGACCGGATAACGCGCATCAAGATTTTGAAAAAGTCGGGCCTGGACTGGGGCAACTTCGAAGCCCTGCTGCGGCACGACCAACCCGGCCATGCCGAGCGCCTGACCAACGTGCAGGGCTTCACCTACAACTTGTTGAATGGCAAAGTGGAGCAAACGCCCCTGCAGGCGGCCACGGGCGTGTTGCTGAAGAAGTCGGAGCTCTACTCGCTGCAGCGGTTTGCGCTGCCCCACGTGCGGGTGGGCTCAGTGGTTGAGTTTCGCTACACGCTGTATTCCAACTACCTGTCCAACTTCCGGGGCTGGGACTTTCAGCGCAGCATCCCGGTGCGCTGGAGCGAGTACCGGGCGGCGTTCCCGCACCAGTTCAACTACAAAATCCTGCTCCAAAGCAAGCAGGCCCTGGCCGTGGACGAGCACGCCGGCGCCGAAGCCCTGATATCTACGCACCGCTGGGCCATGCGCGACGTGCCGCCCCTGCGCGCCGAGCCCTTCATGACCACCACGGCGGACTACGTGGACAAAGTCTTTTTTGAGCTGGCCAGCTACGGCGGCACCGACGTGGCCCGCTCGTGGGAGAAAATTGACGAGTTTCTGCTCCACGACTGGGAGCTGGGCCAGCAGCTCGACCACTTCAATTTTCTGAAAGACGACCTGGCCCGGCTGCCGCCCCCCACCCCCGACAACGCCCTGCAGCGCCTGGCCGCCGTGCGCGCCCTGGTGGTGCAGGCCGTGAAATGCACCGGCGAGTTCAGCATGCGCACCTCGACGCCGCTGCGCAAAATCTACCAGCAAACCCACCAGGGCAACACCGCCGAAGTCAATTTCCTGCTGGTGGCGGCCCTGCGCGGGGCGGGCTTCGCGGCCAACCCCATGCTGCTGAGCACCCGCGCCCACGGCCGCGTGCGGGCCACCATGCCCGAGCTCGGCCAGTTCAACTACGTGGCGGCCCACGTGCCGCTGCCCGACGGCCAGGCGCTGGTGCTCGACGCCACCGACCCGCTGCTGCCCTACGACATGCTGCCCGAACGCTGTCTCAACCAGCAGGGCCGCGTGATAGGCGGCAGCGCCGCGGCCTCGCGCTGGGTAGAGCTCAAGCCCCGCCACCGCCGCACCCACCTGCAGCAGGTGCAGCTGCGCCTGGCGCCCGACGGTGCCCTCAGCGGGCAGGTGCACGAGGAGTTTGGCGGCTACGCGGGGGCCCAGCAGCGGGCCAGCCTGCAGGCCGCCGGCGACAAGAAATTTGCGGCCGACGTGGCCAAGTTCCTGCCCGGGTGGACGGTGACCGGCTTTGCCCTGGCCAACCGCGACAGCGTGCACATGCCGCTGGCGCTGGACTACGCCGTGGCCCAGTCTACCCCGGCCAGCGCCCCCGTCGGCACCATCTACCTGAGCCCGTTGCAGTACTTCGGGCCCGAGCGCAATCCATTTCGGGCCGAAACGCGGCAGTTTCCGGTCGATTTTGGCTACGTCCGCGAAGAAACCATTGTGGTCAACCTCACGCTGCCAGCGGGCTACGCGCTGGCCGAAACGCCCAAATCGAAAGCCCTGGACCTGCCCGACAACGGCGGCCGCTTTGTGTGCAGCACCACGGCCACCGGCGCCGCCGTGCAGCTCACCAGCCGGCTGCTGCTGCGCAAGCCCATCTACACCGCCGCCGAATACGCCACCCTGCGTGAGCTCTACCGCCAGCTGCTGGAAAAGCAGGCGGAGCGGCTCGTAGTCAAAAAGCTAGGCTAAGCCACAACAATTTCATTCACCCGCCCATTCATCTGCGCCTATTCCTCCATTTTTACATGAACAACCTGCTCTCATGCAGCGCCTTGCGGTGGCTGCTGCCGGTGCTGGCGCTGTTGTGCAGCGGGCTGGCACACGCGCAGCCCGAACCCATTAAGTTTGGCCAGGTCGACAAGCCGGACCTGACGGCCGCGCCCTTTGCCAGGGACAGCGCCGAAGCCGTGGTGCTCTGCGACTTCGGCCGCTCGCGCATGGAAGGCAAGGGCGCTGGCCTGCAAGTGGTGTTCGAGCGCATCACACGCATCAAAATCCTCAAGAAAGCCGGGTTCGAACACGCCACCGTCGAAATCCCGCTGTACCACCGCGACGGGGACCAGGAAAAGCTTTCGGCGCTGCGCGGCTACACGTACAACTTGGTCAACGGCGCCATCGAGAGAACCAAGTTCGACGCCACGGGCGCGTTTGTGGAAAAGCGCACCCCCACCACCGACATCCAGAAGTTTACGCTGCCCAACGTGCGTGAGGGCTCCGTGATTGAGTACGCCTACACGCTGCGTTCTGACTTTCTGTTCAACTTTCAGGACTGGTCGTTTCAGCAGGCCATTCCGGTGCGTTGGAGCGAGTACCGCGTCAGCATTCCCACGTTTTACAAATACAAAATCATTTATCAGGGCAGCCAGGCGTTCGACGTGAACCTGGCCCGCTTCGGCACCGTGGGCCTGAGCCTCGACGACAAAGTGCCGACCGGAGCGGGCCTGAGCGCGGGCACCAGCACCGGCACGCTGAGCGTAACCGCCTCCACCGAAGAGCACCAGTGGGTGCGGAAAAACGTGCCCGCCTTCCGCCCCGAGCTCTACATGACCACACCCCGCGACTACGTGGACCGGCTCGACTTTGAGCTCACCGGCGAGCAATGGTCCGAAAACAACTACCACGACCTCACCGGCACCTGGCCCAAAATCAACTCGCTCCTGCTGGCCGACGAAGACTTTGGGGGCCGCCTCAACCACGCGGGCCCGCTCAAGGACCAGGTGACGGGCCTCGCCGCCCGCTACCCCGCCGTGGTGGACCGCGCCGCGGCCGTGCGCCAGACCGTGATGGCTGCCCTGCGCTACGACGGCCACGACTGGTACCGGGCCCAGACGCCGCTGCGCAAAGCCCTTGACGCGCACCGCGGCAGCGCCGCCGACGTGAACCTGCTGCTCATCGCCGCCCTGCGCGAGGCGGGCATCGACGCGCACCCGCTGCTGCTCAGCACCCGCGACCACGGCCGCATCAGCAAGGAGTTTCCGATGCTGGACCGCTTCAACTACGTGGTGGCCCTGGTGCCGCTGGCCGACGGCAAGGACCTGCTGGTGGACGCCACCGAGCCCGTGCTCCCCTGCGGCACACTGCCCGAGCGCTGCCTCAACTCGGTGGGCCGCTTGGTGCTCCCGAAGGACGGTGAAGGCCGCTGGATTGACCTCACGCCGACCCAGCGCCAGGTACGTTTTCAACAGGTGGCCCTCACCCTCGATGCCCAGGGCGGCTTGCAGGGCAAGGTGCACGACGAGCGCGGCGGCTACGCCGGGGCCCAGGCCCGGGCCGAGCTCGCCAGCCTCGGCGAAAAGAAATACCTGGCGGGGCTGCTGCAGCGCCACGATGCCTGGGCCGTGCCCAAGCTGACGGTGGGCCAAGCCGAGGCCGTGGAAAAGCCCCTCACGCTGGACTACGAGTTCACCCAGCCGCCGGCCGGCAACGCCACGGCGGGCACCTTCTACCTAAGCCCGCTGAGCGAGTTCGGGCCCGGCCAAAACCCGTTCCGGCATCAGGACCGTGCGTTTCCCATCGACTTTGGCATGATGCAGGAAGAAACCCTGCTGGTGACCCTGACGCTGCCGGCCGGCTACGAAGTGGCCAGCCTGCCCAAACCCGCCGTGGTTGAATTGCCGGACCAGGGCGGCCGTTTCATCTACAACGTGGCGGCCGTATCGCCGGGCGTGGTGCAGCTCACCAGCCGCCTCAACCTGCGCAAGCCCGTGTATGCGGCCAGCGAATACGCCAACCTGCGCGAGCTCTACGGCCAGCTGATGGCCCGCCAGGGCGAGAAGCTCATCATTCAAAAGAAATCCGGCGGATAAGACGCGGCGGCCCGAACAACGCCCGCGCAACTCCCGCACGGCACACAACCTGTTTTACAACCACTCACACCAACCGTCCATTTTTTATTTATTCATTTTTGTATGAAACAAACCTTACTGTCTGCGGCGGCCCTCGGGGCCGTGCTACTAAGCGCTTTCGGGGCGCAGGCCCAGAACGCGCCCATCAAATACGGCAAGCCCGACCCGGCCGACTTCACGGCGGCGGCCTTTGCGAAGGACAGCGCCGCGGCCGCCGTGGTGCTCTGCGACTTCGGCACCACCCGTTTCGAGTACGTCAACAACGACTTTCAGCTGCAGTCGGAGCGCGTGACGCGCATCAAGATTCTGAAGAAAGCCGGCTTTGATGCCGCCACGGTGGAAATACCCCTCTACCACCACGACACGCGCCAGGAAAAGATAACCGGCCTGCGCGGCACCACCTATAACCTGGTGAACGGCAAGATGGTACCCACCAAGCTCGACGTGGGCACCTCCTTCACCGAGGAACGCACGCCCAACGTGCGCATCCGGAAATTTACCCTGCCCGACGTGCGCGAAGGCTCCGTGATTGAGTACAACTACACGGTGACGTCGGACTTCTTTTTCAACTTTCAGGACTGGACGTTCCAACGCGAGATTCCGGTGCGCGTGAGCGAGTTCCGGGCCTCTATTCCGGAGTACTTCCACTACAAGATGCTGGTGCAGGGCTACCACACCCTCGACGAGCAGTCGCAAACGGAATCCACGGGCCAGTACGCCATTCACACGGGCGGCAGCACGACGGGCGGCGGTTTCAGCACCAATCGCGAAGGTCCCAGCACCGACGTGGTGACAAGCCGCGTGACCAACTACCGCTGGGCCATGAAAAACGTGCCGGCTTTCCGCGACGAGCCCTTCATGACCACTTCGGACGACTACGTGGACCGCATCAACTTCCAGCTGGCCGGCTTGCAGTTTCCCAACTCCGCCTACCAGAACGTGGCCGGCACCTGGCCCAAGATTGACATGGAGCTGCTGAACGACGAGAACTTCGGCCTGCAGATGAACCGCGGCAACTTCCTGCGCGAGCAGGTGAAGCCGCTGGCCGCCAAGTACCCCGAGTTGCCGGCCCGCGCCGCCGCCGTGCGCCAGCTGGTGATGGCCGCCGTGCGCTACGACGGCACCAACCGCTACTCCACCACGGGCTCGCTGCGCAAAGCCTACGACGCGCACCGCGGCAGCGCCGCCGACGTGAACCTGCTGCTCATTGCCGCCCTGCGCGACGCCGGCGTGGAGGCCCACCCGCTGCTGCTCAGCACCCGCGACCACGGCCGCGTGAACGAGTCGCAGCCCATGCTGGACCGCTTCAACTACGTGGTGGCCCTGGTGCCGCTGGCCGACGGCAAAGACCTGCTGGTGGACGCCACCGAGCCGCTACTGCCCTGCGGCGTGCTGCCCGAGCGCTGCCTCAACCAGAGCGGCCGCCTCATCATGCCCAAGTCGGAAAACGGGCGCTGGGTGAGCCTCGTGCCCAGCCAGCGCTACGTGCACTACCAACAGGTGGCCCTCACCCTCGACGACAAGGGCGGCCTCAGCGGCAAGGTGCACGAGGAGCACGCGGGCTACGCCGGTGCCCAGGCCCGCGCCGAACTGGCCAACCTCGGCGAGAAAAAGTACCTGAGCGAAATGGCGCGCACCCGCACCGGCTGGACGGTACCCAAGTTTGCCGTGGCCGAGCGCGACAACGTGGAGAAGCCCCTGGCCCTCGACTACGAGTTCAGCCAGCCGGCCGACGACAACAACCCCGCCGGCACGCTCTACCTGAGCCCGCTGCGCGACTTCATCAGCGACCAGAACCCCTTCCGCCACGACGACCGGCTGTTCCCCGTCGACTTCGGCGCGCCCAAAGACGACACCCAGACCATCACCCTGACGCTGCCCGCCGGCTACGAGCTGGCCGAAATGCCCAAGCCGGCCGTGGTGGAGCTGCCCGAGCAAGGCGGCCGCTTCCTCTACAACGTGGCGGCCGTGAGCCCGGGCGTGGTGCAGCTCACCAGCCGCCTCACGCTGCGCAAGCCCGTGTACGCGGCCGAAGAATACGTGCAGCTGCGCGAGTTCTACCGCATCATGCTGGAAAAGCAGGCCGAAAAGCTGGTTATCAAGAAGAAGGCGTAGTCCGCCGCTGCCAGTTTAATTTTAATGCCCTGGATTTATTCCCTGTGAAAGCATTCATTTCCCTGCTGGCGGCCTTGCCGCTGACCAGCTTCTTGCCGCCCCCGGCCGCCCCGGCGCCCAAATACGCGGTGGCCGATATTCCTGCCGCGCTGCGCGAAGGCGCCCACGCCGTGGTGCGCGCCGACGACGAAGTGGTGACGGTGAAAAGCGCCGGCCGCCTGGTGCACACCGTGCACCGGGTGGTGACCGTGCTCGACGCGGCCGGCGACGACCAGGGCCGCCAGATGGTGAGCTACGACGCGCTGCGGACCCTGAGCTACCTGCGCGGCGCCGTGTACGACGCCGACGGCCGCCTGCTGCACCAGCTGCGGCCCGCCGAGATTCACGACCAGGGCATGGGCGACGCCGGCGGCAGCTTCATGACCGACGTGCGCGTGCGCTACGCCGACCTGCGCCAGCCCCAAACACCCTACACGGTGGAGTTTGAGTACGAAATTGTGTCCGACAACACCCTGTTCTACCCCGACTGGCAGCCGCAGGAAGTGGAGGGCGGCGCCGTGCAGTCGGCCACGCTGCGCGTGCTGACGCCCGCGGCGCTGCCGCTGCGCTACCAAGAGCGGCAGCTGCCAGCGGGCAGCAAGGTGGTGCACACCAGCACTAGCGGCCAGGAAACCTACCAGTGGCAGCTGGCCAACCTGCCCGCCGTGGAAGAAGAGGAGGAGGCTCCGCCCCTCTCCTACACCACGCCCGCCGTGGTGCTGGCGCCCGGCGCCTTCGAGGTGCAGGGCCACAAGGGCACCGCCGCCACCTGGCAGGGCCTGGGCCAGTGGAGCTACGCCCTCAACGCCGGCCGCGACCAGCTGCCGCCCGCCACCGTGGCCAAAGTGCAGGCCTTGGTAAAAGACGCCCCCGACGCCCGCACCAAAGCCCAGCGCGTGTACGAAATGCTGCAGGGCAGCACCCGCTACATTTCGGTGCAGCTGGGCTTGGGCGGCTGGCAGACGTTTCCGGCCAGCTCGGTGGCCACCAACGGCTACGGCGACTGCAAAGCCCTGAGCAACTACACCACGGCGCTGCTGGCCGCCGCCGGCGTGCCGGCCTACGTGGCCCTGGTGGGCGCCGGCGCCGACCAGCCCGACCTGCGCGCCGACTTTCCCAGCTCGCAGTTCAACCACGCCATTGTGTGCGTGCCGCTGGCCCAGGCCGGCCGGCCCGACACGCTGTGGCTGGAATGCACCAGCCAGACCGAGGCCTTCGGCTACATGGGCAGCTTCACGGGCAACCGCCACGCGCTGCTCGTGACGCCCGACGGCGGCAAGCTGGTGGCCACCCCGCGCTACGGCGCCGCCGAAAACTGCCTGACGCGCCGCGTCGACCTGACGCTGGACGCCACCGGCGGCGCCACGGCCACGGCCCGCACCCTGCGCACCGGCCAGGAGCAGGACGGCTACGCCCAGCTCATGCACCAGCTGGGCCCGGTGGAGCAGAAGAAATACGTCACCGACCGCCTCAAGCTGCCTACGTTCACCCTCACCAAATTCAACCTGGCCGCCGCTCCCACCAAGGCCGCGCCCGGCATTGTGGAAACGCTGGGCTTGTCGTTGCCGGGCTTTGCCGCGCCCAGCGGCAAGCGCGTGTTTGTCAATCCCAACCTGCTGAGCCGCCTGCCTGCCCTGCCCGCGCAGGTGGGCGAGCGCCACACGCCCGTGTGGCTCACCGACGCCTGCCTGCACGCCGACACGGTGCGCCTGCACCTGCCCGCCGGCTTTCGGCCCGAAACCCTGCCCGCCCCAGTGCAGCTCAGCACGCCCTACGGCGTTTACTCCAGCCAGTACCAGAACCTGCCCGACGGCAGCGTGCAGTACATCCGCCGCCTGGAGCTGAAACGCGGCCAGCTGCCGGCCTCGGCCTACAGCGGCTACATCGATTTCCGCCGCAAAATCAGCGCCGCCGACAAAGCACAGGTAGTGCTGCTGAAAACGGAGAGCTAGGCCGGTTTACAACTTCTATTTTCTAGCCGTTTGCTGGCCTCGCCACTGTACTTCTTCCAATTCGATGTTCTATTCCCGCATTGTTGCGTCCTCCTGTAAGTGGGCGGTAGCCATTGGGCTCCTGGCCGCCGCTGGCTGCGGCAAAGACAAACCCGAGCCGCCGCCCGCTCAACCGGCCAATAAAACCATCACGATAAGCGTGGTGCGTGGCAACAACCAGCGCGACACCGTGGGACACATCTTGCGCGATACCGTTGTTGTGAAAGTGCTACGGGGCAGCCAACCCGCGGCGGGGTACGAGGTACGATTCGACAAGCCGACGTGCAATATCGAGCCAAGCGTATTGTCGCAGGTATATACCAATGCCAAGGGCCTGGCCTACTACCGTTGGCGGCTGAGCGGCGACGCCGGCCCGCAGACCCTAACGGCGCGCGCCATCGACTCGGTGGGGACTGCCCAGGCTACGATAGCGGCGACAGTCACGGCCGTACAACCCACCTCGGGCTGGCATCCGGCAGCGTGCTTGCCGCAGGGCATTAATGCGTTGTGCCAGCTTCCCAACGGCCGGGTACTGGCGGGGCTGAGCTACAACGAGTACCTCTATTACTCCGATGATGAGGGCCGGACTTGGCAACGGCAAGCTACCTTTCCAGGGCCGGGTACTATTTCCGTCATTAAGGCCACTCCGCAGGGCGAAATATTCGTGGCCACCGGCGCGACCAACGCCCAAGGCGGCTTTTATTATTCTGCCGATAATGGGCAGACCTGGCAAAACCGCACCGCCGGCATCAGCGACCCGCGCATGTTCCAGGACATTTCGTACACCGCCGGCGGCAAACTCTTTGTAAGCACGTACTTCGGCGGGCTGTCGGTATCCACCGACAAAGGGATAACCTGGCGAGTGGCCAACGGCGGCCTTTCTACTTCCGACCGGTTTCGCGACGTAACCGAACTGGCCAATGGCGACTTGCTGGTGGTGAATACCGGCAGCTACCTCTACAAGTCAACCAATGGCGGGCTCAACTGGAACCGCACCAGCAACAACCCGCTGTACAGCGTCTATAACCTGCTGGCCGATGCCAATGGCGACCTGTACGCAAGCGTGGACCAATGCACGGGCGACCTATATAAATCGACGAACGGTGGCGCCGGTTGGCAAAAAATATACACCGCGCCTCCCGTGCCTTCCTCTTGCCTGAAGATAACCAACCTCAGCAAAATCGGCAACGCGCTCTACTTTCTGGTGGTGGGCATCGGCATTGTTAAGACGACTGACTTTGCCACCTACACGTACTTTCGGCGGCGGCCCCGCGGGTTTGCCTTCATTCCTACGCGCAACCACACCCTGCTGTTGGAAGATACCGGCGAGTTGCTCTACCACCTTAACTGAGGTGTTCCCAACGCGCCGGCGCACTCAGCTGTTGCTTAAAACTTCACCCGCAGCTGCGCCTTCACCTCGTTGCGCAGCTGGCCCTGAATGGTTTCCAGCCCGCTGCCGATGGTGTCTTGGTGGCGGTAGCGGGTTTCGGCGTAGCGCAGCCAGAGCGTGAGGGAGCGGTTCAGACGGATTTCGGCGATGCCATAGAGGCGCGTGCCCTGGCCGTAGAGCGCGGGCACCGACACGGCCAGCAGCACGTCCTGCTCATACACGTACTGACGGGTGTCGTAATCGTCGGCGTCGAAGAGCGAGTAGCGGGCCGTGAGCTTGAGGCTGCGGTTGAGCTGGTAGCTCACGTCCTGGGCCAGGGCGTAGCCGCTGCGCCAGGCCAGGTTGGTGTCGTCGCGCAGGCGGGAGGTTTGCAGGCGGGTGCGCAGGCTGAGCGCGGTGCTGATGTCGGTGTTGTAGTACACCAGCAGGCTTTGGCGGAGCTGCTCGCCGGGCAGGGGCAGCACGCGGTTGGCGGCCAGCGCGGTGAGGTCGGCGGTGGCCAGGTCGCGGGGCTTGAGGCGCTGGCGGGCCTGCACGTAGAGCAGGCTGGTTTTGGTGGGCGAGTACGCCACGCGAATGAGGGCGTCGTGGCCGTCGGTGGGGGCGCTGGCCCGGTAGCGCAGCCACGGAAAGCGGTACTGGTCGTAGTAGGCCGAGATTTCCCACTGCGCAATGGGCCGCACTTTCAGGCCAATGTACACGCCGGTTTCGTTGATGTTGCGGGTGTTTTCGCTGAAAGCGTTGCCGTAGAGGGTGTGGAAGTTCGGGTCGTAGTGCCGCACCAGCAGGGCCGCGTCCACGGTGGGGCCCAGGCTGGCCAGCAGGCCGTTCACGGTGCCCAGCCCGCCGCCGGTGGTGCGCGCCGTTTCGCCAAACAGCAGGAAATTGCGGTACACGTAGCTGTAGTTGATGCTCAGGGCCAGGTTTTCCTTGCCGCTGAACTCGAAGCGGTTGTACACTTCCGGCCGCTTGAGGATGGCCGTGCCGTAGTGCGTGAACACGCCCGTGGCCCCGATGGCCAGGTTGCCGTTGCGGCTGGTGTAGCCCACGTTGCCGCCCCCGATGCTTTCCTCCAGTTGGTGGCGGTTGGCCAGCTCCGACGCCGTGCGGTGGAAGCCCGTGTAGAGCAGCCCCGACGTAAACTCGTCGAACTGCGCCAGCGAGTCGATGCTCTGCTGCAGGTTGGCGTCCACGTTTTTGCGCGACACGAAGGCCGTGGCCTGCACCGTGGGCGCCACCTGCACCGTGGCCGCCCCGCCTCGAAAAAACGTGTTTTCGAGCAGCGACGAGTACGCCCGCACGCCCACCGACGAGCGCCGCAGCGTGGTAATCGTCTCGGCGCCCTTGCCCACGCCCAGGCCCGACGACAGCAGCAGGCCCTGCCCGAACTGCAGTTGGTAGTCGCCCAGCGCCAGGGTTTTCAGCCGGCCCTGCTCTTGAATCACGAAATGCGCCGACACGTAATCGGCTCCATACTGCCCCTTTTGCGGGTTCCAAATGAATTGCTCGCCGGCGTCCTTTTCCATCGAAAAGCCCAAGCTGAAGTCTTTGGTGTGGCTCACGCGGTAGCGAATGAGCATTTTGTCGGGCGAGCCAAGGTAGCGCGTCGTTTCCTTGCCCTGGTACAGGGTGGGCGGCGTATAGCCCTGGCGCTGCTGCAGCACCCGCTCGTAGCGTAGGTACAGGGCGTTGTTGTCTTCCTTGGCAATGCGCTGCCACAGCGTGCCGCGGCTGGCGTTGGCGTTGCTGCTGAGCACGCTCACGAAGGGCAGAATGCGGCCGATGGTGCGCAGGTCGTAGCCCTCAATGCTTTGCAGCTCATACACGCTCAGCAGGTCGCCGTTTACCTCGCGGTGGCGCAGCAGCGTGGTTATCTGGTTTTCGTTGAGCAGCAGCAGGCCCCGCAGCTCTTCGCGGGTGGCCGTGTTCAGGTTGATGGGCGTTTGGTAGTACTGCAGCAGCGTTTCGTACAGGTCTTCGTACGGCACCTCGTCCGACTGAATTTCGGCAAACAGCTCCTGCGTGAGGCGGTCCAAATCCGGCGGACGGCGCACGTAGTCCTGCGCGCGCGCTGAGTGAACGGTTAGCAGTGAGCAGTTAACAGCGAGGAGTAGCAAGCACCAGCTACCGCGTTTCAGCAGTTGCTTGGACCAGCCAGTCAGCACAGGCCTTGCGTGAGGGTAAAGTTTTTTCATCGAATTCGGTTAGCGGCTCGCGGCCAATTGCTCACTGTTCACTGCTAACTGTTCACTGATTTCGCCCCCACGACTTGCTCACGCTCAGGTGTTGGCTGAAGCCCAGCGCTTGCTGGAACGCCGCCGCGTAGTCAATCTGAAACGCCCCGGCCGCTACGCCAATGCCGGCGCTGGCCTGCTCGGTGAGCGTGGCCAGGCCCAGCCGGGCCGCCAGCACCGGCACGGGCCGGTATTCCAGGCCTGCCTTGAAATTGGCGTCGCGCTCCACGTCTTTTTCGGTTTCCACCAGCAGCACTACCTGGGAACTGGGGCGGTAGGCTAGGCCGGCCTTGAGCACGGTGGGCACCCGCTCGTCCTGGTAGCTGGCCAGCTTGGTTTGGCTGAGGTTGTAGAGCGAGGCGCCGAAGGTGAGGCGGTTAGGCAGAACCTCAATCTGCCCGCCCAGCGTGCCCAGCACCACGCGCCGGCTGCCCAGGCCTTCGATGCTCACTTGCAGCATGTCGACCCGCGCGCCCAGGCTGATTTGGCCGAAACGGTAGCCGTAGCCGGCCCCTACGCGGGTTTCATTATACAGCGTGCCGCCAAAGCGCTGGGCCTCGAAGCCCACCACGCCGTGCCGGGCCCAGGTGCGCGCCGCGGGCACCACGGCCTGGGGCGCGGCCGAGCCGTCGGTGGGCGCCGTGGCGCCGGATTGGTGGCCCAGCGGCAGCGCCACGGCCAGCGCGCCCACGTTCAGGGCCGCGCTGAAATAGCGGTTTTCGGCGTAGAAGCCCACCGTGGGCCGCTGCATCTCGCCGAGGCCGGCCACGTTATTGCCCATGCTCCACACCTCGCCGCTCAGGGCCACCGAGGCGTTGCTGAGGCCGGCAGCGCGGGCGCCGCGCACGCCCGGCCCGTTGCCCTGCGCCGCGGCCGCGTGCCCGGCAAAGCAGAGCCCAAAGAATCCAATAATTGAAAGATACCGGGGTAAACAGTGTTGCATGACGGGAAGGTAGCACGGCGCGGCCGATTGGGCCGGCTAGGCTTCGAAATTATTTTCGGGGCCAAACCGGTTATGCAACCCGGCGCCCCTGCCGAACTTGCCACCGTATGCCCCGCTCCTTCTCCGCCGCGCCCCGCCGCGAAACGCTGCTTTACCGCAACCACTCCCTGCACTACACCCTGGTTTTTCGCTCCCGGCGCACCATCGGCTTCGCCGTGCGGCCCGATGGCAGCGTGCACATCAGCGCCCCCGCCGGCACCTCGCCCGAGTGGGTGGCCCAGCAGGTGCTCCGCAAAGCCGACTGGATTCTTAAACACCAAGAGGCCTTTGCCAGCCGCCCGGCGCCCGCGCCCAGCCGCCAGTACGAAGCGGGCAGCCAGCATTACTACCAGGGCCAGCCCTACACCCTGCGCTTTGCCGAGGCCCCGCGCCCCCGCGTGGCCGTCGAAGCCGACGAATTGATACTCAGCGCGCCCGCCCCGCTCACCCCGGCCCAGGCCGAAGCCCTGCTGCACGCCTGGTACGCTCGCCAGGCCGGGCCGCTCTTTGCCGAGTCGCTGGCCCGGGTGTGGCCCCGCTTCGCCGGGTTCAACCTCACCCGCCCCACGCTGTCGGTGCGCCAAATGCGCACGCGCTGGGGCAGCTGCACGCCGCGCACGGCCCGCATTCGTCTCAGCCCCGAGCTGGTGCGCGCCCGCCCCGAATGCCTCGACTACGTGCTGCTGCACGAGTGCTGCCACCTGCTGGTGGGCGACCATTCTCCGGCCTTCTACGACCTGCAAACCCGCCTGCTGCCCGATTGGAAGCAGTGGAAAGCAGAATTAAATGCGTTACCCAAGTAGCCGAGTATGGTCAGTAGTGAGAAGTGAGAAGTGAGTAGTAAGACTACGTTCTCTCTTTGTTGCTCTTTACTCACAACCCTCTATTAAATGTCCCGCTTTTTCCGTGCGTTTTTCCTGGGCTTGGTGTGGTTTTACCGCCACTTCATTTCGCCGCTCACGCCGGCCAGCTGCCGCTACACGCCCACCTGCTCGGCGTATGCGGCCGAGGCCATTGGCAAGTACGGGCCGTGGCGGGGCGGGCGCCTGGCGCTGCGGCGCATTGCCAGTTGCCACCCCTGGGGCGGCCACGGCTACGACCCCGTACCCTAATCGGGGGCCTGCGTATAGGAGGAGTTCACCGTTTGACTGTTGTTCGATGCGTTTCACTCCTCTCCTGCCGGCCGCGCTGGCTGTTTTGCTCACCACCTCTTGCTCGAAGGCCCAATCCGAAAAGTCTGGTAAAACCAAAACCGAAAACGGCACGCCCAACGGCGGCGACCGCCGCAAAGACAAAAACGCCGCCGCCGAAGTCCCCGGCCTGCGCAAAGTGGGCTCGCTGAAAGGCGTGGTGCCCGAAAGCTCGGGCCTGGCCCCGGCCCCCACCGCTGGCAATTATTACAGCTTCGGCGACGACGGCAACCGCCCCATTCTCTACGAAATTACGGGCACCGGCCAAGGAGTGCGCACCCTCGACGTGCCCGCCGACAACAACGACTGGGAAAGCCTCAGCCGCGACGGCCAGGGCAACTACTACATCGGCGACTGCGGCAACAACGAAAGCTCGCGCCGCGACCTGCGCATCCTCAAGTTCCGGCCCGATGCGCCCGCCAAGGTGGGCACCATCGCTTTCAGCTACCCCGACCAAGAAGAGTTTCCGCCCAAGAAAAAGCAGCGCAACTTCGACTGCGAAGCCAGCCTCTGGCACAACGGCCAGGTGTGGCTTTTCACCAAAGACCGGGGCCAGTCCAGCACCAGCACCGTGTACTCGGTGCCCGACCAGCCCGGCGAGTACACGGCGAAAAAAATGGCGTCGCTGGCCATTCCCGGCGAAGTAACCGACGCCGCCCTGCGCCCCGACGGCCGCCGCTTGGTGCTGCTGGGCCGCGGCGAGTTGTTCATCCTCGACGGCAGTTCCTGGGCCGATGTGCTCAGGGCCACGCCTCGCCAAGTGGCCCTTACCGGCGCCGGCCAAACCGAAGGCGCCGTGTTTAAAGACAATAACACCTTGCTCATCAGCACCGAGCAGGGCGGGCTGTTTGAATACACGCTGCCCTAAGCCGTGGCCGGCGGCACAGCCGAAGATTGTGAAGACGCCGCCGGGCGCGGGCGTTGCGGCGTTTCCGGGGCCCGGGTTCCGCCCAGCAAAGTCCGGGCTTCGGCCAGCGAAAGCTTCCCTTGGCCCTGAATGATGCTTTTTTCCGAACTGCCGGTTCCAATATTGGCGTTTAGCTGGCCCGGTTACCTAATTCGCTTTTTTCTTGACGCCCCTCCCCCTCTCTTCTCCCGACGCCTCGGCCCGTCAACTGGGCGTGTTGCTTGAATTGCTGCCGGAGGGCGTGGCCCTGGTTGGGGCCGATGGCCAAATTGAAGCCCTCAACCGCCGCTTTTTTGCCCTCTGCGGCCTGCTCGATGCCCCGGCCGACTGGCTGGGCCGCCCGGCCGCCGACCTACGGGCCCGCGTGTTTGCCCAAGTGTTTTCGCCAGCCGAAGCGGCGGCCCGCGGGCCCCTCCTACCAGTGGCAGGCAACGACTCAGGCGGCGAGGTACTCCCCCTGCGCACCGGCCGCATCCTGGCCTACGAAACTGTGCCGGCGCCCGCGGGCGTGGGCCACCCCGGCCAGGCACTGCTGTGCCTGCGCGACGTGACCCAGCAGCACCAACTGGCCGTCGAGATGGAGGCGCTGGCCCGCATTCCGCACCAAAACCCCAACCCCATGCTGCGCCTGGCCGCCTCCGGCCGCGGCGTCTATGCCAACGCCCGTGCCCTGAGCCTGGCCCGCAGCCTGGCCCGCCCCGAGCGCGCCCAATTGCAGCGCCGGTTGCGCGCGTTGGCAGCGCAGGCGCTGGCCGCGGCCGTTCCCACCGTACAGCACGCCGACCTGGCCGTGGGCCAGCAGTTTTTCACGGTGAACGTGGTGCCCTTCGCCGCCGAGGGCTACGTGAACCTCTACTTCACCGAAACCACGGCCCGCGTGCACGCCAAAGCCCAACTGCGCGAGCAACAGGAGTTTTACGAAAGCATCCTCAACGAGCTGCCGGCCGAGATTTTTGTGGTCGACTCCGACTACCGCTACCGCTACGTGAACCCGGCCGCCGTGCCCGACGCCGAAACCCGCGCCTGGATGCTGGGCCGCACCAACGCCGAATACATTGCCCGCCGCGGCCAGCCCACCACCGTGGCCGAGCAGCGCCAGGCCCGGCTGCAGGCCGTGCTCGACGCCCGCCAGCGCCACGAGTGGGTCGAAACCCTGGGCGGCAGCCACGTGCTGCGCCGCCTGCAGCCCGTGCCCGAAGCCGGCGACGCCGTGCGCCTGGTCATCGGCTACGGCCTTGACGTGACCGAGCAGGAAACCACCCGCCGACAGCTGCGCGAGCAGCAGGAATTCATTCAGGGCATTCTGGATGCCAGCCCCAGCGTGATTTACGTGCGCGACGCCCAGCAGCGCATTCTGTTCGAAAACGCGGCCATGCAGGACGTGCGCGCGGGGTCGCGCCACCTCTCGGGCGAAGCCCTCGACCCCAACGGCCTCGAAGCCCGCGAGATGGCCCGGCTGGCCGCCAACGACCGCGCCGTGCTGGAAAGCGGCCGCGAGCTGATGGTGGAAGAATCCCTGACCCAGGCCGACGGCACGGTGCGCGTGTTTCAAACCATCAAGCGGCCCTTGGTGCGGCCCGATGGCACGGTGCACGTGCTGGGCGTGAGCACCGACATCACGGCCCTGAAGCAAACCCAGCGCACGTTGGAGCGCAGCGAAAAGCAGTACCGCGACCTGATGACCTACGCCCAGGCGCTGATTTGCACCCACACCCTCGACGGCACGGTGCTCACGGCCAACCCGGCGCTCGGCGAACTGCTGAACTGTTCCGTCGACGAGCTCATCGGCAGCAACGTGGCCGACGTGATGCCCCCCGAAGACCACGCCCCCTACGCCGATTACCTGCACCGCATTGCCCACGAGCACCAGGCCTCGGGGGTGCAGCGGGTGCGTCCGCGCGGCGGCCATGGCGAGCTGCGCTACCTGCTCTACCGCAATTTCTTGGTGAGCGAGCCGGGCCAGCCGCCCTACGTCATCGCCCACTCGCACGACATCACCGAGCGCATTCGGGCCGAGCAGGAAATGAAGCGCGCCAAAGAGGCCGCCGAGTCGGCCTCGCGGGCCAAGGAAAACTTCCTGGCCAACATGAGCCACGAAATCCGCACGCCCCTGAACGGCGTGCTGGGCATGGCCCGGCAGCTGGGCAAAACCCGCCTCGACGCGCACCAGCAGGAATTGCTGCGCGTCATCAACACCTCGGGCCAGCACCTGCTCGGCGTCATCAACGACGTGCTGGACATGGCCAAGATATCGGCCGGCAAGCTCGATTTCGAGCAGGTGGCCTTCAACCTGGGCGAGTCCGTGGCCCAGGCCCTGCATTCGTGCCGGCTGCAGGCCCAAGAAAAAGGGCTGGCCTTTCGCAGCGCGTTTGGGCCGGGCGAGTTTCCGGCGGCCTGGGTGGTGGGCGACCCCTACCGCATCAACCAAATCCTGCTCAACCTGGTCAGCAACGCCATCAAGTTCACCAAGCAGGGCAACGTGACGGTGGTCGGGCAGCAGCTGGCCGAAACCGCGACGCACCTCACCGTGGAGTTCCGCGTCATCGACACGGGCATCGGCATTCCGGCCGACCGCCAGGCCCAGATGTTCGACGGCTTCACCCAGGCTTATGCCGACACCACGCGTCACTTCGGTGGCACGGGCCTGGGCCTGAGCATCAGCCGGGCGCTGGTGGAACAGCTGGGCGGCCAGCTCACGGTGCACAGCGAAGTGAACCAGGGCAGCACCTTTGCCTTCGTGCTCACGCTGCCCACCGCCTCCGCCCCGGCCGCCGAAGACGGCCCGGCGCGCGCCTTCCGCAACACGGGCGCCCTGGTGGGCCTGCGGGCGCTGCTGGTGGAAGACAACGAAATCAACCGCGAGGTGGCCCGCTTCATGCTCGAAGAATGGGGCGTGGTGCTGGAAGAAGCCGTGGATGGCGAGGAGGGCTTGCGCCTGCTCACGCAGCACGACTACGACGTGGTGCTGATGGACATTCAGATGCCCGGCCTCAGCGGCGTGGAAGTGACCCAGGCCGTGCGCCTGCTGCCCGACCCCGTGCGGGCGCAGGTGCCCATTCTGGCCCTCACGGCCAACGCTTTCCGCGAAGACAACGAACGCTACCGCGCCGCCGGCATGAACGACTGCCTGGCCAAGCCCTTCGAAGAGGCCGACCTCTATACCAAGCTCGAAGCCCTGCGCGGCACCACCCGCAGCACCGCCCCCTACAACCTGACCAAGCTACGCACCATGGCCCACGGCCGCGACGCGTTTGTGACCAAAATCATTCGCTCGTTTCTGGCCAATACCCCGGCCAGCCTGGCCCAACTGCAGACCGCTGCCGCCGAGGGTCACTGGGAGCGGGTGGCCGAAATCACCCACCACATCAAGCCCAGCCTGGAAATGATAGGCGTGACCGGCATCACCGACTTGGTGGCAGTGCTCGAAAAAGCGCCGCGGCCCATGCAGTCGGCCACGGAGCGGCCCGCCCTGACCACGCAGTTGGTGGCGCTGGTGGAGCGGGCCCTGGCCGCCGTGCCCACCGAGCTGCCCGACCAAGCCGCTTAGCGAAGCTTAGAAGTCGCGAAGCTGGCGCTGAAAACCCTCCTGGTAGGACTTGCCCACTGGCACCTCGTGGCGGGCAAACTGCACCATGTGGTCTTCCACCGCCTCAATGCGGCGCATGTTGACGATGTAGGACCGGTGCACCCGGGCAAACTGCTGCACGGGCAGGCGCTCCTCGAGGCGGCGCAGGGTGCTGTAGACGATGAGCTTTTGCTTGTCGAGCACCAGCACGCAGTAGTCCGACAGGGCCTCCACGTAGAGGATGTCGCTCAGATTGATGCGCATCAGCTTCTTGTTCACCTTCACGAACAGGTGCTGGACCGGCGCGCCCGGGGCCGTTTCGACGGGCAAGCGGTGGTCGGCCGCGGCGGGCTGGGCCTCGCGGCGCTGCACCACGCGCTGTACCGCCTGCAAAAAGCGCGGCAGCTCCACGGGCTTCACCAAGTAGTCGGACACGCTCAGGTCGAAGGCGTCGACGGCATAGTCGCGGTGCGAGGTCACGAGGATGATGTCGGGCGGCGGCACGGGGAGGATGCGCACCAGTTCGAGGCCCGAGAGCTCGGGCATCTCGATGTCGAGAAACAGCACATCGGCCCGGCCGCCCCCGGTGAAAAACGCGAGGCAGTCGACGGCGTTGGCAAACGAAGCGGTGAGGCGTAATTGGGGCGACAGGTCGATGAGGTGTTCCAGGTTGAAGCGGTTCATCTCGTTGTCGTCGACAACCAGGCAGGTCAGGGGGGCAGAGGGATTCATGCAAAAAGGTCCCGGCCCACGCCGCCCCGCTGCGGGACAAACGGCTGTGAACCCGGATTGCCGGCAAGCTATGCCCGCGGCGCGGCCGTTCGCCGCGCTTTTCGCCTAACTCGACAGCGCAGGCGTCTAACCTAGCTGATTCCCTGACGAATGAACTGCACTTTGGCGCTGCGCCCTCGCCCTACTGGGCAGTGGGAGGCAGCGCAGCGGCCTCCTTCGCCTCTAAATCGCGCGGGGCGTAGCCGTATGGATTTTGGGGGTCTTTGCCCGCGCGCCACAGCACCCAAATGCCAATGAGAATGAGCGGAATGCTCAGCAGCTGGCCCTGGTTGAGCAGGCGGCCGTTTTCAAAGTCGACCTGGTTTTCTTTCAGGAACTCGCCCAAAAACCGTTGCGTGAACAGCAGCACCACAAACAGCCCAAACAGTTGCCCGCGCGGCGTGCGCTCCTTGGTGCGGTTCCACATGGAGTAGAGCAAGGCCAACAGGAAAATGCAGAACAGGGCCTCGTAAATCTGGGTGGGGTGGCGCGGCACGGCCATGGGCGAGTCGGGCGCCACGGCCGTGCCCTCGGGCAGCAGGCGGTAGCTGGTGGTGCCGTCCTGGAAGCGCACCGGCTCGGCGGCTACCTGCACGGCGCCGGCGGGCAGCGGCCGCGTCACGGGGAGCAGGTGTTCGGCGTCGCGCGGAAACACGAAGCCCCAGGGCGCCGTGGTGGGCTTGCCCACAATTTCGGAGTTCATCAAATTGCCGGTGCGGATGCAGGCGCCGCCGAGCGCCACCACAATCACAATGCGGTCGAGCACCCACAGGTAGTCGAACTTGTTGTTGCGGGCAAACAGCCAGCAGGCCAGCAAGATGCCGAGGGTGGCCCCGTGGCTGGCCAGCCCGCCCTGCCAGATTTTAAACACCACCATGGGGTCGGCTTTCAG
Source organism: Hymenobacter miniatus (assembly GCF_016427455.1). Taxonomy (NCBI): domain Bacteria; kingdom Pseudomonadati; phylum Bacteroidota; class Cytophagia; order Cytophagales; family Hymenobacteraceae; genus Hymenobacter; species Hymenobacter miniatus. Next base: position 463,279 of record NZ_JAELXR010000002.1, read on the forward strand.
CGCCTCAAAATCATAAAACAGCATGTGGCCCAGCCGCGCGCCCACAATGGTGCCCACGAGCATGTAGATGGTAATCACGTCGACCCACTGCGGCGACACCCGCTCGGAGCGGTAGATGTGCGTGAGCACAAACGTGCCCACCACGAAGGGCAGCATGAAAAACAGCCCGTACCAGCGCAGCGTGACCGGCCCCAGGTGGGCGATGATGGGGTTGACGTTCCAGAAAACAGCGGCGAGGAAAGGCGACATGCGCAACGAAAATGAATAGTGGTTTCAAAGGTAGTCAGGCCCCGGCATGCGGCTGCGCCGATGCGGGGTGGGGCTTGGCGGCCGAATGACGGGCGCCCCGCCCGCGCAGCCATCAGGGTGCGGGGTGGCTGGTGGCGCCAGGCACCGGGCCGGTTGAGCTCAGGGCCTTGTCGTCGCCGCTGAGGGCCAGCACCAGGGCGCCGAGCAGCACGGCGTAGGCTGGCCGGCGCAACCAGCCGAACGGAACCGCGCGGGCGGGCGGGCCGGCCAGCCGGGCCATCACCCGGCCGTAGAAGAACGGGCGGGGCCGGGGCCGGGGCTGGTCGCGCAGCTGGCGCATCAAATCTTGCCACTCCTCGTCGGAAAGCGGCCGTAGGGCTGATTTAGACATGGCGAAAAGGCGATGGTAGGTGTTTGCGCAGGGTTTGGCGGGCCCGGAACAGCAACGACTCCACGGCCGGCACGCTCGTGCTGAGCACTGCCGCAATTTCCTCGTAGCTCAGCTCCTGCTCGTGGCGCAGGGTGAAGGCCACTTGCTGCTGCGGCGGCAGGCGGGCCACGTGTTCGAGTAGCAGTCGCAGTTGCTGCTGGCCTTCGAGCAGCGCCAGCGGATGGGCATGGTCGGGCTTTTCGTGCAGCACGGCATTGTCGAAACCCAGCAGGCTGGTGAAGTAGGCGAAGCGCTTCTGGGCCCGCGCTTTCCGCAAGCTCTTCAGGGCCCGCGACGTGGCCAGCCGGTAGAGCCAAGTGCTGAGCGACGCCTCGCTCCGGAAGCGGGCCACGGTCTGGTACACTTCCACAAATACTTCCTGGGCCACGTCTTCGGCTTCTTCCGGCGAGCGCAGCAGGGCCAGCACTGTGCGGTAGATGCGGTCTTGGTAGCGCTCCACCAAGGTCCGAAAAGCGGTTTCACTGCCTTGCTGCAGCTGCAGCACCAGCGCGGCCTCCGCCTCGGCCGCAAGGCGGAGCGGGCACGGGGCGGCCGGTGGGTCGTCGGTCAGCAGCAAGGGAAACGAGTACGCCACAGAGGAAAGCTAAAACGCCGGTGAAAATGTGTCCGGCAGTGGTCGAGCAGGACTTACATTGCCTTAGGCCCCCTCTGCCGGGCAAACTTGCGCGGGTGCCGGCATTTTTCTTTCCGCCGCCAGTGCCGCGGGCACCTTGCGTCAGCCCGCCCGGTGCTACAAGCCCGCCAGCTCCTCGGCAAACCCACCGCTGAGAATGGGGAAGCGCAGCCAGGAGCGCGGGTCCACGTTGTAGTCGTCTAAGTGGAAACTGGGGGCGTAGCGCTCACGCTTCCACTGGTTGCGGCTCCAGAGGTTGTAGAAGCGGCGCACGTAGGTTTTCAGCTGCTCCTCGTCGAAGCCCGTGCCCTCCCCTTCCAGCATGGCCAGCACCTGCTTCGGGCTGAGGCGGTCGTAGAAGGCCAGCCGCTCGATGCGATTGAGCAGCGTGTAGGGCATGAGGTCGCGCTCGTCGGTTTGCTTGTCCTCCAGGGGGCGCAGCTCGGCGGTGGGCTGCAGGGCATTCACGTGGCGCAGGGCCGTGTAGCCCAGCTCGGCTTCGGCCCAGCGCAGCCATTTTTTCACGAAGTCCTTGTCGACGCCCGCAATGGGCGAGATGCTGCCGGCCGTGTCGCCGTCCATGGTGCAGTAGCCCACGCTGGCTTCCGAGCGGTTGCTGGTGGTGATGAGCAGGCAGTTCTGCACGTTGGCCAGCAACCAAATGGCTGGGGCCCGCACCCGCGCCTGGATGTTTTGCAGGGCCAGGTCGTCGGTTTTCCAGGTCAGCTCCCGGCCCAGCGCTTGCTGGATTTTGCCCACGTAGCCGGTCACCTCCTCGTCGATGGTCCAGTTATAAAAACGGGCGCCCAGGCTATCGGCCAGCTCCTTGGCTGAGTTGAACGTATCGTCGGAAGAATTGACGGTGCCCTGGTAAGCACAAGTCAGCAGCTGCTGCACCAGTTGCTGGTTGGCGCCCAAGGCTCTCTCCGGCGCAGGCTGTTCCACTACTTGCGTGGCTTTGCCGCCGGCGCCTTCCTGCTTCACCACCTTCTCACCTTTTGGGAAGCAGCCGCTGCGGCGCTTGAACTCATCCAGGCCCAGCTCCTCCACGCCCAGACGCACCATTTCGGACACGCCCACGGCGCAGAAGCAGGAGTCGGCCCCGCCGCTCAGGCTCAGCACGAAGCCGCGGCTGCGGGCCTTGCGCAGGTAGTCGAACAGGGCCAGGCTCATGGCCTGGTTGAGCTCTTTGTACTCGTCGGGCGTGGGCAGCGGCACGATTTCTTCGGCCGGTGCCTGCTCGGCCGCAAAATCCACGTCCACCCATTCCAAATCCACTTCCTTGAAGCTCAGCAGCTGGTTGCGCTTCAGCAAATGGCCGTTGCGCGCCACCAGGATTTCGCCGTCGAAAATGATGCGGCCGGCCTCGTTGCCCAGCAAATTGGCGTAGAGGTAGGTGCAGTTGAACGTGCGCGAGGCCTTCATCACCAGCTGGTAGCGCACGTCGGTTTTGCTCATGGCAAAGTGGCTGGCCGAGGGGTTCACTATCAAATCCACCTTGCCCATGAGGCGGCAGGCGGGCCGCACGTTGTCGGGCCGCCAGGCGTCTTCGCATATCTCGAAGCCGAAGCGCACGCCCTCGTGCTCAAAGGTGAGGTCGCCCAACGGCCAGGTTTCGCCCTCGCAGGTCACGGTGGTCTGCTCGCCCGCCAGCCAGGGCACGAAGAAGCGCGTCTCGTAGTGCACCCCGTCGTTGGCCAGAAACTGCTTGGCCGCGAAGCCCAGAATCTGGCCGTCGCGCAGCACCGCGGCCGTGTTGTAGGTGCGGTGCTGCAGGCGCACCGGCAGGCCCACCACCACGCAGATGCCCTGCGTCCACTCCCGCACCTGTTGCAGGTGCGTCAGCGCGGCCTCGGGCATCCAGTCGCTCAGAAACAAATCTTCGCAGGCGTAGCCGGTCAGGCACAGTTCGGGCAGGCACAGCAGCTGCACGCCGCCTTCTTTGGCCAGCTCAATGGCCGCTTTGATGTTGCGAAGGTTGTTTTCCCAGTCGATGGGAATCTGATTGAGGGCGGCGCCAGCAATTTTCATAGGTCGTGGAAAGCGTTTAGCAAGCAACTGCCTTCGCGCAACTCAGGTTACGTGCGAGCTGCAAAACGAACGCAAATATGCCCTTCTGCCCCCGGTTTCGTTAAACGCCCAGCTCCGTCAGCGCGCGCTCGGCCGCCAGCTGCTCCGCCTGCTTTTTGCTTAGGCCCATGCCGGTGGCAATGATTTCCTCGTCCAGCAGCACGTTGGCCGTGAATTCCATCATGCCGCCGGGCCGGGCTTCGCCGGTGATGTCGTAGCGCACGGTTTTTCCTTCGCGCTGGGCCCACTCCACCAGCTTGCTCTTGAAATTGGCCGTGGTGGTGGTGAGGGTGTGCACGTCCACGAAGCCCTTCACTAGGCGCGTGAGCACAAATTTGCGGGCGGCCTTGTAGCCCAAATCCAGGTACACGGCGCCCACCAGCGCCTCCAGCGCGTTGCCGTTCACCGAGCGTGAGCGGGCGGCGCGGCCCTGCGCAGCGTCCAGCTGCACCAGCTTGTCGAGACCCAGCTTCAGGGCGATGCCGTTCAGGCTTTCGCGGTTCACGATGCGGGAGCGCACCTCTGTCAGGAAGCCTTCCTGCTCGTAAGGGTATTTCTTAAACAGGTATTCGGCTACCACCGTGCCCAGCACGGCGTCGCCCAGAAACTCCAGCCGCTCATTGGTTTGGTGACGGCCGATGCTGGGCTGCTGCCGCACCGCCGAGGAGTGCGTGAACGCCAGCCGGTACAGCTTGGCGTTCTTGGGCGTCTGCCCCGTGACGGTTGCCACGGCCTGCCGAAAGGCTTTATCGGAAGCAAAAAAACGGGAAACGAAGCCGAGCAAGAGAAAGAGAAAATTAGATACTGGCAGGAAATTTGGCAGGAAAAACCGACCAAAAAAGAACGTCATGCTGAGCGAAACCGAAGCATCTCTCCCGCAATACTAACTCAATCGAAAGGATTAGTTGCGCGGCAGAGATGCGTCGGCTTTGCTCAGCATGACGTTCTGAGTACCGTTCATGTAAGAAAACGGAGCGCCTACAGCTTGCGGAAAATCACCGACGTGTTGTGGCCGCCAAACCCGAAGGTGTTGCTCATGGCCACCCGCACGTCGCGCTCCTGCGCCACGTTCGGCGTGAAGTTCAGCGCTTGGTTGATTTCCGGGTCGGGCGTGTGCAGGTTAATGGTGGGGGGCACCACGCCGTGCTGCATAGCCAGCAGGCAAGCCACGGCCTCCACGCCGCCGGCCCCGCCCAGCAGGTGGCCGGTCATGCTCTTGGTCGAGGAGATGTTCAGCTTTTCGGCGTGCTCGCCGAATACCTGCTCAATGGCTTTAATTTCGGCGCCGTCGCCCAGCGGCGTGCTGGTGCCGTGGGTGTTGATGTAGTCCACGTCGGCGGCCGTGATGCCGGCGTCGCGCAGGGCGTTCTGCATCACGAGCACCACGCCGCTGCCCGTGGGGTCGGGCGCGGTGATGTGGTAGGCGTCCGACGACATGCCGCCGCCAATCAGCTCGGCGTACATTTTGGCGCCGCGGGCCTTGGCGTGCTCGTACTCTTCGAGCACCAGCGCACCGGCGCCTTCGCCCAGCACGAAGCCGTCGCGGTCCTTGTCATACGGCCGCGAGGCCGAAGCCGGGTCGTCGTTGCGCTCACTCATGGCCTTGAGGGCGTTGAAGCCGCCCACGCCCGATTCGGTGATGGCCGCTTCGGAGCCGCCCGTAATCATCACGTCGGCCAGGCCGAGGCGGATGTTGTTGAAGGCGGCGATGATGGAATCGTTCGACGAGGCGCAGGCCGACGTCGTCACGAAATTCGGCCCTCGGAAGCCGTTTTTGATGCTGATGTTGCCCGACGCAGAGTCGGCAATCATGCGCGGAATGAAGAAGGGCGAGTAGCGCGGCGTGCCGTCGCCCCGCTCAAACTGGAAGCACTCTTCCTGCAAGGACTTGAGGCCGCCGATGCCGGAGCCCCAAATCACGCCCACGCGGTCCTTGTTCACGCCGCTTTCCAGCAGGCCCGAGTCGGCGATGGCCTCGTCGGCGGCAATCACGCCAAACTGCGTGAACAAGTCCATTTTGCGGCCCTCTTTGCGGTCGAAGTAGGCGTCCGGATTGTAATCCTTCACCTCGCAGGCAAAGCGGGTTTTGAACTTGCTGGGGTCGAAGCGGGTGATGGTGGCCGCGCCGCTGGTGCCCGCGCGCAGGCCTTCCCAGTAAGCGGGGGCGGTGTTGCCCAGGGGCGTGATGGCCCCGAGGCCGGTAACGACAACCCGTCGGATGGACGTCATACAGAGCAAGCGCCACTGGCGCGAATGATGAAGCGGGATAAAACAGCAAAACCGGCCGGCGGCTAGCCGGCCGGTATGCGCAGAACAGGGGTCACGCCGAACGAAACGAGGAACCGGGGTAAAGGCTACAACTCAAATTGCTCGCAATGCTGGACGGTGACGAAATACTACTTGGCGTGCTCTTCGAGGTAGCTAATGGCTTGGCCCACGGTGCCGATGTTCTCGGCCTGGTCGTCGGGGATGCTCACGTTGAACTCCTTTTCGAACTCCATGATGAGCTCAACGGTATCCAGCGAGTCAGCACCCAGGTCGTTGGTGAAGCTTGCTTCGGGGGTAACCTCCGAGGCTTCAACGCCCAGTTTATCAATAATAATGGCCTTTACTTTTTCTGCGATTTCAGACATTTCCGTGGGGGTTTAAGGAAAACTACGGCACAAAGTAACGAGAGATTTTCCAATGAACCCACGGCCGCGCTTTTCAAATAGGGGTACAACATTATGGCGGCGCGGCTGGCAACCGCCCCGCGCAGGCCGTAGCTTTGCCCTGCCCGCCCGCGGGTGCCCTTTTTGCGGCTGCCATGAAAACCTTCACCCTCGACGTTGACTACGAGTGCGACTTTGCCCTGTTTGGGCTGGTGAGCAGCACCCGCGACTACACCCTGGCCTGGACCCTGAACCGGGCCCTGCGCCTGCGCCTGGTGAAGCAGCCCGAGCTGCTGCTGAACCTGCTCAGCCGCGGCCGGCTCGTGTTCACGCACTACCTGCACGCCACCGAGGCCCTCACCTTCCGGCTGCTGCGCAACCGCTCGGTGGCGCCCTCCACGCTCAAAAAGCCCTTTCTGGCGCCCGACATTAAGGAATACGACTACCTGCTGGCCGTCACCAACGGCACCGGGCCGCTGGCCGACCACGAGCTCATGGAGCAGCTGGCCGCCCTCGACGCCGTGCAGTACGTGTGTCAGTTTGACCCCAACACGCTCAAGTACAAAGAGAACCTGATTCTGTGAGTCTGGGCTGGCCTGGCCCGCGGCTGCCCGGCTTGTTTAACCGGCAAAGCCTGGCATACGGCACGCAGTGAGCAGCCCGGGCGTTGGTCAAAATAGGGGCCTTTCCGTATCGGTATCGACATCTTGCGGACAAATGCCCCACTGGCAATAGGCATTTCAATTTAATTAAACGACTTTTGCCCTGCTGAGCCCTTCCAAACCGGGGCCTGCCTCTTGCAACGCCTGCTACTTCAGCCGATGTACTGTGGGCAACCTGTCCCCTCCTTTTTTTCAGGTGGGGAGTTTTTTTGTACCGACATTTTCGCATTTCGCATGGATAACCATCCTGTTTTCAACAAAACCAAAATCGTGGCCACCGTGGGCCCGGCTTCCAATACCTACGAGCGCCTCGGCATCCTCATCCGCGAGGGCGTGGATGTGTTTCGCCTCAATTTTTCCCACGGCTCCTACGAAGACCACCTGAGTGTGATTAACACCGTGCGCCGCCTGAATAAGGACATGCGCACTTCCGTGGGCTTGCTGCAGGACTTGCAGGGCCCCAAGATTCGCCTGGGCGAAGTAGAAGGCGGCGGCGTCGAGATTAAGGCTGGCGACAAGCTCAAACTGGTGTGCGGCGAGAAGGAAATCAGCACGGCCACGCGCCTGAGCACCATCTACATGGGCCTGGCCCGCGACGTGAAGGCCGGCGACATGATTCTGATTGACGACGGCAAGATTGAGCTGAAAGTGCTGGCCACCGACCGCGAAACCGAAGTGGACGTGGAAGTGGTGTACGGCGGCCTGGTGAAGCCCCGCAAAGGCATCAACCTGCCCGACTCGGAAGTATCGGCCCCTAGCATGACCGAAAAGGACATCGAGGACCTGCAGTTTGGCCTGCTGCACGACGTGGACTGGGTGGCGCTGAGCTTTGCCCGCAAGGCCGACGACATTCGCTTCATCAAGAAAATCATTGCCGACGCCGGCAAAACCACCCGCGTGGTGGCCAAGATTGAGACGCCGGACGGCCTGCGCAACATCGACGAAATCATCGCCATTACCGATGCCGTGATGGTGGCCCGGGGCGACCTCGGCGTGGAGGTGAAGATGGAAGAGGTGCCCATGGCCCAGAAAATGATTATCGCCAAGTGCAACGCGGCCGGCAAGCCCGTCATCGTAGCCACCCAAATGATGGAATCGATGATTACGGCCCCCCGCCCCACCCGCGCCGAAACCAGCGACGTGGCCAACGCCGTGCTCGACGGCGCTGACGCCGTGATGCTCTCCGCCGAAACCGCCGTGGGTGCCTATCCCGCCGAGGTCATTCGCTCGATGGTGGGCACCATCCTGAGCGTGGAAAGCCGCAGCCCGCAGCTCTTCCATAAATGGTGGCCCATCGACCCGAACGGCCCCAACTTCATGGCCGACAGCGTACTCTCTGCTTCCTGCCACCTGGCCAAAAACACGGGCTCGAAGGCCATCACGGGCATGACGCACCACGGCTACACGGCCTTCCAGCTGGCCAAATACCGCCCGAAGGCGAACATCTTTATTTTCACCGATAACCGCAACCTGCTCACGGCGCTGAGCCTGGTGTGGGGCGTGCGCAGCTTCTACTACGACCGCCTCATCAGCACCGACAGCACCATCACAGACATCCGCTACGTCCTCACCACCACCGGCCACCTCGAAGCCGGCGACGTGTTCATCAACACCGGCTCCATGCCCATCCAGGACAAGGGCAAAGCCAACATGGTGAAAGTGAGCGTGGCCTAAACCCGCGCTGCCAAACGCAAAAAAGCCCCCGCTGCATGAGCAGCGGGGGCTTTTTTTATGGACAACCCAACGCTTACTCGTGGGTGAGCTTCCAAGTGGCGGTGGCGTCGGGGCTGCTCAGGTGCAGCAGGTAGAGGCCGGCGGGCCGTCCGGCCAGCGGTACAGCCACGGTGGTTTGGCTCGCGGACACGGGCGCATTCCACACGGTGCGGCCCAGGGCATCGGTCAGGCGCAAGAATTGGCCGGCGCGAGCGGGCTGGGCTAGCGTGAGCACAGCGGCGTCGGTGGCGGGGTTTGGGTGCAAGGTGGCCACGTCGGCGGCTGCGGCGGCCCGGGTGGGCAGCAGGCCTGTAAAAGTTAGCGGTGAGCCGCACGTAATCGGGATACCCGTGCCAAGGGTCCGGCGGTAATAGATAAGGCGGGTATCCGCGGTGGAAACGACACCCAGGCCCAGTGCCAGCGAAAAGTTCTGTCGCCATCCGATATCGACGCCCGTACTATATTGCCCAACAGGTGCACTGAATCCGGGGCCGGGAAACACCTCAATAAACCCTAGGTACAATCCATTGGGCGCACACCCGTTTCCGTTACTATTCATTAGAATACCCCGCCCTACCAGCAATGGCGGCGACTGGCTTCCGAACGCATTCACGTACTCACCCGTTAGCAACGGCAACGCTGGAAATTGCGCAGATTTGCCCGTTTGGAGTGAAACGGCCCAGCGTCCTCTGTAAATAGGATATACTTCAGTGCTAGCTGTGCCACCAGTAGGGGTAGCAAAATAATTGGTTCGCGTTTGTTCTTGGTAAGTAAAAACTAGACTATCCGTCGTTAACTGCCGAGAGAGAATACGACGAAAAGTATAGCTCTCCGAAGACGGGAATGGCGAGATGGTAAATGGTTCGGTAAAGTACCCCATTTCATCGCCGGGCTGGAAGTTGAATAGCAACGTCGGGTTATAGGGCGATTGCGACAAGGTCATGGGCAGGCGCGCCTGCGTCCACTGCGGCGCGGTGCTTACGGCACTCAACCATTGTGGCCCTTGCAACAAGCCATACGAACGACTTAAACGCACCACTTGGCCAGTACTCAGTGTGATGACGGCCACCGAATCCGAAGGGCTTCCCGCGGCGTTGTTCACTGGTTGCCAGCTTCGGCTGGTGAGGGTAGCCGTGAGGCTTGGAGAAGAGCTGGCAACCCAAGTGCTGCCAACCGGCGCTTGAGGGCGTAGCTGCAACGAAAATGCGGGTTGAAAGCCGCCTTCAGCCACGTTTTCGAGCACGAAAGCCGCGGGATTGCGCTGCCACAGCAGCCGAGCACCAAACAAGTTGTTGCGGCTTTTACGATAAACACCGAAGGGGTTTGTGCTTTGCTCTCCCCCGTTGCTTAGCTTAACGATTCGCCGAAATCCCCAAGCAGAATCGCCGCTGGCCGTAACGTAAGCCGAATCGAGCCGAAGCGTGAGCGCGCTGTTGCTGCCAGGCCCACTGAATGCATAAATCAGCCCCGGCCGAAACGGCCGCCAGGCCTGCTGCGCCCGCGCTGAGAATGTGCTAACAAGCATCACAACGGCCAGCAGCGGCCGCGCCAAAAGGTAAAAGTGTTTCATGCTCAGGGGTAGCTTAACGTGGAACGGTGCCCGTAAGGTACGCCACCTGAGCAATTTACCAAGCGCACGACCCGGCCAAACGCAAGAAGCCCCGCTCGTTGCCGAGCGGGGCTTCTGTGATGAGCGCGAGACCAGGCCTTGGGGCGGCGCAGCCTGGCCTCGCTAAACTCGTAGTCGCACTAGAGCGCGTTAACGAGCTTTGTCAGCTTGCTTTTGTTGTTAGCAGCTTTGTTCTTGTGGATGATGTTCTTCTTGGCCAAACGGTCCAGCATCGACGTCACCTTTTTCAGCAGCTCCTGGGCAACCGTTTTGTCGGTGGCTTCGCGCAGGCGCTTGATGGCCGTGCGGGTGGATTTGTGCTGGTAACGGTTCAACACGCGCTTGGCTTCGTTGCTGCGGATGCGTTTGAGGGCCGACTTATGGTTTGCCATGAGCAGGAAATATAGGGGAGCGTTATGCTTGAGTTCTGTGTTTGGGAGGGCAAAGGTACGAAACCGTCTGACAATTTCAAACCATGTCGGCAAAAATATTGACGCAAAGCCGTTTCAGCGAGGCCATAGCGGCTGTGGCGATAGGCGAAGCGGCCGTACTCTCACCGGCATAAGCCGCATTTCTATTCACCCTGTCTTCATTTCGGCCTGCTAAATTAGTATGCATGCCGATTAAGACCGAACTTTACTCTCTACCCCACCCAGCGCGCATCCTGCATCAGTAAGCCACCCCGCGCCATGCCTCTTGTATCGAAACCCGCTTACCAGCCGCCGTTTTACTTGTTCAACGGCCACTTGCAAACCATCGTGCCCAGCCTGTGGCGCACCGTGCCCGACGTGGCTTACCAGCGCGAACGCCTGGAATTGCCCGACGGCGACTTCCTGAACCTGGACTGGAGCCGCCTGCCCGAAATGCGCCTCACCGACGGCCTAGCCATCGTGTCGCACGGCCTGGAGGGCGACGCGTCGCGGCCTTACGTGCGCGGCATGGTGCGCGCCCTCAACCGCGCCGGCCTCGACGCGCTGGCCTGGAACTACCGCAGCTGCGGCGGCGAGATGAACCGCCTGCTCCGCTCCTACCACCTCGGCGACACCGACGACCTGGACGCGGTGCTGCGCCACGCCCTGGCCAGCGGGCGCTACCGGCGGGCCTACCTGTTGGGCTTCTCGGCCGGCGGCAACGTCACCTTGAAATACCTGGGCGAAGACGCCGGCCGCGTGCCCGCCGAGGTGCAGCGGGCGGCCGTGTTTTCGGTGCCCACCGATTTGCGGGCCAGCTCCATCCACATTGGCCGGCCCCAAAACCAGGTGTACATGCGCCGCTTCCTGAAATCGCTGCGCCAAAAAATTCGCGACAAGGCCGCCCTGCTGCCGGGCGAAGTGGACCTGGATGGCTTGGAGTCGCTGCGCAATTTTCCACAGTTCGACGACAAATACACCGCGCCCATGCACGGCTTCGACTCGGCCGATGCCTACTACCAGCACGCCAGCTCCGGCCGCTACCTGAGCGGCATCCGGGTGCCCACGCTACTGGTGAATGCCCAGAACGACCCGTTTCTGCCGGCTTCGTGCTTCCCCAAGGAGGTGGCCGAGCAGTCGCCCTACGTGTTTCTGGAAACGCCTCCGGACGGCGGACACGTGGGCTTTGCGGAGAGCAACGGCGAGTATTATTCGGAGCGTCGCGCGGTGGAGTTTCTCACGGCGGAGGTGCCGGCGTAACAATTAAGCCCTGTCAGTCTCATCTGGTGTCCGCATAGCAAAGGATGACAGGTGAGTCGCCTTATTTCGCAGGCACAAAAACGACCTTTTTTGTTTCAAAGAATTCCTCCTCAAAAAAGCTGCTCAAATCCGTGACTTTGGCTTTCAGGCCAGACTCGGCGATTTCCTCAGTTAGGTCGCCGCCTTTCAGGTAGTATAAACCGGCGCCGGGCACGCCCTGGGGCTTGAAGCGGTGGGCAATCCAGGGGTGGAAGGTGGCGAGGCGGGCCACGGCGCGGCTCACCACGTAGTCGTATTTGGTGCGGAGCTGCTCGGCGCGGGTTTGCTCGGCCGTTACGTTGTGCAGGCCCAAGGCGGCCGCCATGAACTGCACGGCCCGGATTTTCTTGCCGATGCTGTCGACGAGGTGGAAATGCACGTCCGGAAACATGATGGCCAGCGGCAGGCCGGGCAGGCCGCCGCCGGTGCCCACGTCGAGCACGGCGCTGCCTTTGGGAAACTGGATGACTTTGGCAATGCCCAGCGAGTGCAGCACGTGGCGCTCCACGAAATTGTCCATGTCGGTGCGCGACACGAGGTTGATGGCTTCGTTGGTGGCCCGGAACTCGGTTTCAAGCTGCTGAAATAGCTGAAGCTGCTGGGGCGTGAGCGCGGGGAAGTAGTGCGGCAAAAGGTTCATGGGTGCAAAGGTGCACGGTTTGGGGGTTTTGCCACGACACGAAACGGTCCTGCTCATCTGGCGTCCGCGCAGTCGAAGCATTTCTACTGCGCGAGCAATTATTTACTACCACACGCGAGATGCTTCGGCTGCGCGGACGCCAGATGAGCAGGACGTTCTTTTTTTATCGTTCAATACCGAAACTCATCAAAAAAGCCCCGACTCGCATCGGGGCTTTTTCACAACTTAAATAATTTGCTTGGTGTGCTTCACCATGTCATAGAGCAGCTCGCGGGCGCGGTGCAGCTGGGCTTTCACGGTGCCGAGCGGGGCTTTGAGCTCGGTGGCAATTTCTTCGTAGCTGAGTTCGTCGAAATAGCGCAGGCTCACGAGGCGCTGGTATTTGTCGGGCAGGCGGGCCACGACGTGGCGCATGATTTCGATTTTCTGGTTGCGCACGGCGTGTTCGGCCGGGTTCAGGTCGTTGTCGCGGAAATCGATGGTGATTTCGTCGCCGTTGTCGACCTTGATGGCCGAGTCAATCGACATGGTTTTGATTTTATTCTTGCGAATAAAATCAATGCAGTTGTTGGTGGCAATGCGGAACAGCCAGGTGCTGAAGGCGTATTCCGGGTTGAACTTGTGCAGGTTGCGAAACGCTTTGGCGAAGGCTTCGATGGTGAGGTCTTCGGCGTCGTCCTGGTTGCGCACCATCTTGAGCACCACGTGGTACACGGGCTTCTTGTAGATGTGCATCAGCTCGGCGTACGCCTTTTCATCGCCGTTGTCCACCGCGGCCCGAATCAACTTGAAGTCGTGCTTGGCTTTGGCGGAAAACTGCTTTTGAATATCTTGATTGTTTACTTCCATCGAAGGGTGCGGTTGAGGAATAGCGAGATTCCCAGGGCGAGGTATTGGAAAAAATAAACCACGTCGAGCACGGGCAGCAACCCGACGATTACGGGCTGACCCAGGCGGCTACTCAAACGGGCATACACCGCACCCATGAACAAAGTTCGGAGGGTGTATACCACCGCCAAAGGTACCCAATTGTTTGAAGAAAATGCTAGCGCGACCGTAGCGAAGTAGAACAACACGTTTGCCGCCACGAACGTGCCAATGCGCAACCGGTCGGCCAGGCGGTAGGCGCGGCCGGCCGACAAATGCCGCCGTTTCTGGTGCCACCACGCGCGCCAGGTAGGCGCGGGCTCGCTCAGGGTGTGGGCGCTGGCATCGGCCACCACGGTGATGCGCTGGCCGTAGCGCACGGCGTCCTGCACCAGCAGGTCGTCGTCGCCGGAGAGCAGGCGCATGTGCGAGGCAAAGCCTTTGGTGGCGTTGAAGCAGGCCCGCGTGTAGGCAAGGTTGCGGCCCACGCCCATGTAGGGCCAGCCGCGCCAGGCAAAGCTGAGGTACTGCGCGGCGGTGAGCAGCGTTTCGTAGCGAATGAGGTGGTTGAGAAAGCCGGGCGCCGCGGCGTAGGCCGAAAACCCGAGCACCACGTCGGCCCCGCCGCCGTGCGCAAAGCCGCGCTGCATGAGGCGCAGCCACTGATTGGTGGCCGGAATGCAGTCGGCGTCAATGAACAGCAGGCGGGCGTAGCGGGTGGTTTTGACGCCCAGGGTGAGGGCGTATTTCTTGGGGGCGAAGCCGCGGGGCGTGCGGGCCACGCTCACGAGGCGCACTTTCTCGTGGTAATACTGGGCCAGCTGCTGGGCATATAAGTACGTGTCGTCGTCGCTGCGGTCGTCGATGAGCACGATTTCGAAGCCGGCCGGGTAGTCTTGCTGCAAGAGCAGGGGCAGCAGCCGGCGCAGGTTGTCGAGCTCGTTGTGGGCGCACACCACGATGGAAACCGGCTCGGCATCCGGCCCGGGCGCGTCGGCCGGGGCCTCGGCGGGCCGGCTGGCAAACGGCCAGAAGAAATACGCGGCGTACATGAGCTGCACCACTCCGCACGCCACGAGCAGCCAGAAAAACGGGGAAGTGGGTATGGGTATCTGCAACGGAACGACGGGCGTGAAGGGGCCGGCAAAAGTACGGGACGCCGGGCGGCTGGGCTACCTTTGTGGTTGCTTATGACTTTTGACCTTCTCGCCCAAGACCCGGGCACCAAAGCCCGCGCCGGCCGCCTCGAAACCGCCCACGGCACCATCGAAACTCCCATCTTTATGCCCGTGGGCACGGCCGGCACCGTGAAAGCGGTGTCGCAAAGCACGCTCAAGGAAGACATCAACGCCCAGATTATTCTCGGCAACACCTACCACCTCTACCTGCGGCCGGGGCTCGACGTGCTGCGCGCGGCCGGCGGCCTGCACCGGTTCAACGGCTGGGACCGGCCCATTCTGACGGACTCGGGCGGCTACCAGGTGTACTCGCTCTCGAACACCCGGAAGATTAAGGAAGAGGGCGTGAAATTCCGCTCGCACGTGGACGGCAGCCAGCATTTGTTCTCGCCGGAGGGCGTGATGGACATTCAGCGCGTCATCGGGGCCGACATCATCATGGCCTTCGACGAGTGCACGCCCTGGCCCTGCGAGTACGACTACGCCGCCCGCTCCCTCGACATGACGCACCGCTGGCTCCGGCGCTGCATCCAGCGCTTCGACAGCACCGAAGGGCTTTACGGCTACGAGCAGAACCTTTTCCCCATCGTGCAGGGCAGCACGTTCCGGGATTTGCGCGTGAAATCGGCCGAGTTCATTGCCGAGCAGGGCCGGGCCGGCAACGCCATCGGCGGGCTGAGCGTGGGCGAGCCCGCCGAGCTGATGTACGAAATGACCGAGCTGGTATGCGACATCCTGCCCAAAGACAAGCCGCGCTACCTCATGGGCGTGGGCACGCCGGCCAACATCCTGGAAAACATTGCCCTGGGCGTGGACATGTTCGACTGCGTGATGCCGACCCGCAACGCCCGCAACGGCATGCTGTTCACCACGCAGGGCATTGTGAACATCACCAACAAGAAGTGGGAAACCGATTTCTCGCCCCTCGACCCCGAACTTGGCGGGCACGCCAGCACGTTCTATAGCCGCTCCTACGTGCGGCACCTGTTCCAGTGCAAGGAAATGCTGGGCCCGCAAATTGCCTCGGCCCACAACCTGGCCTTCTACCTGTGGCTGGTGAAGGAGGCTCGCAAGGAAATCCTGGCCGGCACGTTTGGCCCCTGGAAAGACCGCATGGTGAAGCAGGTAATGACGCGTTTATAAAGCAGTTAACAATTAACGGTGAGCAGTTATTCAATTACGTTCTGCACTGCTCACTGTTCACTGCCAACTGTTCACTGACTTAAAATGAACATCCTCGATAAATACATCATCAAGAAGTTTCTGGCCGCGTTTTTCTTCTCGGTGGTGATACTCGTGTCGGTGATTTGCGTGATTGATTTCACCGAAAAAAACGATGACTTTATCCAGCATAATTTGTCGATGGGGAAAATCATTTTCGGCTACTACATCTACCTGTTTCCGTATTTCGCCAACCTGCTTTCGCCGATTACCATCTTCATCGCCGTCGTGTTTGTGACGGCGCAGCTGGCGGCGCGCACCGAGATTGTGGCCATTCTGGCCAGCGGTGTCAGCTTTAAGCGGCTGATGCTGCCCTACGCCATGGGCGGGGCGGTGGTGGGGCTGCTCATTTTCGGGCTCATTGGCTGGGTGCTGCCCATCGGCAACAAGTCGCGGGTGGCGTTTGAGCGGGCGTATATCAAGCTGCCGTTTCGGTTTCAGGGGCGCAACGTGCACATCAAAATTGGCCCAAAAAGCTACGTGTACATGGAGAGCTACGACAACACGAGCAACGTGGGCTTTCACTTTGCCCTCGAAACCGTGGACGGCACCGTGCTGCGCCGCCGCCTGACGGCCGACGCCATCAACTGGGACTCGACCAAGCACGTGTGGCATTTGTCGCCGCAGCTGGTGCGCACCTTCCGCGGCGCGCAGGACGAAACCCTGCAAACCCTGCCCGCCCGCGACACCACCATGAACCTGCGCACCGAGGACTTCGCCAGTAACTACAAGCTGGCCGAAACCTTGACCCTGCCCCAACTCAACGCCTACATCAAGGACAAAATAGAGCGCGGCGCCGACGACACCCAACTCTACATGAGCGAGAAGTACGAGCGGTATGCCTACCCGTTCTCCATCATCATCCTGACGCTGATTGGCGTGATTCTGAGCGCCCGAAAATCAAGGGCCGGCGTGGGCGGGCAAATTGCGCTGGGGTTCGTGCTGGCCTTTATATTCATCATTTTCGTGATGCTGAGCCGCAACCTGGCCCAGGTGGGCAGCCTTTCGCCGCTGGTGGCGGCCTGGGTGCCCAGCACGGTGTTCAGCGTCATCGGGCTGGTGCTGTACCGGTTTGTGCCGAAGTAGTACCTGCAGCAAGCAGGCGAGGTGTTGTTGGGCGGTCATGCAGAGCGCAGCGAAGCATCTCGCGTGCAATAGCTAATTACTACCCCGAGCGTGATGCTTCGCTGCGCTCTGCATGACGTTCTGTTTGCTTACCTTCTATGCTCCGCGACTATCTCAAGCTTCATTTCATTGTGCTCCTGTGGGGCTTCACGGCCATTCTGGGCAAGCTCATTGCGTTGCCGTCGGTGGAGCTGGTGTTTTGGCGCACGCTGCTGGCGGCCACGGGGCTAGCCGTGCTGCTGGGCGCGCGGCGCATGCCCTGGCGCATTCCGGTGGGCCAGGTGTTGCGGCTGCTGGCCGTGGGCGCGCTGGTGGCCACGCACTGGATTACCTTTTTTCTGGCGGCGCGGCTGTCGTCGGTGAGCGTGTGCCTGGCGGGCTTGGCCACGCTGGCGCTGTGGACTTCGCTGCTCGAGCCGCTGCTACTCTGGCGCCGGGTGCGCGGCTACGAGGTGGGCCTGGGCCTCATCACCATGGTGGGCCTGTACCTGGTGAGCCAGGCCGAATTTGACCAATTGCTGGGCCTGGGCGTGGCGGTGCTGTCGGCGGGCTTGTCGGCCCTGTTCAGCGTGCTGAACTCGAAGCTGATAAAGCAGCACCCGCCGCTGCGGCTCACCTTTTACGAGATGCTGGGAGCCTGCCTGAGCATCGCGCTGTTCTTCCCCATCTACAGCCAATTTTTCACCCAGGGCAAGGGCCTGCAGCTGGCCTGGCACGGCCTGGACTGGCTCTGGCTGGGCCTGCTGGCGGGCGTGTGCACCGTGTACGCCTTTTCCACGTCGGTGGAATTGATGAAGCGCCTCTCCCCTTTCGCCGTCAACCTGACCATCAACTTGGAGCCGGTGTATGGCATTGCCATGGCGGCGGGCATCTACTGGCTGCACACCAAAGGCCTGTTGCACGCCCCGCAGTTCAACGGCGAACGCATGAGCCTGGGCTTCTACATTGGCACTCTGCTCATTGTGCTCAGCGTGCTCATTCACCCGCTGGTGGCGCGGCTGATGAAAGACAAAAAGCCGGATTTGGAGCCGGCCATGCCGGTTTAGAGCACGCCCTGCCACACGGCGTACTCGGCTGGCCACGCCATCGGCGCGGGCTGCGCGCCCGCGGGCCACAGCCCGTACACCGCCGAGCCCGAGCCCGACAGACTGGCGTACGTAGCACCGGCCTCGTAAAGCCGCTGCTTAATGTCGGCCAGCACGGGAAAGGCGGGCGTCAGGGCCGTTTCGAAATCGTTGCTGACGGTGTCGCGCCAGGTGGCCATGGGCTGCGCCAGTGCCTCCCGCAGCGGAAACTTCGGCGCCTGCGGCACAATGCGGGCGTACGCCTCGGCCGTGCCAATATGCAGCCCCGGGTACACCACCACGCACGTCAGGCCGGACAGGCTCAGGTCAATTTTCTCGAATACGTCGCCCTTCTCCACGGCCAGCACGGGCTGGTTGCGAATAAAAAAGGCGCAGTCGGAGCCCAGTCGGCGGGCGTAGTTTTCAAGGGCTTCCGGCGCGAGGCCCAGTTGAAATAATTCATTGGTGGCCGTGAGCGCAAACGCAGCATCGGCCGAGCCGCCGCCCAGGCCGGCCCCAATGGGCACTATCTTGTGCAGGTAGAGTTGCGCGAGCGGCAGCTGCGGGAAATCGGCTTGCAATAGCTCGTAGGCCCGCACGCACAGGTTGGTGGCGGGGTCGCCGGGAATGGGGCGGCCGGTGAGCGTGATGCTCGTGGGCTGGCCCGGCGCGGCGGGCAGGATTTCCAGCGCATCGGTCCAGGGCAGCGGCACAAACACCGATTCGATGCTGTGGAAGCCGTCGGGCCGGCGCTGGGTGACGTAGAGGCCGAGGTTGAGCTTGGCGTTGGGGAAAACGAGCATGAGGACAGCGCAAGCCAAAGCCTGCGACGCAAAGTTACTTTTGCGTTGTGCCCGCTCCCGATTCTTTTTACACCCGCCACGGCAAGCGCTGGCTCGACGTGGCCATTGCCTTGCCGCTGCTGCTGCTCACGCTGCCGCTGCTGCTGGGCGGGGCCGCCGTGGCCGCCGCTCAAAACCGGGGCCGCTGGCTGTTTCGGCAGGTGCGGCCGGGCTGGCACGGGCGCCTGTTCACGCTCTACAAGCTCCAGACCATGACCGACGCGCGCGACGCCGCCGGCCAGCTGCTGCCCGATGCCGCGCGCCTGCCCGCCGCGGGGCGCTGGCTGCGCGCCACTTCGCTCGACGAACTGCCCCAGCTCTGGAACATCCTGCACGGCGACCTGAGCCTGGTGGGCCCGCGCCCGCTGCTGCCCGAGTACTTGCCCCTCTACACGCCCACCCAGGCCCGCCGCCACGAGGTGCGGCCCGGCCTCACGGGCTGGGCGCAGGTGAACGGCCGCAATGCCATCAGTTGGGAAGAAAAATTTGCCTTCGACGTGTGGTACGTCGATAACCTGTCGTGGCGGCTGGACCTGACCATTTTGTGGCGCACGGCCGGGCGTGTGCTGCGCGGCAGCGGCGTGGCCACGCCGGGCCACGCCACCACCCTGGCCTTCCGGGGCACGCCCCCGCCCCCGGTTTCCCCGTAGATAGCCCCCTATGACCACCTTGTTTTTCTCAGACTACGAAGCCGGCGAAACCGGCGCCCCCCTCGTCATCTTCGGGGCCGGCGGGCTGGGCCGTGAAGTGCTGTTGCTGATTCGGCAGCTCAACGCCACCCTGCCCACCTGGGACGTGCGCGGCTTTTACGACGACGTGGCACCGGCGGCGCCCACCGTGGCCGGCCTCCCCTACCTCGGCACCAGCGCCGACCTCAACGCCACCACCGAGCCGCTGGCCGTGGCCGTGGCCGTGGGCAGCTCGGCCAGCCGCGCTGCCGTGGTGGGCCGCCTCAGCTCTCCCCACCTGTCGTTTCCGGCGTTGGTGCACCCGCAGGTGGTGCTGGGGCCCGAGCAGCGCATCGCGCTGGGCGAGGGCTGCCTCGTGCAGCAAGGCTGCATCCTGACCTGCGACATTTCGTTGGGCCGCTTCGTGCTGCTCAACCTGGGCTGCACCGTGGGCCACGACGCCGTGCTGGAAGATTTTTGCTCCCTGATGCCGCACGCCAACGTGAGCGGCGCCGCCCGGCTGGCCGCCGGCTGCTACCTGGGCACCAACGCCACGGTAATTCAGGGAGTGCGCGTGGGAGAGGGCAGCATTGTGGGGGCCGGGGCCGTGGTGGTACGCGACTTGCCGCCCCACGTGACGGCCGTGGGCGTGCCGGCGCGGGCCCTCAAGGTGGAAGATAAATAACCTGCTGGAACCAGAACGCCATGCCGGCCGCGCCGACCATGACGTTCTTTGCACTTCTTAAGCAACAGCATGCGCAGCCAGGACTACGACCGCCTTTACCTTTCCCCGCCCCACCTCGGCCGGCACGAGCTGAACTACGTGCACAAAGCCATTGAAGACAACTGGGTGGCGCCGGCCGGGCCCAACCTGGCGGGGTTTGAGGCCGACATCTGCGCGGCGGTGGGCGTGCCCTACTGCGTGGCGCTGAGCTCGGGCACGGCGGCCATTCACCTGGGGCTGTTGGTGCTGGGCGTGGGGCCCGGCGATGAGGTGCTGTGCCCCTCCTTCACCTTCGTGGCCACGGCCAACCCCGTGGTGTACCTGGGGGCTACCCCGGTGTTTGTCGACAGCGAGCCCGACACCTGGAACCTGTGCCCGGAGCGCCTGCGCGAAGCCATTCTCGACCGCCTGGCCCAAGGCAAAAAGCCGAAGGCGCTCATCGTGGTGCACCTCTACGGCATGCCGGCCAAGCTGCCCGAAATTCTGGCCGTGGCCAAAGAATTCGACATCCCTATTCTGGAAGACGCCGCCGAAGCCTTGGGCTCCGAATGGCAGCAGCAGCCGCTGGGTGGCTTCGGCCGGGTGGGCGTGTTTTCCTTCAACGGCAACAAGATTCTGACCACCAGCGGCGGCGGCGCCCTCGTCACCTACGACCGCGCGCTGGCCGAGAAGGCCCGCTTTCTCGCCACCCAGGCCAAGGACGACGCGCCCCATTACCAGCACTCGCAAACCGGCTACAACTACCGCCTCAGCAACATCCTGGCCGGCATTGGCCGCGGCCAGATGGAGCTGCTGGAGGAGCGGGTGAAGCGCCGCCGCCAGATTTTCGACTGGTACCGCGAGCACCTTTCCCGCCTGCCCGGCATCACGGTGGCCCTGGCGCCGGAGCCAGCCGGCAGCCGCTCCAACCGCTGGCTCACCACCATCCTGGTGAATCCCGCCGACCCGGACGCCGACGCGCCCGCCCGCCCCGTCACGCCCGAAACCCTGCGCCTGCACCTGGAAACGCGCAACATCGAGAGCCGGCCGCTGTGGAAGCCCCTGCACCTGCAGCCGCTGTTTGCCAGCGCGCCCACGTACGGCGGCGCCGTGTGCGCCGACCTCTTCGCCCGGGGCCTGTGCCTGCCCAGCGGCACGGCCATGGGCGAAGGCGAGCTGCGCCGCGTGAAAGAGGCCCTGGCCGAGGCGCTGGGGTAGCCGCTGATACCGTCGGCTAACCCTCCTTTGGGGAAGCGTAGGCGCTTGTTGGTTGGAGTTTACGAAACTCCAACCAACAAGCCATTTCGTAAACCGTGAATCGTAGACGGGTTTCGTACACTTGGTTTGCGCCACAGGGGCCAGTTGGCCATGAGATACAGAGCCAGTTCTTTTCGTTCACGGAAAGGAGCGTTCGAGTCAGACAGTGCATTATTACTTACTAGGCAGTCGAAGTGTCAAGGGGTAAGGAGTGCCCTTCTATCTTGCACCATGGTTTATCGGATTGGTTCATTTGTCTTCACTGGGCTGCTCTTGGGTGCCTGTGCATCTGACCGCTGTAACCCGCAGCAACGCAACCTTTCCCATGGTGGGCACCTCTACTTTAAGCTAGTTGACGCCCGCACGGGAGAACCGTTATGGGCCACCGATTCAGCCGCGCCCTCCCGCTACGTACTCGATTCAGCCCGGGTGTTTCGCGGCGAAGAACGGAGGTGGACTATCCATGATGAAGCGCGCCCCGGACAACTCGGGATTGTGGTGGTGGGCCTGGAGCGGGACAGCCTGCCACTGAAGACCGGTCTGGCCCAACGCTTCCTGCTATGGCCCACCCGGTCCGATGTCGATACCATTGAGGTCCATTATTCCCTCCAAGAAAACGAGTGCGGCTTTCGCGAGTTTCGGCGCATCCACGTCCTCTACAACCGCACTACAGTATACGTTGACAGCGGCATCATCCGCATCCCCACCCTGACCTTTCGCAAGTAGAAAGTTTACTGAAACGGTCTATTTTCTATTCCGCCTTTTCCGTAAGAAGCAACGCGTGCGGTGCCTTCTTGTTCGCAACGAGTGCCACGAGTCGCCCGGATGCGCAGCCATACGCCGCCAGGTTTCAGCGGCAACACGCACTGCCACCACCCGCAGTGCCCGGCCAGTACTCACGGCGGGCTTCAGGAGTTGCCGAAGGACCGCACGAGTGCTTGCAAAGCATTTCCCGATTTTCCAGAACCGGGCAACGATGACTCGCGGGGCATTTCCGGTGTTTCGGAACCGGGCCACGCGCCCTCGTTGCCCGCTTCCGGCAACGCCAAAGGCCCCCGCGAGTCCTCGCGGAGGCCTTGCCTATGGACCGGCAGCGGCCCGCGAGCTCGCGCTAGGGCTGGACGGGCGAGGGACCGGCCGCGGCTTTCTTTTTGGCCTTGGGCAGCTTGGCCGCCGAGAAATCGAAGAAGCTGTACACCTTCTCGGCGTCGTCGTACTTGAGTTCCAGCTGGGCCTTGAAGCGGCGCTGGGCGCGGGCAATGGCGGCGCGGTCGTCGGCCAGCTCCAGGCGGGCGTCGGCGATGGTGGCGGTCCGGGCGTCGCGGGCGGCATCGGCGGCGACCAGGGCGGCGTACCGGGCCTGGGCGCCGGCGGCCACCTCGGCGGGCAAGGCGGCTTGCTGGGCCCGGTACAGGGCCACGAGGGCCTGCGACGCGGTGAGCAGCTCGGGCTGGGCCAGCTCGGCCAGCCGGCTCTTGCCAAACTTCTTGAAGTCGGCGTAGACGGGCAGCTTGCGGAGCTTGGGCGTGACGTGGTCCTTCATGGCGTCGTCCACGAACAGCAGCCACTCGGCGCGGGCCTGGCGGAAGGCGTCGGTGCCCCCGGCCGTGGGCTGGTTGCGGTCGGTCAGGTTTTCGTCGAAGCCGGCAATGGCGGTTTCCAGCTCGGCCAGCAGCGGGGCAAACGCGGCGCCGAGGGCGGCCTCGCGGCCGGCCCGCAGGGCGTATTCGGCCTGGGCCTTGTAGGCGGGCCGCGCCATGCGCAAGGCCAGGAAAGGGTTGTCGAAATAGGTAGAGTAGGCGCCTTGCATGGGGGAAGAAAAAAGAGAAAACGGTAGACCGCGGAAGTGGTCACGCGCTGACTATCAGCGGCGGCGTAAGAGTAGCGCTTTTTTGTTTACCAACCTAGCGCACACCGTAGCACGGTGTTTGCCGTTAAAGGGGCATCCATCTTTTTATTTCCATGAAAAACCTTCGCCTTTTCGCGGCCCTCCTGCTGGCCCTGCCGCTGGCCGCCGCCGCCCAGACCACGCCCACCAAAACCACCACCACGCCGGCCCCGGCCACCACTCCCGCCACGGTGCCCCCCGGCATGCAGCCCCAAACCGAAGTAACCGAAGACCTGGACCCGGCCACCGGCAAAGTCATTCGGCGCACCACGCGCACCATTTACGTGCCGGCGGGCACCGCCGCCCCGTCGTCCACGACCACCAAAACCACCACGCCCAGCCCCACCACGGCCGACGTGCCCGCTGGGCCGGCCACCGATGCCCAAGTGACCACGTTCCTGCGCAAGAAAACCACGGTTTCCACCCTCACCACCGCCGGCCTGCTTGACGCTTACAGCCGCTTCATGGACCGCGTACACAGCGACCGTTCGGGCTGGAACGCCGCCGACTGGGCCAACGCCTCGGCCGTGCTCAGCCGCCTCAACGGGCGCTACGAGCAGCTCCGCGGCAGCTTTTCGTTCGATGACAAAGTGAACATTCGTGCGCAGCAGGCCGAATACCAGGCCCTGCGCACCGGCCGCCAAATTTCCGAGCAAGTGTCGGACAAGCTGTAAGAAAACGCCGCAACGCCTCCGTGGCTTATTGCCGAATGGCTATTTACCTAAAAGGCCCCTGTGTACGCACAGGGGCCTTTTTTATTTTCCTTAGTGGTGGTGGTGCTCCTCCTCGGGCGGCGGGGGCAGCTCGGCCGCGGCGCGGTAGAGCAGGGCCGTGGGCACGCGCGGGTAGTGGTGGTGCAGGTGATGAAAGGCAAACGAGGCCGTGATGGGCGTCCAGGCCTGGGCCAGGGCCGCAGCCGTGCGCGCCGCCGGGTTGCGCGACGACACGTGGTGCGGCACGTACGACGCCCAGATGGGCATCGTCGCGCTCATCACAAACGCCACGCCCCAGTACACCAGCCCCACCAGCGAGCCCGTGGCCCAGTATAGGACCACAAAAGCCAGCAGCAAGGCCAGGGTCAGCCCGGTTTCGATGAGCTGAATGCGGCGCGTATTCGGAGCAATGCGCAGCGACTCGCGGCGCAGCATGAGCGTGTGCCAGGGCCCCTGCCACAGCACCCGCGAGAAGCTCCAGGTGGCCGGCGCGCCCTCGGGGTCGGCCTCGGTGAGGCAGCGGCCGTGGTGGCGCAGGTGCGTCACCTGCAAGCCGTGGCCGCTTTTGAGAATGAGCAGCCCGGCCAGGGTCAGCACCCGCTCGTTGGCGGGCTTGGGCAGGCCCAGGGAGTTGTGCATGGCGTCGTGCATCATCACAAAAGCCGCCAGGCACACCACGGCGGCCAGCGGCACGGCCAGCCACCACCAGCTGGCCAGCGCGCAGCCCACGTACAGGGCCAGCAGCACCCAGGGCCGGGCCAGTTCCACGCGCCGCTGGGCAGGAGTGAGTTCAAGTTTCATGGAAGTGAATGAGGTTTATTCCCGGGCTTCGTACCGCAGCGGCAAGGCATGCGCCGGAATGTGCTCCGGGGCCACGCTGCGCCAGGTAGCATGAAACGAACCCGTATAGCCAAATAGCTTGCCCAGCACCGGGTTGCGCACCACCACTTCAATGCGGTAGCAGCCGGCGGCATCGTCGTACCACTCTTCCACATCGGCCAGCGCCGCCAGCACGCCGGGCAGGCGAAACGCCAGGCGGCCTTCGCGAAAGCGCTGCGCGCCCGACCGCAGCCGCAGCCCGCCCCGCTCGGTCACGGCCATGTCAATGTCCACGGCCACGTGTTGGTGGGTGCCCAGGTAGTCCACAATCGACTGGCGGGCGGCGCTGCGAATCATCGTTGCGTCGAAGCACCGGGTGTGCTCCGGGAAATGAAAGCGCCGAATCCAGGTCACGGTTTCGCGGCCCAAGGGGTCTTGGTACGCGTAGTTTTCGATGCGAAACGGCACGTTGTGCCCCGTCTCGGGGAAGGTGATGTGGCGCGCCAGGCCCGCTCGCAAAAACGGCTGCGTGAAAAACGGCCCGTGCCACACCCGTTCCATCACGCCCTCGCCCACAAACGCGCGATGGTCGCCGCTGCTAAAGCCCAGCCGCTCCTGAATGCGCGGGTGCAGCTTCTCAAAGTCGGCGCCCAGCTGCTGCTGATAGATGGAAGACATGGCAGGCAACGTGTGAATGTTAAGCAGTGGCTACGGGAGCTTCCCGCGGCACGCTCGCGGCAGTGCGCTGGCCTTCGGGCGGCCGGCGCAGGCACCGCGTGGCGCTGGGCACCAGTTCCGTCGGAATCAGGAGCGCCACCGCGGCCAGCGCCACCAGTGCCAGGTTCAGGGTGAGCGGGTTGAAAGGCGCCACAAATACGGCCGGCTGGCTGAATAGCGCCCCCGCGCCCAGCACCACCAGTCCCAGCATGTTCAGCCAGTACACCGGCCCCAGTCGCTGCAACGGCAGCACCCAAAACAGCAGCCCGAACAGAATTTCGCCCACGCCTACCGCCGAGGCCACGCTACGCGCCGCGCCCGCCGAAAAACCCGTGCCCTGCAAAATGCTCAGTTCACCGGTGTCCGGGTACAGCAGCTTGGGCACCACGCCCTGATACAGCCACACAACGCCCAGCGTAAACCGCACCAGGGCCATTATCAGCGCCAAAGCCCGCGATACCGCCGGCCGCTGCCCCTGCTCCAGCCACAGCCGCAGGCTGTCGAAGCTCCAAGCCGTGGCCCAACCGATGAGCGGCCGAAACACCAGCCGGTCAAGCCACTCCCCCACCGCGCCAAAGCGCGTCTGGTAATCGTAGCGCGTAAAAAAACGCAGGCCCTCCTCCGTTGGCACGTACTTCCAAAAGCCCGCGCCTTCGCGAATCAGCGACACCTTTTCTTCGGACCAAAACTTGAGCACCGAGGTGCGCTCTCCGTTTTTTTCGGTGGTGCCGAGGCTTTCGCCGCAGCCGGCCACGCCCAGCCCAAACCCAATGCGCGTGGCGTACAGAAACTGCTGCGGCTCGGCCTCCGACGGGCGCGGCAGGTACTCAATTTCGGTGAAGCGCAGGTCCCACTGCTGGTGCAGCTCGGGCTGCTGGGTGTGCGCCCAGAGCTGCTCCATGGAGCAGCGCATTTGGGCTTCTACGTAAATCGAGGGCCTCTTCATTTGTTATATTGAAGGTAGGCAGGAAGTGCCGGGCACCCAAGCGTTTCGGGCACCAGCGGCGGAATAAAACGCGTGAATTTTTACTCTAATGCCTGGGCCAGGTCGGCCAGCAGCTCTTCCACGGGCTCGATGCCCACGCTCAGGCGCACCAGCCCCACGGTAATGCCCAGCTCGGCCCGCTGCGCCTCGGTCAGGGCCCGGTGCGAGGTGGTGAGCGGGTGCGAGCACGACGAGTCCACGCCCGCCAGCGAAGGCGCGAACGGAAACCGCTGGCTGCGCTGCATGAAGCGGTTTACCACCGCCGCGTCGTCGGCCAGCCGAAACGACATCATGCCGCCAAACCGGCCACCGCCCTGGGCCAGCGCCAGCGCGTGCTGCGGGTGCGTGGGCAGCCCCGGGTAATACACCGCCTCCACGGCCGGGTGCTCGTCCAGAAACTCGGCCACCAGCCAGGCATTTTCGCTGTGGGCCGCCATGCGCAGGCGCAGGGTTTTGAGGCCGCGCACGCTCAGCCAGCTTTCCATGGGGCTCAGGGTGAGGCCGTACACCGTACCAATTTGGCGCAGGCGGGCGGCGTCCTCCGTAGTGCGGGCCACCACGGCCCCGGCCGTCACGTCGGAGTGGCCGGCGAGGTATTTGGTCACGCTGTGCATCACCAGGTCGGCGCCGTAAGCCAGCGGCTTGGTGAGCACGGGCGAAGCAAACGTGTTGTCGACCACCAGCTTCAGCCCGTGCGCGTGGCATTCGGTGGCAATGCGGGCCACGTCCACCACGCGCAGCAGCGGGTTGCTCATGGTTTCGCAGAGCAGCAGCCGGGTAGCTAGCGTCACGTGGGTCTTCAGGTCGTACAACTCCTCAAACGGCACGTAGCTCACCGTGATGCCCAGCCGCGCCAGCTCCAGGTTCAGCAGCGCCGCCGAGCCCCCGTAGATGTCGGCCGCGCACAGCACGTGGTCGCCGGCCCGGCAATAGGTCATCAGGGCCGCGAAAATGGCGGCCATGCCCGAGCCCGTGGCCACCGCCCCGGCGCCGCCCTCCCAGCGGCTCACGGCCTCGGCCAGTTCGTCGGAATTGGGGTTGCCGTTGCGCGAGTACATGTAGCGACTCTGCGGGTCGTCGATGTACTCTTGGATGGCGTTCAAATCCTCAAACTTGAAAACCGAGGTTTGGTAGATGGGGGTGACTTTGGGATGAATGGTCGAGAAGTCCATGGGTGGGAAAAAGCGCGTTAAGGCGCAAAGGTCGGCACAACCCCGGCTTTACACTTCCCCCGCCGCGGCCTTGTTCGTGGCCCGGTTTTCGCGCCGAAACACCTCCATCAGCACCAGGAAGTACGACACCAGCAGCGGCCCCACCACCAGCCCTATCAGCCCAAAAATCTCCACGCCCAGCACCAGTCCCACCAGCGTCACCAGCGGGTGAATGTCGCCCATGCGCTTGGCCAGCACGATGCGCAGCAGGTTGTCGACGTTGATAATGACGACGAAGCCCACCAGCAAAATGCCGATGGCCTGCCCGTTGTGCCCCTGCGAAAACTGATACAGCGCCGCCGGACCCCACACCAGCGGCGTGCCCAGCACCGGCAAAAACGCCATAAAAAAGGCCACCACGCCCCAAAACAGCGCATCAGGCACGCCAAATATCCACAGCGTAAGGCCCGTCAGAATGCTTTGCACCAGCGCCACCACCACCTGCCCCAGGACGTTGGCGTTCACGTTGTTTTTCAGCGACTCGCCCAGCTCCTTCAGCGTCTCGTTGCGGAACGGCAGGTAGCGGTGCAGGCCCAGCAGAAAGTAGGTTTCCTGCATAAACATGTAGTACATCGTGAACAGCATCAGGCCTACGATGACCAGAAAGGTGAGCGCGCTGCTGGCCAGCGTGGGCAGCCAGCTGCTCACCTTGGCGCCGCCCTGCAACAGCACCTGCCGCACATTAAACTGTTCGGTTATCTTAAACCCAATGGCCCGCTCTACCTTGTGCACCACTTCCAAAATCTGGTCCGGGTTCTGCGCAAACAGTATCAACCGGTCAAGCAGCAGCGAGCTCAGGGCGTAGAACGGAATCACGAGCACCACCACCGTCACCAGCAGCAGCAGAATGGTGACCAGCCGCCGGTTCCAGCGCCGCCGGTGCACCAGCGCCACCCACCACGGCCGAAACACCACAAACAGAATGCCCGCCGCCAGGAAAGCCGTGAGGTACTGCGCCAGCCCAAACACCATCAGGCCCGCCAGGCCCAGCAGCGAGGCCACCAGCAACACGTAGCGCTGGCGGTGGGTGTAAATGTTCTCGACGGCAATAAAGGGTTCAGAAGGTTTGTGCATAGCGGCGCAATTACGTCAGCATAGAATATTGCCTATACGCGTCAGCCAGAGTTTGGCCGCCACGCCGCACAAAAAAAGCCGTTTCTGCGGTGCAGAAACGGCTTTTGGTACCTCAACGGCTGGTAATTACGCCATGGCGCCTTCGGCGAGCACAATCACGTTGTTGCGCAGCACCTCCACCACGCCGCCTTCGATGCGGATGGCTTCGCGGCCGGCCGGGCCGGTCAGCGTCACCTGGCCAGCTTTGAGGGCGGCAATCAGCGGGGCGTGATTGTTCAGCACTTCAAACAAGCCATCCGCACCCGGAAACTGGGCCGACGTCACTTCGCCTTCGAATACCTTGCGGTCGGGGGTGATGATTTCTAAATGCATGTTTAGTTGTCAGTTGTTCGTTGTCAGTTGTTAGGCTTCAGCAGCTCGTTGCCGTTGTTAGAATGAGCTAACAACCGACAACGAGCAACTGACAACTAAAACTACTTGGCTTCGGCAATCAGGCGCTCGCCCTTGGCCACGGCATCCTCAATGGTGCCCACCAGGTTGAAAGCCGCCTCGGGCAGGTGGTCGTACTTGCCGTCGATGATTTCGTTGAAGCCTTTGATGGTGTCTTTGATGTCAACCAGCACGCCGGCCAGGCCGGTGAACTGCTCGGCCACGAAGAAGGGCTGCGACAGGAAGCGCTGCACGCGACGGGCGCGGTTCACCACCTGCTTGTCCTCTTCCGACAGTTCGTCCATGCCCAGGATGGCAATGATGTCCTGCAGTTCTTTGTAGCGCTGCAGAATTTCCTTCACGCGCTGGGCGGTGTTGTAGTGCTCGTTGCCGATTACGTCGGCCGACAGGATGCGCGAGGTCGAGTCCAGCGGGTCCACAGCCGGGTAGATGCCCAGCTCGGCAATTTTGCGGCTCAGTACCGTGGTGGCGTCCAAGTGGGCGAAGGTATTGGCCGGGGCCGGGTCGGTCAAGTCATCGGCCGGCACATACACGGCCTGCACCGAGGTAATGGAACCGCGCTTGGTCGAGGTGATGCGCTCCTGCATGGCACCCATTTCGGTGGCCAGCGTGGGCTGGTAGCCCACGGCCGACGGCATACGGCCCAGCAGAGCCGATACTTCCGAACCCGCCTGCGTGAAGCGGAAAATGTTGTCGATGAAGAACAGGATGTCGCGGCCGGCGCCGGTGCCGTCGCCGTCGCGGAAGCTCTCGGCAATGGTCAGACCCGACAGGGCCACGCGGGCGCGGGCTCCGGGGGGCTCGTTCATCTGGCCGAACACCAGGGTAGCCTGCGACTTCAGCAGCTCGTTCTGGTCCACTTTCGAGAGGTCCCAGCCGCCCTCTTCCATCGAGTGCTTGAAGGCCTCGCCGTAGAGAATGATGTTCGATTCGATGAATTCGCGCAGCAAGTCGTTGCCTTCGCGGGTACGCTCGCCCACGCCGGCAAACACCGACAGGCCTTCGTAGGCCTTGGCCACGTTGTTCACCAGCTCCATGATGAGCACGGTCTTGCCCACGCCGGCGCCGCCGAACAGGCCAATCTTACCGCCCTTCACATAGGGAGCCAGCAAGTCGATAACCTTGATGCCGGTGTAGAGGATTTCCGACGACGTAGCGAGGTCCTCGAACGCCGGGGGCAGGCGGTGAATGGGCAGCGCGCCGTCCGATTTCGGCTGGGGAATGCCGTCGATGGCCTGGCCGATAACGTTGAACAGGCGGCCTTTCACGGCGTCGCCGGTCGGCATCGACATCGGGGCGCCCAGGTCGCGCACTTCGGCGCCGCGGGTCAGGCCTTCGGTCGAGTCCATGGCAATGGTCCGCACCCGGTCCTCGCCCAAGTGCTGCTGGCATTCCAGAATTACCACTTGGCCGTTGTCTTTCGTGACTTCGAGGGCGTCGAGGATATTGGGCAGCTTCGTGTTTTCACCCGTGAAGCTCACGTCCACAACAGGCCCGATAACCTGGGTGATTTTGCCGGTATTGGCCATTTGGTTGTATTTATGATGAAGTTATGCAGTTTTTCAGGCCGCAAAATTACGGCAGAAGCGCGGCTTTTCCAACCCCACCGCCCAGGAAGCTGCGCCCGTGGGCCCACGCCTACAGCCGGGCTGGACAAGTGAAAATCAGGCAATCATGAGTTTTTAGGGGCATTCAGCGGGCCGCTGCTGATTTTTTCTTCAGATTTTTTTTGCTCTAACCCTTGCCCGAAATTTTTCCAGTAGTACATTTGCACTCCCAAACGGCACGTAGCCGGCTGGGAAATTGTCCGATGGTGTAACCGGCAACACGCTTGATTTTGATTCAAGAAAGTCCAGGTTCGAGCCCTGGTCGGACAACGACACCGCTCGCATAGCAACTGAAAGGCGCTGGCTTCTCCCCTGTCGGAGAGGCCGGCGCCTTTCTCTTTTTCCCTCAGGCTGCCGGCGGCGCCCTCGCTGCCCGCTGCCTTTCGCGCATCATCCCCCCTCTCAGCACCTTCCCCTATGAAACAGGTCAAAATATTCGCCGGCAGTGCTTCCCAGGTCCTGGCCGAAAATATTGCTGCCGCTTACGGCACCACCCTCGGCGACCTCACCCTGCAGCGCTTCGCCGACACCGAGATGGGTCCCAGCTTCAACGAAAGCGTGCGGGGCTGCGAAGTGTTTCTGGTGCAGAGCACGCCCCCACCCGCCGAGCACCTCATGGAACTCATGCTGATGGTAGACGCTGCCAAGCGCGCCTCGGCCCACAAAGTCAACATCCTGATGCCCTACATGGGCTACGCCCGGCAAGACCGCAAAGACAAGCCCCGCGTAAGCATCGGCGCCAAGGTGGTGGCCAACATCATCCAGAGCGTGGGCACCGACCGCCTGATGACCTGCGACCTGCACGCCGGCCAGATTCAGGGCTTCTTCGACATCCCGGTCGACCATCTGGATGGCGCCACCGTCACGGCGCCCTACATCAAGTCGCTCAACCTCGAAAACCTGATTTTCGCCTCGCCCGACGTGGGCGGCGTGGTGCGCACCCGGGCCTTCGCCAAGAAATTTGGGGCTGAAATTGTGGTCTGCGACAAGATGCGTCTGCGCGCCAACGAAATCGCCTCGATGCAGGTGATTGGCGACGTGAAGGGCATGGACGTGGTGTTCGTCGACGACATGGTGGACACGGCCGGCACCATCTGCAAAGCCGCCGAGCTGGTGATGGAGCGCGGCGCCAAATCGGTGCGCGCCGTGGTGACGCACCCGCTGCTGAGCGGCCCGGCCCACGACCGCATCCGCAACAGCGTGCTCACCGAGCTGATTACGACCGACACCATTCCGCTGCGCCAGGAAAACGACAAGATTCATGTCATCACGCTGGCCCCGCTGTTTGCCGCCGCCATCCGCAACGTGGTGACGCACGAGAGCATCAGCTCGCTGTTTGTGTAAACAATTGCTTTTCAAAAAGCCAAAAGGCCGCTCAACCAGTAGTTGAGCGGCCTTTTGCATGCATTCTGCAACGCTACGGGTTCACCGTTGCCTTTGGCAGCACTTCCACGTCGAGGTAGCTCTCGCCGAATACGCTGTGGGTGGCCTTCACGTAGTCGCTTTCGTTGGCCTTGTAGGGGTTCTCCACGAAGGTTTGCGGGTTGCGGGCAATGAACGGAAACCACGTGCTCTGCACCTGCACCATGATGCGGTGGCCCTTCTTGAAGGTGTGCAGCACGTCCTGCAACCGGAAATCGACGTCCGTTTTCTGGTTGGGCACCATGGCCTCGGGCTTCTCAAAGCTGTTGCGGAAGCGGGCGGGCATCACCTCAGAGCGCACCATTTGCTGGTAATTGCTCAGGATGATGCTTTTGTTGGGCATGTAGTCGTGGTTGGGCTCGTCGGGCGGGTACACGTCGATGAGCTTCACCACCCAGTCGGCGTCGGTGCCGGAAGTGGCCACCTTGAGCTTGGCCATGATTTCGCCGCCCAGCGTCACGTCGTCGGTCAGCACGTCGGTTTGGTACACCAGCACGTCGGGGCGGCGGCCGGCGAAGCGCTGGTCCTCGCTCATGTAGTTGAAGGGCGTGAAGCCCATGGTGGTGCTCAGGTCTTCGGTGTAGGGCACGGGCTTCAGCGGGTCGCTCACGAAGGTTTGGGTGCCGGGCGTGGCGGCGGGCTCGCGCTCGAGCTTGCCGCTGGCGCTCAGGTACAGCTTCTGGTGGGTGGCGGCGGGCGTAGGCCACTGCGCGAAGGTTTCCCACTGCTTCTTGCCGGTGTCGAAGAGGTAGGCTTCGGGCAGGCCGGTGTTTTTATCGCCCGAGCCCTTCAGGAAGTGGGCAAAGAATTTGGCTTCGATGTTGCGCTGGTAGAACGTGGCGATGCTGTCGCCAAAATACACGTTGCTGTGCAGGGTATGGCCGGTTTCGCGCGACCAGCGGCCGTGGCCGAAGGGGCCCATCACTAGGGTGTTGTAGGTGCCGGGGCTTTTCTTCTCGATGGTTTTGTAGATGGTGAGCGGGCCGCGCAGGTCTTCGGCGTCGAACCAGCCGCCCACGGTCATCACGGCGGGCTTGATGCCGGCGGTATAGTGCGCCGGCATCGCACGTTTCTGCCAGAACTCGTCGTAGTTGGGGTGGTTGACGGTTTCCTGCCAGAAGAAATTGTTGGCGTAGTACTTATCGGCGTTCTTGAGCGGGCCGAGGTCCAGCAGAAACTGGTAGCCGTCTCGGGTGCCCGCCTTTATCATTTGGGCATCGTACCACGACTTGCTGGTGGTGTCCTGCTTCTGCACCCCAAACACCGGATAGGTGTAGATGTAAGATTCCAGAAACGCGCCGTTGTGGTGGAAGTCATCGAAGAAAAAATCCGACACCGGCGCCTGGGGCGACGACGCCTTCAGGGCCGGGTGGTTGGACAGAATGCCCGAAGCCGTGTAGAAACCGGGGTACGAAATGCCCCACTGCCCTATCCGGCCGTTGTTGTGGGCCACTTTTTTCACCAGCCAGTCCACGGTGTCGTAGGTGTCGGTGGTTTCGTCCACGTCTTTTTTGCCCTTCTTGTGGTCGAGCACGGGCGTCATGTTGGTCCAGGTACCCTGGCTTTTCCAGCGGCCGCGCACGTCCTGGTAGGCGAAGATGTAGCCCTGCTTCATCATGGTTTCGGAGGGGCCGAGGCGCACCGGGTACTTGCCGGGGCCGTAGGGCGCCACGCTGTAGCACGTGCGCTGCATCATGACGGGGTATTTCTTGCCGGCCGCGGCATCCTTGGGCGTATAAATGGCCGTGAATAGCTTCACGCCGTCGCGCATGGTCACGTACACTTCTTGTTTGGTGTAGTGGTCCTGCGCGTAGGTGCTGGCCGGCGGCGCGGGCGTTTGGGCCAGCAGGGGCGCTGCGCTGAGCAGGCAGGCACCAAGGAAGAAGCAGTTGGTCATGAGGTGGGAATAAGGATGAGGATGAATGGGCGGGGCCCAAGGCACCGGCCCTGCCGCTGCCCTTGCCGGCGCGCTGCCGGGCACAATGTGGCGGCGGGGTTAGCAAATCTAGCAGATGCTCCTTACCTTTGCGGCCCGTTTTGGACTGATTTTCAGTTCAACCCGGCTTTCCTCATTTTTTTAACGAACCACTTTTATGAAAAGCCTCGAGATTGTAGGGTTTAAAAGAGCGAATCTCGGTAAAACGGACGCCAAGGCATTGCGCCTCGACGCCCAAGTACCGTGCGTGTTGTATGGCGGCAAAGACACCGTGCACTTCTCCGTGCCCGCTATCCTGTTCCGCGAGTTGTTGTACACGCCGGAGGCTCACATCGTGGACCTGAACGTGGAAGGCACCCTGTACCGCGCCATCGTGCAGGACGCCCAGTTCCACCCCGTGAACGAAATGCTCCTCCACGTTGACTTCCTCGAGTTGGAAGACGGCAAAGAGGTGAAAATGGACATCCCCGTGAAGTACGTGGGCGTGTCGCCGGGCGTGCTGGCCGGCGGCAAGCTGGTGAGCAAGCTGCGCAAAGTGAAAGTGCGCGCTACCGCCGACAATCTCCCCGACTACGTGGAAGTGAACATCAGCAGCCTCGAACTCGGCAAGTCCATCAAGGTGGGCGCCGTGGAGCCGAAGAACTACACCATCCTGACCAACGCCGCTGCTCCGATTGCGACCATCGCCATCCCGCGTGCGCTGAAAGGCGAAATGGCTGCCAACAAGTAATTCTGCACCACGGGTTCGACAGGTTTTCAGCTTGTCGAATTTCGTGGACGAATTAGCGCATACTCAAAAAGCCGCTCCAATTTTGGGGCGGCTTTTTAGTTGCGGTGCCCGGTGCACTGCCTCATTGTTTGAATTAACGTTATGAAGTTTCTGGTTCTCTGCCTGGGCAACATCGGCCCCGAATACGCCGACACGCGCCACAACATCGGTTTTATGGTGGCTGATTTCCTGGCGGCCAAATTCGATGCGCCCCGCTTCGAAATCGGTCGCCACGCCTTCACCACCGAAATCAAGCACAAAGGCCACACCTACACCTTGGCGAAGCCCACCACCTACATGAACCTGAGCGGCAAAGCCGCGGCGCACTGGCTGGCCACGCTGAAAATTCCCGTCGAAAACATGGTGGTCGTGACCGATGACCTGGCCCTCCCCTTCGGCAAGCTGCGCCTGAAAGGCCAGGGCTCGGCCGGCGGCCACAACGGCCTGAAAGACATTCAGGCCACGTTGGGCACCGATGTCTACGCCCGCCTGCGTTTTGGCGTCGACGCTAATTTTCCAAAAGGCCGACAGGTTGATTATGTATTGAACCCGTTTTCGGCCGATGAATTAATTGAATTACCGACCCGCATCGAGAAAGCCGCCGATGCCGTGCTGGCATTCGGCGCTATGGGCCTGGAGCGCGCCATGAACGTGGTGAATGTGAAGTAGCAAATTCGCTTTGTAAAAAAAAGGCCGACCGCAGTACTGTGGTCGGCCTTTTTTTCAAAGCGTGTGGCTTATGCTACCCCGCTGCCGTTGCGCACGGGCGTGCTGGGCTGCATCAGGGCGAGGGTACCGTCGGCATTTTCGGCCATCAGCAGCATGCCCTGGCTTTTGATGCCTTTGATTTCGCGCGGGGCTAGGTTGAGCAATACTTGCACTTGCTGGCCCACCAGCGCCTCGGGAATAAAATATTCGGCGATGCCGCTCACGATGGTGCGCTGCTCCAGGCCCACGTCCACAGTGAGTTTCAATAGCTTTTTGGTTTTGGCTACTTTCTCGGCGGCCACGATGGTGCCCACACGCAAATCCATCGCGCCAAAATCATCGAAAGTCACATCCGATTTAACGGGCGTGACGGGCGTGTTGGCCAACTGATTTTCCTTTTTGGTATCCAGCAGTTTTTGTACCTGAGTCTCCACCACGGCGTCTTCAATTTTGGCGAACAGCAGGGCTGCTTCGCGCAATTGATGACCGGCTTTCAACGCATCACGGCGGCCGGCGCTGGCCCAGTTGCCCAACTCTACATCAAGCATATCGGCCAGCTTCTGCGCCGATTCGGGCAGGAACGGCTCCAGCACCGGGGCCAGGGCCGCAGCAATTTGCAGCGCCACGTGCAGCACCGTGCCCGTGCGCGCCGCATCGGTTTTAATCAGGTGCCAGGGCTGCGTTTCGGCCAGGTATTTATTGCCCACACGCGCCAGGTTCAATACTTCCGCCAAGGCGTCGCGGAAACGGTAATTTTCAATCAGTTCCCCAATTTTGGCGGGAAATTCGGCCAGCTGCCCGAATGCCTCCTCGTCGATGGGTTGCAGCTCGCCTAATTCCGGCACCTTGCCTTCAAAGAATTTGTGCGTAAGCACAGCGGCACGGTTCACAAAATTGCCAAGCGTGGCCACCAATTCGTTATTATTCCGCGCCTGAAAATCTTTCCAGGTAAAATCGTTGTCTTTCGTTTCGGGCGCGTTGGCGCACAGCACGTAGCGCAGCACGTCGGCCTGGCCGGGGAAGTCGGCCAGATATTCGTGCAGCCACACCGCCCAGTTGCGCGAGGTGCTGATTTTGTCGCCTTCCAGGTTCAGAAATTCGTTGGCGGGCACGTTGTCCGGCAGCACGTAGTCGCCGTGCGCTTTCAGCATTACCGGAAAAATAATGCAGTGAAAAACGATGTTGTCCTTGCCAATAAAATGCACCAATTTGGAATCCTTGTCTTTCCAATATGTTTCCCACTCATCGGGGAAAGCTTCCTTGGTGGCCGAGATGTAGCCGATGGGCGCATCGAACCACACGTACAGCACTTTGCCTTCGGCGCCGGGCACCGGCACGGGCACGCCCCAATCCAAATCGCGCGTCACGGCGCGGGGGTGCAGGCCTTGGTCAATCCAGGATTTGCACTGGCCGTACACGTTGGTTTTCCAGTCGTTTTTGTGGCCGTCAATTATCCATTCGCGCAGCCAGGGCTCGTACTGGTCGAGGGGCAAAAACCAGTGCTTGGTGTCGCGCAACACGGGGTGCGCGCCGCTGAGCATGCTGCGCGGATTAATTAATTCCGTCGGGCTGAGCGAGGTGCCGCAGCGCTCGCACTGGTCGCCGTAAGCGTTTTCGTTGCCGCAATTGGGACAGGTGCCCACGATGTAGCGGTCGGCCAAAAATTGTTGGGCCGCCTCGTCGAAATACTGTTGCGTGGTTTGCTCGATGAATTTGCCTTCGTTGTTGAGCTTGGTAAAAAAACCGCTCGAAACTTCGGCGTGCGTGGCCGACGACGTGCGCGAATACACGTCGAACGACACGTTGAATTCTTTGAAAGAATCGCGAATCAGGGCGTGGTATTTATCCACCACTTGCTGGGGCGTCACGCCTTCTTTTTGGGCGCGAATGGTGATGGGCACGCCGTGCTCGTCGGAACCGCAAATAAATTTCACGTCGCGTCCCGCCGAGCGCAGGTAGCGCACATAAATATCGGCCGGTAAATAAACGCCGGCCAGGTGGCCAATGTGCACCGGGCCATTGGCATAAGGCAACGCAGCAGTGACGGTGTAGCGTTTAGGAAGTGAAGACATACGTAAACTGAGAAATAATGCAACTCCATGAATTTGCAGTCAAAATACCTGCAAACAATTGTCGCAAAAAGAAAGAAACATTGAAAATTGCCAGTTTTAAATCAACTTAAAACCAACGAAACCGTTTGACAAGCAAGTCATTTTACATTTGACCACGTCGTGAACACATCGACGTACAATTAAGCGCTTCTCCTCTGCCTTTTTTCACCTTCATCAACCTTTTTTTCACATGAAAAAACCTGCTTCTCCGACTCAAACGGGAAAACGCGCGAAACGCACGCCGGAAGAAAAAGCGGCCCGCAAATCGGCAAAAAATACCGGGCGCGCAAAGTCCGAACTGGACGATGACCGGGCCAGCCGCAAGGCCAGCCAGAAAAAATCGCTCAAATCGGCCGCCAAGCAATTGCAGAAAGAGTTGAACAACCGCATGAGTGAGGTGGTGACTCGCATCCGCAAAGAAACGAAAGCCAAGCTGAAGGAAGTAGTGAAGGAAGCCACGCGCCGCCTCGACGTGGATACGGAACGCATGTTTGAAGAAGCCCTGCACACCATTGTGCGGCACTACGATTCGGTGGCCGGCACCGGCGGCAACGCGGGCAATGCCAACGCAGCGGCCGATAGCGCCCCGAGCCGCAGTCGCAAAAAAAGCCAGACCCTGAACAAAGACGGCACCCCGCGCAAGCCCCGCGCTACGCGCACCGACGCGGCCGCAGCCAGCGCCGACGATGCTCCCCCGACTGCTTCCGCCTCGCGCGGCCGCAAACCCGCTGCCACACCGGGAGGAGCCCGGCGCGGCCGGCCCTCAGCCGCAGCCACCGGTGCCCGCCGCGGGCCTAAGCCCCGCACCCAAGCCAGCACCACGTCAGAGGCCAACGACGTGATGAACTCGGCCGACAGCCCCAGCACTGGCGAAGTCAGCGCGTAGCACGGCTGCAGGTTCCGATAACAAAAGCCCGCTTCTGGTACCAGAAGCGGGCTTTTGTTCGTAAGCGCCAGGGCTACGGGCGGCGCACCGTGTCGAGCGGTGCGGGGTAGTTGAGGCGCTGGATGCGGGTTTCGGGTGAGGTGGTGTTGGCGTCGTTGGTGTTTACGCTTTCGATGCGCTTCTGGCGGTTGATGTCGGCGGCCTGCTCGCCGAGGCGCACACGGTTGGGGGTGGCGTCGGGCACGGCCGAACTGGTGCCCGCCCCGTTGCCATTGTAGATGGCGCGGCGGTCGGCGTCGGAATTCACTTGCGTGGGCGTAGCGGTTTCGGCCGTTTGTTCGGCAGCCGTGCAGCTCACCAGAGCCGCCGCTAGGCTGGCGACCGCACCCAGGCGCAGGCCTATCATTTTACAGTTCAACATGGCAGCGCCGGTATAGCGCAGCCAGAGGCGGCTGCAGGCTTCAAACGCAGCGCCGGGCCGGCTGGTTCGGAACTGGCCCTACGCCAAAGCAGGGCGGGTTTTTCCCAGCTTCACGCCGTCCCAAAGGGCCATGCGCGCTTCCAGACAGCGCACCACCACCTGCTGGGCCTCCAGCCAGCGCTCGGGGTCGTCGGCGCACAGTTCGCGCACCATTTGCCGGGCCAGCGGGGCGTGCACGTCCTCGTCAAGCTCGATGTGGCGGTTGAGGTAGTAGGTAAACGTGTCGAGCTGGCCAGGAAAACGGGTGCTCAGGTCGTCCACCAATTGGCGGAACATGTCCGGAATCAAGTCTTCGCGGCCGAAGGTGAAGGCCGCGGCCACCGCGTGGGGCCGGCCCACGCGAATAATATTGAAGGTAGTGAGCACAAATTCGCGCACCGATTCCGGAACGCGCGCTGTCTCCAAGGCCCGCTCCACGGTATCGCCGGCCGCTACGGCGGCCACTAGGCGGCGAATGGGAGCCGTGTCGGCGCCGCACTCATCCATGGCGCGCACGTAGAGCTCGAAATGGCTGGTGGCGTGGCCCGCCGGGTCCACGTCGGACTCTTCTTCGAGCACAATTTCATTGATGAGGCGCCGCATGGCCGAGTTGGCGGTGGGCACCCAGGGCACCTGCACGCAGGTCAGGCCGCCCTGCAAGGCCTTGAGCAGCGACATGAAGTCCCACACCGCAAACACGTGGTGCTCCATGAAGCGCCGCAAGTCGGCCAGGGACTGAATGCTCCGGTACAGGCTGTTATTAAGCAGCAGGCGGCGCGTAGGCGCTATTTCCTGCTGTAGAAATTCGATGGGGTCAGAGGTAGCTTCCATAGCAAGAGAAGAATAATTGTAATTTTTCTCAGAGAGACATTTCTGCAACAGCATACCCACGAGGGTGAGCCGTCTATTCATCAACGAAAAAGGCCCTGCGAGTGGTTCTCGCAGGGCCAGCACTTTGTGAATTTTCCTAGAATATTGCAGTCAAGTCTACTTTTTCTTCTCAAAAACCAGGGCATTGCCGTCCATGCAGTAGCGCTGGCCGGTGGGCTTGGGGCCGTCGTCGAACACGTGGCCGAGGTGGCCGCCGCACTTGGCGCACACAATTTCGTCGCGGCTCATGCCGAAGGTGTTGTCGGAAGCCACTTTCACGCTGTTGTCGGTGGCCGGGGCGTAGAAGCTGGGCCAGCCGGTGCCCGACTCAAACTTGGTATCGGAGGTAAAAAGGAGGTTGTGGTCGGCGGCGCAGTAGTAGCTGCCCGCGGCGTGGTTGTCGTGGTATTTGCCGGTAAAAGCGCGCTCGGTGCCCTTTTCGCGCAGAATGTAGTACTGGTCGGGCGTGAGCATTTTTTTCCACTCGGCCTCGGTGTGCCGCACCGGAAATTCGTCGGGCTTGCCGGTCACGGGCTTGGGCTGAAAATAGGTTTTGCCAGCCGCTGTGCGGGCCGGCGCGGGCGTGTTGGCGGCCACGTCGGCGCGCTTTTGCGAGCAGGCGGTATCGAGCGTGAACAGGGAAACGAGCAGGAGCAACAAGGAAAAGCGCATGAGCAGGAATGGGCTGGAGTGATGGGAAGTCAACATACGGCACGGCGCCGGGGTTCGGACTGCGGGATAGACGAAAACCAGGCGGGAACCTTACGGCAGGGCTAAGCCATTTAAGGCGACGCGCTTGGCAGTGCGGCCGGCGGCCGATGCGGGCCGGTTGTTAAACATTGATTACCACAAGGCTTTGCGCCATTTTTTCCGTACCTTTGCACCCGCAAAACCAACCCATATGGCCCAGAATATCCGGAACATTGCCATCATCGCTCACGTTGACCACGGCAAGACCACCCTGGTGGATAAGATTATCCACGCATCTAAAATTTTCGACGCCCACCAGCAGTTCGACGACCTCATCCTCGACAACAACGACCTGGAGCGCGAGCGCGGCATCACCATCGTTTCGAAGAACGTGTCGGTGCGCTATAAAGACGTTAAAATCAACATCATCGACACCCCTGGTCACGCCGACTTCGGCGGCGAGGTAGAGCGCGTGTTGAAGCTGGCCGACGGCGTGCTGCTGCTCGTGGACGCCTTTGAAGGCGCCATGCCGCAGACCCGTTTCGTGCTGGGCAAAGCCATCGATTTGGGCCTGAAGCCCATCGTGGTGGTGAACAAAGTGGACAAAGAAAACTGCCGCCCCGACGAGGTGCACGAGCAGGTGTTCGACCTGATGTTCAACCTCGGCGCCTCGGAAGACCAGCTTGATTTCGTGACCCTGTACGGCTCGTCGAAGCAGGGCTGGATGAGCACCGACTGGAAGGTAAAAACCGACAACATCACCCCGCTGCTCGACGCGGTGCTGGCCTCGATTCCGCCGGCGCCGACCCTGGAAGGCACGCCCCAGATGCAGATTACCTCGCTCGACTACTCGTCGTTCGTGGGTCGTATCGCCATCGGCCGCGTGCACCGCGGCACCCTGCGCGAGGGCGCCAACATGAGCCTGATGAAGGCCGACGGCAGCATCAAGAAGGTAAAAATTCGCGAGCTGCACGTGTTTGAAGGCCTGGGCCGCAACAAGGTGAGCGAAGTGAACAGCGGCGAAATCTGCGCCGTGTCGGGCATCGAAGGCTTCGACATTGGCGACACCCTCGCCGACTTCGAAAACCCGGAGGCCCTGGAGCGCATCAGCATCGACGAGCCGACGATGAACATGCTCTTCACCATCAACAACTCGCCGTTCTTCGGCAAGGAGGGCAAGTTTGTGACCTCGCGCCACCTGCGCGACCGCCTGTTCAAGGAAACCGAGAAAAACCTGGCGCTGCGCGTGCAGGTGACGGACAAGGAAGACACCTTCCTCGTGTTCGGCCGCGGCATTCTGCACTTGTCGGTGCTCATCGAAACGATGCGCCGCGAGGGCTACGAGCTGCAAG
Source organism: Hymenobacter miniatus (assembly GCF_016427455.1). Lineage (NCBI taxonomy): Bacteria > Pseudomonadati > Bacteroidota > Cytophagia > Cytophagales > Hymenobacteraceae > Hymenobacter > Hymenobacter miniatus. The sequence goes on from NZ_JAELXR010000002.1 coordinate 505,239, forward strand.
TGGGCCAGCCGCAGGTAATCTTCAAGGAAGACGACAACGGCAAGCGCCTGGAGCCGGTGGAATTGCTGGTGGTGGACGTGCCCGAGGAAACCGCCGGCAAGGTGATTGAGCTGGTGAGCATGCGCAAAGGCGAAATGACCATCATGGAGCCCAAAGGCGACCTGCAGCACCTGGAGTTCACCATTCCGTCGCGCGGCCTCATCGGCCTGCGCAACAACGTGCTGACCGCCACCGGCGGCGAGGCCATCATGAATCACCGCTTCGTGGATTACGAGGAGTACAAAGGCCCCATCCCCGGCCGCATCGCCGGCTCGCTGATTTCGCTGGAAACCGGCCCCGGTACCGCCTACACCATCGACAAGATGCAGGACCGCGGCTCGTTCTTCGTGGACCCGGGCGAGGAAGTGTACGCCGGCCAGGTAATTGGCGAGCACACCCGCCCCAACGACCTGACCATCAACATTCAGAAGGGCAAGAAGCTGACCAACATGCGTGCTTCGGGCTCCGACGACAACGCCAAGATTGTGCCCAAGCGCCAGTTTTCGCTGGAAGAAGCCATGGAATACATCCAGAAGGATGAGTACTTGGAAGTGACGCCGAAGTCGATTCGCATGCGCAAGATTCTGCTCGACGAAAACGAGCGCCTGCGCTACGCCAAGACGGCTGAATAATTGCTCTCCCGCAATTGCACCGGAGAAGGGCGCGGCTTTGGTCGCGCCCTTTTTCTTTACCCCCGTTTAGCGTTTCAAGCAATTCCCGTTATGAACCAAGAGACCTTACAGCACTTCGTGCAGCTCTTCGCACTCGATGACGCCACCGCTACCCAGCGGGTGAGCGCCCGACTGGCGCTCGTGCTGCAAAACCCGGCCGCCTACCACACCCAGTTTGCGGAAGAACTGGCTGAGCGCGGCATCGTGGCGGCGCTGCCCGAGCCGGAACTGCGCGCCGTGGCGTTGATTGACGCCTTACTGGCCGAAGAACTTGTGTGGGAAAGCGACTGGCAGGACCCCGCCGCCGACCTGGTGTACGGCCTGAACGAAACCCTGACGCAGCAGCGCCGGGCCATGCGGGTGAGCGAACCGGCGCCGGGCCGAACCGCGGTGACCGGCCCCGACGCGCTGGACATCCTGCAGGACCTGCTGGAGCCCCTGGGGCTGGCGCTGGTGCTGCTGACGCTGGATGCCGACTCTTATGCCCTGACCGTAGTGGCCGATGGGCAGACCGAGAAAACCCGCCTGTTGGCAAGGGAGTTGGGGTTGGATGTGACGGTTTATTAACCCCTCTCCCCTACCCGCGCTGGCGGATGGCCTCGAACGTGAGCACGGCCGTGGCCACGCTCACGTTGAGCGAGTCGATGCGGCCCATCATGGGGATAATGACGGTTTCGTCGCAGGCGGCGCGCAGTTGCGGGGTCAGGCCCTCGGCTTCGGTACCCATGACGAGGGCGGTGGGGCCGCGAAAGTCGTATTGGGTGTAGGGCTTGGCTTCCGGCGCCAGGGCAGCGGCGTGGGTGCGGATGCCTTTCTCTTTCAGGAAAGCCAGGATACCGGCCACGGGCGCGGCCACGGTGGGCACCGTGAACACGCAGCCAATGCTGGCCCGGATGACGTTGGGGTTGAACAAATCGGTGCGCGGGTCGCCGATGAGCACGGCGTCGACGGGGGCGGCGTCGGCGGTGCGGAGGATGGCGCCGAGGTTGCCGGGCTTCTCCACGGCTTCGAGCACGAGGACGAGCGGGTTGGCGGGCAGGCGCAGGTCGGCGAGGGTGCGGGCGGGCGTTTTTAGCACGGCCAGCAGGCCGTCGGAGCCTTCGCGGTAGGCTACTTTTTCAAATACCGGTCGGGTCACCTCAAACCACTCGGGGGCATCCCGCTTGCCCGAAAACAGTTTTTGCAGGTCACCCAAACCCGCTTCGCCAGCCAGCTCGGGGCAGGTGTAGATGGTGGCCACGGCCACGCCGGCCTCCACGGCGATGGTGAGCTCGCGCAAGCCCTCTACCAGGGTGAGGCCCAGGGCGCGGCGCTCGGCCGATTTCTGCTGCAGCTTGAGCAGCTGCTTGATGCGGGGATTCTGGGGGCTGCTGAGGCGGTCGGAGGGGGCAAACGGCATGGGCGCAAAGATACCCGGCCGCGGGCCGGCCCCAACCTTCGCGGCAGCGCGGGCGTAGGGGCGCCCAGAACCTTCGCTGCCAATGAAATCGAAAATTGACCCCAAAATCATCATCGGCCTGGCCCTGGCCGTGGGCGTGCTGCTGCTCACGGCCGCGGCCTCGTTCTGGAGCATTCGGGGCCTGAAAGTGCAAACCGAGCGCGTGGAGCACACCTACCAGGTGCTGCAGGAAGCCGAAACCATTACGGCCGTGCTCAAGGACGCGCAAGCCGGCACCCGCGGCTACCTGCTCACGGGCGACACGGCCTACCTGCGCCCCTACAGCATTGCCACGGGCCAGCTGCCCACGGCCCTGGAGCGGGTGCGGGCCCTCACCGTCGACAACTCAGAGCAGCGCGCCCGCCTCGACTCGCTGCAGGCGTTGGTGGAGCAGGAATTTCACATTCTGCGGCCGCTCACCGAAATCAAGAAGGCCATGAGCCAGTCGGCCATGCAAACCCTGCTCGACACCGACCGCCAAACCCTGCGGCAGGTACGCACGCTGTACGCCCGCATCAAGAGCAATGAGATGGCCCTGCTGGCCCAGCGCAGCGAGTTGCAGGACATTTTTGAGCGCGCTACGCCCATCGTGGTGCTGGTATCGGCGGTGCTGGCGGTGCTGATTGTGGTGTGGCTGGTGCTGAAAATCGTGCGCGAGCTGGCCGACAACCGCCGCCTGCAAGGCGAGCTGGCCGCCATCAACGCCGAAGTGGCCCGGCGCATTGCCCAGATTCGGGTGCTGGCCGAGCAGGTGGTGCAGGGCGACTACACCGTCAAAATCACCGATTCGGCCGAGGACAACCTTGGCGGCCTGGCGGCGTCGCTCAACCGCATGACCCAGACCCTGGACGAAAGCTTCAGTGCCCTGGAAAAGCGTAACCAGGAGCTCGACCAGTTTGCCTACGTGGCCTCGCACGATTTGAAAGCGCCGCTGCGCGGCGTGACCACCATCGTGAAGTGGATAGAGGACGAGCTGGCGGCCGAGCTCTCGCCCCAGCTCCGCACCTACCTCGACCAAATGAAAGGGCGCCTCAGCCGCCTGGAAGACCTGATAAACGGCCTGCTGGCCTACGCCCGCGTGGGCCGCGTGGCGCAGCAGCCGGCTCCCGTCGACGTGGCCCAGCTGTTGCAGGAAGTGGCCGAGCTGGTGGTGCCGCCCGACTTCACGCTGCGTGTGGGGCCCGACATGCCCACCCTGACTACCGACCGCCTGGGACTGCAACAGGTGTTCACCAACCTGCTCTCAAATGCGGTGAAGTACCACCACCGCGGGGCCGGGCGGCTGGAAGTGACTTGCCACGACATCGGCCGCTGCTACGAGTTTCGGGTGCAGGACGACGGGCCGGGCATTGCGCCGGAATATCACCAGAAAATTTTCCTGCTCTTTCAGACCCTGCGCGACCGGCACACGGCCGAAAGCACGGGCATTGGCTTGAGCATTGTGAAAAAAATCATTGACGAGCACAAGGGCACCATTCGGGTCGAATCGGCGCCGGGCCAGGGGGCCGGGTTTATTTTTACCTGGCCGAAGTAAATTCCTGAGCGCGGGAACCCCTTGGGCCCGATTGTGCTTGTGCAGGTCCGGCGTTGCGAGGCCGGTTCCCCTTCTATTTTTTGTAGCGTATGCGTTCTGTTTTACTCGTCGAAGACGACATTTTTGATACCATGACGGCGGAGAAGTCCTTCGCCAAATTCAACGTGCCGCACCGCCTGCACACGGCCTTCAACGGCGAAGAAGCCCTCGACCTGCTGCTGGGCCGCAACGGCAGCGAGGCCCTGCGCCCCCTGCCCGAAGTCATTTTGCTCGACCTGAACATGCCGCGCATGAACGGCATTGAGTTCCTGACCGAGCTGCGCGCCAACCCCGAGTTTCAGCACATTCCGGTGTTCATCACCACCACCTCGAGCATGGACGTGGACCGCGTGAACACCGAAAGCCTGGGCATCAGCGGCTACATTCTTAAGCCGCTGGATTTCGAAACCGGCACCGACCTGTCCGACAGTTTGAGCCTGCTGGAGAAGCTGTTGAACTAGGCTGGCGGGCAGCGGGCCATTCACGCAAACTTCACGGCCGGCGGACGGAATTTGTGACGGCTCGTGAGAGTTTGCGCAGGAGCAGGGGTTGTGCGCGACCGGCCCGTGGGTTCTATTGGCAAATATTTGCCGGGCGTTGCTACCTTGTTCGGTCTCGTGGCCGTTAGCGCTGTTCATCTTATGAGAATTCCCGTTTTTTACTTCGCTGTGCTTGGGACGCTGCTGGCAGCACCGGCCGCCCGCGCCCAAGACGACGGCCCGCGCCAGCTGGGCGCGCCGCCTTCCCTGCCCGCTCCGGCCAAGCCCCGCGTGGCCCCGGCCCCGCGCCAGCTCGAAAGCGTGCCCGTGGCCCCGCCCGATACCACGCGCCGCGCCACCGTGACGGCCCCGCTGCCCGCGCCCATGCCCGCACCGGTATACGCGCCCACGCCAGCCGGGCAGCTGCCCGGCACCAACACGCGCCCGCCCCGCTTCCAGGTGGGCCTGAAGAACGGCTTGGTGTACAGCGCCAACGATGTAGAAACCAAGACGCCGCTGTTTGGCCGCTCCTACCTGCTGCTGGACGGGCAGCGCAAGTTTGAGCTGGCCGAGGTCGGGTTTTACGAAGACGAAACCGGGCACTACGTGCGCACCAACCTACCGGGCTCGTCGCGCGAGACGACCCTGCGGCGCGAGAAAACCGGCCGCATCAGCCTGTATTCCATCACCACTACGCAGTACAACTCGGGGCCGGGCGGCTTTGGCTACCCCGGCTACGGCTACGGCGGCTATGGCTACGGCGGTTTCGGGGGCTACCCTTACGGCGGCTATCGCACCGTGAAAACCGAGTATTTCTCGAAAGACAACGGCCCCATCCAAAACCTGACCAGCCGCAACCTGATGCTGTCCACCACCGACAACGCCGGGGCCCAGCAGCTGCTGGCCGATGCCCAGCGCTACCAGCGGGCCACCATCGGTGCCTACGTGGTGGGCGGTGGCCTGCTCATCTACGGCCTGGTGCAGTCGGTGCGGCCCACCGATGCGGGCCGTAGCATCTCGCCGCTGGTGTATGCGGCCATTCCGGTGCTCATCGTGCCCATTGTGTTGCAAAGCAAGCAAGCCAACAACCAGCGCCAGGCCATTGCACTGTATAACGCAGGGCGCTGAGGCCTAAAACACAAAACGCGGCAGCGGCGCGCAGAACCGGCTTAGCTGTTCTGCGCGCCGCTGCCGCGTTTTGAATGGCAGCCTAACCCCAAACCCCACGGCACGCGTAGGCAGCAGATGAAAACCGCTTCCACGGCCGATGCTCTGCCTACCGATTTTGCTGCCCTTCAAGCCAAGGCCCTGCTGGTGCACGAGCGGCTGTGCGCTGAGTACGGCGCCCCGTTCCGCTTCTTCAGCACCAAAGACCCGCTGAGCGAGCTCATCAGCGCGCTGCTGTCGCACCGGACCAAAAACGCCGACTCGCACCGGGCCTTCCAGGAACTGCGGGCCACCTTTCCGACCTGGGAAGCCGTGCGCGACGCCCCCACCGAGGCCGTGCAGCACGCCCTGCGCGCCTGCACCTGGCCCGAGCAAAAAGCGCCCCGCATTCAGGCGGTGCTGCGCGAAATCAGCCACCGCTGCGGCACCGATGCGCCCTGCTCGCTGGATTTCCTGGCCGACATGCCCATTCCCGAAGCCCGGGCCTGGCTGGAAAGCATCAGCGGCGTGGGCCCCAAAACCAGCGCGGCCACGCTCCTCTTCAGCTCATTGCGCATCCCGGCCATGCCCGTGGATAGCCACCACCACCGCGTGGCTCAGCGCCTGGGCCTGATTGGGCCCAAGGTGGGCGAAGGCCCGGCCCACAAGCTGCTGGAGGCGCTGCTGCCGCCCGGCTGGGACGCCCAGCAGGTGTACGACCACCACGAGGCGCTCATGTTTCATGGGCAGAAGTGCTGCTATTTCAGCGGGCCGGCCTGCGGCCGTTGCGTGGTGCTCGACCAGTGCCCCTTCGGGCAAGCGCGGCTGGGCCCAGCGGGGTAGTTTTGTGGCCGCATGGCCATTCTGCACCTCAAAGCCAAGCCCGGCAGCCGCGTCAACCAGCTTTCCATCGGCCCCGACGGCCTGGCCACCGTGCGCCTGAACGCGCCGGCCCAAGAGGGCAAAGCCAATGCGGCGCTGCTGGCTTATCTGGCGGCCACCTTCGGCATTGCCAAAAGCCGGATTACGCTGCTGGCGGGGCACACCTCGCCGTTCAAAAAGGTGGAACTGGCCGACGTGAGCGAGGAACAGCTGCGGGAGGTGCTGGCGCGGTTTCGAGAAGCCGCGGACTGATTGATAACGGCCGTCATACTGAGCGCAATCCCAGCCCCTACTTGCCGCGTTTCCAGCGGTAGTATTTGCGGTACCAGGTGGAAGTTTTCTTGAACAGGCTGCTGGTCGACTCGTTTGGAAACATATTCACCCGGAACACCTGCATGCGGTCATCCTCAATGGTCAGGCCGCCGGTATCGGTGGCTACGCCCAGGGCGAAACGGGCTTCGCGCACCCGTTGCTTCACGGCTTCGTTGAGGTCGCCGTAGGGATAGGCGAAGCTCACGACGCTGGTGTGCAGGGCAGTTTCCAGGGCGGCTTTGCTGCGCGCGATTTCCTGCGCAGCTTCGGGCAGCGGCAGCGTGGTAAGGCGGGGGTGCGACATGGTGTGGGCCCCGATTTCCCAGCCAGCGGCCACGAAGGCCTGCTTTTGCGCCCGGTCCATAATGTCGGAGCGGGGCTCGGTAGGGTCGGCGGCGAGGTCCCACTGGTTGTGGCGCACGTCGAAATCGCCGAGCAGGTAGAGCACGCCGCGGTAGCCGTACTGCTGCATCAGGGGCAGCAGGTTGGTGTAGTTGTCGGTGTAGCCGTCGTCGAAGGTAAGAATGATGGGGCGGGCCGGAAACTCGCTCAGCGGCCGCTCGCCGGCGGCAAAGCTGAGGTAGTCGGCGAAGGTGATGGGCGTGAGCTTGCGGGCCTTGAAATAAGCCAGGTGCTTCGCAAAGTTGTCTTTGGTGACGTAAATCTGGTGTTTGGTGTCCAGCGGCGCGTCCGGGATTTTGTGGTACATCAGCACCGGAATGAAAGCCGGAACAGCTTTGCGCATGCGGGCCGCCTGGTAGGTTTCGAGCACCCGAGCCGCCACGGTGGGCAGGTCGTAATGCGCCCGCACCTGCTGCTGCAGGGCGGCTGTCACGGGCTGCGGCGCCTGCAGGTAGCCCCACGCCGCGGCCAGCACCGCCGAAAAATCTACCGCCGACGGCGCCTGCCGGGCCGAGATGTCGCCAAAGTTGGAAGCCGCGGCCGCGCCGAACGTGGCTTCCGTCACCAGGCCTTCAAACGTGGCTTCGCCCAGGGCCAGCACCGCCCGGCCCGCGCCCAGCGCCTCAACGGCCACCCGGCCCGCCCCAATGACCAGCGTAGTGCGCGCCAGCCAGCCGGGCATGTCGCGGGTGAACCCAACAACTTCCACCCGCTCACCAAACTCGGCCTGCAGCTGCGCCAGGGCTGTTTTTCCGGCTTCAGGCAGGTGCTCCAGCTCGCCGCCGATGAGCGCCACGCGCAGCGCCGGCAGCTCGCGCAGCAGCACCGGAAACACCTGCTGCAGCAGGGCCGCTGCCCGCTCGCCCTTGCCGCCGTTGAAGCGCCCGATGAATGCGATTCTCAGCTCGGAGGGAGAACCCGTGACCGATGAAACCGCCACGCCAGGCGCCTTTTCATTTCTAAACGCCACCCCGTTGGGGATTTCCACGATTTTAGCCGCGGCCATCTTCACTTCGGCCACCAGGTGTTCCCGCAGGTTGCCGCAAATGGCAATGACTTTGTCGCCGTAGATGTCGAAGAGCGAAGTGGAGGCGTGCAGGTGCTGGCGGCCGTGCACGGTGCTCACCAGCGGCACTTTCAGGCCGCGCAGAGCCAGATGGCTCACCCAGCTGGCCGCCCGCGAGTGGGCGTGCACCACTTGGATGTCTTCGGCCTGAATGAGCCGGCGGATAAGTCGGGCATTGCGCAGACGCTGCCCGTAGCGGCGGTTGCTGATGGGCGCCGGCACCAGCGTGGCGCCCGTGGGCAGCTGCGCGGCGTCCGATACCAGCCAGACGCGGTGCCCCTGGGCGCGGTGTGCTTCGGCCAGCTGCACGGCATAGGCCACCGAGCCCGCAAAAAACTCAGCCGAAAGAACGTGGAGAATGCGCATGGCGCAAAGGTATTGCCGGGCTGCGGGTAGCCGGGCAAACCAATGCCACTAGCCCGAACAAGGCAGGGTCATGCTTCGCTGCGCGCTGAATGTCGTTCCTAGCTCAACGCAGACCGCTAGTTGAATGCCCGGCCGGCCACGTTGTCCATGTATTTCTGGCCGTTGCCAGTGTTCAGGAGCAGCACGGTTTCGTCGGGGTGCAGCCAGCCGGTGCCGAGCAGCTTGCGGGCGGCCATCCACACGGCCGCGCCTTCGGGCGCCACGAAAAGGCCTTCCTGCTGGCCCAGGTCGCGCATGCCGGCCAGCATGTCTTCTTCGCTGATGCTCACCACCGTGCCGTTCGATTCGCGCAGCACGCGCAGCATCATGGCCTCGCCCAGGGGGTGCGGCACGGCCAGGCCGTTGGCCAGCGTGGGGCTGCCGTGGTAGGCGTGGCAGTTGGCCTGCCGGCCGGCGTAGGTTTCAAGCAGGGGGCAGCAGTTTTTGGCTTGCACGGCCACCATGCGCGGCAGGCGGGTTTCGGGCGCGAGCCAGCCCAGGGCCTTCATTTCCTGAAACGCTTTCCAGATGCCGATGAGGCCGGTGCCGCCGCCGGCGGGGTACAGCAGCACGTCGGGCAGGCTCCAGTTGAGCTGCTCGGCAATTTCGTAGCCCATGGTTTTCTTGCCTTCGAGGCGGTAAGGCTCTTTCAGGGTCGAAATGTCGAGCAGGGCACCGTCGGCGTTGCGCTGGCGCACCCGGGCGCCGCAGTCGCTGATGAGGCCGTCGACCAGCTCCACTTCGGCCCCGTACCAGTAGCATTCCTCCTTGAAGGCCTGGGGCGTGTGGCGGGGCATCACCACCACGGCCTTGAGGCCGGCGCGGGCGCAGTAGGCGGCCATGGCCACCCCGGCGTTGCCGGCCGTGGGGATGATGCAGCCGTCGACGCCCAGCTCTTTGGCCTTGGACACGGCCATGCTCAGGCCGCGCGCCTTAAACGAACCGGTGGGATTTTGGCCCTCGTCCTTCAGCAGAAGCGAGGACAGCTCGTGGCGCGCGGCCAGGCGCGGGAGGCGCAGCAGGGGGGTGAAGCCCTCGCCCAGGGTCACCTTGTGGTCGGGGTTGAGCAGGGGCAGCAGGGCGCCGTAGCGCCACATCGAAGGGTCGGCCCGGTCGATGACGTCGCGGCCCAGCGGCTCAAACAAGTCGTAATCGGCCACCAGGGGCACGTTGCAGCAGGCCGACACGCGCTGCAATTCAAACGCCGAGTAAGCAGCGCCACACGCCGAGCAATGCAGGGCGCTAAGGCGGGAAGGAGATTCGAGGGCCACCATTTTCATGGGGCAAAGTACGGGAGTGCCCCGGCCGGGGTATGCCTTTTGGGGATGGGCTTTTGGAATAGCCTATGCCTTCCCGGAATAGTAGCGCTTGGTGAAAAGCAGGAAGTCGCGGTAGGGCGCGTTGTTCTCAGTGCCTTTGCGCTGGATGAAATTGAACTCCCGCTTCAAGGGGAAATTATTGATTTTCACTTCCGAAAACTCACCCGAAGCCAACTCCTTCAGCACGGCCTGGCGAGGCAAAAAGGCCAGGCAGTTGTCGACGCGCACGAAGTTTTTGAGGGCTTCGGTGCCGCCCAGGCGCACGCGCACCGGCAGCGCAGCCAGCTTGATGCGATGCTGCGCCAGGGCTTCTTCCAGCACGGCCAGGGTGCCGGAGCCGGCCTCGCGCAGGGCCAGCGGCGTGCTGAGCAGGTCGTGCACTTCGAGGGTGCGGTGTTCGAGCGGGTTGTTAGCGGCGCACACGGCCACCACGTCGTCGGTGAGCAGGGGCGTGTACGTCACGTGGCTCACCTTGTGAATGCCTTCGATGATGCCCAACTCAATTTCGTGGTCGAGCAGGGCCCGCAGGATGTTGTCGGAATTGCGGTTTTTGAGGCTGAGCTGGCGGTTGGGGTGCAGGCGCAGGTAGGCCGACACCACCGGCGGCAGCACATACAGCGAAATGGTGGTGCTGGCCCCGATGAGCAAATGCATGCTGGGCGTAAAGTCGGTGCTCAGCGCGCTCATTTCCTGGTGCAGCTCCTGCTGCAGCTGCTTGGCCTGCAGCAATTTCTGGTAGAGCTTGAGGCCGGCCGGGGTGAGCTGAATGCTGCTGCCCAGGCGCTCAAACAGGCCCGTTTTGTAGTACTCCTCCAGCGCCTTCACCTGCTTGCTCACCGCCGACTGGCTGATGAACAAGGTCTGGCTGGCCTTGGTGAAACTGAGGCGCTGGGCCACTTCGAGAAAAACTTCGTGCGGATGGGAGAGCATAAGGGAACGAAGCTAACGGGTGCGGGAGATACGGACCGCGCCCACCCTTTGGACTCGTCATTAACGCCCGAATAGTTGCCGCCGCAGGGCCTCGTCCTGCTGATACACGTCGGGGTAGAAGCGCAGGCGGCCCGCCACCACCGCGCAGGTGGCGTAGCGCACGTGCAGCGGCACCGCGCGCCGGGCCGTGATGCGGCGCGGCACGGGCGCGGCGGCCAGCGCGGCCTCGGTGGGCAGGGTGGCCCGCAGGCTGTCGGCGTCGCGCAGCAGGTAGGCCGCCAGCTGCAGCGGGTGTTCCATGCGAATGCAGCCGTGGCCCAGCGCGCGGTAGGGCCGCTTGAAGTCGTGCGCGTCGTAGGTGGCGTGCAGGTAAACCTGGTAGGGATTGGGAAAGCGAAAAATGACCGACCCCAGGGCATTGCCCGGCCCCGAACGCTGCCGAATGGTGTACCGAAACCGCTTCTTGTTCACGTCCCACCAATCCACGGCCGTGGCGTCTACGGGCTGGCCCTGCGCGTCATATATCAGGAATCGGTGCCGCGCGGCATAACGCGGGCTGTGGCGCAGGCGGGGCAAAATCTCTTCCGTGGCAATGCTGTAGGGCACGCGCCACTCGGGCGCCAGCGTGAACACCCGCAAGCGGCTGCTGAACGTGGGCGTGGGGCTTTCGGGCTTGCCGATGACGAGGCGGTGGGTTTGCAGCACGCTGTCGCGGTGCACCACTTCCAGGGTGTAGGCCGGCAGGTTGACCAGCACGTAGCCGGTATCGGCAATGGGCTGCCAGCGCCAACGCTCCAGCGTAAGGGCCAGCTGCTGGGCGCGCCTGATGCGGGCCGAGTCGCGCCCCCAGGGCTGCCGGCGCCAGTGGGCCAGCGCCTGCTGCAGCTGCCGGTATTCGCGGTGCGCGGGCTGGCAGCGCAGCAGGGCGGACACAAAACTGGGCGCGGCGAGGGCCCGGGCTAGCCAGGTTGCCGGCACAAACGCCGAATCGGCGGCTTCCAGCGGCGACGGCGTGAACTCGCGCAGCTGGCCCCGGCGCAGGTGGCGCGCAAAGCGCAGCAGGCCGTCGGTGAGCAGCACTTCGAGGCGCGCCTGCTGCACGGCGCGGCGGGCCGGGGGCACGGGGGAATTCAGCGCTGGGGCCAGCGCCTGCAGCGCGGGGCCGTGGTAATTCACCGGCTGCAGGCCGTAGTCCTCGGCACTGAGCAGCAGGGCCACGGCGGCCTGCCCCTGGGCGTTGAGGCGGGAGGCTTCGCACCAGGCCGGAGCGAAGGCCCGCCGCTGGTAGAAGTCGCGCGTGCCGCGCAAGTCGTGCCACTGCAAAGGCCGGCGGGCCGTTGTGTCGAGCAGCAGGCCCTGGATGCGAGCTGTCAACGAGTCGGGGGCCTGGGCCGCTGCGCCCGCTTCAGCGGGCCGGTGCGGGCCCGCAACGGGTGCGGCCGTCTGGGCCGGGCCGGCGCTTACCGCCGTCAGCAACAAGGCCAGCAGCAGGAAACATAGTCGTCGCATGCGCACTCACGGTAAAGGTGTTTTCCAGCATAGACTCCTTGCTGACAGCAGAACGACCGGAGAAGATATATTCAATTTACGCAATATTTTTACGAAACCAAATGAGAAGTGGCGGGCAGTGCCTACCGCCAAGCACGGTCCGGTGGCGCCACCTAAAATGACGGCCTTGTTACGCTCGGAAAGCGTCTCTAAAAAAGGCTGCTGTATGTTTGACTCGATTATTTGTTTTCATACCAAAAAACAAGTATTTGTAATTTAAAGCATATCTTCACGTCATGCGCTTCCCTTTCTGCATCATGAGCGGTGGCCTGCTGCTGGCCAGCTTGTTGGGGTGCGCCCGGCGGCCGACGGCGGCGTACCAGCCGGTGGCGGCGGAAGCAAGCATCCCCGCCCCGCAGCTGCTGTTTCTGAGCTGCCGCCTCACGGCGGCCCCGGCCGGCACCCAGGTGCAGGTGCTGCAAGCCCAGGCCGTGCCCGGCGAGATGAAAGCGCCGGAACCCGACGCCGACGCCCCCAACTACGTGCGCGTGTCGCAGCTAAACGGCCAGGGCCAGCCGCTGGCGCAGGTGCGGGTAGCGCACCCCTTGCGGCGCAGCGTGGAGCACGTGGGCGACGACCAGCGCACCTTTCAGCGCAGCGAAGTGGTGGTGCCCACGGCCGAACTATTTGTGCGCCTGGCCCTGCGGCCCACCGCCACCGCCATCCGCCTCGAAGAAGTGGTGGACGGCAAAACCAATTTGCTCACCGAAATTCCCATTCCTCACAAATCCTAAGCGCCTGCCTCATGAAGAAACTCGCTACCCTTTTGCTGCTGGTGCTGCTTGGCGCCGGTCGACTCTCTCCGCTGGCCGCCCAGACTTTCCCGGTAGATACGCTGATAAAAACCGGCCCCCTCACCAAGCGCATCAACCTGGTTTTCGTGCCCGATGGGTACCAGGCCAGCGAGATGCCGCTGTTCATGACCCGGGTGAACCAGGTGCTGACCAGCTTCTTCGGGCAAACGCCTTTTCAGGAGTATCAGCCGTATTTCAACGCCTTTGCCATCAAAGTACCCTCGGCGCAGAGCGGCACCACGCACCCGCGCACGGCGCCCGACTGCGCCAGCACGCTGGCCTTCACGGCGAGCACCTACTTCAACTCCACGTTTGACTACGGCGGCATTCACCGCCTGCTGGTGCCGCAGTCCAACGCCGCCATTGCCGGGGTGCTGGCCACCAATTTCCCGCGCTACGACCAAGTGTTTGTGCTGGTGAACCACGCCGAATACGGCGGCTCGGGCGGCACCTGGGCCACGGCTTCGGCCAACGCCAGCGCCACCGAAATCATGGTGCACGAAATCGGCCACTCGTTCGCGGGCCTGTCGGATGAGTACTGGGCCGGGCCGCAGTACGCGCGCGAATCGGCCAACATGACCCAGACCACCTCCGCCACTACGGTGCGCTGGGCCCCGTGGATGGGCTTCAACGGCATCGGCATCATCTCGCACACCACCGACCCCAGCTGGAAGAAGCCCCACGCTGGCTGCAAAATGCAGTACCTGGGCCCCAACTACCCGTTTTGCGCCGTGTGCCGCGAGGCGTTCGTGGAAAAGATTCACACCCTGGTTTCGCCGCTGCAGGCGTATTCCCCCGCCGCGCTTAACATCAACGCGCCCACCCAGAACCTGGCGTTTGCGCTGACGCTGCTCCAGCCCTTGCCCAACACCCTGAAAGTGACCTGGACGCTGGACGGCACCGCCATCGGGGCCCGCAACGCGACCACGGCCAACGTGGCCCTGAGCCAGCTGCCCGTGGGCAGCCACGTGGTGCGCGCCACCGTGACGGACACCACCGCCCTCACCCGCCGCAGCACCCACGCCGCCCAGCACACCTACACCGTGAACTGGACCATAACCCGCACCACCACGGCCGTGCGCATGGCCTCGGCCACGGCCGAGTACGAGGTGGAAACCTACCCCAACCCGGTGGGCGACCTGCTGCACCTGAACTACACGCTGCCGCGCACGGCGCCGGTGGTGCTTACCCTGCACGACGCCGCCGGCCGCACCGTGAAAACGCTGCGCTACAACCGCCAAGCGCCCGGTCGCTACCAGTACCAGCTGCGCCCCGAAGACCTGGGCGTGCGGGCCGCCGGCACCTACACGTTGCTGATAAATGTAGACGGCGTTCTGATTTCGCGGCAGCTCATAAAAGAATAAAGAACGGGGGACGTTACGGGCGTACTTATTCCGGCCGTTCTGCTACCTTCCGGCCGGAATTTACCCCCTTTCCTCCCCCACCCCATGTTGGCCCGTTTCCGCTTTTTGCCACTGCTGCTGTTGCTGTTGGCTGCTTCGTCGTGCTCCAAAAAATCGGCCCAGGAGCAGGCCGCCCAGGAACAGACCGACGGCGACGAAATCGACCCTTATGCCAACGTCACCTTCACCTTCGATAAGGACGTGGTCGACGCCGGCAAAATCAACCAGTGGGACACCACGCAGTTTGTGCAGTTTTCGCCGGCCGTGCGGGGGCGCTTCAAGTGGACTAGTGCCAATGAGCTCACGTTTTCGCCGCTGAGCCCGTTCCGGCCCAGCACGGTGTTCAAGGCGGCGCTGCGGTCGGAGAACATGCCCAGTGGCAAGCAGGAGCTGGCGTTGAACCGCCGGGCCTTCCACACGCCCTACCTGAAAATGGCCGACCCGCAGGTGTTCTACGGTGCCTCGAAGCGGGCGGCGGGCACGGCCGAGCTGGCCGCCAACCTCGTGTTCAACTACCCCGTGCGGCCCGCCGACCTGCGCCCGCGCCTGCGCATCACCCAGGACGGCAAGCCGGTGGCGGTGGAAATCAGCACCGCCGAGCCGGACGCGACGCTGGGCGTGACCTTCAAGCAGGAGGTGCGGACGGGCACGCCGCTACAAATCGACATTGCGCCGGGCCTGAAACCGGCCGGCGGCACCGAGGCCACCACGGCCACCCTCACGGCCCAGGCCGACGTCCCCGACCCGCAAACCCTGCAAGTGCGCGAGCTGACCGGCTCGCTCCTCAACGGCCAGGCCGTGGTGACGGTGCTCACCAACCAGCCCGTGGCCGCGCCCGACATCGAGCCCAACCTGACGGTGGCGCCCAAAGTGGCCTTTTCGGTTGAAACCGTGGAAAGCGGCTTCGTGCTCAAGGGCGGGTTTGAGGTGGGGAAATCCTACGTGATAACGCTGGCGCCGGGCACCCGCGGCACGCTGGGCGGCGTGATGACGGAGAAATTCAGCCAGACGGTTTCGTTTGTGGCGGAGCGGCCGAGCCTGGATTTTTCGACCGGCGACAAGGCCATGTACCTCGACGCGGTGGGCGCCCGCAACCTGGGCCTGCGCATCAACCAGGTGCAGAAGGTGAAGGTGACCATCGCCAAGGTCTACGCCAACAACATCCAGCAATTGCTGCGCGGCGAAAAGCAATACGGCTACCCCGAATACGACGAGGACGAGCCCCGCGAATCGAGCACCGACGAGGAAGGCAACTACATCGACCGCAGCTTCCGGTACTACGACACCGAAAACATCGGCAACGTGATTTCGGAGCGCACCATTTCGGTGGACGGGCTGCCCAAGGAAGGAGGATTGCGCCTGCTGAATCTGGACCTCAAGGCCCTGGAGTTCCAAGGGACGATGAAGGGCCTGTACGTCATCCGGGTGCAGGACACGGAGCGGCAGTGGCTGCAAGTGAGCAAGCTCGTGGCGGTGACGGATATCGGTCTGATTGTAAAACAGGGCGCGACGGGCGGCACCACGGTTTTCGCCAATTCCATCCGCACGGCCGAGCCGATGTCGGGCGTGACGGTGAACCTGGTGAGCTCGAATAATCAGGTAATTGGCACAACTACAACGGACAAATCCGGCGTAGCACAGTTCGACTCGGCGGCCAGTATGAAGCGCTTCACGCTGGGCATGATTACGGCCACGAAGGAAGCCGATTTCTCTTTCCTCGACCTCACTAAAAGTCGGGTAGAAACCTCGCGCTACGAAGTGGGCGGACTGACCTCGAACGCGGCGCATTACCAGGCGTTTCTGTACGGCGACCGGGACCTGTACCGGCCCGGCGACACGGTACGCACCAATACCGTCATCCGCACCGAGGACTGGAAGGTGCCGCCCACCGGCCTGCCCGTAAAAATCCGGCTGCTGCTGCCCAGCGGCAAGGAATACAGCAGCCTGCGGCAGAGGCTGAGCGCGGCGGGCAGCTTCGAGAGCAGCTTCATCTTGCCGCCTTCGGTGATGACGGGCCTCTACACGCTGGAGGTGCTGACCGGCAACGACGTGCTGCTGACTTCGCGCCAAATCAGCGTGGAAGAATTCATTCCCGACCGCATGAAGGTGACCGTGACGGCCGCCCCCACCGTGCTGAAGCCGGGCCAGGATGTGACGGCCAGCATCACGGCCGTAAACCTGTTTGGCCCGCCGGCGGCCGACCGCAAGTTTGAGGTTGAGTTTTCGCTGAAACAGAAGTACTTCTCGGCCCCGAAATACCCCGACTACACCTTCGCCATCAACAGCGGCGAAAAGCGCAAAACCACCAACGACGACGGCGAATCCAGCGAAAGCGCCCTCACCTCGCGCTTCGAGAAAACCGTGCGCGAAGGCAGCACCGACGCCACCGGCAAAGGCACCGCCGCCTACACCGTGCCCGATTTCCGCGACCTCGGTACGCTGGAAGGCGTGGCCTTCGCCACGGTGTTCGACGAAACCGGCCGGCCCGTGAACCGCCTCGCCACCTTCGACGTGCAGACCCAGGCCACCATGTTCGGCATCGGGAGTTTGCCCGAGCTCATCGGCACGCGGCACGCCCTCACGGTGAAGCTGCTGGCCCTCACGCCGGCCGGCCGGCCCACCACGGCCCAGGCCGAAGTGAAGGTGGTGCGCAAGCTCTGGGAAACCGTGCTCGAGCGCCAGGGCGGCCGCTACGTGTACCAGTCGCAGCAGCGCGAGCAAACCATTCTGAGCCAAACCCGCGCCGTAGGGGCCGAAACCAGCTTCAGCTTCACCCCCATCTACTCGGGCGAGTACGAGGTGCGCGTGAGCCGGCCGGGCGCCACGAGCTACGTCACGCAGCAGTTTTACGCCTACGGCTACGGCGACACCCAGGCCAATTCCTTCGAGGTGAACAACGAGGGCGCGGTGAGCATCGAAGCCGACAAGCCCAAGTACGCCCCCGGCGAAACCGCCAAGCTGCTGCTGAAAGCGCCCTTCGCCGGCCGCATTCTGGTGACGGTGGAGCGGGCCAACGTGCTTGACCATTTCTACGTGAGCACCGACGGCAAGGCGGCCGAGGTGAAAATCCCCATCAAGGCCGAACACGTGCCCAACGTGTATATCACCGCCACGGCCGTGCGCGCCCACGACGGCCGCGACCGCCTGCCCCTCACCGTGGCCCGCGGCTTCCTGCCCCTGACGGTGGAAAGGGCCGATTCGCGCCTCCCGGTGGCCATTGCCGCGCCGGCCGCCAGCCGCTCGCAGACCTGGCAAACGGTGGAAATCACGACCGCGCCGCGCGCCCAGGTCACGCTGGCCGTGGTGGATGAAGGCATTCTGCAGCTCAAAAACTACCGGACGCCCGACCCGCACGCCTACTTCTACCAGAAACGGGCCCTGGAAGTATCGGCCTTCGACGTGTACCCCTTCCTGCTGCCGGAACTCGGCACCAGCAGCAGCGGCGGCGACGCCGCCGACATGCGCCGCCGCACCAACCCCGTGCCCAACCGCCGCGTGAAACTGGTGGCTAAATGGAGCGGCGTGCTCACCGCCGACGGCGACGGCAAAGTGCGCTACCGGGTGCGCGTGCCGCAGTTTAGCGGGGCACTCCGCATCATGGCCGTGGCCTACAAGGACGATGCCTTCGGCTCGGCCGAGTTCACGATGAAGGTGGCCGACCCAGTGGTGATTTCGACGGCGCTGCCCAGGTTTGCTTCTCCTGGAGACACATTACAAGTACCGGTTACTCTAACCAATACGACTGGAAAACCGATTTATGCATCGGTGTATGATTCACTGTCAGGACCAATTGCGGGAAGAAAAATTGTTCCTGTTGTCTTCAATGGCAAGACAAATTACTCTTCTGATTCAGGTACGGTGCATGGGTTGGAGTTAAGACCTAATTCAGAGAATCGAACCGCATTCACTTTCGTGGCAACAGGAGTTGGAGCGTCTATTGTCAAAATCATTGTGAAAACCTTCATCAAAGACGCACAAGGGCATTTTATCAAACTGCCAGGTCGCTATTCTGAAACCATCGAACTCCCCATCCGTCCCGCTGCCTCGCTCGAAAAGCGCACCGGCAGTGGCGTGCTGGCTGGCGGCACCACGCTCCCGCTCAACCTGAAAACCGATTTCATCCCCTCCTCACTGACCAGCCGGCTGGTGG
Organism: Hymenobacter miniatus; assembly: GCF_016427455.1. Taxonomy (NCBI): domain Bacteria; kingdom Pseudomonadati; phylum Bacteroidota; class Cytophagia; order Cytophagales; family Hymenobacteraceae; genus Hymenobacter; species Hymenobacter miniatus. Next base: position 523,796 of record NZ_JAELXR010000002.1, read on the forward strand.
TGAGCCGCTCACCGCTCACGGAGTTCAGCAAGGACTTGCGCTACCTACTGCAATACCCCTACGGCTGCCTGGAGCAAACCGTGTCGGCCGCTTTCCCGCAGCTCTACTACGCCGATTTGGCGGCCACCCTGCAGCAGAAATCCGGCGCCGGCCCCAAAGCCCAGCGCTACAACCCGAACTACCACGTGCAGGAAGCCATCCGCAAGATTGAGAGCATGCAGCTCTACAACGGCAGCCTGAGCTACTGGCCGGGCGGCGACTACGATAACTGGTGGGCCACTGCCTACGCCGCCCATTTCCTGCAGGAAGCCCAGCAGGCCGGCTTCGCGGTGAATAAATCCGTGCTCGACAAGGTGCTGAAATACTTGCAATTTCGCCTCAAAAAGCGCGAAACCGAGCCCTATCAGTATTTCGACGTCAGCAACATTGCCCGCCAGCGCACCATCGCCAGCCGCGAAATCGCCTACTCGCTCTACGTGCTGGCCCTGGCCGGCCGCCAAGACCCCGTGGCCCTGAGCTACTACCGCGCCAACCGCCCCCTGCTCACCGAAGACTCACAGGTGCTGCTGGCCTGCACCCAAAGCCTGCTCGGCAACCAGCGCGCCTTCCGCGAGCTGCTGCCCACCAAGTTCGGCAGCGAGCGGGCAGCCAAGCGCGCCCTCGACGGCTCGTTCTACTCCCCCATCCGCGACCTGGGCCTCATCCTCAACGCCCTCGTCAGCACCGACCCCAACAACCCACAAATCCCCGGCATGGCCCGCCAGCTCAGCCGCCAGATGAAAGCCGCCTACTGGCTCAACACCCAGGAAACGTCCTTCGCCCTGCTGGCCCTCGGCAAAATAGCCCGCCAAAACGCCCGCAGCACCGCCACCGCCACGCTCACCATCGACGGCAAGCCAGCCGGCAGCTTCACCGGCAAAGACCTCACGCTGCGCAACGTAGCCAACCGCAACGTGAGCATCCGCAGCGCCGGCCAAGGCAGCCTCTACTACTTCCGGGAAACCGAGGGCATCTCGGCCAGCGGCCAGGTGAGGGAGGAAGATTCCTACCTGAAAGTGCGCCGCCAGTTCCTCACCCGCGACGGCGCCCCGCTCGGCGCCCCCACCTTCCGCCAGAACGATTTGGTGGTGGTGAAGCTCACCCTGGAAGCCGGCGACGGCGCCGGGACCATCAAGAACGTGGCCATTACCGACCTACTGCCCGCCGGCCTCGAAATCGAAAACCCGCGCATCGGCGCCCTGCGCGAGCTGAACTGGGCCAAAGACGCCAGCACGCCCGATTACCTGGATGTGCGCGACGACCGAATCAATCTATTCGCCACGGCCACGACCACGCCGCAGCATTTCTACTACCTCTGCCGCGCCGTGAGCAAAGGCACGTTCAAGCTGGGGCCGGTGAATGCGGATGCGATGTACAACGCGGAGTACCACAGCTACAACGGGGCCGGCGTGGTGCGGGTGCGGTAGAGACGCATATTTGCGTCTCGTCGTTGAACGAACGCGCAATGGTGCGGCACCAGTCGTTCAACGACGAGGCGCAAATATGCGTCTCTACCGAAAGAGGCCCTCTTCGGCGTATTGCTCGTGTTTCCAGCGGGCTGGATTGTTGGCGATGTACTGCTGAATCTTCCGTAATTCTGCATCATTGCGCACCACCCGGTCATGGTAGCGGCTTTGCCAGTTAAATTCCAACCCTTGCTGCTTCGCTAAAGCACTTACGCCAGCTTTGAATCCGCGAATAACCGCTGCTAAATTCTCGCGTTGCGGGCCAAAAGCATTCTGATAACTCAGCGCAGGCCGCTTCTCATCTGCTTTATCAAAAAGCAGAAGCCCATGCACATGGTCGGGCATCACGACGAAGGAATCAAGCCTCGCAAACGGAAAGCGAACGGGGATTTGAAGCCAGCATTCCCACGCAATTCGAGCTTGCGCAGTTGATGCCAGCTCAGCCTCTTCCCAATTGCCGGTTGGCAGAATAATTTCTCCAAAATATCTCGCCCGATTCAGGGTGCAAATAGTCACGAAATATGCCCCATTTTGACTGTAATCATAACCCGCCCAGCGGGCCGAAGCAATGCGAAAACGGTCATTGAATTTATCGCCCTCCATGCGTGGTTGCAGAGACGCATATTTGCGTCTCGTCGTTGAACAGTCGTAGGTAAAATGCAAGCAGCAATGAATTGGCAACGGTTGACGAGCACCTTTTCGGGTCGTTCAACGACGAGACGCAAATATGCGTCTCTACTCGTTCTGCCGTTGCTCGCTTTTCTGCTCGACCGCCTGTTTCCGCTGCCGCCCGCGCCGCGCTACTCGCCCATCGTGCTGGCCGCCGATGGCAGCGTGCTCCACGCCTTCCTGAACCCCACCCAGAAATGGCGCATGAAAACCGAGCTGGCGGAAATCACGCCCGCTTTGCAACAGGCCATCATCAATAAGGAAGACCGGTATTTCCGCTACCATTTCGGAGTGAATCCGCTGGCTATTCTGCAAGCCGCTGGGCGCAATATTTTCAGGAACGGCCGCACCACTGGGGCCAGCACCATCACCATGCAGGTGGCCCGGCTGCTGGAGCCCAAGGAGCGCACCTTCGGCAACAAGCTGCTGGAAATGCTGCGCGCCATGCAGCTGGAAGCCCACTACAGCAAGGCCGAAATCCTGCAGCTCTACCTGAACCTAGTGCCCTACGGCGGCAACATCGAAGGCGTGAAATCGGCCGCGCTGCTCTACTTCCAGCAGCCGCCCGACTACCTTTCCCTGGCCCAGACGGTGACGCTGGCCATTATCCCGAACCAGCCACGCGTGCTGGTGCTGGGCAAAAACAACGCCCTCATCCTGGCCGAGCGCAACCGCTGGCTGCGGCAGTTTCAACAACAGCACTTGTTCCCGGACCAGGACATTGCCGATGCCTTGGCTGAGCCGCTGGACGTGCAGCGCCACGCGGCGCCCACGCTGGCCCCGCACCTGGCGCGGCGGCTGGTCACGCAGTTTCCCACGCAGCCCATCATCCGTTCCACGCTGCGCCGCAGCCCGCAGACCAAGGCCGAGGACCTGACCCGCAACTACGTGCGCCGCCTGCGCGAGCTGGGCATTTCGCAGGCCGCTGTGCTGGTGGTGAACAACCGCTCCCGCGCCGTGGAAGCCTACGTGGGCTCGGCCGACTTTCAGGATGCCGCCAGCGCCGGGCAGGTAGATGGCGTGCGCGCCGTGCGCTCGCCGGGCAGCACGCTCAAGCCCTTCCTCTACGCCCTGGCCGTGGACCGCGGCATCGTGACGCCCAAGCTGAAGTTGCCCGACGTGCCCACCAATTTCAGCGGCTTCCGGCCCGAGAATTTTGATAAAAGCTGCGCCGGCGAAGTGACCGTGGAGCGGGCCCTTACCTACTCGCTCAACATCCCGGCTGTGCGCGTGCTTTCCGAAGTCGGCGTACCCACGTTCACCAACAAGCTGCGTGAGGCGGGTTTTAAAACTGTGGCGAAAGCGGCGCCGCGGCTAGGCCTGAGCACGGTGCTGGGCGGCTGCGGCGCCACGCTGGAAGAACTGACAGGGCTGTACGCCGCGCTGGCCGGTGGCGGGCGGTACCGGGCCATCCAACTGCGGGCGTCAGGCTCCCTCGCTCCGACGGAGCGGGGGCCGGCGGGTGAGGCGCCCGGTCGTGCTGCCCTGTTCTCACCCGCCGCCGCCTTCCTCATCACCGACATGCTGGCCCAGCGCACCCGCCCCGACCTGCCCATGGGCTACCAAAACAGCCGCCACCTGCCCAAAATTGCCTGGAAAACCGGCACCAGCTACGGCCGCCGCGACGCATGGAGTATCGGCTACAACCAGGACTACACCATCGGCGTGTGGGTGGGCAATTTCAACGGTCAGGGCAGCCCCGCCCTCACTGGGGCCGATATTGCTTCGCCCCTGCTTTTTGACCTGTTCAACCTCCTTGCTTACAACTCGCCCAACAACTGGGCGGTGCCGCCCGCCACGCTCGACTTCCGGCTGGTGTGCGCCGAAACCGGCCTCGTGCCCGGCGCGCACTGCCCCAACCAGCTCATCGACTATTACCTGCCCAGCACCTCCTCGGCCCGGCACTGCGAGCACCAGAAAGAAGCGTTGATTTCGGGTGATGCCACCGTTTCGTACTGCCGGGCCTGCGTGCCGGCGGCGGGTTTCAAACGGCAACTGTTTCCCAACCCGTTGCCCGAGGTGCTAGCGTTTCGGGAAGCACAGGGATTGCCGTCCTCGCGCCTGCCTCCGCACAATGCCGCCTGCCAGCTGGTGCGCGGCAACGAAGCCGCTGGCGCGGCCTTGGCCATCACCTCGCCCCTGGCCCACGCCGAATACGTGCTAAACCGCGGCGAAAAGCAACAAATGTTGCTGAGCTGCGCGGCGGGCAGCGAGGTGCGCCAAGTGTTCTGGTACGTGAACGACCGGTTTTTGCGGGCCGCGGCGGCCACCGAGCGGGTGTTTTTCCGCCCGCCCAGCGGGCCCGTCAAAATTTCCTGCGCCGACGACCACGGCCGCAACGTGGATATTGAATTGCAGGTGGCGGAGATGTAGCGCGGACTTTTAGTTCGCCCTACCCTCCAAAGAAATACGCCGGCACGCCCGCCACACCCGGCCTGGCGGCAAACACATTGCCGCTCAGGGGATACTGTTGCAGCTGCTGCGGCGTGAGGCCCGCCCGCGCCGTGGTGATGTAGAGCGTTTTTAGCTCGGGCCCGCCAAAGGCGCAGGATGAGGTGAACGGCGCGGGCACCTGCACGGACTGGAGCAGGGCGCCGGTTTCGGGGTCGTAGCGGTGCACGCGGCCGGCGCCCCACAGGGCCACCCACAGCTTTCCTTCGGCGTCGATGGTCATGCCATCGGGGCTGCCGCTGCCTTCGGGGATGCGGATGATGACGCGCGGGGCGGCAATGGTGCCGGTGGCGGGGTCGTAGGCGAAGGCCCGCACGGCGCGGGTGGCCGTGTCGATGTAGTACATCGTGCGCTGGTCCAGGGACCAAGCCAGGCCGTTGGAATTGGTGACGTGGCGCAGCATGACGTGGGTGCTGCCGTCGGGGTCGAAGCGGTAGAGGGCGCCAGCGTGGGCGCGGCCCTGCAGGTCGAACGTGCCCACCCAAAACCGGCCCGCGGGGTCGCATTTGCCGTCGTTGAAGCGCAGGTACTCGTCGGTGAGGGGGTCGGCCAGGCGGGTGAACTGGCCAGTATCCAGGTCCAGCTCGTGCAAGCCGTGTTGCAGGGCCACCAGCGCATGGCCGTTGCGCATGGGCACGACGGTGCCGATGCGTTTGCCGGTGGGGTAGCGTCGGTCTTCGCCCGTGGCGGGGTCGAACACGTGCAGGGCCCGCCCTTCGATGTCGACCCAGTACAGCCGCGCCGTTTCCGGGTTCCAGAGGGCGCCTTCGCCCAGCTTGGCCTGCGCCGGCAGGATGGATTCGGCTTGCATGACGGGCTATTTTTCGGGGTGAGCGAGCAAATGCAGGTGGTGTTGAAGAACGGCAAATTGGCCGTTCAGGGTTACTTCCTCGGCGGTTTTGGTGCGCACGGGGCACCGGTCGGCAATGCCCAGCGCCTGCAGCGCCGCCCGGTATAGCTCGACCAGCACGGGCTCGCCCGCCAGCGTGATGCCGGCCGGGATGTTCGCCTGCAGCTCCTTGCACTCGCTACCGATGAGCAAGCCGCTTAGGTAGAAATAATTTTCCGCCTTGCTGGCTTTGTGGAATAAATCATTGGTGCGCACCAGAAAAGCGTTGTGCAGCAGGTTGGCGGTCTGGCTGTCGCGCACGCCTTGCTCGAACCACCTCCGGTTGTCGCCATCCGCCAGCTTACCGCCTTCTTCCACCGACGCCGCCAGGATGCTTTTGGCGGAAAGTAGGGAAAAGAATTCGCCCGTCATGTAGGTTTTCAGGGCCACGGCCTGGCCCTGCTGCACCAGCACGTGCTTGGCGTGGGTGCCGGGGTGCAGAAATAGCTGCAACTCGGCCGAGTGCTCAAATTGGCAACCCACCAGCTGCACCTCCTCGCCGCGCATCACGTCATCGGCGCTTTTCACGCCGGAAATCAGCAACACGGCGTGCTTGAAATCTGGAGTGGCTTCCAGGATTTTAACCGCTAAATCGGCTCCATCAGTGGCAAACGGCAACGGCTTGTAGGGCACCTCCAGCATGCCCACGGTGGAGGATGCCATGCCCGAAATCACCACCGGCACACCATCCAGCGAAGTTTTCACGGCTTCTTCCAGCTTTTTCAAGTGGGTTTGGACGATGGCCAGATAGAACGCCACACGCTGCTCGGCGGGCTGCCCGGCCTGTTTCCAGAGCTCGGCCGTGGCGGCGTTGCCCTCCTTGGAGCTTTCCTCGGCCAGCACTTTCAGCGTCTCGCGCTCCACGAGGCGCAGACGGAACGAGGAGGTGCCCCAGTCGCAGCTGAGGAAGGTGGTGGTTGGGTCCATATTTTGACGGGCGCCTCTCCCCCCGGCCCCCTCTCCCAAAGGAGAGGGGGGGCCAAGGCAGCGCGGACGCAGTTAACTAACTATTCTAAAGTATTCGACTGACTCGCCCTCTCCT
>NZ_JAELXR010000030.1:0-1564 GCF_016427455.1 Hymenobacter miniatus
GCTCCAGAAAGGAGGTGATCCAGCCGCACCTTCCGGTACGGCTACCTTGTTACGACTTAGCCCTAATTACCTGTTCTACCCTAACCGGCTTCTGTGACGAGCACCGGCTTCAGGTCTACCAGACTTTCATGGCTTGACGGGCGGTGTGTACAAGGCCCGGGAACGTATTCACCGCGTCATTGCTGATACGCGATTACTAGTGATTCCAGCTTCACGGAGTCGAGTTGCAGACTCCGATCCGAACTGAGAACGGCTTTTCGGGATTGGCGCACCATCGCTGGTTGGCAACCCGCTGTACCGTCCATTGTAGCACGTGTGTAGCCCTAGGCGTAAGGGCCATGATGACCTGACGTCGTCCCCGCCTTCCTCGCTGCTTGCGCAGGCAGTCTGGCTAGAGTCCCCACCATTACGTGCTGGCAACTAACCATAGGGGTTGCGCTCGTTGCGGGACTTAACCCAACACCTCACGGCACGAGCTGACGACGGCCATGCAGCACCTTGCTTTGCGTCCCGAAGGAAAGCCCCATCTCTGGGGCGGTCGCGCGCATTCTAGCCTAGGTAAGGTTCCTCGCGTATCATCGAATTAAACCACATGCTCCACCACTTGTGCGGGCCCCCGTCAATTCTTTTGAGTTTCACCCTTGCGGGCGTACTCCCCAGGTGGGATACTTAACGCTTTCGCTAAGCCACCGACATTGTATCGCCGGCAGCGAGTATCCATCGTTTACGGCGTGGACTACCAGGGTATCTAATCCTGTTCGCTCCCCACGCTTTCGTGCCTCAGCGTCAGTTACAGTCTAGGCAGCTGCCTTCGCAATCGGGGTTCTGGATGCTATCTATGCATTTCACCGCTACAGCATCCATTCCGCCACCCTCGTCTGTACTCAAGCCGTCCAGTTTCCAGGGCAGTTCCGTTGTTGAGCAACGGGCTTTCACCCCAGACTTAAACGGCCGCCTACGCACCCTTTAAACCCAATAAATCCGGACAACGCTTGCACCCTCCGTATTACCGCGGCTGCTGGCACGGAGTTAGCCGGTGCTTATTCACCAGGTACCGTCGTCGGAGCACGCATGCCCCTTATTCTTCCCTGGCAAAAGCAGTTTACGACTCAGAAAGCCTTCGTCCTGCACGCGGCATGGCTGGGTCAGCCTCTCGGCCATTGCCCAATATTCCCTACTGCTGCCTCCCGTAGGAGTCGGGCCCGTATCTCAGTGCCCGTGTGGGGGACCAGCCTCTCAGCTCCCCTAGCCATCGTCGCCTTGGTGGGCCGTTACCCCGCCAACCAGCTAATGGCACGCAGCCCCATCCTGAACCAATAAATCTTTAACCACTGACCGATGCCGGTCCGTAGTGTTATGCGGTATTAATCCGCCTTTCGGCGGGCTATCCCCCAGTTCAGGGCAGGTTGGCTACGCGTTACGCACCCGTGCGCCACTATGGCATTGCTACCACCGTTCGACTTGCATGTATTAGGCCTGCCGCTAGCGTTCATCCTGAGCCAAGATCAAACTCTCCATTGTAAAAATTTCTACACTCACCCGAAGATGAGCTGATGTCGAGTGC
>NZ_JAELXR010000031.1:0-864 GCF_016427455.1 Hymenobacter miniatus
CTAGAAGGTGTTATGCACCTGGGAGCAAGTTAAGGCCAGCGGCTTTGGCGAGCATGAGCCCGGCAAAGGCGAGGTAGTGGAGTTGCTGCAGGCTAACGGCCAGGCGTTCGTAATCGCGGGCCAGACGCTTGTAGCGGGCGCTCCAGCTCAGGCTGCGCTCGACGACCCAGCGGCGGGGCAGCAGCACAAAGCCGCGCTTGGTGTGCCCGAGCTTGACCACCTGCAAGGCGATGCCGTGCTGCTCGGCGGTTTGGGCGGGCACCTCACCGGTGTAGCCCTGGTCGGCATAGGCCAGCGTAACGCTTTGTCCCGAGGCCACTTGCACCTCTTCGGCTAACACGCCGACTTGGGCCCGGTCCTGTTCGTTGGCCGGCGTAACGACGGCGGCCAGCAGGTGGCCCAGCGTGTCGACGGCCACGTGCACCTTGCTGCCCTTGCGCCGTTTGGCGCCATCGTAGCCGGCCCGGTGCCCGCTTTCGGGCGTGCTTTGCAGTGTGCGCGAATCGAAAATCACGGCGCTTGGGTCGGCGGGCCGCGCTTCGTTGAGGCGCAGCACCTGGCGCAAATCGTCGGTCAGGGCTTCAAAGACGCGGGCATCGCGCCAGCGGGCCCATTGCTGGTAGCACGTGGCCCAGGGCGGTAAATCGTGGGGCAGGTAGCGCCAGGTGCAGCCCGTGCGCACCACATAGCGCAACGCGTTAAATAACTCGCGGAGTGGATATTGCCGCTGGGCCGCGTCTTCGCGAACCAGCAATAAATACGGGAGCAAAAAACTCCATTCGTCGTCGGTGACGTCGCTCGGATAAGCGCGGCGGGTAACTTCCATACCCGCTAATTTCGCTCACAAGTCCATAACACCGTCTA
>NZ_JAELXR010000032.1:0-842 GCF_016427455.1 Hymenobacter miniatus
CCTTCAACCTGCTCAAGGGTAGCTCACAAAGTTTCGCGTCTACCCCCCCCGACTGCGCGCCCTGTTCAGACTCGCTTTCGCTGCGGCTCCGTACCTTAAAGTACTTAACCTTGCCGGGGAGGAGTAACTCGTAGGCTCATTATGCAAAAGGCACGCCATCAGGCCACTAAAGCCCTCTGACTGCTTGTAAGCACACGGTTTCAGGTTCTTTTCACTCCGGTATTCCCGGTTCTTTTCACCTTTCCCTCACGGTACTAGTTCACTATCGGTGTCTCAGGAGTATGTAGCCTTGGCGGATGGTGCCGCCAGCTTCAGACGGGGTTTCTCCGGCCCCGCCCTACTCAGGATACCACTACCGTAAACCAGAATTGTCGCCTACGGGATTTTCACCCTCTATGATGCTGTTTCCCAACAGCTTCGGCTAACTCGGTTTAGTCAGATGTCGTGGTCCTACAACCCCGGATTGGCCGTAACCAACCCGGTTTGGGCTCCTCCCCGTTCGCTCGCCACTACTTGGGGAATCATTGTTATTTTCTTTTCCTGCCGGTACTTAGATGTTTCAGTTCCCGGCGTTTGCCACCGCCCGTCAAGCGGGTCGGTTCCTGCCTCTTCCAGGCAGGGGGTTGCCCCATTCGGAAATCTGGGGATGAACGAGTATGTGCCTCTGCCCCCAGCTTATCGCAGCTTATCGCGTCCTTCGTCGCCTCTGAGACCCTAGGCATCCCCCGTGTGCTCTTTCTTACTTCGCTTTCGCAGCGCCGCACCCATCGCTGGGTGCTGCTTTTCCCTTGCGGGAACAAGCGCGCCACGCTTCGTTTTTGTTACCCCTTACGTCAAAGAAC
>NZ_JAELXR010000033.1:0-531 GCF_016427455.1 Hymenobacter miniatus
GGAACAAGCGCGCCACGCTTCGTTTTTGTTACCCCTTACGTCAAAGAACGTGCGTCACTCTCGTATCCAGTGACAATGTGAAAAATCAGTCAGTTACTGTTTTTCATTATTTAATCTATCCACATCCAATTGATGTGAGACTGTGGTGGAGAATAACGGATTCGAACCGTTGACCCCCTGCGTGCAAGGCAGGTGCTCTAGCCAGCTGAGCTAATCCCCCGGGTTTCCTTACCAACAGTAACCTCGCTAGTAACAGTGGGCCTGCGTGGACTCGAACCACGGACCTCTACATTATCAGTGTAGCGCTCTAACCACCTGAGCTACAAGCCCGGGTTTCGACGATACCCGAAGGCAAACGTAGAATCCGTTTTCAAAATAATTTGAATGAGAAAACAAACAAAGAGCAACAATCAAGTTAAACTTACTATGCACTCATAACATCGTGAGCAAGGCCGCTCCAGAAAGGAGGTGATCCAGCCGCACCTTCCGGTACGGCTACCTTGTTACGACTTAGCCCTAATTACCTGTTCT